>CATKYJ010000022.1 GCA_949840885.1 uncultured Acetatifactor sp.
GTCCGGCTCATCGCCGATTACGTCACTTTGGCCATGTGCCTGGACGTGGCCAACGACGAGGCCTTAGAGGAGCTGGGCGGCAGGAATTTCGACGGCGCGGTGATCTCCATCGGCCACAGCCTGGACGCCTCGGTGCTGGCCACCATCTGGGCCAAGGAGCAGGGCATCAGCCAGGTCATCGCCAAGGCCTACGATGAGAAGCAGGGCAAGATCCTCACCAAGATAGGCGCGGACAAGATCGTCTATCCGGAAAAGGAGATCGGCGTCCAGCTGGCAAACGACCTGGCGTTCAACAATATGTTCGATACCATAGAGCTGTCCTCGGAATACTCCATCGGCGAGATCATCACCCCCACCGACTGGATCGGCAAGGATCTGCGGACGCTGAAGCTCCGGGAGAAATACGGCATCAACGCCATCGCCGTCAAGCGGGGCGGGCAGCTTTTGGTGAATCCTCCCGCAGACCAGCCCACCAAAAAGGACGATGTGTTCATGCTTCTGGGGACCAATTCCACCCTGAAGAAAATCGCCAGCGCCAACGCTCCCCGGAAGAACTGAGGCCGCTCCCTGGCACGCTTTTGTCCCTTTTCATCTGAATCCCCTGCCGCTTTGTCCGGCGGCCAGGGACTTTTGCCGCTCTATGTTCCTTTGGATTTCCCGGCGCGGAAAGCTTTTTACCACTTCTTCGCCCGGAGAGGTTTTCTCACTTCATCACCATCTCCCCATCCTCCGGCAGAGGCTTCAGGGGCTCATGGGGCAGAGTCTGATACCAGAACGCTACGGACGTGTAGTCGTCATATCTGGGGCCTGTCCAGCCCAGATTGTCCAGCGTCATCCGGAAACCGGTCTCGAAATGGATGGGATCCGCCACATGGAGACGGTACAGCAGAAACCGCTGCTGTCCGTTGTAAAAGGCCGCGTTGTCCCCCAGGATGGCGAACATTCCGGCATAGAGACCGCTGTAGGTGTGGTATCGCTTCAGATAGATATCGTTGCCGAACCCGTAGGCGCCCCCGAAGTAGTCTTCCGTGCCGGTATAGTGGATGGAGGGATATCTGTCGTCGTCAATGTACATCCTGGCCTCTCCCTCTACCCAGCAGGTATTGTTGCCGTTCATGCCGGCAGCCAAAGTGAGCCCCGCAAACTGGCCCTTGCCTCGGATATTGTCTATGACGGTATAGGAACGCCCTTTCTGCACCGGGTGCTCCTGACGGTAGGACGCATGAAAATAGCCGATATTTTCCGGCAGTTCCAGATAGCAGCCCGTTATCATGTAGAAAAGCGTCTTATCCTCCCGGCTGCGATTTTCCATGGTGATCTTACAGTGCTCTCGGAAAGGCATCTCCCAGTAGCAGTTCAGGCCTCTTCCGGGGGCCACCAGAATTTTGGCAGAATTTAAAATCGGATATCTGCCCTCCCGGTCTTCAAAATTCTCATCGTAGGCACAGCCAAAGAACGCCGAAATCGGCGCCTCCACGGAAGGGTTCTCGTTCCCCTCCCAGTAGATCCGCAGGATAAAGCTGTGCCCCACATATCCCGTGAACCAGATATTCTGAATCATTCCCGGCCCGTCGGTGTCCAGCAGCGTAACGGTCTCCCCGGGGCGGATTTCGATGCAGGGCCGCAGCTTGGTGCAGTCCCCGCCTTTTGCGCCCCCGCCCCTTGTCCCCGTGGGATTCTCGGCGGAAAAGGCAAATGTTTTGATATCCTGTATCAGATGAATGCTTTCCATATTCTCCCTCCCGATGTGGTTGACATTTGTCTGATAATAGCATATAATCGTGCCACTGTCAACGGTATCCCGAAAATCAGCCTCCCGGCCCGCCGCCCTACCACCAGATAAGATACAGCAAAGTCAGCGCAAGCCCCAGGCAGAACAGCAGCAACCCAAAGGACAGACTCCGCTGGATGATGCGGTTGGTCTCCCGAAACTGCTGGTTCTTCACCGCCGCCAGGTGCACATAGTCCCGGTGGAGGGGGTTTTTGCGCCGCCAGGTGCGGTTGCCCAGACCCTGGAACGCGTTCAGCGTCCGGCCCAGGCCGGCCGTCAGCGCATTGCCCTCTGTCCTCTCCCGGGGCAGAGGGCTGTCCCGGTAAAGGGTCTTTCGCAGCCCCACCACCAGCCAGTCCGCCACACTGTCCAGCACCCTGCAGGCCACCCCCAGGATCCAGGGCAGGGCGTACAGCGCCACAGGCCGGTACACAAGCTCCTCCAGATCCAGCCATCCGGGCCAGGCGTCCACATATTCCCCGCTGCGGTTTTGGAGAACCCTGCGGATGAAAACCAGGTAAACCGCAGCCCCAATCCCAACGGATATCAGGCTCCCTTTCAGATTTCCGAGACTGAAATAAGCCGCCGGATGTCCCGCCTCCTCCAGCCTCATGAAACCCCGGGCCAGACCGGCCGCTTTCTCCATCAGGGCATGGGGGCACAGGCCCCACACCAGCAGCGCCGTCCCGCTGCCGGCCAGGGCAAGCACCGAGGCAGGCCTCATATATGCTTCTCTCCTGTCGTACTTCTCCTGCAAGACCGGATCCCGGTTCTTTTCCACGAAAATCGCCACAAAGAGCTTCGCCATATACGCCACGGTGAGCCCGCCGGAGAACAGGAACAGATACTCCAGCGCCCGCAGCAAGCCTCCGCCCCCATACTCCGCCATGCTCTCGTGGAGCAAAGTCTTGCTCACATAGCCGCCGAACAGAGGGATTCCGCCTATGGCCAGCGCCCCCATGAGAAAGACGGCCTTTAACAGAGGTTTCTTCCTGCCAAAGCCCCGGATGGCATTCAGGTTCAGGGCATGGGCGTTCATATACACCACCCCTGCGGCCAGAAACAGCACCAGCTTAATCAGGGAATGGTTCACCATGTGCAGGAATGTGCCGCTGGCCGCCAATAGACGGTATTGTGCATTTCCGCTCCCCTGGGGCATCCCAAGCATCCCGATCCCCACCAGGATAAAGCCGATCTGGGACATGGAGGAGCAGGCCAGCGTCCGCTTCAAGTCCACGGAGAACACCGCCAGCGCCGCACCCCCAAACATGGTAGCCGCCCCCAGGGCCAGAATCATATGACTCCATGCCCTGTCCTGGGGGAACAGATAGCAGCCCAGAATCAGGATGCCGTAGATGCCCGTTTTGGTCAGGATGCCGGACAGCAGGGCAGAGGCCGGAGCAGGGGCCGCCGGATGGGCCTTTGGCAGCCAGATGTGCAGAGGAAACGCCCCCGCCTTGGCCCCGAAGCCCGTGAGCAGACATGCCCCCGCGGCGTACAGCACGGCTTTTTCCCCACAGGCCTCCGCCGCCCCGGGCAGCTCCTCTATGACCACGGTGCCCAGCCGGTGGTACAGCAAAAAGATCCCCATGAGCATTACAAGCCCCCCGGTCACCGCCACCGCCAGATAGGTGGCCGCGGCCCGCAGAGCCGGCCCGGTCTCCTCCTGGGCCACCCACGCATAGGAAGTAAACGACATGATTTCAAAGAACACAAAGGTAGTGTATAAATCCGCGGACAAAAACACCCCCATGGCGGCCCCCAGGGTCCAAAGCAGGAACAGATAAAAGCGGCTCACACGGCGCCGGCCGCGGAAATACTCCCCGGAGAGCAGCGCCGCCATCAGCCACAGGAACGCGGCCACGCAGCCGTACACGGCCCGAAATCCGTCCAGGGTAAAATGCAGCCCCAGACCGCAGACATCCGCAATGTCCAGAGAAACCCTCTGCCCGGAGCCCATGCCCAGATATGACACTATTGTCATAACCAGAAGCTCCAGAGCCGCGCAGGCCGCCAAAAGCACGGTTCCCTGCCTCCCGCCGGCGCTTTCCTCCCGGACTCCCCGGGCATTTCTCTCCCTTTTCCAGGAAGCCCTACCCGCCAGAAAGACCAGAACCCCTGCCGGAAAAGGGAAAAATACCAAAAATGCCAATCCTGTCTCCAACTCCGTCACCCTCCATGCCAAATCCCTGCACCCGTATCCTGCTATCAGAATCACATCTTCCCCAAAACAGCCGCCTCCAGCGCCCTGACCACAGGGCCGGAATACAGTCCGAGGCCCACTGTCAGCAGAGCGAACAGCACCAGGGGCGCCAGCATCCTCCACCCCGGGTCCGCCGTTACTTCTGTGGCGCCGTGGTCCAAGTCATCCCCCGCAAAAAAGGCCCGCACCACAATGCTCGTCATGTAGATCGCCGTCAGCAGCGCCGATACCAGCAGCGCCGCCACCCCCGCCCAGGACAAAGGTTCCCCGCAGGCTGCGGCCGCCTTGGCCAGATACCACTTGCTGACAAAGCCGCACAGCCCCGGCACCCCCATCAGGCCCAGGGCGGACACCGCAAAGCACAGGAACACCTTGGGCATCCTCCGGCCCAGCCCGTCCAGCTCATGGACGAAATTTCGCCCTGTCCGGTGGATCACCGCCCCGGCGCAGAGGAACGCGCACATCTTCATCAGGGAATGGAACACCAGGTGCGCCATGGCCCCAAGCATTCCCAGGGGCGTCATCAGCGTCACCCCAAACAGCATATAGGACAGATTGCTCACCGTAGACCATGCCAGCCGCCTCTTGAGATGGGTCTCTTTCAGGGCCCGGCTGCAGCCGTACAGAATCGTGAAAACCGCCAGCCCCGTCACCACATGCTGCGCCCATGTCCCCCGAAGCAGCCCGGTTCCAAAGCTATAATAGGTCACCCGCATCACCGCGAAAGCCCCTGTGTTCACCACTGCCACCGCATGGAGCAGTGCCGTCACCGGGGTAGGGGCCACGCTGGCTTTCGGCAGCCAGGAGGAGAATGGCCACATGGCCGTCTTCACCGAAAATCCGCAGAAGCAAAGCACATACACCAGAAGCAAAGTGTCCTTTTTCTCCGCAATGTTGGCCATGTCCAGCACCCCTCCCGGCACAAAGGAGGAGGTGGTGCCGTAGACCAGCACGAAGATCATGCCGATGAAAGCAAACGCCGCGCCCCCCAGCATGTAGTACAGATAGGCCCTGCTGGCCAGGACGGCCTCCCTGGTCCTGGTATGCATCACCAAAGGCAGTGTCACAAGGCTCAGCATCTCGAAGAAAAAGTACATGGTCAGGATATTCTCCGACAGGGCCACCCCCAAGGTGACCCCGTAGGTAGCCGTATAGAACAGGAAAAAAGACTCCGCGTTCTCCTCTTTTTCCATATATTCAAAAGAATACAGCATGGCAAAGGGCCAGAGGAATGCCGCCAGCCCCGCGAACACCGCCCCCGGCCCGTCCAGCCCCAGGGTGATGCTCAGATCATGGGTAAAGCGGAACACCGTAAGCGCCCTTTGGGGCGCATCCATCAGCAGCAGGCAGACCAGCCCGGAATTGACGCACACTGCCGTCTCCAGATAGATCCGCATGGCCCTCCTGCTGCGAAAGGACAGCAATGGCAGCAGGATCCCTGTAAACACAGGCAGAATCACTGCCAGCAGCATTATAACTTCACTCATGGCAACCACCCTTTCTCGCTCCTTGTCAACGATACAATACCGATGCGGCAATCCCGGAGACGTATTCCGTCAGAGGCCCCGGGAAAATCCCAAGCAGTACGGCCACCGCCGCCAAAATCCCCAAAGGCACCAGCATGGCCGGGGCAGGCTCCCGGGGGCCGCCCGCCTCCGGGAGTGCGCCGTTCTCTTCGACGCCCGCCTCCGGAGGCCCGCCGGCCTCTTCGCCGCCAGCATCCGAGGGTGCGCCGGCCTCTTCGCCGCCCGCCCCCGGAAGTACGCTGTCCTCTTCGCCGCCCGCCCCCGGGAGCACGCCGGCCTCTTCGCCGCCCATCCCCGGAGGCCCGCCGGCCTCTTCGACGCCCGCCTCCGGGAGTGCACCGTCCTCTTCGCCCCCCGCCCCCGGGAAGAATCCTCTCATGGCCACCGGCAGCAGATACCCGGCGGTCAGCAGCGCGCTGACCAGCAGCACCGCCGGCCCCAGCCATGAGAAAATCCCCGCATCCGAATCCAGGGCCCCCTGGGCCAGATGCCATTTGCTGACAAAGCCCCCTGTGGGCGGAATCCCCACCAGCGTCAGGGCAAGCAGCAGATAACACCACATGGTCACCGGCATCCTCCTCCCGATTCCCGCCAGCTCCTGTGCCTTTGTATATCCGAAAGAGTATAGGAACACCCCGGCCGTGAGAAACAAGCCGCATTTCGCCGCCGCATGCACCGCCACATGGAGCAGGGCCCCCGCAAAGGCCTCCGGCGTCAGGAGCGAAAGCCCGAACAGGATATAGGACACCTGGCTCACCGTGGAATAGGCCAGCCTCTTCTTGAAATTCCGCTCCCGGCAGGCCAGCATGGAGCCCGTGAACACCGTCAGCAGCGCTAACCCCATCCAGGCCTGCTGCACCCATGTGCCCCGCAGAAACTCAGGCCCCACGATGTAGAACACCACCCGGATCACCGCCAGCACCCCGGACTTTACGATGACCGCGGACAGAACCGCGGAGGCCGGGGAGGGCGCCACCGGATGAGCCGTGGGGAGCCAGGCGTGGAGGGGCACTATGCCGGCCTTTGCCCCGAAGCCCAGGAGGGCTGCGAACACCGCGATCAGCAGGATTCCCTCATGACCCCGGGCCGCCGTCCCCAATGTGCCTCCCGGCGCAAACGTCAAAGAGCCGCTGTAGCGGTGCAGCACAAAAACCGCGAACAGGCCCCCGTACGCCCCGCAGAGGGAATAGAACAGGTACTTTAACGCCGCCATGACGGATTCCCGCCTGCCGCTGTGGAGCACCAGGGGCATGGACGCCAGCGTAGCCAGCTCATAGAACAGATACATGGTCACCAGATTCCCCGCAAAGTCGGACGCCACCAATATTCCGTATAATATCAAATAAAAGCCGAAAAAGCGTTTCTCTTTCCCCTCCCGGCCCATGTAGACAAAGGCGAACAGCGCCGCCAAAAGCCACACCGCGCTGACCACTGTCACGAACAGCCTGCCCACGTCGTCCACCCGGAAGTACACAGGAATCCCGTCCACCAGCGTAAACAGCACCAACTCCCGCTCCCCTGTCCAGGCCGCCGCCAGGGCCAGAATCACCGATACCCCCAGCACAATGCCCACATAGGCGCAAAGCCCTGGGCCGGCGGAGCTCTCTTTCCCCGCCCCGGAAGCCCTCTCCCGAAAGGACGAAGCCAGCAGAACCCCGCCGCCGGCCACCGGCAGCGCCATCGGAATCAGCAACCATGCATCCATCAAAACATCCCTCCCGACAAAGGCCTCCAGGCCCCGCTACTCAAACATCTCAATGCCGCCCTGAATCAGCCGGACAATCGGATCCGAGTTCAATCCCAGAATCAGATTCAGCAGGATAAAACACACCAGCGCCGCTGCCTTGGCCGGCTCCTCCAGGAGGCGTACCGTCCTGCCCGTCTCTTTCGACAGAATTTCCGCCTCCGCGACTTCTATCGCGGATACGGCTCCAATTCCCCCCGTGCTCTGCCTGCCGGTTCCACCGCTCCCCGAATTCTCGCCCTCCCGGCCCGGTTCAACGGGCCTTATGGTGTAGATCCGGATCACCGTCTTCATGAAATACACGGCGTTCAGAATCGTACTCACCGCCAGGGCGATTACCGTGGGTAACATTTTATGGGCATGTCCCACCGCCGCCCGGGCAAACAGCAGCTTGGAGATGAATCCCGAGAACACGGGCATGCCCACCATGGACAGAGAGCCCACCGTGAACGCCACCCCCGCCAGCCTGTTGCGAAATCCCGCCCCGGTGATGTCCCCGTATCTGTCGCTACCGCCGGAGGCCTGGGCAAGCCCCGCCGCAGCCACGAACAGCAGCGACTTGGTAGCTGCATGGGACAGCACATGGTAGAGGCTTGCGATGGCGCCCGCGTCCGTGGCCAGCCCAAGCCCCATGTAGATATATCCGATCTGCGCCACGGAGGAATAGGCGATCATCCTCTTAAGGTTCTCCTCCTTGATGGCGCTCAGGGAGCCCATGATCATCCCGGCAATGCCGAACACAAACAGCACGTTCACCACCTTGCTCTCCCTGACCGCCTGAATCCCCACCACCCTGTAGAAAATCTTGATCAGCAGGAAGATATACCCCTTTGATACCAGCGAGGACAGTATGGCCGAGGAGGACAGGGTGGAATATCCGTAGGCGTCCGGGAGCCATGCGTGGAAAGGATACAGGGCGCTCTTGATGGCCAGCCCCACGGACATAAGCCCCAGAGCCACCATCAGGGAGATGTGGTACTGTCCCGTAGCCGTGATCACCTGCACCTGTTCCTTGATATTGCTCATGAGCAGATGCCCCGTCACGGCGTACAGATGACAGATGCCCAAAAGCAGAAGCCCCGAGCCCAAAAGGCTCATGATCATATACCGGGTAGCCGCCTCAAAAGTCCGGCCCGTCTGCCGGATCATGATCAGCCCGCAGGCGGATATGGTATTGATCTCCACGAACACATAGGCCGTAAACAGATCGTTGGTATAGATCAGCGCAAGCAGCGAGCACAGCAGGAGGTTCACCATCACATAGTACAGATTCTGCTTGCCCTCCTCGATCTGGGCCGCCCGCTCCCGGATCCCGCCCAGCATACACAGCAGCATGACAGCGCAGAAAAAGCAGGCCATGAATGCCTCCAGGGTTCCCACCCGGATCTCATTGCCCCAGGGCGCGGAGAAATGTCCCATCCGGTACACATAGGGCTGCCCGGCGGATACGTGTTTCAGAACAAATGCGGACATGATTCCGATTACCGCAATCACCGCCGTGTTCACCCGCCTGGCCCATTTTCCGTCCAGAACAGAGCACAGGGGCCCGGAGAACAGCGACAGGAGAATGGACATGAAAGGGAAATTCTGTACGAAAGCCATCATTTCCCCTCCCTCTTCAGCCGCGTGGTGATCTCGTCCAGGTCCAGCGTGTGGTATCTGCGGTAGAGCCGGATGGTCAGGGACAGCATCAGGGCCGTCACGGACACGGACACCACGATGCCGGTCAGCACCAGCCCGCTGGGGATGGGATTGATATAGGCCTCCGCTCTTGTGACGCCGTCCACCACCACAGGCGCTTTTCTGCCCGAGATATAGCCTTTCAGGGCCAGGAACAGATAGACCGCCGTGTCCATGATGTTCAGCCCTATGATTTTCTTGATCAGATTCTTCTGCAGAAGCAGATTGGAGAAGCCGATGCCGAAGAGAATCATGGCCACGGCCTCCTCGTAATTATTCAGTAAATATTCCCAATGCATGGATTGACGCCTCCTCAGTAACCGCCCTTGCGGAACATGACATAAAAGGTATACATGGTGCCTGCCACCACCACGCCCACACAGATGTTCAGGACCAGAATCAGTCCGCTGCTCAGGATCGCTCCCGGCGTTCCTAACGGAATGACGCTCTCGATGTGGTTTGCGCCCGTGTAGAAAGAATAGCTCTTGGCAAGGCTGTAACAGGCCAGCGCGCAGAAGCTGGTCCTGCGGTAGGTCCTGGCCGTGAAGAACCGCTCCGTCTTGGCAAAGCCGAAAGCGTTCAGGTACAGAATCAGTCCCGCGCCGATCACAGCGCCGCCGGAAAACCCGCCCCCGGGTCCCAGATGCCCGGCCAGGATGATATAGATGCCGAAGAGCAGTATGGGCGGCACCAGGACTCTGGCCGCGGTCTGCAGGATCACATCGTCCTTGGGCTCGTAGAGTCTGTCATTGTCCCGGCCCTCTCTCTGCTCCTCCTCTCCGTCCCTGCGCAGCAGGATCAGCACCGTACAGGTGGCGATGAACAGCACATGGGACTCCCCCAGGGTGTCAAAGGCACGGTAATCCAGGATCATGCCCGTGACGATATTCACGGCCCCGGTCTCCTCCAAGCCCTCTTCGATATAGCGCTGCGCCACCTCATTGTTCACCGGATTCTCCCCGCGGCCGAAAGCCGGCAGATCCGACACTGCCGCCAGCAGCATGACCACCAGGAAGATACAGAACAGGATGCTGAACACTCTGTATACCCTGTTGAAGATTCGCATCTCGAAATTGTGCTCCAGGTCGTAGACCCTTGCTCTCAGGGTTTCCTCGTCCCGCTCCCTGCGCGCTCTCTCCTCTCCGCTCTCTGGGGGCGCCTCCTGCCTGTGCATCTCCACCTGGCCCAGAAAGGGATCTTTCGTGCCCTCCAGCCATGCTTTAAATCGATAGGAGAAAGTCTTTCTATACCTTTCCTCAGGCACCTTCCTGCTCATCCGTCTCCTCCTGCGCGCTTTCCTTTTTGATGATAGCATCTATCTTCTTCAGGGTCACCAGAAACAGGACCGTGGTCACCCCCGCCCCCACTGCGGCCTCCGTGATGGCCAGATCCGGAGACTCCAGCAGCACCCAGATAATGGACATCACCAGGCTGTAGGACATGAAGATCAGTATGGTGTTCAAAAGCTTCTTAGACAGGCTGGCCGCAATGGCGCAGACTACCAGAAATCCTAACAATATACAGGTAAATACAGTCAATTTTTCAGTCTCCTTTGCCCTTTTTCTTGCGCTTTCCGTACAGTGCTTTCCGGCTCACAGCCGGCGCATCATCTCTGTTGTCTGTCGGCGGAACCTTGCTCTCTGGGCCTCTCCGAATCCCTCCCGGCCATTGCCCCGCTTCCGGACTCATGGCTCCCGGACATCTTTGCACTGCTTTCGGAGCCGCCATCCCCCGCCGGTTCCCTACACCTGCCGGATTTCTCCAGCCGCATCACCCGGTAGTGCTTTCCGCTCTCCTCGTTGGTGCTGACCTCCAGCCTGGCGATCAGGTGGGAGGACACCGGGGAGGAAAACCACAGAAACACAATGACCAGAAGCAGCTTCAGGGAGGTGAAAGTAAGACCGTTCATAACGATCAGCCCCAACAGCGCGAAGCCGATGCCCAGTGTGTCCCCGATAGCCGCCGCGTGCATCCGGTTCAGCACATACCGGAACCGGAACACGCCGATGATTTCTATGATAAAGGTTCCCAGTCCGCACAAAAGCAGTCCGCCGCCGATCAGGAACCTGATCCACTCCAGCACGACCATGCTGTATCCTCCTATCCCTCTTAACAACTTCTCGGAATCTTTAGCCCTCTTTTTATAAGGCTTTCAGACCCCTATCGCAAAAAAACACCCTCTTTTTTGCAAAAAACCTTGCCGAATCCCCAAAAATTTGCGGCGAAGCCGATTGACTGTCTTAGCCCCGGTACATAGCATAAAGCTCTCCGCCAATACCAATCCCTGCAAATCCTGCTGCCACACGGCTCTGTTACCCGCAGCCCCCGGAGTCCTCTTTTATGGCAGTACTTATTGCATCCTCCCCGGGTGCCTTTTCTACTACGCAATTGTCATCTTTCTCTTCTTTCCGCTTCCCCTCCAGGTACACGCCCATGTACACTTTCACCAGCACGATCACCGCCAGGAAACTGATCATGGCATAAATCAGGCAGATATCCGCCAAGTACCCTTCCTCCAGCATCAGCGCCAGAATGGCGATCATCACGATGACCATGGTCCCTGTCATGTTCACGGACACGATTCTGTCAGCTACTCTGGGCCCGATGATGGCCCGCACCAGGCACAGTACCACCAGCACCGCCAGCACGATAAGCGCCCCTGTGAAAAATATGTCATAGGCCTTTTCCAGGCCCTCGATTCCTCTTCCCATTCCTGTCCTTTCTCCTGCCTGATATCACAGTCTACCTGTGCCCAAGGCCCGCCATATCTTTGGAAGCATTCCGGTTCTCTATACAAGATATAATGGAAGATTCCGGCATCTTATAGGGTTTCCTCAAATTTCCTGATATATGCCACAAATGCGCTCTCCTGAATCCCCTCCGCCATGGACTCGTCCAAGCAGTGCACCGTATATTCGGACTCCTCCAGGGTCACCGTGATGGTTCCCGGCGTCAAAGTGATGGCATTGGCCAGCAGGGCCCTCCCCGCCTGGGACTTTAAGTCCGTGCGGAAACTCACCAGCGCAGGTTCTATCTCTTCCCGCTGGGTCAGTATCAGGTGCATGGCGCTCACATTGGCCTTGACGATTTCCGTGACCAGCAGACAGCAGTATCGCAGGAACAGAAAGGCATTTTTGTACACCCGCCGCTCCCTGGCCAGGCTGTAGTCCATAAATCTGCAGGAAAAAGCCAGCAGCGCCCCTGCGATACCCAGGCCCAGCAGACAGATCTCCAGCGTGAAGCTGCCGTTGAACACCACCCACAGCAAAAAATAAATCAGGAACATAGCACACCTCCTTACAAGTCTTCTATTTTAGCATAATCTGATTTTAAGTAAAGAGTTTTTCTGCACAAATTTGCAGGCACGTTGCAAGCAACAGGCAAATATTTTATAACCAATTATGTAAACCTGAAGCTGCAAAGGAGTGAGTTCGGTTACACCGTAAATTGGGGAAATAAGCGGACATGGATATTTCATGTTATTTTTGTAATTATCATAGTGATATTCGTCCGTGTTCTCTGAAACAACTGACTTTCCGCAAAATGCTGTTGACCATGGATTCTATCCCATGCTATAATTCTTGCAACAACTTAATAGCAGGAATGTTTTCGTTACTGTCCACGGGTAATTCCGCGAAGTGTTTTCGTGCGCTTCTTGCACGAGCAATCCCAAGCAATCGTTTCGATTGCTCTGACAGCAGGCGCCATACAATCGTATGTGTGCATCACGTTGCTGTCAGCGGCGAAGCCGTGAATGGTAACATGTCTTCAGGGCAGGGTGACTCTTCTTGAACGTGCGTGGTTCGAGAAGCAAGAATTCCCGATCGGCGGTGATAGTCCGCGGGCGCATATGCGCGGGGTTCGGTGAAATTCCGGAACCGACGGTATAGTCCGGATTAAAGAAGGTGTGTCGGAATGGTCAGATGGTATCTGGCCTTTGTTTGCACTCTTTTTGATCCGCCTATGCGCTGCTCTGTTGACGATTTCGATACACCTGAAACAATCTTGACACCTGAAAGGCCTTTCGCTGCTTTTAGGTGTCATTCTATTTCAGGAGGTATCCATATGAAACACACAAGTACAAAGAAACTGACAACCGTAGGCCTGCTGTGCACACTTGCCTACATCGCCACCGCCGTAGGGCGCGTCCCGCTGATTCTGTTCCTAAAGTATGATCCGAAAGACGTGATCATCGTCATCGGCGGTCTGCTCTTCGGCCCCTTAACCGCCCTGGGCATCAGCGTCCTTGTGTCGGTCACGGAGATGCTCACCGTCAGCAGCACAGGCATCTGGGGCTGTCTGATGAATGTCATCTCCAGCTGCGCTTTCGCCTGTACCGCCGCCTCTGTCTATGGGAAAAAGCGACAGCTGTCCGGAGCCGTAGGCGGCCTGTTAGGAGGATGGGGCTGTCAGGTAGCTGTGATGATGTTCTGGAACTATCTGGTGGCGCCGGTGTACATGGGGTATTCCAGAGAGGCAGTGGCGCAGCTGCTGCTCCCGGCCTTTCTGCCTTTTAATGTGATCAAAGGGGGATTGAACGCGGGCATCACGCTGCTTCTCTACAAACCTGTAGTCACTGCCCTGCGACGCTCTCATCTGGTGGACGCCGTGCCAGGGACAAATCCTCCCGGGAAAATGCGCTTCCGTCCTGGGGTATTCCTGACGGCCCTGCTCATCCTGGCCGACTGCGTCCTGCTGTTTCTGCGGGCTTTCTAGAGCCATGCCTTAATTCCCGGTCATGCTCTCCTTTCGCTTGCACACATCCACCCATCCCGCGTAACCGGAATATTCCTCCAGCTCCGGGATGGTGAGCTCTATGGCGCTGTTGGAGCTGCCGCAGGCCGGGAACACCGTCTCGAAGCGCTTCAGGGACACATCCAGGTACACCGTCACGCCCGGGTTCACCGCAAAGGGGCATACGCCGCCCACGGCATGGCCCACCATGGTCTCCGCCTCCTGGGGCGAGAGCATCTTGGCCTTGGCGGCGAACCGCCCCTTGTACTTGGCATTGTCGATTTTCGCGTCCCCGGCGGCCACCACCAGCACTGCCCGGCCATCCACCAGGAAAGAGAGGGTCTTCGCGATCCTCTCAGGCCGGCAGTGCAGGGCCTGGGCCGCCAGCTCCACGGTGGCGCTGGACATGTCCAGTTCCAGGACCCTCTCCTCCATGCCGTAATTTCTGAAATATGCTTTTACTTTCTCGATTGCCATGCTGTTCCTCCGAAATGTAGTGTGGTTTTCGATCTCCACATTATTTCGCCGTCTTTTGAATGGTCTCAATGATCCAGCAGGTGCATATCACAATAGCGGCCACAATCAAAAGCCCTGCAAACCCCACGGCAGCGATTACCAGATCGCTTGCGATAAAAGGGAAAAAGCTGAACATCGAGCCCGCATACCATAAGACAAGGTACAATATAAGGATACATACCGCATTTCTTTCCGTTTCTTTCATAACAGCCCTCCTTGGGAAATTCTGCAAATTTTGTAAATTGCCATACTTGATTATAAAATATTTGTCTGCGGTTTACAATGTATATCGGAGGGTCTTTTTTCAAAAATATTGACGTTATTTTCACAGGCAGTTCCGCGAAGTGTTTTCATGTGCATTTTGCACGGACAATCCCTGGCGATTGCTCCGGCTGCTTTGACTGCAGGCGCAAAGAAAAGCACTTTCTGGTCAATTCATAGCGATAGCATTCTGCTCTGAATTCTATTGGATATGTGCTTAATATTACTATGAGCGGCGAATCCGTGAACAGCATATATTGAATCGGACAATCCCCCATCTGCGCCAGGGTAGCGCCGCGCCGGGGGGCCCCGCACCAGACTTGGCCGCACAGCGAAGAGGCGCATTGATTCTTTTATCAACACGCCTCTTCATGTCTGTTCGCTGTCCAATGGACTGCCCTCCTTATGAAGTTTTTAGGTCCGCATTTACTTCCATTTCTACCTCTGTGCTCGTCTACTTTCTTCGCTCTCTGTATACTCCAAGCTTTTAAATTCAGGTGAGAGCTTATTTCGTGTACTTTTGCACATTTCTTTCAGTTTTACAGCTTAGTATGTTAAGCTGCTCTTATGGAAGTTATGTTTTCCTCTCTTTTGTAAGTTTATTATACGGTATGGCCGCTTATTTGTCAATGCTTTTTTGAGATTTTTTCTTAAATTTTTCAATACTCTTCTTTGGCATCATAATTGTCAGAATTTTCTGTCTATTCTCTCCTAAATGACTTCAATCCTCTCAAAGTATTTCATCAGAATGCCTGCGCAGTTCTCGATGCCGAACTGGGAGGTGTCGAGAATCATGTGGTAGTTGTTCACATCTCCCCAGACCTTTCCGGCATGTCTGTAGTAGTATTCGCTGCGGGCTTTGTCGTTCTCCTCCAGCAGGACTTTCGCCTCTTCGTAGGGCAGGGATTTCTGCTCCATGACGCGCCGGATGCGGTCTTCCTTGTCGGCGCAGACATAGATATTGAACACGTTTCCTTGATCCCGCAGGATTTCCGAGGCGCAGCGCCCTAAAATAATGCAAGGGTGGGACGCAAGCTCTTTGATCAGCTCTGTCTCGTCCGCATAGCTGCGGCCCTCCAGCTCATGCTCTATGTATGCCTTGTCATACACCGGAATATCCAGTCTCTCAGACAATTCCGCCGCGATTGCGCTGGCACCGGTTCCAAACCTCCGACTCATGGTAATCACCAGATTCATACTCGTTCCTCCCCATTGGCCGCTTCCTGCCTTAAGGAGATTATATCACATCCCTGTTCCGGTTACAACCCTGTTACCATACCAAGTTATGGTTGTTTCACCAGATGGGCTTCACCAGATAGGAATAAAGTTTCCCGGCCGCCTCCCTGGGTACATTCTTTACAGTGCCCGCCTGCCGTATGGCTCTGGCTTTCTGTTACAGCCTACCGCCCGGAATCGGGCAGATGCAGACAGGGTGGGGCATGGACGCACAAATTCCTGTATGCTCCAACCGTCCGCCCTCCGGAAGGATCCGCAACACCGTAATTTCGTCCGAACCCTGATTGGCCACCACCACATATTCCCCCATGACGGCGAAATCCCTGGGGATTTTTCCTCCTGTGGGGACTATCTGGCGCAGGGCGAGCCCTCCGTCCTTTTGCATGGAAAAGGATGCTATGCTGTCGTGGCCGCGGTTGCTGACAAAAAGGCTGTCTTCATGGATGCGGATTGCGGCCACGGTATTTTCCGCGGAACATCCCTCTGGCAATGTGGATTCTACTGCCTCCAGGACATACGCACCGTCCTTTTCCCGGAAAACAGCCACCTGGCTGCCCAGTTCGCAGGCCACATAGATAAGGTTGTGCACTTTCGGATGGAATTCCAGGTGCCTCGGCCCTGCTCCGGCCGGAAGCTTCAGCGCTTTCCCTGTGTCCCGCAGCTCGCCTCTATCCGCATCCAGATGGTAAATCGAAACCCTGTCCGTCCCCAGATCCACCGCAAAGACCTGCTCTCCCCGGACTTTTGCGAAATGCATATGAGGCCCCTCCTGCCTGGCAGGGTTGCTGCCGCTTCCCGTCTCCTGCAGCAAGTCCGCAACGCCCATGAGACTTCCATCCTTGTCCAGCCTGCAGACCGCAAGGGAGCCGCCGGAGTAATTGGCCGCAATCAGATACCTCTCCTCTTCATCCAGGCAGATGTGGCAGGGGTCAGCGCCTCTGGTGGAGACACAGCCCAAAGGATTTAATCCATAGTCTTTTACCTCAAATGCACGTACATTCCCTGCTGGAGCCAGTTCCTCCACCGCGTATAGCACAGATCCCCCCCAGCGCAAAGTCAGCCAGGAGGGGTTTTCGGCTCCCGCGTACCCATAGAGCTTTGTAATCCGCCCCTTATCTGTGTCCAGAGAATATTTCGCAATGTTCTCTTCCTCCCTGCCCCCATAGGAGCCCACAAAAAACTCGTACCTCATCCCGACCTCCCCGGCCAACCCGTGCTGTTGCCAAATTTGCTTTTTTCCATTATACGCTAACTTCCGGCTACAGTCAAACCGCGCATTAGCCGGGCGCACGATTCTGTCCGTCATGACAAGAATCCGGCCCTGCAGTCATTTACCCAAGCGCAGCTATGGTGCAGAAATCCTTTCATCGTATCCGCTTTCACAGGTGCCGCTACTTTCAGATTCCCCATAACGGCAGTGACTGTATTGTCTTTCACAGTCACGCCGGGAAGTTTGCCGGGGGTCTCCCCTTTATGGAGGATCTCAAAGCCTGTGACGCCAAAGCACTGCTCCATCCCAGCAAAATCCAGCTCCGTTTCCTCTCCCTGGTAAAGCACGATATCCACACATTTTACACGGTTTGTCTCTCTGTGATCGCCGGTTTCCTCCACATGTCTTTCCTCCGTCACATTGTAAACCGCTTTTTCCTTTCCAAAGAACACCGAAGCTACCAGAATGTGAATGGTGCAGTCTCCGACTTCCACAAAAAACTCGTTCCCCTCCCGGCGAATCAGGACACCGGATACCGCACCGCCGACTTCAAACCGCACCCGCAGATCATAGGCTTTTATGCGGCTTTCTTTTACTTTGTCCAAATCCGGATGGCTGTCGCCGCCATCCAGTCCAAAGCCAAAAATCGTCAGCGCCCTGTTTTTCTCCTGGGCTGTCACCAAAAGCCCTGACGCATAATCATAAAAATCGTGGAGGCACCTCATGCAGCAGTAAACAGGCTCCTGTCTGGTACCGAAATAGCTGATATGGCTTCTTCGCTGATTCCAGAACATAGCTTTTTGGAAAGTACCCAGCGTAAAGTCCTTTGTCAGGTAGGAAGCCGCAATGTCATCCTCTCTTTCATCTTCCGTCCAAAGGTATCTGGTGTACTGAAAGCTCTCCTTGGTCTCCTCCACAAAATAGGGAATCAATTCCTCCGGGCAATGGCTTCGTGCTGAAAAAAAGCACCTGGGAAGCGTATCCGCCAGTCCGGCTGTATCCAAATCCACCAGAAGAATCCGGTAATGCAATGCCCTTTGTATCTGCATTAAAATCTGTTCATTCTGCAGCATGCCATAGAGCCGGCTGTGAGGTCCTGCCCACTGGGCCGTGCGGTAGTGATAATGCTGCGCAAGGCAACGCCACACCAGGTCATTTAGCTTTTCAGCCAGTGCGACAAATCCTTTGTTTTTCACGTGGCGGAAAATTGCCGCCAGATCCTGCAGCATAATAAACGTATAGGACGGGCTGTTGTATTCCTGCAGGGCGCCATGCTTCAAATTAAATTCGCACAGATCTTCCATACGCTTCAAGGCATAGGCCTGCAGCTCCTCTTTTTCCAGCAGCTCCCCCGTTGCCATCACCACATAAGCGCCCATGATGGAAATATTGGAATACCAGGGTCCTACATTTCGTTTCATAATAGATTTACAGGCCATGTCCAAAGCCTCTTTGATCCTCTCCTTGCTCTCTTCGGAAAGCCTTTCCCCATGTTCCTTTAGCAGGTAGTACAGCCTTTTTGCATTGAAATCCGCCATATTCCAGTCCGGCACATCCATCTCGGACAGACTTTCTTCCAGAAAGTAGGGCCAGATGCCAAAGGTTTCGCTGTCCGTCTCTCTGTCCTGCAAAGACAGCACTCTCCAAAGAATCCGCTCCGCCCTCTGAACATCTTTCTCCTTTCCCCTGCACATCAAATCACAGGCGTATTCCAGAGAGCCTGCTACGCCGTGCACCGTGCACTCTTCCAGACGGCTGTGGTAACCGTTTTTACCCCTCCACTCCGTAAGCATGTTTTCCTTTGGGTCAAAGGCTGCGTCACTTCTTTTTACAATTTCCGCAAAGATTTTCTCTTCCGCTTTATTCAAAAACAGATCGGTCACGCTTTCATCCCCTCCTCCAATGCCATAATCGCCAGAGCCTGTCCGTACAATGTAGTTGTCATAGCGATCTCTTTGTAAGCCTGCGCGTCTTTCATAATCGGTGTGCCGGTAGATACTTTTGTTACGCTTCCATCTTCATTCACATAGCCGGAAATAGCCCGGATGGTCCGCTCTGACGCGGTAAACAGTTCTCCGGCCTCCCCCCACGTCCTTGCCGCCATATGCAGCCCACAGGCAATACCCGCGCTGGCGGAAACCTCATCACAGGAACTTTTATCGTCCAGAATCGTACCAAACATACCGTTTTCTCTCTGGCAGCGGCAAAGTCTGTTCAGATGGCGCCCCATCCTCTCTATCACTGCGGCTCTGCCCGCAAATGCTCCCAAGGTCTCCAGAATTTCCAGTGTACTAATGAGAATCCAGGCATTGGCCCTCCCCCAGTGCACACCGCTCATGTGGTCTTTCCGAATCCCATGCCAGCCGTGAAAAAACAATTCCGATTTGTCATCCCAGAGCATCTCATAATGAAGTACAAGCTGCTTTGCGGCAAACTCGCACCATTCCGGACGGTGTAAATCCCTGCCTGTCCTTGCCAGTAAAATACAGGCCATAAACAAGGTATCCGCCCACATCTGCTCTTTCATGCCAGGTACATCCTCCGTCACAGTATGCTCCAGGCCTCCGTCCACTGTCAGGGGGGCTTCCTTAGTAAGATACCGTATGGTATCCAGGCACACCTGCTTAAGGAATTCTTTTCCGGTACATTTGTACACTTCCCACAAAGTCAGACAAGGGGCCGCGGAATTGATGCTCCGTTTCTGCCCGGCTTCCTCCCCATGTGCTTCTGCCCACCGTAGCAGAAAATCCAGGTACCGCAGCTCACCGGTGGCCTCATAAGCCCGCCAGATTCCATATAAGCCCACACCGGGATTCCAGTCAAAAGCTTCGATGTTCATCTCCCAGTCTGTATCTCTGCCATCCACAATGCGATCCGCAATTTTTTTGATCAAGTCTTTGTTTGACATCTTTCCTCCCATACACTTCCTCATTCCCTATAAACTACCAGATGCGGAACTCGTCCCCCAAAAGCATTCTCACTGCCTCCAGCAAAAAGAAATCCCCGTAAATAAGAGGCACATGAATCTGTTTGCCGTACATCACGGTGCCGTTTTGCAAGACAGAATCATAGTCTTTTGCAAAATTACAGTGCTCTTTCTCCAAGGCTTTCAGCATTTGCACCGCACCGGACACATACATGGGCTGCTCCCATTTCGTCACTTCCTCCGCAACGGCAAGCAGGCCGCAGGCCGCTGCAGCCCCTGCGGTGGTGTCTATCCTTTCGGGCGTCCCGGGGGCGCGGAAATCCACCCTGGGCACAAATCCTGTTGCGCACACATTTGCCAGGAAATAATGGGCGCATCTTTTAGCCGCCTCCAGGTACTCCTCTTCTCTTGTATACCGGTAAGCCAGGGCGAATCCGTATACTGCCCATGCCTGGCCGCGGGACCAGGAAGAGCCTTCCCCATACCCCTGTCCTCCCGGCTGGCTCTCCAGTTCCCAGCTATCCGGATTCAGAATTGCCACATGGCCGCTGGATCCGTCAGCGCGGAGCAGCACTTTCAGACTGGTCTGCGCATGGGCTTTCGCCACTGCCGCAAACCGCGAGTCTTTTGTCTGTTCCGACGCCCAGAAAAGCAAAGGAAGATTCATCATGCAGTCGATAATCATCCATGTGACACGTTCCGGCGCGTCCCAAGCCCGGATGAATTTTCCCTCCGGGTGAAACCGTCCTGCCAGCATCTGCGCTGCAAACAGTCCTCTCTCCCTGGCCGTCTCATCGCCTGTTATTCTGTAGTCCGCCACACAGGAAAGGTGGTAGCGGAATCCGTAGTCATGGTCATTTGCCCGAAAGTGCATCAGGTTCTCCGCCAGTTTATCCTCCACTCCCCTGGCGGTGTTTTTGTATTTTATGTCTCCTTCCGCCTCGTACATCAGCCAAAGAAGTCCCGGCCAGAAACCGTTGGTCCACCACTCTGGCGCCAAAGCGCCAAAGTCCTCATATTTTCCGTTCTCCGCAATATACGGGATAGCCGGCCCTATGCGGTCACATTCCGCCGAAAATTTATCTCTTAGCTTCTTATATAGATCTGCTGTCCATTGCTGTTCCCTTTTGTCCGCCAAAAATTCCATGCGACTTTCCTCTTTCCCGCAAAAAACCGCGGTGCCAAGGGCGTACAGTATGGGCATCCGCCACTGCCTTGCGCCTTTTTGCCAACCCGCGGTTTTTTCGTTTCTTTTCCTGTTTTTCGGAGCCCTACTTCAAATAGTTGGGCAGCATCTCTGCGTTGGGCTCGATAAATCCGTTGTTGTTTGCGTACCACTCATTCAAGTACTCTGTAATCTTCTCTCCCCCCGCATCCGAGAAAATCTTCTGGGCATCTGCCATTGCCTGCTCTACGGTGTAGTTCTCATCCAAAATCGCTTTGGTGTAAGCATCGTCAATCTGGGTTCCGATATTCGCCTGGATAAGCGCCAGATCACTAGGCAGAGACGGCTTTGTCTTTAACTGATAGAAAATACGGCTGGGATCCAGGTAGTAGCCGTCTGCTTCGATTACGATCTCCTTTGCGGTCTTTTCTAAGGGCTTGGATTCGTCAAATTTCAACACGTCCACATAAGGATCCAGAATGCCGCTGGCCGTCATATACATATCGCCATTGTACGCCACCTCCGTAGAGAATACATCCTGATCCTTTGGCACGTATGCGCCTGTCACCGGGTCAATCTGAGAGTATGTGTCACCGCCGTACTTTAATGTCAAAAGGGTCTCCGGGGTGTTGAGCCAGTCAATATAAGCCATCACAGCCTCGGGGTGCTCACAGTCCGCGTTAATTGCTGCGTTGGATTGCAAATAGCCGCCGCCTGCAGGCTGGAACGCGCCAAACTCCGAAACGGGCAGAGGGATTGCCTTAATTGTAGCATCAGGGTTATTTGCTTTCAGATTCGTCAGTATGTTCAGTACAGCGCCTTTCCCGCCGTTTAGTCCAAGGAAGCCAAGTTTTCCGTTTAAGAAGTCCTGCTGCGCCTGTGTTCCGGTATCTGTTGCATAGTCCTTGGATACACAGCCTGCGTCATACAACTCTTCCATCATGGCAATAGCTGCCTGCGCATGCTCCCAGTGATATTTTATCTCTGTGCTCTGACCTGCAGGATCCGCCTTGTACCAGTCGTCCATCCAGGAACCCATACCGCCGTACATGGCCCGAATGAGGCTGTTCATGACGCCCGCGTAGCTCAGTGCCAGGGTATCATTCTGGCCGTTTCCGTCCGGATCGTCATTTGTAAAAGCCTTACATACTTCCACGAAATCTTCCGTTGTCTTAGGCACCTCTAAATCCAGATTCTCCAGCCAGTCTGTACGCACAATCAGATAATGGTTGGAGGAGGACTTGTTTACCACACCGAACGTATACATCTGTCCGTCCTCTTTGGTCAAAAAGCTCTCCAGCGCAGGATAATCGGTGAGAAGCTGCTTATAGGTTGTGCTGTACTGATCGATGACATCATTCAAAGGCATTAAAAGCCCATTGGTATAGAAAGTGTTCATGTTGTCCACACCAAACTCCTCAATCAAATCGGGGGCCGTATTGGACGCAAAGAGTGCGTTGTATTTCTCGCCGGATTCCCAGCGGGGAATTGCGATAAACTCTACGTCTACAGGTGCGTTTTCCTGAATCCATCTGGTCCAGCGGTTGTCAATGATAGATCCCTCGGAAGCAGGCACATTGTCCCGGTTGTAAACCGCAACGGTAATTTTCTGCCTCTCACCGCCGGGATTTTCCGCCGGCGCTTCCCCTGTGGATGCGTTACCGCTCTCCTGCACCGCATTGCTCTCGGAAGAGGCGCCCTGTCCTTCCCCTGTACCGCCGCATGCTGCAAGCGTCAGCGCCATTGCACCCGTAAGCAGTAATGCCATCAGTTTTGTTGTTCCTTTTTTCATGATACTCCTCCTCTTGTTTTTTACATTTATCCTTTTACCGCTCCCAGCATAATCCCTTTTACAAAGTATTTCTGCAGGAACGGATAGATAATCAGCATTGGTATTACCATGACCACTACGCCGGCCGCTCTGATGCCCGCTGAGGTGATTGCCTGCAAATCCTGGGGATTTGCGGTATTTAATTCCAGTGTCATCACATTCATGCTCTTAATCATCTGCTGTACCAGCACGGAAAGATTCTGTTTCACAGGGTCGTTGATATACAGCAGGGCATTCATAAAGGTATTCCAGTGGCTCACACCGTAAAACAAAATCAATGTTGCCATAACGGGCTTTGACAGGGGCAGGTATATTTTCCATAAAAGAGCCAGTTCCCCGCACCCGTCAATAATGGCCGCCTCCTCCAGTTCCGAAGGAATGCCGTTGAAAAACGTCCGCATTACGATCATATTGTAGGTATTGATTGCTGCCGGCAGCCACAGCGCCCAGTAGGTATCAATGAGTCCCAGCTTCTGTACCACGATATAGCCGGGAATCATACCGCCGGAAAACAACATGGTAAAGACAATCATTTTGGTAAAAAAAGCATTGCCAATAAAGTAGGATTTCGACAAAGGATACGCTGCCAGCACTGTCATGACAATACAGATAAGCGTCCCGACCGCCGTAATTACAATACTGTTCCAGGTAGCCCTTACCGCCATGGTACCTTTCAGCAAAAGCAGAAAAGATTCCACGGAAAAATCCACAGGCCACAGACCCACTTTTCCGGACTCCACCGCAGAGGCTTTGCTGAATGCGGTGGCAAATACGTTCAGCACAGGAAGAATGCAAAGCAGGGCAAAAATCCCTACCACAACCATGCTGGTGGTTTCGATTGTTTTTGCGCTAAAAGACTTTCTCATGCTCCGCCCCCCTTACCAAAGACTTGCATCGGCCCGTTTTGCCAGATGGTTTGTGAGCAGCACCAGAGTCATTCCAAGCACGGACTGGAAGAGACCCATGGCGCTGGTCAGGCTAAACTGCATCTGCTCTAAGCCAACCCGGTATACATAGGTGCTGATCACATCGGAAATGTTGTTTACTGTGGCATTTGTCAGCACATAAATCTGGTCAAATCCCACATTTACCGAACTTCCCACCGACAGGATCATGTTGATGATAATCGTGGGCATGATGGCCGGAATGGTTACATGTATAATCTGTCTGATCCGCGATGCGCCGTCTATGGACGCTGCATCGTACAATTCCGTATCCACGCCGGTGAGAGCCGCCAGATAGATTATGGCGGAAAATCCCGTCTCTTTCCATATGCCGGAGCCAAAGTAAATGGCCAGCCAGGAGCCTTCGCTGTATAGATAGGGGTATGTCTCCCCTGTAAAAAACTTCGTTATTCCGTTGATCATGCCTGTATCCTGGGAAAACAGGTTGATCACCATGCCTCCTACAATGGTCCATGCCAGGAAATGGGGCAGGTATACACAGGTCTGGGACAGCTTCTTGAATCGCTCCCTCTTTATCTCGTTCAGCATCAGGGCCAGAAGAATGGGAAACGGAATTCCTATCAGAAATCTGGTAATGCCCAGCACCAGCGTATTCTGAATGACCCGCAAAATCGCCGGGGTGGAAAAGATCAGCCTGAAATATTTAAATCCTACAAAGGGGCTTTCCAGAAATCCTTTTCTGATATTGTAATCCTGAAATGCCATTATTACTCCAAACATAGGCAGAAACTTGAATACGACATAGTAAGCAATCACCGGAAGAAACAGTATCATCAGCGGAAAGCTGCGTTTCCATTTTCTTCTTTTTACTCCTCTGTTCATGCTTTCCTCCTCCCGAACGCTTGTGTTCCTTAGCGCCTGTGCCTTTACTATATCACAGGCCTATTTTTGAATGTATGAAAAAATTTGTTCTTACTTTGTAAAATTTTGCAGTTTTTGTTATACTGTAATTACAAGCTACAAAAGGAGGCTTCTTTTATGATAAAAGTAATGCTTTTGGACGATGAGCTCTGGGAACTGCGGGGGCTGAAAACCATGCTTCCCTGGGAAAAGCATGGTTTTACCGTTTTGTCTGCCCTGGGCAATCCTTTGGAAGCTTTGGAGATTTTGCAAAAAGAAGCTTATGACGTGTTGTTCTCCGATATCAGAATGCCTGCTCTGGACGGCATCTCCCTAATCAAAAAAATAAGAGAACTGAACCTGGATACGGAAGTGATCTTCGTGAGCGGTTATGCGGAATTTGAGTACGCTCAGGAAGCCCTGCGGGCAGGGGCGTACGATTATCTCTTAAAGCCTGTGGACCTGGAGCTTACCGATTCTTTGCTTCTCAGATTAAAAAACCATCTGGAAGCCAAACGGCAGATAAAGCTTCTGCAGTTGATGGACGCCATTACCAACTGCAAGCTAAGCTTTACCTCCCTGTTTTCCGGAATCGACGAAACCTATACCTGCCAGGCCGTCATGGGCGGCCCTCTGCTGGCCTCCTGCTTCGAAAGCAGAAAAGACATTGCCTCTTTCTGCATTCCCTACGAGCATGACTGCCTGGTCTGCTTTTTCGCATACCGGAAAGGCTTTGTACCCCATTCCTTTTTGGAGCAGAAGTTCCCCAAACAGCCTCTGGGGCTAAGTCTCCCCCTTTCCGGCAGGGAAGTGGATTCCCCCGATGGCCTTAGCCGCCTGCTGGCCCAGGCTTTCGCGGCTTATCACAGTTTGTTTTTCCTGCGCCCTGCTTCGCTCTATCTCTACGAGGCCTCTGACCGGGACATTCTGCACAGCATAGACGAAGCCTTTCAGGCTCTTTTCAAAAACGGCAAAATCCAGGAACTGCAGCAGTTTCTGAATGCGCTTCCCGATACTCTGCGCGGGGCCTCCGTCAATGTAAACGGTATGGTAAGGCTTTGGAACCAGCTTATGCTCACGGTAAATCCCAATTCCGATTTGTATGACGAGGCCTGCCTCGTGTCCGCAGAGCAAATGCTGGAGCAGTACCCGGACGTAAACCACCTTATCCGCAAGCTGAGGCGCTTTCTGGACAATCAGGCGGAGTCCGACCCAGGATCCACCGAGGAGAACAATGAAATTTATTGTGCCATGATTGCCTATATCCGCCAGCATTTTAAAGAATCCCTGACCCTTTACGATGTAGCAGACCATGTGCATGTGACCTTTACCTATGCCTCCAGACTTTTTAAAAAATACGGGAATACCAATTATTCCAAATATCTCACGGGACTGCGGATGGATCTGGCATGCAGGCTGCTTACAGACTCTGACAAATCAACGGAGGAAATCTGTTATGAGATAGGTTACAACGATTATTTTTACTTTAACAAAACATTCAAAAAACACACAGGGCAGACACCTCTGCAATACCGCCGCAAATGAAAGGCCATGCAGCATGAAGAGAATACATTTTCTACACCATGTGAAAATCAAATACCAGCTTTTCTGTCTGGTGGCAATCAGTATGACCATTATCCTCCTGGTACAGATGGCTTATTTTCAGCGCTTTTCCTCTGTTCTCAGAAACATGTTTCAGGATTCGGCGTATAACCTTTTCGTGCAGTTGGAGGAAAATATTACCATACAGGCTGATTCCATTATCCAGGCCGCCAACAACATTGCATACAACAGTTATGTCCAGGATTTCATGGGAAGCACGAACTATACCAGAAGAGCCACGCAGGCCAAAATCATACAGGATATTTTTGAATTTTCCGCCATTGCCAACCCGGATATCAGGGATATTATTCTGGTGGATCATCTGGGACAGATTATACGCTACAGCGGCAGCTCCGAATGGAATACCGTGAATTATGTCATAGAAAACTATCCGGCGGAGGATCTGAAAGACAGCGGGTTCGGAGAGTTTTACCTGATTGACTCCGGCGAGATTTCCCTGTATCTGTACGCTTACGCGTTTCCCTCCTACCGCACGCCCGGCAATACCCAGCTGTGCTATATTTTATTTGAAAATGATTCCTATCAGCGGATCATTGAAAATACCACCCTGCCAAATTCTGCTATATTTTATCTTCTGGACCGGGATAACCGCATTCTCGCCTCCCATGACAGTGCCTTAAACGGTACATACGCCTCTGGGGAAATATTGGATTTAGTCGCTTCTAACCAGTCACAGTCTGTGGTAACGTTTGAGAAAGAACAGTGCCTGCTAAATTACAGCCGGATTCCCAAGATGGCCTGGACTCTTGTAAATGTCATCCAGCAAAAGGAGCTGGAAAAACCTCTTGCACCCTTAAAATCCTTTGGGCTTGTGCTGGGGTTTCTGTCCCTGCTGATCCTTTTGGCGCTCTGTGTCAGCATTATACGAAACATTGCCAGGCCTTTAGGGGAATTGTCCGCATTTTTAAGTGGGGTGGATTATGAAACTTTGAAAAAGCGGCTGAAATCCACCGGCAACAATGAAATCGACCATGTGATTGGGAAAATCAATACCATGATGGAACAGATACAGGAGCTGACCCACAGAATTTTTACCACCCAGCAGCAGTTCTATGAAATGGAGCTTTCTAAAAAGCAGGCGGAATTCCACGCCCTGCAAAACCAGATAAATCCGCACTTTCTGTACAATACCCTGGACTGCATCCGAAGCATTGCCTATTCCTATCAGGCACCGGAAATTGTATCCATCTCCACTTCCATGTCCAAGATTTTCCGGTATTGTATCCGGGATACCCAGACGGTTCTGGTGCGGGAGGAATTAGAGAGCATTGACCATTATATTAATATCATTCAAATCCGGTACGGCAATCGTTTTATTATAGAAAAGCAGATCGACCCGAAGCTCTTAGACCTGACCATGATTAAATTTATTCTCCAGCCGCTGATCGAAAATGCCGTTTATCATGGTCTGGAATTAAAGCTTGGAGCCGGCATTCTACGGATTGTGGGAAGCTACTGCAATGAAAATGATTTTTATTTTGAGGTATACGATACCGGCGCCGGCATTGCGCCCGAGAAATTACAGCAGATAAACGCCGGGCTGACGGCCCCTGTGTCGGAATCAGCAGAGTCCTCCCACACAGGGGTAGGTCTTTACAATATCAATAAACGAATTAAAGGGGCCTACGGAGATGCTTACGGCCTCTCGGTGGAAAGTGTCCGGGGGGAGTGGACACTGGTAAAAATACTGCTGAAAAAATTGGAATGAGCCCGGGCAGAGGAAAGGGACTCTACCTATAAATTGCCCACAGATTCAGGATCTGTCCCTGCAGGGTATCAAAGTCCCACTGCTTTTCGCTGTTGCTCCTGCGATTGGGGTCGTTCACATAGAATCCGTTTTCACCGTATCCCCTAAGCAGGATGAAATGCCCCTCCGTGGTAAAGTCCCCGGGGCCCATGCTGCAGACGATCAGCTGTCCCATATCCAATGCCCGCTTCATTACGCCCTCGTCTAAAGACAGCTCCTCCCCGGTAAGCCCCAGCTTCCCTACGCCATCTGTCCAGAGGCTCCATTTTGTCCCTGCATTCTTCGTGTAGTATCCGTTGTCATCCACAAAGGCCGCCATCTCCCTGGGCGTCATGCTGGTGTCTCCGGTGAAGTAGAGGTACGCCATGGTCAGGCATACCGGCCCGCAGCCCGCAAGGCCTATCATGTTGCTGCCATAGGCATTGTAGCCCCAGCGCTTGTCCCACTGCATCAGAAGAGGTACTGTATCTGTCTGAATCTCTCCGGTCAGGTCTATGGGCTGGTACTTATAGTCTTCCCTTTCCGGATAGCATTTCACATAATCCTTAGCTTCTTTGTTGATTTCCAGGAGTTTTGCCAGCCTTTCCCCGTATTCATCGGCGTAAAGCGGGTCTTCCGGAAGAATCGGGCTCCCGGTCTCCTCCTCCCTCCTCATGCCAAGCGATTCGCCCAGGGAACGCGCCAGTGCGACTGCATCTTTTACCGTCACCAATATACCGAACACCAGGAACAGGCACACGGAAAAACGGAAGAAGCCCAAGGCACGTCTCTTTCTTCGCTTTCTGCGGTTCTCCCTCCGGACCGCGGCTGCATGTGTGCGGGTACGGCTTCTGTTCAGTGCTCCTGGGCTTTCCTGCCCGGTTTTCCTCCTGCCCACCGCGTTTCTTTCCATCGTTCTGTAATATTGCATATGAAAAACCTCCTGTCCCATAGCTTTCAAAGGGGAATCCAAATCGAAATCCTATTCTTTGAAATCTATTATAGCATGGCAGGAGGTCTCTGTTTTTTACTATTCTATTGTGTAAAGGTTAAGATTTAATAAAGCTTTGGGTGCTTTTCGCCTAACAGCTGCTCTACATTCACCCTTTCCTGATTTCCAAAGACCAGAAATCCCGTCCCATTGTAATATTCATAGCCCACGATTTCCTGCGGCCCTTTGCTTTCCAGCGCCCTCGGCAGATCTATCTTTGCGCCGATGGGGTATCTCTGTACCATCTCCAGAAATGATATCATACTCTCTTCCCCTTTCCCTGTGCAGGGCCATGGGCTTTGGCCAATGACCCTGCAGCTGACCCAGACCTTGGGTTTTATCAAGAGTCTTGCCTGTTTCAGGAAACTTATGCATGGGCTTCGCAGGATCAGGATGTCCCTTTACTCCAGACCGTCCACGTATTTCCGGAAATCCACCACATTGCCGGTTCTCCTGGATTCTTCCGCGGCGAACACCATCAGGTGGCCTTCGCAGGATTCCTCAATGGTGGAAATGGCCGAGCCGGTATAGGTCCCGCAGAGATAATCGTACAAAGTCTCGATAATCCCCTCGTCCCCGCCGCTGTGGCCGCCGGTCAGTTCGCCCTCCGCATTGGGATCGATGAACTCGGTCTTGCGGGTCTCAAGGTCAAAGAATTCCACAAGCTTATTGTTCTCGTCCGCATGGATCTCGCCTTTGGTTCCCATGATGTGGGTGGCGCGGCCGCCTTTGGTGAAAGCGCTCATGGTAAAGGTGGCCGTCACATTTCCCTCGAAGAGCATATTCACGGTCTGATGGTCCACTACGTCGTTATCGCAGCGGAAGATGCATTTCCCGAACTGATTTGTATGCAGGGCCTGGGCCACCAGCTCGTCGGAGGGATTTTCCACACGGGTTGCCGTGACGCGCCAGTCGCTGCTCTTGTCCTCCAAATAAAGCTTCACTGCGTCATAAGGGCAATGACCCGCCTCCGGGCAGCCATCGATACAGTACTGAGGAGCGCCTGCCGGCGCGTTCTCCTCCTTGAAATATGTAAGGTCGCCGAAAGACTGCACTTTTAAACACGGTTTTCCGATGAGCCACCGCAGGATGTCCGTATCGTGGCAGGATTTCTGCAGCAGCATACAGGAACTGCGGGTGCTGTTGCCCCAGTTGCCCCGGACAAAGCTGTGGCTCTGGTGGACATTGCCCACGCATTCCTCATGATTGACGGATATGATCCGCCCCACCCTGCCGCTGTCGATCAGCTGCTTTAAGCACTGGAAGAGCCGCGTGAAGCGGAGCACATGGCACACCACGATCCGCACGCCGGCCTCCTGGGCCGCCAGGGCAATGCGGCGGCATTCCTCCGGTATGGGCGAAACCGGCTTCTCCAACAGAATATCGTACTTCTGCGCAATGGCCGCCATGGTGGGAGCGTAGTGCTCCCGGTCCATGGTGGTAATCATTGCCACATCCGCAATCTTTCCAAGCTGCAGAAGCGGTTCCCAGCTCTCGAAGCACATTTCGGGCGCAAGCCCGTGCCGCTGGCGGATGAATTCGCGGAAACTCTCATTGGGCTCGGCCACTGCCACTACCTCGTATTTGTCCGGCATGTTCAGCATGGTTTTTGTATAGCCCTTGCCCCGGTTTCCCGCTCCGATTAAAATCACTTTTAATTTTCTCATTTTTATACCTCTGGCGCGCTTCGGCGCGCATACCAATCAAAATTGGAAGTTACATCCAAACTAAAGTCTCTCCCTATCGTTTGAAACGTCCAGGTTCCGTCAGTCCTTGCCGTAATTGTCTTCCAGCGTATACGCCTGCCGTCCGATCTCCTTGAAAGGAATGATCTCGAACTCCGGAAGCTTCGTCTTAAGCTCACTGCCCTCAAGCACTGTGAAGTCGTTCAGGGCGTAGTTGGCGAAAGAGTCCGTCCCGTCAAGCGTAAGATTGTTCTCTATCGTTGAGTACTCGATGAACTCATCGTCCATCCCCCTCTTGTCAGACAATAATCCGCCATATTCCTGAATCCTTCCGTCCGACAAATACTGCACGTTGTTCGTGATGATGTTCCCCTTGGGCCGAGGCGGCTCATCTTCCAGGATATTGACCAGTTCGGGATACCGTTCTGCCCAGATGCCCTCCGTATACGGCATCTCTCTCAGCCTCTCCATAAGATAGCCGTCCTCTTCACACCAGGGATTTTCCATATTGTCCCCGTTGGCCAGAACCGCAAACATGCAATCCACAATAAGGTTGTTTATAAATTTATTGTCGCGCCCGCCGCCGATTCTGCAGCCATACTGAACCTTTTGGAAGACATTGCCATAAACCTCTGTGGAGGAGTGCAGATCGTCCAGATAGACCCCATACGACTCGGTGCCCAGGTCGCCATGGATATAATTATAGCGAACCACATTCCCTCTTGTCGTCCAGTTCCGCCCACAGTATATTGCGCCGCAATCGCCGCCGCTATGGCAAATTTTATAAAGGTTATTGTATTCAATGGTAATGTCATTGGAATCATTGTATATGATTCCCCAGACAGGCACGTCATGAATCTCATTGTGGCTTACAGTGACGCCCACGCAGTCGTTGATGTCAATGCAATACTTGTCTGCAACCTTTTGGCAGGTCAGCTCAATCAGGTTGTTATTGATAAAGCAGCCTCCGGATGTCAGGGATTTCCGGTCGCCGCATGAGACTATGCCAATCGCCTGGCTTGCCAGATTATGAATGGACGAATTCCGGATGCCGCAATTCGTGGAATGATAGATACCCAGAGCCTGTGTACCTATATCTGTAAACTCGCAGGCATCAATGACTATATTGTCGCTTTCCTCTACAACGATCGCCTTACTCATGGTATTGGCAAAACGCAGCCCCTGCAGAACAACATTCTTCGCGCTGGTAATGTGCAGAAAATCTGTTTTGTAATTATTGAATACAAGTTCATCCCCTGTGCCGAAGTCTTTGGGAGGAATAATATAGAGATATCCTGTTTCACGATCCAGGTACCATTCTCTTTCCGCATCCAGTTCTTCCATGAGGTTCATGATCTTGATACCCTTTGCCCCCATATCCCCACTGGGGCGCACGCTGTCTCCGCCAGGGACAGAAACCTTGCCTTCCTCATCAATCTCAACCGAAAGAGTGTTGGTTCTATAGGAGCTGTTGGTGAACCCGCTAACCCAGACGTCCTCCGCCTGAGCCCATCTCTCATAACGTCCGTCCAGCCCCTGAACCGTAAAGATCGTGGGAGCCACTGCGCCCTCCTCTACGGCTTCCTTTTCAAATACATTATCCACCAGCAGATACCCATCATTGGGATAGCAGGCCAGGGTCATCATACTGTCCTCCCACATCAGGGAAACGCCCGTCTGGCTGTCCGGGTCATGAACCACGCCAAAGTCGGTGATCCCCAGGGCTTTCAGATCTGCCTGCAGCACATTGATGTGCAGGCCGTAGCCGTCCATCCCCTGGGGCCTCAGCGTTCCGTCATCCCTCAGCGTACTCGGCACCGTATCGATCCGCTCCAGAATCTCGCCGTCTATTACCTGGGAAAACGCGGTAAAGGGAATCTTTGTTCCGCCGGTGATTTCCGCCGTCTCCCCCGGGTACGAGCGGATAACCAGGTCACTGTCCGCTTCTGTCATCTCGATTGTCTCCGTGGCCTGGTAGCTCCCGCCCCGCAGGTTGATGACCACCGTTCCCTCAATGCCCCGGGCTGCTTCGATGGCTGCGGAAAGCGTGGCGAAAGGCTTTTCCAGCGAACCGTCATTGGCATCGCTGCCCTCCGTGGCCACATACAAAAAAGCCGTCCCATTCTCTTTTGCCGTCTCGTCCTCTTTGGATTCCTTTTCTTCTTCCGTGGATGACGGTGCATTGCTCTCCGCCTCCGAAGACCTGTCGGACGCTGTGGAATTCTCCGATGAGCCGCCAGACGGAGCGGCATCCTCTCCGCCGCATGCGATCAGGCTCCCCGCCATTGCCGCCGTCAACAGTATCGCGTAAAATTTCTTCGTTAATTTCCTCATTTATTTTCCTCCTGCAGAATTGTTCATATAGAATCAATCAGGTGATATTCTGTTTCAGCCACTCAATGCTGCGCTGCACATCGGAAAGCCCGTCCGGTACGGGATCATCGTTCTCCACGATCACCCATTCTTTCCCCAGCTCCTTTGCCGCCTGCAGGATTCCTGTGATATCGGTGACGCCCTCGCCGATGGCGCAGGGCTTTCCCTTATCATTGCCGTCCTTTAAGTGAATCAGGGCAACTTGTTGCGCATGCTCCCGGATGAATGCGGCAGGGTCCGTGCCCGCGCGGTAAACCCAGAAAGTGTCCGGTTCCAGTTTGCAGACATTTTCGGCAATGTACTCAATGGGCAGAGTCCCGTCGCTTATGGGTACAAACTCATGGGCATGGTTGTGGTATCCCACAATGATACCGTGGGGCTCCGCAAGGCCTTTCACTTTCTTCATGACCTGCTCCAGGCGGAGCAGATCCTCTTTCGTTTCGGTGCGGGAGCCTGCGCACACCAGGAACTTCTCGCCGGCAGCCACCGCATAGGCCACTACCTCCTCCATGGAAGCCTCCAGCCCATCGATGCCCGTATGGGACGACACAGCCTCTATCCCGGCATCGTCAAGGGCTTTTCGCACTTCCTCGGGCGTCAGCCCGGCATAGCCGGCGAATTCCACGCCGTCATATCCCATGGCTTTCACTTTCTTTAAGGCCTCGGCCAGATCTTCGCCGGACTTGATACAGTCGCGGATGGTATAAAGCTGTAATCCGATCTTCATGTATAGTCTCCCTCCTTAATCATTAAAATAGACTGCTTTTCCGGTGCGGGCGGATTCATAGATGGCATCCAGGATTTTCGTGACCACAAAGGCCTGCTCCGGCTTCACCAAAAGTTCCCCCTTGCCCTGGACGGCATCCAGCCAGTTATTGCACTCGAAATCCGACTCGTTTATGTTTTTCACGCCCTCAAAGAAAGCCACGCCGGAAGGTGCGCTTGTCTCCGGCCTTGTGATTGTCTGCTTGTCGCAGAGGATATGGTTGATGCGCAGCCCGTCGTTCATGTCCGCTCCGGCCTTGGTTCCGCACAGCAAGGTCTTCGCCTCGCCCACCTCCAGGGTGTTCAGCGCCCAGGATGTCTCTATCATGATTACTGCTCCGTTCTTCATGGTGACAAAGCCGAAAGCCGAATCCTCCACCTGGTAGTCCTCATTGTCCCAGGGCGTAAAGCCGTTGCCCTGTTCGCCGGGCTTTAAGAGGCGGCCCAGTTTCTCAAAGCTTGCCCCCATGACACTGTAGGGCTCATAGTTGTCCATCATCCACAGGGTCAAGTCCAGGCTATGGGTGCCGATGTCGATGAGCGGCCCGCCGCCCTGCAAGGCCTTATTGGGGAACACACCCCAGGTGGGGACGCCCCGGCGGCGGATAGCCTGTGCCTTGGCATAGTAGATCTCGCCCAGCTCGCCGGCCTGGCACAGCTTCTTTAGCACCTGGCTGTCCTGGCGGTAACGGTTCTGGTAGCCGATGGTCAGAAGCTTCCCGCTCTTCTTCTGGGCATCCAGCATCTTCTTTGCGTCCGCCGTTGTGGCAGCCATGGGCTTCTCGCACATGACATGTTTCCCGGCTTCCAGGGCGGCTACGGTGAGCTCGCAGTGCGCCACATTGGGAGTCAGGACATGGACTATGTCGATGTCTTTCTCCGCTACCAGTTCCCTGTAGTCAGTGTACACCCTGGCGTCCGGCGTGCCATACTGCTTCGCATTCTTCTCGGCCCGTTCCGGAATCAGGTCGCAGAACGCCACCATCTCCACCCGGCTCTTCTGATGGGCAAGGGACGGAAAATGCTTTGCCTCCGCTATGCCCCCGCATCCGATAATACCCACTTTCAATTTTTCACTCATACTGTTTTCTCCTCCTCAATCTTCTTTTTTCCCTTTTTTGTCATAGAGATATACCCCCCTGGCGCCTCCGAACTTCTTGCCCCTGCGGATCCAGTCCGCATAGGCCCGCCGCAGGGAGGTATCCTGGGGCAGTTCATCCACATCCCCCGTATACTCTTTGTCGAACAGTCTCCAGGCATCGTAATAATCCTCCGACTCCCAGGATTTCACCAGGTCGAACGTGGTAATAAAAGCGTACAGGTTGGAATCCGGCGAAAGCACCTCCAGATTGTCCGGGTACAAAAGCCAGGAATCGCATACGAACACCATGGGGTCAAAGTGGTACCATTTTTTGAAGAATTCCGCCGCCAGATCGAAAGAGCGCTCCATGCTCTCCCTGTCCAGCTTCTCTCCCGTGCGGGGAATATGGACAATGGCCATAGGAGTGCCCGGCTCCAGGACAACACCGTCTCTCTCATAACGAAAATCCATGACCCTGGGGTCAAACTGCAGCTTCGCAAAGCCGAACCGGTCCATCTGGAAGAAGCCCTCGAACCACTCGCCCACGAACGTCCCCCATATGCCGCGCACCAGCCGGCATTCCATCAGCTTCCACTTTAAATCGCTCATGCTGGTGAACCATATCTGCTCGTCCATGCCGGCCTTGCGGTAGCACTCAAGCAGATGCCTGGACATGCAGATACAGAGCAGGAGATGTCCCGTGTATTCCTGTACGCCCGCCCCGGCGGCTATGCCGGTCATTTCATTGAGAAGCGGTCTCATTTTAAGGTTGATATCCCTTTCGTAGCGCTGCAAGAGCCCCCGAAATGCCTCCCCACCGGGCACATGGGCTTCTATCCGGTCATATGCCTGCAGCAAGACATCTTTGGCTTCCTCCGGATAGGAAAATTTCTCCAGAAAATCTTTCAGATAGCTTTTCACCATTGGCCTCCTTTACAATAAATCAGTTCCGGATCCGCCAGCATACCGCCCGGCTCTTGGGGGACGATGGCGGAACAGTAGTCACCCACCTGCTTTGCCAGCGTATTGGTGACTTCAATCACCAGATGGTTCGTTCCCGGCCGCAGCAGCCCTGATACATCGAAGCGGTAAGGCGCACCCAGCGCATAGCCCGCGTACACTCCGTTCAGCCATACTTCCGCAATTTCATATACCTGCGAAAGGCGGATCTGCGCCCGGACAGTGTCTGCCGCTGCGGGACCGTCCTGACCGCGGTTCCGGCCACCGTCCCAAAAGTCCGCCCGGAAATCCGCCTCATAGCGGACAGTGCCGGAAAATGACGGCAGCTCATCCGGTCCGTTGATGTCAAAAAGCGGTACGTCATCCTTATATAGATCAGCGTTGGGATATGCCTGGGCATTCGCCAGCGAAATCCGCCAGCGCAGGGCAAGGGTCTGCCGCTGTCCGTCGCGGAACGGCTCTTCCGCCTCTGCCTCCCAGGCTTTCACGGTGTCGGCATGCCCGTCGGATTCTGCAAACCCGTTGACTTCTGCTATGCCATCGGCTTCGGCAGACGTTTCGGCTCCGGCAGAGCCCTTGGTTTCCGCCGCCCCCGATCTTTCCGTGCAGCAGGGGGATGCACCGCAGACCGCTGTCAGAAGCACCGCCTCCCCCGCCTCCAGGGACAGGGAAACGCACCCATCCAGGCTGTCCTGCCGGGACATCCGGTTGTTCATCACATCAAAGCGGAAAACGGGGCCGCTTACCGGCAGCTTTATTTGAAAGTCAATCCTGTTTCGCTTTTCCTCGTTAAAGAGGAAAAAGAGATGCTCCGCTTCCTTATAGTAATGATACACCCGCAGATTCGGACACACAGGCGTAACCTCCACATCCGCCAGCCCGGCCGCCACAATCCGGTCCGCCAGATCCTCCAGGGACACCGTCTCCCCGGGCGGTTTGACAATGGCTTCCCCCGCCGTGGTCCGCGACGGCTTCTTCCCCACATAGTAGACGGGCACGCCGGCACGGGTCATTTCCCCAAGCCTGTCCAGGAAATAGGCGGGCAGCGCCTCCGCACCGGGAACTACCAGCGCCCCATAGCGCTCCTGCCCAAAACGGATACAGCCCTCCTGAACATGGCATCCGTCACGGAAAGCATCGCAGGGCGCAACGTCAAGGTCGATCTGGCGCTGCATCAGTTGCCGCATGGGTCTCTGGGAGAGCATGCCCCCGCCCCACCACTCCGCCTCCGCCTGGTAGAGCACCAGCACGGGCGCGATATGGACTCCTCCGCTAAGCAGATGGCACATTCGATTCATATACCGGAACAGGCGTCCCATAAAGCGGTACTGCGGGTTATTACCCTGAGCGTAAAAATGGGGCGGGCCGTCCCATTCCGGAAACGGGCTGTCCGTGAAAGCATGGGGAGTAAATCGGTTGATCCCCCGGACCAGGCAGTGGTCCGCAAGCCATTTCATCAGCCGGATTCCCTCCATCCATCCGTAAGCGCCGAAATTCTCGCACAGGGCACGGCCCTTTTTCGACGGGTCAATATGGGCCAGAGAGGATGCCAATTTAATGAGCCCATAATGGAAAAACTCTCCGTCTGTCAGCGAATGGACGCTGTGCCAGTGCCGGCTGACGCCGGCGTAGCCCGGATGAATCTGGTGCATGACGATATCCGCCCCTGCCATATCCTGGTCTTTCTGCGCCCGGAAAAAATGACCCGCTCCCGGCCCCAGGCGGCTGTGGGAATTGTTGTCCTCCACATGATGGCCGATGTACTCCACACCGTGGGCGTGACACCAGTCCGCCAGCGTCCGGCCAAAGCACTCCGAGAAAAGTCTTGAGGCTTCATCCATATACACATAGCGGATTATCCGCGCCTCATCACTGCCCCCGGAACCGGCCTCTCCCATCCCCTGATTGCCGCCTGCTGCGGCTCCATCCTCTTGCGCCCCCTGATTGCCGCCTGCTGCGGCCGCACCGGCGCAGTCCCCGCCCGGCTTCCCGTCCAGCCACAGGGCCGGAAGCAGCCGTCTGTAGTCCTCCCCCAGCCTCTCCTGCAGAGCATCCCGCAGCTCATCGCTCCAGGGCAGCGGGATATCCTGTCCCGGGAGACAGTTCCAGCCGCCGCAGGCAAACTGGGGCTCATCTGAGAAAAATCCCGCGAATGTACCGCCGAACAGATGGCCGTAGTGCTCATAATGGGGCTGGTAGCAGCCCTCAATCTGGCAGGCCGCCGCCTCTTTGGAAATCGGATTCAGCAGACGCGCTCCCTCCACCAGGTACGAATAAACCACAATAACGCTGTACAGTCCATCCGGAACCGGCCAGAACAGTCTGCCGTCTTTTACGCAGCTAGTCAAGTCAACCAAATCGGTTACATCTGTCCGCGCATTCTCCCACTCGGCGCCGGGATCCAGCCTGCGGGCGGCCACCACCGCCTCCAGCCGGTCCGTCCCGGGATGGCGCAGCAGAGCATCAATCAGAAAAGAAGCGTGTTCATCCGGCCCCAGGGCATCGATCGCCACATAATTCACCACGCGTCTCCTGTGCTGCGGATACTTATTGGCGATAAGCCCTCCCGCGTATCCGGACGGAAAATTCCGGTCGTCCAGTACCCAGACGCGCATATTCCTCCTCTGCGCTTCCTCCAGGATGATGTCCAGATCCCTCCACCAACCGGGCCCGCAGAAATCCGGGTGAGGGCGGGACTCCACGCATATCTCATGAATGTTCGATTCCTGAATCTTCTCCATCAGCGTCCGCAAAACCGATTCTTCGGCACCGTGCTGCCAGAAAAAAGGCAGCAGATAACTTCCCTCCAGGCCCTGACGGACCTCTTCCACCGCAGACACCATACTCTTTCGCCTCCTTTCCACTGACCCGCCATCACCCGGAGCCAGAATCCTGCATTCGGAACCCTTTGGTTTTGGCTAATCCATAACAATACTGAAAACACGAAAGCATTCGGAACCGGGAATAGCTTTACAGCCCTTACCGATAAGAATGGGCGGACGCATCCCAAACAATGCGCCCGCCCATAACGAGCGTTTTATGACAAACCCGGCACCCGCTGCTCCGCCTTACTCTTCGTTCAGTGCGGCGTTGTAAGTGGTCAGGAACCACTCGTTCACCTTATCCATGCCCGTTTCTTTCACTGCCTTGATGAGATCATCGCGCATCTGGAAGTATTCTTCCTCTGTCTTAGCTTCTGTGATACAAGCCGCCATACCTTCGTACATTTGGGTGTCCACCGTGTTAAGAATCCTCTGGAGGTCATCCGGCAGCGTATTCACAGCAGCGGTTGCATTCCCATTGAGGAAATCATGGTCATAAAGTTCGCCTTTGTCGTGCATCTCTATTACCTTTTCCGTCATGGTCATTCCATAGTGCGCAGCCACGTCCTTTTCCATTGCTGATGCATATTCCAGGAGGTAACTCTGCTCATCGAACAAATTGACGCTATATCCATCGGGGTGAGGTTCCCCGGTTCCTCCATTCCAGCCGAACCTGATGCCGGAACTAAAGTAGTAGTCATTGGATTGTCCCTCATACTTGGCTACCTTGGCTTCCTCTGTCAGGGTAGGCACTCCGTCCACATAATTCCAGGTATCCCCCTCTACGCCGGTAGTGAGGATACGGCTGCCCTCCGGCGTATACCACCACTTCATGAATTCCATGATGCGGTCGGCATACTTGGTCTTGGAAGAGATGCATCGCAGATTGCCCACGCCTTTTCCTAAGTTTTCCTCAGATATCTCGAAAGTGCCATCTACCGTACAGCCTTTCAGGGGGATGAATTCGAATCCCCCGGCAACGCCCTCAGACGCTTTCGTTGCGGTGGCGTTCCCCGTGATGTCATGATAAAGGGTGGCGACATACTGCCCGTTCACTGCTTTCAGGGAGTTATTGTCGAATTCATTCTCCGGATTCGCATTGATGGAATCCGGGTCAAGCAGACCGTCCTGGTGCAGCTTCCAGTACATATGGTTATACTGCCAGATGTCGGATTCCGGATCGGTATAGATCAGGCTTATCTCCTGTGTCTTGCAGTTCACATGCGCGTAGTCCGTGATAGGGTAATACCCCAGGGAATGCCCGCTGTAAAGCGAATTCCCTCTCATCCCGATGGTGGGATAAGCAATGGCATAAACCTGAAGTCCATTTTCCGTGGTGGGATTCAAATTCACCATGTCCACCAGGAGTTTGTAGATCTGATCCACATCGGCGTCCAGTTCCGGATAGCCCAGCTGGGAATATCTCTCCCAATCCACGTTCAGCCCCCACTGCTGCGTTCCCAGGCTGGCGCCCAATCCGCCATAATCATAGCCCATGATTCCATAGATGTGGTCGCTCTGGAAAACATTCTTGCGCTGGAAATCCATGGTCTCCTCCAGCTTTTCGGGCGGGAAGAAGCAGGAAGTAGCGTCATGTTTTTCCATCAGCTCGTCCAACGGCAGAATAAAGCCGGATTCAATTAGGGGGAGCACCTCATCGGCCTCAATGATAAAGATATCGGGAAGATCGCCGGAGGCCATTAAAGCCTCTTTATTTCCCGAGATATCCTGCACATTAAAGGTGATTCCGAACTTATCACGGATATACTCGGCCACTGTGTTGTCTGAATAATCGTTCCACGACATGGAGACTATCGTTGCAACGTTAAGCGTGATGGGTTCCCGATCCGCCTCCGCAGAACCTGAACTCTCTTTAGATTCATTTGTGTTTCCGTCGGAAGATGCCTGACTCTCTTTCTGCTGCTCTGAAGACTGCTCCCCCGAACCGCCGCAGGCTGTCAGCCCCACTGCCATTGCCGCCGCAAGCATGATGGCAAAAAGCTTTTTGATTGATTTCCTCATAAATTTACCTCCTTTTTCTAATTAAGTTTACTATAATTATCTATGATGATTCGGCTTAGATCCGTCCCCGCAAATTTTACTCCCCCTTTCCCTGATTTTCCCTTTCCCCGGAACGGTTCACGCCTTGACAGAACTTCACGCGATGCTTTTCCAAAATCTCATCCTTTCACGGATCCCAGCATAATGCCCTTGGTAAAGTACTTCTGCATATACGGGTAGACGCACAGAATCGGAACAACCGTCACTACCAGCAACGTCATCTTGATGGACATGGGCGTCAGCTGCTGTCTCATATTTGCCTTGCTGCCCTCCTCCAGCAGAATGGAAGCAGCGCCTTTCAGATACTGATACAGGATGAACTGCAGCGTCCGCAAATTCCTGTCCACGGTATAGATCAGCGTTGTAGAATAGTCGCTCCATACCCCCACTGCCGTGAACACGCCAATCGTCGCCAGGATTGGTTTGGAGAGCGGCAGGATGATGCGGGTAAGGACGTCCCAGTAGCTCGCCCCGTCCAGCTTCGCGGACTCCTCCAGGGAACTGGGAATGCTCTCAATAAAAGTCTTTGTCAGAATCATATTGTACGCGCTTACGCCCGGCATGATATAAATGAAATATGTATTGTACAACCCTAAGTATTTCCGCAACAGGAACTCCGGAATCAGTCCGCCCCCCACAAACATGGTGCCGATAAAGAAGCGGTAGACGGCCTTGCGGTACGGCATCCGCTCTCTGGAAAGCAGATAGCCCAGATACCCGCTGATAAACATCTGCTCTAAGGTGCAGATCACCGTGATGCTCACAGAGATCAGCGTGGCCTGCGGGATACCTTTCAGGGTCAGCACCTTCCGGTAATTCTCCAGCGTAAAGTCCACCGGCCAGAAGTACACGCCCGCCATTGCCTTCATGGGATCGCTCAGCGAATAAACCAGTATATACCAGAAAGGATAGGTACAGGTAAAGGCGAATAAAAACATTACCGCCGCATTGATCCAGTCAAAGGGCTTCGCCTTATACATATGTTTCTTCTGGGCCGTTTTCCTCTTTCCCATGTCGTCACCTCCTATACGATAGACTCGCCGCGAACTTTCTTGGCAGCGGCATTGCCCAGACAAATCAGCACAATGGAGACGATAGAGTTCATGATCCCCATGGCGATGCCGTATGAATAGTCTGCGTTCTTGAACAGGTTATAGCTGTACAGGCCGATATTCTCCAGCTTGGGATTGGTCAGGGCGCCCCCGAATACCAGCGGGTAGTCCATGCCGCCGCTTAAGAAGCCGCTGATCCCCAGCACGCTCTGAACCAGGAAAGTGGGCAGCACACCCGGAATGGTCACATGCCAGATCCGCTGGAACCGCCCCGCCCCATCCGTCATGGCCGCATCGTACAGCTCCTGGTCGATGCCGGAAATGGCCGCCAGATAGATGATTGCCGAAAACCCAAGCCCTTTCCATGTGCCCATCACCGCCTGGAGCGTCCATGCAATGTTTTTGTTGCTCAGCAGATTGAAAGGCTTGGAAATGACCCCATTGCGCAGAAGCAAAACGTTAAACATCCCGTCCGTGGAAAACAGTCCCACCATCAGCCCGTAAATCATTACCCAGCTGATGAAGTTCGGAATGGTGGTCACGGTCTGGACAATGCGGCGGTATTTCGTGGACCGCAGTTCATTCAGAAAGATGGCAAAGGCCACCGGCAGCCAGGAAATCGCCAGATTGATGGTATTTGGTATTACCGTATTGCGCAGGGCCCGGGGCAGACGACTGATGGAGGAGAACATCGCCTGAAAATTCCTCAGTCCCACAAACTCGCTCTCAAAAGGCGATTTCCCCAGCTTATAATCCACAAATGCATAAGCCCAGCCTGCGATGGGGACATAATGGAAGATAAAAACGTAAATTATCCACGGCAGGATCATCCAGAACAGGATCCATTCCTTTTTCTGACCTTTTTTGTTCATAGTCACCTTATTGGCCATCTTCACACCGCCTTTCTTTGTTATGCAATCATTTTAGCATTTTCTGCCTTTCTATATAATACATATATTTTACTAATTTAGCTATAATATTGTTTATTTATTCCAACAGTCCGAAAATAACTAACTAATTTTTGGGCGAAACTTATAAAATGTATATTGCTTTGAAAAAATGTATTTGCTATAATTCTAAGGAAGAGATAGAAGAATGGCGGTGAATTATATGTATTCTGCTTTGATCGTGGAAGACGAGCTGTTTGCCCTTCACAGTATGCGCGACATGCTGGACTGGAACGGGGCCGGCATTGACAGGGTATATGAGGCAGCCAACGGCAAAGAAGCCTATGAAGTGTATCTGCGCGAACGCCCGGATATCATCCTGACCGACCTGAGCATGCCTGTCATGGACGGGCTTACGCTGATCCGCAACATCCGGGAGAAAGAGGCAGACGCGAAGACGCGCATTATCATCATGACCTGCATAGATGACTTTACTCAGGCCCAGCAGGCGCTGAATATGGGAGTGTCCCATTATTTTCTAAAAGCCACTGCCAGCTGCCGGGACATCCAGAAAATCCTCCAAGACACCACCATGGATCTGGACAGAGAACGGCTGGGACAGGATACCAATTCCGCCGAAAGAGCGATGCAGATTCTAAAGCATGGGAGAGCCCTCCCGCCGGAGGATGCCGCGGCTGCCCTGCTCGCAGCCGGCATCTCTCCAAAGGAGGACTATGCCGTGCTGCTTCTGTCCCTGCCCCGAAAGGATTCCCTGCTGCCTGACCGTGAGATTCTGCAGCGGGCAGTCAAGGCATACTCCGGCACGGACGCAAAAATCCTACGCATCTCATCCGCATGCTGTGCCTTTCTGTTGCATCAGGAAAACGCGGAGCGTCTGTCCGACGCCCTGCCCCTCCTGTGCGAGGAGCTGTCCGCGGCCGGGAGCGGACAGATGCGGGCCTGCATGAGCGGGCGGACCCAAGGCTCCGATCGTCTCGCCGAGGCAGTGAGGCAGGCGGAGAAAGGGCTGGAGTTATGCTATTTCACCGGTGTATATTCCTCCCTTTATGCCGGCCAGGAGGCTTTTCCTGTCCCGGAGGATATCTCTATCCGGCTGCTGGCCCTCCCCAATGTTTTTCTCCACGTACCGCGCAAGTTCGCGGACAGTTACGAGAGCAGAATCCGTCAGATCACCTCCCGGAGCTATCCGGATTCCGGCTCCTTTCAGGAGGCTTTGTCGGCAGTGGCCGTATGGCTGTCCATGCAGACGGACAGCGCCAGAGATTCCCTGGAGGAAAGCTGCGTTTCCTGTACCAGAAAAATCTCGGAGAGCGAGACGCTTAGGGAATGCATCGCCTGTTTCGAACAGTACGCGACGGACATCCTCAACCTGTCTTCTTTCTCCAAACAGATGCCGGACTGCGTGAAAGAAGCGCTTCATTACATTCATTCTAATCTGGATCATGCGCTGTCCCTCAATGAAATCGCGGAGCATATCCACCTGAATCCGGCCTACTTAAGTACGTTGTTCCGCAAGGTGATGGATCAGAGTCCTATCAGCTATATCAATTCCGTGCGCATTGAACGCGCAAAGCTGCTGCTTCGCAGCACGGAGCAGTCCATCAGTGAGATCGCCGCCTCGCTGGGCTTTACCCAGGATATCTATTTTTACCGTCTGTTCAAACAGCTCACCAAGGTGACGCCAAGCGAATACCGGTCATCGGCCCGGTGGCAGGAGGAGGGGACAGGGCAGTGGATGCCTGAGGCAAGATACAATGAGACGCTTTCCGGGGACAGGCAGCTGAAGCCTGCCAAAAAGGGCCAGGCAGACGACCGCTGCGAATCGGTGGGGGAGGAGGAAAACACATGAAATGTCATACGCGCCAGTCATACCGTGAGCGGAAAGTTTCCCTGGCACGACAGATTTCCCTGGGCACAGCGGCAATCCTGGTAGTGGCGATGTTGCTGGGGCTTCAATTTATCTGGCGGTATACCATGTCTGTCCTCTCTGAGCGAGACAAGGATGCCGCCTTTAAGGAACTGCGAAACGCCCAGGAGCAGATTGCCCTGGTCTATGACAGTGTTTGCTCCAACATAAATCTCCTGCTGTACGACCGGGACGCCATCGCCATTGCCAGCGAAAGCAATGTCCATGTGACTCGTGAATACCTCTCTCATGTGAGGAACATCCATACTCTGCTGACAGGCATGGAACAGGACAACCAGTATATTGACTCCTTATTTCTCTATATCAATGACAATGCTTTCATCAGTACCGTAGTCACCAACTCCGTCCCTTTTGATGCCAGAACGATCCCAATCCTGCAGTCCGATTTTTATCAGGAAATCTGCGACTCTGTCTATCAGATCCGCATCACCACGGGACATGAAATCAACGAATTCCATGGGTATCTCGATCCTTCGGCAAAGAACCTCCCTCTGATCACGATAGGCTGCGCTTCCGGCAGCACCTATCAAAACTTGCAGAAACGGGCGGTCATGATCAATCTCAATGCGAAGATGCTTGATTCCCTTCTCCGCTCCTGCTTCGGGGAGGACAGCTGCGTATATCTGCTGAACGAAAACCTGTCTATTCTCCAGGCGACACACACCGTAGACGGGGCGGGGCTGGATCTGTCACCGCTGGCAAATGGGAACAATACAACGGGACAGTTCCCCGCATCCCTCCATGGCAGCACCGGCCAGGCAGTCTATATGCGCAACGAAAACAACGGCTTTACCATTGTGAAATACATCTCGGACAACGAGAACCGCCAGGATGCCACCGCTCTGGAAATCATCTTCTTTGTGGTGTTCATCCTGTGCGGCGCCATAGCCCTGGTCTTTATGCGGTACTGGATCTACCGCTGTCTGAAGCCTCTGGACGCCCTCTGCCAGAAAATGAGTGAACTGGAGTCCGGCAGACTGGGGGTGCAGATTGATTTAGCCCTGCGAAATGAACTGGGCAATGTCATCCAGCATTTCAACCTGATGTCCCAGGCCCTGGCAAAGATGGACGAGGAAAACCGGGAAGCGGAGAAAGCTCTCCATGTCCAGGAAATCCTGGCCCTGCGGGCGCAGATCAACCCCCACTTTATCTTCAATGTGCTGAACACGTTCAAGTGGATGGCTCTCTCCTATAAAGCGGACGACCTGGAGGAATGCATTGCGGCGCTGGCGGAAATCCTCCTGCCGGTCTTCCGGGAGGATATCGGCCCCATCCCCCTCCGGAAAGAAATCCATTATCTGAAAAGATATCTGCTGATCTTGAGCCATCAGTTCGGCAGCCAGGTCCGTCTGGATATTTCGCTGGATCCGACGCTGGAAAGCGTCCCGCTCCCGCCGCTGACCCTGCAGCCCATTGTGGAAAACTGTGTGCGGCACGGCTATGTTCCTGACGGACCGGCGCTGGCAATCCGCATCACGGCGTTAGCGGAGGACGATACACTCACAATCAGCATTGCGGACAACGGCTGCGGCATGGATGGGGAGACGCTTCTGCAGGTTCAGCTTTCCCTGGAACTGGGAGAGAATTCCGGAAGCGACGGCCGGCACATCGGTCTGGCCAATGTCCACCGGAGGCTCACGCTGAATTACGGCCCGCAGTACGGCCTGAGGATTCAGAGTACGCCGGGAACAGGGACCACGGTGGAAATCCGTCTGCCGATACCGAATCCGGCGAACTCCGGCACCCCATGATATCACCTGCAAGTCCGCATTTATCAAGAGGAATTATTCAAAGAGGGTTTTTCAATAGGCCCTGAAGAGTTCTACCAGCTTGCGGCCGATTCGATAGAAAGGCCCTTCCAGCTGCTTTTTTGCATTCTTCAGTTCCTGGCGGATTTTGATGTGCTGGGGGCAGTGCCCCTCACATTTCCCGCACTCGATGCAATTAGATGCCGCGGAGGAGTCCTTTCGCATGGCGGTGCACATGAAATACTCCATGAATGCCGCGCGCTTCCCCTCGGAGTAGCATCTGTTGTAGGCCGCGAAAGTGCCCGGAATGTCCACGCCCTTTGGGCAGGGCATACAGTAGCCGCAGCCTGTGCAGCCTACTTTCATCTTCGCGTTAATGGCCTGCACCACGTTTTGCAGCATGTCTTCCTCCGCCTGGCCCAGTTCGCCGATGCGGCTTTCCGAGGCCGTCTGCAGATTATCCGCCACCATTTCTTCGGAGTTCATGCCGGACAGCACGCAGGTCACCTCCGGCTGGTTCCAGAGCCAGCGCAGAGCCCATTGTGCTGGAGTATGTTTCACGGGAAACCGTTCAAAGATCTCTTCTGCCTCTTTTGGCAGGCGGTTCACCAGCTTGCCGCCCCGCAGAGGCTCCATGATGATGACAGGCAGGCCTTTCTGGCTGGCATATTTCAGGCCTTTTCGGCCTGCCTGGCTGTTCTCGTCCATGTAATTATACTGAATCTGGCAGAAGTCCCAGTCGCAGGCATCCACCAGCTGGCAGAACATGTCCGAATTTCCGTGGTAGGAGAAGCCGACCTGGCGGATGGCGCCGCTCTTCTTTTTCTCCTCCAGCCATTCCCCAATGCCCAGGGCTTTCAGGCGCTCCCAGGTCTTTACATCCGTCAGCATGTGCATCAGGTAATAGTCCACATGGTCTGTCCGCAGACGGCTTAACTGTTCTTTGAAGTACTTCTCACAGCTGGCCGCGGATTTTATGAGGTAGTGGGGCAGCTTGGTGGCGATGTATACCTTGTCGCGGATATGGTTTCGCTCCAGGATCTCTCCCAGGGCGGCTTCGCTGCCGGGGTATACATAGGCAGTATCGTAGTAGTTCACTCCGCCATGGTAGGCCGCCATGATTTCTTTCTCGGCCTTTTGCAGATCAATTCTGCCGGCCGCCCTGGAAAACCGCATGCAGCCGTAGCCTAAAGCCGAAATCTCGTTTCCGTATCTGTCTTTTCTGTAATTCATGGTCTTTCTCCTCTCTGAAAACCATTTTCTATCACAGCGCCTCTCACTTCCAGCTTTTCCTCTTTCCTTCTTCCGCTGCGTCCTTTCGCGTCCACCTGGACAATAGGCGTCTGCTGCCTGATACAATATTACTACAAAACTGCAAGAGGCACAATATGGCCGCATGGGAAATTCGCGCCCATGGCATGTCCGGTCCATCTGAAGTTTAACAAGTCCCGCCCGGCGCCGGCCCATACTGCCGGAGCACAAAGAATGCCAAGCGAATCAGGTTCACTTGGCATTCCGGTCTGTGTAGCTTAGAAGTTTTTGCACCTTTCCAGCAGTTCCTGCCACCGGGCGTCCCCTTTCATGTACCCGAAAGTCTCCTCGTCCCGCAAACCCTTTACCAGAGTCTCCCGCAGCTCCCCTTTGAATTCCTCCCCCGGCTCCTTGAACTCCATATGCTCATAAAGCCGCGACCTGCTGTAGCTGATAAAGTCCTCTATCCCTGACAAGAGTTTTTCCGCAATCTGCAGGGTGGCCTCCACGTCTTTCCCGGCAATGGCCAGATCCATCTCCAGAGAGGCCTCCTGGTACCGGCCTATCTCCATCAGCCTTGCCAGGCCCGTCTGCTTCTCCACGATAAAGCGGGCTTTCTCCATGTCTTCCTCCTGCTTTGCCAGCTGGCAGATGCTCTGCAGGGCGATCTGCAGCTTATGGTATCCGGAGAATACAAGCTCCTCGTATATCTTTATGGCTTCCCGGACGCGGCCTGTCCTGCTGTAGATATCGCCCTGTCTCCGCTTGCGCTCCGGATCCTGGCTGGAATAGTAGGCAAGGTATTCCCCGCCTTGCCGTATTCTTCTTTCCTGAAATAGAATCCGTACAGCCCTGCCGCGGCATGGAGCCTGATCTCCTCCTCCCTGCTCTCCAGCGCCCGGGCATAGCAGGAACTGATATAAGCGTCGTACTGCTCTTCCGGCATGTCTTTCCCCTGGCGCTGCAGGCGATGTACGTCCAGCAGGAGCGCAAGCTGCCAGCTTAGGCTGTCGCAGTTGGGATATTCCTCCAGCACGCCCCTGACCCAGGCGAAAGCTTCCCTGTAGTCATCCCTATGCAGCCTCTCCCCAGCCTCCTGGACGAGCCGGCGGATCTCCTCCTCTGTCAGTTCCTCCCGGAAGCTCAGCAGCGTGTCCGTAGTAATGCCCAGCAGCCTGGCGATGGGGGCCAGCAAAGCAATGTCCGGGGCGGACGCGCCGCTCTCCCATTTGTTTACCGCGGGAGCAGTCACTCCCAGGCATCTGGCCATTTCCTCCTGGGTCATATTCTTTTCTTTCCTGTATTTTCGTATTACCTGACCTATCTCCATATGATAATCTCCTTTACATGATTCGCATTGGCCTTTGCTGTCTTTTATCCTATCAGACGGGACGCAGGTCTGCAACTGAGCAGATGTTAAATATTGTTCATATAAATTAACCGGGGCTCAATATACTTCTTGATAACAGGAAAAATATCATACCGGCACCCACGCAGATTTTATTTGGAAACTTTATTCGGAAGTGAATTATTGACTGACCCAAATCTCATTTTGACAGTCCTTTTCCGATATGTTATAGTAATTGTAGGAATTTTCTGATATTCCTGAGTTTTTGTGCGAATATAATTCATTTTTCATCACAAGGAGGTATCCATTATGGGTTTTCTGACTGGTAAGACGGCAATCATCACAGGCGCAGGCCGGGCGGTATTAAGCGACGGGCGCTGCGGCTCCATCGGCTACGGCATCGCCACCGCATACGCGAAAGAGGGTGCGAATCTGGTTATCACCGGCCGCAATGTGAAAAAGCTGGAGGACGCGAAAGAGGAGCTGGAGCGTCTCTACGGCATTCAAGTGCTCATCGTGCAGGCGGACGTAAACGCAGGTGCGGACAATGAGGCGGTAGTGGGAGAAGTGGTAAAGCAGACCATGGAGAAGTTCGGCAGAATCGACGTGTTGATCAACAATGCACAGGCTTCCGCTTCCGGCGTACCGCTTTCGGAACACACCACGGATCAGTTCAACCTGGCGCTTTACTCCGGGCTGTACGCGGCGTTCTATTATATGAAAGCCTGCTATCCCCACTTGGCACAGACAAAGGGCAGCGTCATCAATTTCGCCTCCGGCGCGGGGCTTTTCGGCAATTACGGTCAGTGCGCTTACGCTGCCGCAAAGGAGGGCATCCGCGGCCTGACCCGGGTGGCCGCCACGGAATGGGCAAAGGACGGCATCAATGTGAACATCATCTGCCCTCTGGCCTGGACGGCGCAGCTTGAGAACTTTGAGAAAGCTTATCCGGAGGCTTTCAAGGCAAATGTGAAGATGCCTCCCGCAGGACATTACGGCGATTCCGAGCTGGAGATCGGCCGGGTCTGCGTGCAGCTGGCCTCCCCGGACTTCAAGTACCTCACCGGCGAGACCCTTACCTTAGAGGGCGGCATGGGGCTTCGGCCGTAAAAACCTTTGGCGGAGGGACATTTATGAAAGAGGGAATCACCGCATGTGTTCTTTTTCTGGTATCCGCCGGATTGTTTCTTTCCAGTTTCCGCTCCTTTCGGGAAAAGGGGTTTTTGTTCAACAACGCATACATCTATGCCTCCAAGGAAGAACGGGAAACCATGGACAAGAGACCGTACTACCGTCAATCCGCCATTGTGCTCTTGCTGCTGGGCGTCATGTTTGCCCTGAACGCAGTGCAGGTTCTGCTGGGCATTGACTGGTTGTTTTGGCTGTTTCTCCTAATCGCAGCGGTTACGATTGTCTATGCAGTCGTCTCAACTGTGCGGATTCAAAAGGGATAGACCGCAAACCTTTGAACTTTTGCGGCAGCATCTTTTCGGCCGATACGCCGGAAGAGATGCTGCCGCGGGGTTTTGAGAGCCGTGATTCTTTTAATCTTTTTTTATACGCCAATACTCCATGCCGCTTCTGCCTAAAAGCCGTCCGTCTACCATGTCACGGCGGATGGTACAGAAATCATCGTAAAAATCGGCAATTATAATGTTTACTTCCCGCTCGGAATACATCCTGTCATAGTCAAAGGCTTCGGCAATCACTTCCAGGACAATGCGTTCCTTTTTGAGCTGGGTGGGAATCGATTTTAATTTCCCATATTCAAAAAAGGCGTTTATCACTTTCTGCCGATACTCTGCGTCCCGCTGCGCCTGTTTCTGCGCCTCGTCGGATTCCTGCTGCACGATTTCCAATATGCTGGTCTGAAATATCTCTCTGTTCAGGGAATACATCATATAATACTGATTCTTGTATGCGGTCACGGCGCCGGCGTCTGACAGCTTTTTGAGATGGAACGAAATCGTAGGCGCAGTCAGGCCCAGCCGCTCTGCCAGCCTCTCAACATACATATCCTCCACAGACAGGGATTTCAAGATCTGCAGCCGTGACTTGTCTGCCAGGCACTTGAACAGTCTGATTGCTTCTGTTTCCGTCATGTGTTCTCCTCCCATATCTGCATATACCTATCCTTTATTTCCCGGATGGTGTCGAGCTTAATGCTCTCAATGTGCATCTTTTCGAGATCTCCGTGCTGTTTGGCCTTGTCATAGGAAGCGCTCCAGCTGGCGGGGATTTCCTCGGCTTTCTGCAGGAAAAAACGCTTCCCGGCAAAATCGTCCCCTCCGCAGACTCTCTCTGCCACAGAGCGAATCGTTTTGAAAATCTCATAGACATTTGCCCGGACTTTTTCAAAATTTCCCTCGTCCTTTCGGTCCTCCGCAGCAAGCTGCTCACTCCGTTCTTTACAGGCCCCGATCCGTTCCTCAAGATATGCGTCAAATTTTTGCAGTTGTTCATTCATATCGTTACTCTCCTCTTATCAGTATTGTGCCATGGCCTACGAAATCCATGTGATCCGAGGCCGTATTTGCGCCGCCGAACATGTGATTGGCGCCCACTGCAATGTGAAAGGTGTCGCACATTTTCTCATCCAGGACAGTGTAGCCGCACAGATCCGTCACATTGGGGTTCATGCCAAGTCCAAGTTCGCAGACAACTCTGTTTTCCTGTGGCTGCTTCTCAAAAAAGGCCGTGACATCTGGCCGATTGCTGCCGCTTATCCGCCCCTCCTCAATGTGCAGCAAAACCTCCTCGTACTTTGCGCCCTCAAGGTAGATTGTTTCAAAGTAAACCGTTCCCTGTGTTTTGTCCTCCACCGGGGCGATGTAAATCTCACCGCAGGGAAGATCGCCGTCCCCGGCGTCGATATGCCACATCCGATGGGTCAGCTCAAGAGATAGCTCACAGTCCTCCCCTGTGCGAAGCAGCACTTTATCCACTCCCTGAAAGCGGTCCTTTGCCTGTCTGCAGGCTTCGCTGACAGCATCGTAGTCAATATCGTAGGCCCTCTCCATGCGCCGAATGTAATCCTGGGCGTCGAGACCGGATTCCTCTGCGTTGGCCGCAGTGGGGATTCTGATCTGCGTAAAGCGTTTACAGTCCATGAGCTTTGAGAAGAGCTGCGCCATATATCTGCGGTAAAGCTCAAACTTGTCATGGTCAATTTCATATCCCAGAATGACCGGGCGATAAGCGAAGACATCCAGCACCGCGTCAAATTTTGTGAACAAGTCAAAGTATCGCTGGCCGTAACAGCTTTCCTTTGCCGCCAGGAAGATGTCCCGATTTACGGAGCGGGACTGCTGCAGCAATACGGGTGTGGCTCCCCTCTCCGCCACGGCAGCCATGAAATTGTTTGCGATCTCCTTGTCGGCGTCCTCTCCCCAGAAATGGACCAGGACCATTTCTCCGGAAGACACGCCCGTAGCTTTTACGATTTTAGATATTGTTTTTCTGTCCATATGTCTTCAAGCCTCCAATCCGGATTTGATTATATCACAGTGCCATCAGAATTTCAATATCTGATTTTATATTTATAAAATCAGATATCTCCAATTTCTTTTTATGTGTATTTCCTCAGTTGCCGTCCGGAAAAAGCATGCCTGTCTGCAATGCTTTTGAAGCAACAACAGCTTTCAGCCGCTTTTCGGGCATAAAATTAAGGGGCAGGCAGTCTGCCTTACCCCTATTTCTCCTGCTGTCTCTCTCTGCAATCCCTGCAGTACCCGTACAGCTCCAGCTTATGGCCTGTCACCGCGAAGTCCTCCATCCCTTCCTCCAGATGGATATGGCTGAAAGGGCAGTTTTGCAGAGGAATCCGACTATGGCAGTTCAGACAGACCGCGTAGTGGATATGGCCGCCCCGGTTGAGATTGTATACCAGGTTGCCGTCTTCCATCCGGGCATTTTTCTCCACCAGGCCCTTTTCCTCAAAAGCCGCCAGGATGCGGTAAACCGTGGAGACGGCAGACTCGGCTCCGCTGTCCTCATAGTCCGGCATCCGCCGGTATATCTGGATGGCACTGAGGGGCTGTGCTGCCGCCCAGAGCACTTTGTATACGCTCTTTCTCTGCTTCGTCCACTTCAGTCCCTGGGGATAGGATATCTCCTTTCCGCAGTCTGCATAGGGCATTGCCTCAGCGGACATCTTTCGTTTCCTGTTCATGACCGTCTCCTCCCCCTTGCCCCGCCGCAGCATGCCGACGCCCTGTCCGGCTTAGGGCCGTTTCACATTTCTTTACACACTTCCCATCCACTCTATGGCAATCCCTGCCGCCACGCCGATGGCGTACAGAAGCCCCAGTATCTTCAGGTTCTCCCGCCTGTCCTGGTTCACCCGAAACAGCACCAGCAGTCCCACCCCGGAGCCCGCCAGGAGCCCTGCCATGGCGGCTCCCAGCCCCATGGAGCCCGCCAGGTAAAGCTGGGTGATCACCACAGACCCGGCACAGTTGGGTATCAGCCCCACCAGCCCGGCCAGCGCAGGACCCGCAAAAGGTCTGTTCAGGATCAGGTTCCCCAGGGCGTCCTCCCCTGTAAAGTGCAGGACCAGGTTCAGCCCCAGGTTCACTAGGAGGATGAAAAAGGCAATCTTCGCCGTGTGGGACAGGGCGGAGCGCAGGATGCCTTTCTCGCAGTGGCACCGCTCCTGTCGGCAGATATCGTGGATCCCGCCGGGATTTCGGTCTCTCTCCCCTTTCCGGCGCAGCAGATCGATCACAAGCCCTGCCGCCATGCCGATGACAGCCTTGCCTGCCAAGATCTTGAGAATCATGGATACAGGCGCCTGCTCGGAAATGAGAATGGGCAACATCTCGTCGGAGGTGGACAGGTAGATTGCCATGAGGGTGCCCAGGGTAATGACCCGCCCGGCATACAGATTAGAGGCGGCGGCGGAAAAGCCGCACTGGGGCACAGCCCCCAAAAGCCCGCCGATGACGGGCGCGGCAAGGCTCCTTATAGAGCGCCGGTGTCCGGTATGCCCGGTGTCCTCTGCCCCCGGCCGCCTGATCAGTTTCCTGGCATGCTCCCCTGTCCGGTGCTCCAGGTACTCCATTGCAAGGTAGGTCAGGAATAAAAAGGGCACAAGCTTTATACTGTCTATGAGGGCGTCTTCTATTATATGCAGCATTCCATTCATCAACCTTTCCGCAAATGTTCCTCCGGCTCCCCATGTACGGAGCCGAAACCATATAGTTCCAGATGCAAATGCGACTCATTTGCATCTGGAACTATATCACAATTTTACTTTCCCTGTCAATGGCTGCCGGAGATTTTTTCTGTTGAGCCGAAACAAGTGACTCTTTCCGGCACCATTTTTAGCGGAACAGGAATGTACGGACAGCAGGAATATTGGCGGAATTTAAAAGGGGCTGTCCCATGACAGCCCCTTTTTAAGGATTTTATGCACAATCTCGTCTATTTGAACTCTACATGCCCGTCCTCAATATGGTACACTGCGCCCATGGCTTTCAGCCCCGGAATATGGATATTCTCCTGGATCTTCTTCACGCTGTTCTCCACGTTCAGGCAGCTGGCCTTGTAGTCGTCCTTTTCATCGCCGATGGCAGCCATGATCTCATCCGTGATGGACTTGATGAAGCCCCCTGCGCCCCCGCCTATGGCAGCGCCTACCGCGCCGCAGTGGGTATGGCCCAGGACTACCACCAGATTGCAGCCTAGGTGATCGGCTGCATACTCCACACTGCCTAACTGATTGTCGTCCATGACATTTCCGGCCACGCGGATGGTGAACAGCTCGCCGATGCCCGCCGCGAATATGCTCTCGGGAATCACCCGGGAGTCCGAGCAGGTGACTACGATGGCGTAGGGATGCTGGCCGTTCTCGCAGGTGTCCTTGCGGATGGCGGGAGAGATATCCCCTGTGCCTGTGGTTGAGGTCATATATTCCTCATTCCCTTTCTGCAGTTTAAGCAGAGCTTCCTCTGCGGAAATATTAGCTTGATGTGACATAATACCGTCCTCCTTTTTTCTTAAAAGTATAGCATTGCTCCGGATGGTTGTCAAAGTATTTCAGGGGGCTGCCACCCTCAGCGGAAGCTCTTCACCCATGCGATCAGAGAGTCATGGTATACATTCTGCGACACGTCCCTGCGCATCTGGTCCGTGACGGGGCCGTTCTTTTCCATAATGGCCAGAATTGCTTCCTGTAGTCCCGCAATTTTTCCCTCTTCAAACACCTTTTTTAAGGCTTCTTCGGCCGCGGATCTTCCGTCCGCTGATAGCAGTGTAGGCTTTTCCTCCGGGGCTTCCCCCTTGATGTCTGCGGTGTCTGTGACGTCTGCACCGCCTGCGGTACCTGCACTATCTGCGGTGTCTGCACTGCTTGCGGTGCCTGCACTATCTGTAGCGTCTGCACTGCTTGCGGTACCTGCACTATCCGCGGCGTCTACACTGCTTGCGATACCTGCACTATCCGCGGCGTCTACGCTGCTTGCGGTACCTGCACTATCCGCGGCGTCTGCACTGTCTACGGTACTTTCACTGTCTGCAGTACCTGCACTGTCTGGCGTAATTGCCACAGTCTTATCTTCACAGGCAGCTTTCCGCTCTGCCGTCTCCTCAGCCGGCGTCTCTTGCAGTGCTTCCCCCTCTGCCTTGCCGGTCTCCTCTGTCCATTCTCCGTTTGACGGCACCCAGATCTCTCCGGAATTTGCCTTTACGTTCACCGCGATATGCCCCCCGGCCACGCTTACCCTCTGGCCGGTCAGCGTGCCGATGTACTCTGCCGCGTTTCCGGCGGGCAGCGTCATCACATAATCGCTGTCGTCGTTATTAACCGTCACAAGGACGGACTCCCCATTGTAATTCCTGGAGAATGCGTACTGGCGGTTGGTCAGCAGCAGTTCCCGGTAATCTCCATAGGAGAGAGCCTTTGTCTTCTGGCGCACTTTGCCCAGTGCCGCAATCTGCCTTGTGCATGCATTTTTCTCCAAGGCATCTGCATAGTCGTCCAGCGAAAGAGCCGGGCGCAGAGAATCGTCAGAATATCGGTCCTTTTTGCCCTCAATTCCGAATTCCGATCCGTAGTAAACGGAGGGGATGCCCGGCAGCGTATACAACAGCACATGCACGGGCGCGAAATGGGCCTTGTTGTTCAGCTTCGTATAGATCCGTTCCACATCGTGATTGTCCACGAAATTGTATAGCTTCAGGCCCTCGGGACTGTTCCCGCCCATGCCATAGAGCCGTTTCACCGTGTGGGCGATCTCGAAGTAATTGTGGTCGTTGTGCCCGGAGTACAGGGCCTTGTGCAGGTGGTAATTGGTAACGGAGTGCAGCGTGCCCTCGTTGACCCAGCGAGTGTAGTCACCGTGGATGACCTCCCCCATAAGCCAGAACTCCGGTTTCACCTCGTCCGCCACATGGCGAAGCGCCCTCATGTAATCGAAATCCAGCACATCCGCCGCATCCAGCCTTATGCCGTCGATGTCGAATTCTTTCACCCAGAACCGCACCACATCGCAGATATAGTCCCTCACCGCAGGATTGTACTGGTTCAGCTTGGCCAGCAGATCGTAGCCGCCCCAGTTCTCATAGGAGAAGCCGTCATTGTACTGGTTGTTTCCCCAGAAGTTCACGTTGCGGTACCAGTCCTTGTAGGGAGAATTCTCCCGCTTCTCCCGGATGTCCCGGAAAGCGAAGAAGTCCCGCCCCGTATGGTTGAATACGCCGTCCAAGATGACCCGGATCCCCTGCCTGTGACACTCCGCCACATAATTTGTCAGATCTTCGTTGGTACCCAGGCGGCTGTCCAGCTTTTTGTAGTCCGTGGTCTCGTACCCATGGCCCACAGACTCGAACAAAGGCCCGATGTAGATGGCATTGCAGCCGATCTCCTTTATGTGGGCTATCCAGGGAATCAAAGTGTTCAACCGGTGCACCGGCTCCCCGTAAGAATTCTCCTTGGGCGCTCCGGTAAGCCCCAAGGGATAAATATGGTAAAAGATTGCCTCATCGTACCATGCCATGTCGCATTTCCTCCTGTCTGGCTGCCATTTACGGCAGTTTACGCCGCTTGCGGCGGTTTGTGCCGTCTTGTGGCAATTTGTGCTGCTTTGGCAGTTTCCAATTTCCTTTTCCAGTATAAATGGAATGCGGGAAATAGTCAACCACTCCTGGCTTTTTCAATGCAAGCCTAAACAGAGCGCTCTCTGTCTGCAGAAAGCGCTCTATTTGCTTCACCCGGCACAAGTCTCCCCTGATCGTTGGCCCATTATAATCGTTTTTTCCACTCTCATCGTACCTAATTATAAGCTATGTGTTTATGAGCCCCTTTTCTTTTCAGTCTTTGCCGCCCAGCGAGAATCGGACTAACTCTTTTTATTCTTTGTTATGGCATTGATCTCCGAAAGCGGCAAGCCTGTTATCTCCGAGAGGTGCTCAGGAGACGCTCCGTTTTGGAGCATAGTATTGATCAAGAGGTTCTGTCCTTGTTCCAATCCTTGCTTTAATCCTTGTTCCCGGCCCTCTTTCAGACCCTCTTCCCGGGCTTCTTTCCGGAACAGGCGCATATATTTCTTTTCGTTGTACTCAGTCAGCAGCATTTTCGTCACCTCCGCCCGAAAGGGCAACAATATATCTTCCATGATGCCATGGTCTATACAATACACTACCGCATTTTCGATGGCCTGGCTCACAGAATCTCCATTCTGGTGGTACTCTTTGATGCGGGCCACGAAACGGGAATATTCATCCAGACGCTTGCAGCCCCCGGTCAACTGGCTGTTGTGGCCATAGTTGATATTCAGCATCCGGACTTTCAGTTCCAGGCAGGACGGGGATCCGGCTTCTGGCACGTCCGTAAAGGCATCTGTCAGCCGCAGGTACTGCTCGTCAGGCATTGCCCTATCCCCGTTATAGAAAACCACACACTGGGGTGCAGGCAGCGAAATCACTGTCTTCCCATAGATGTTCGCTTTGGCCTTTGCCACCAGGCTCTCGTACTCCGCGGCGATATAGAGTAGGAAGCGCAACGGAAGATTGGGGCAAAACGTGCTCTGGTGCTCGTACAGGTTCAGGGCTCCGGCCAGCAGGAACGCCATGTCGTTCTTCATAGACATGTAGACCACATTGTCCAGGGTGACGATCTGCAGCGCCTGGGCATCGCGGTAGTCCGTGTGGTTCAGCGCGTTGTACAGTTCCAGCAAAGCCCCTCTGTCCTGCTCGAAGATGTAGCAGAAGAGCCTGTCCTTTACGTTGCGGTTGGCGATGAATCGCCTCAGCGGCAGACCAAAGAGCCGCTTCTTTCGTGAAACGAATTGCATTCTGGGCTTCATGTGGTATCCTCTCTTTCTGAAAATGATGCGGCAGAGAATATACATGACCCATAGGCCGTCCCTGCCAGTGCTTGTGAATGAATCCGGCAGAAACTGCCTGAATGTGCGATTCGCACTCTACACAGATAAATTACTGATAGGACTATCATAATACAGATGGAGAGAATTGTCAAATATAAGTTTTTGCGCTTGCGTTTCCGCAGTTTAATCCGCATAAATAACCATTAGCGGTACTGATTACCCGAAAATCTGTCATTCAACTGTCATTTTTTTCTGATATAATGGGGACATATAAACCTAGGTCAACCCCGGGAGGAATTGGAAATGATTGAATTATATTATATGGAAGACGATCCCGACATCGCCTCTGCCGTAAAGGAATATCTGGAACAAAAGGACTTCCGCGTCAGCATTTACGCCGGTTTTGCCCAGGCCAGGCAGGCTCTGCAGGCGCATATACCCGGGCTGGTGCTGCTGGACTGGAACATGCCGGATGGCCGGGGAGACAGGCTGTGCCAATGGATCCGCGGCTGTTTTAAAGAACTGCCCATTATCTTTCTGACGGTTCGCGGTGACTGTGCGGACATTGTATCCGGCTTTCAGAGCGGTGCGGACGATTATATAGTCAAGCCATTTGAGCTGGAAATACTGCATTCCCGCATCCTGGCTCTGCTGCGCCGAACCCGCGCCGGACAGTATCTTACCTGTGACGGCATTGTCATTGACCAGAACCGCCAGACCGTATCCCTCCGTTCCCGGGAAATCGCTTTGAGTTTATCGGAATACCAATTGCTTCTGTACTTAATGCAAAACAAGGGCAGAACCGTGACCAGGGAAAAAATCCTGGAACAGGTATGGGACTTAAACGGCAATTATGTGAACGACAACACCCTCACCGTGACCATGAAAAGGCTGCGGGACAAGCTGTCCCAGCCTGCCTGCATCAAAACCGTCAGAAGCGTGGGATACCGCATGGAGGACACCTTATGACCGGACGAAAGAACTGCCTCTTGACCCTTTTCCTTGTGTGCGCCACGAGCCTGATTTCGGCTTGCCTGACGATACTTCTGGTCTCCCGCCATGACAGCCGGGAGCAGTTTCGGATGCTGAATATCGTCTGCGGGAAAGTGCTGGAACAGGCGCCGGATGCCCGGGCAGGCGTTTGCGCCGCCCTGAAAGACTATGTCTCCGAAGCCTCTGTCTCCGCTCATGCCATGGCAGAAGAAGACATCCTGTCGTCGCTTGGATATTGCCCCTCTGACTTTGCGCTCCCCACCCAGACGTCAAGCACTTTCCCTGCGGCGGCAGGCCTGCTTACCGGCATCCTGCTCTTCGCTCTGACCTTTCTTACTCGCAACAGGGCAGAGACCCGGCGCATCCGGGCGCTTGCGGACTACCTGGAACAGGTGAACACCGGGAAAGCCCCCATCCTCTCCGCCTGCGGGGAGGACGATTTTTCCAAACTGGAAGACGAAATCTACAAGACCGTCACCTTTCTCTATCAGACAAAAGATGCCGCGGTACAGGCCAAAAATGAGTTTGCGGAAAATCTGGCCAATATCGCCCATCAGCTCAAAACTCCCATCACCTCCATCTCCCTGTCCCTCCAGCTGATGGCACAGCAGTCTGACTGCCGCCCTCCGGGGCAGATAGAAAAGCAGCTTCTGCGGCTCACCCGGCTGGAGGAAGCACTGCTTCTGCTGTCCCGGCTGGACGCGGGAGTGCTGCCTCTTCGGAAAGACGAGGTGGATGTCTATACCCTCCTGGTGCTGGCTGCGGATAATCTGCAGGAGTTGTCAGACAGCCGCGGCGTCCCCATATCCATTCCGGAACTGGAAGAGATGGCCGTCACGGCCGACCTGGAGTGGACAATGGAGGCCGTCATGAACCTGATGAAAAACTGCATAGAACACGGCAAGGGAGGAATTGTCCGATGCTCCTGCACCCGCAATCCCCTGTACACGGAGATATTGATCCGGGATGAGGGGGAGGGCTTTCCAAAAGTCGATATCCCGCATCTGTTTGATCGTTTTTACAGAGGGCAGAACGCGAAAGAAAGCGGTATCGGCATCGGCCTGGCTCTGGCAAAGGAAATCATAGAGCGCCAGAACGGAACCCTGCGGGCGAGAAATATGCCGGAGGGCGGTGCATGTTTTGAAATCCGCTTCTACAGTCACTGAGCTGTCATTTTCATCTGTTATACTGGACATATGGGACGTCAAACCTGTACCAGGCTACCGGGGACGAACCCAAATTCATACTGACGTTCGCTGAAACTTGCCATGAATGCTCTTCTTCATTGTGTCCCGACTCACGAGCGGGATTCCCGGGGCATCGTGGCCAACTTCATCGCTCGTGAGTATAAGACAGGAGAGAATAAAATGGAAATTTTAAAATGTAAAGGCGTCCGCAAGGTTTACGGTCAGCAGGGCAATCAGGTGACAGCCTTAGGCGGCATTGACCTGACTGTGGACAAAGGGGAATTTGTGGCCATCATCGGAGCCTCCGGTTCCGGAAAATCCACCCTTCTGCACATCCTGGGCAGCGTGGACAAGCCCACGGAGGGGAGCGTGGTCATAGACGGCACAGACCTCTCCGGGCTCAGTCCCACCCAGGCCGCGATCTTCCGGCGCAGAAAGGTGGGGCTGGTGTACCAGTTCTACAATCTGATTCCCACCCTTACCGTGCGGAAGAATATCCTGATGCCCCTGGCTCTGGACAAGAAGAAGCCCAATCCGGAATTCTTTGAGAAAGTGGTAAGCTCCCTGGGGCTCTCCGAAAAGCTTGAGGCCCTGCCAAACCAGCTCTCAGGGGGCCAGCAGCAGAGGGTGGCCATCGCCCGCTCCCTGATCTACCGGCCGGCACTGCTCCTGGCGGACGAGCCCACGGGGAACCTGGACCAGAAGAATTCCAGGGAGATCATCGATCTGCTGAAGCTCTCCAACCGGAATCTGGAACAGACCATTGTACTCATCACCCACGATGAAAAGGTGGCTTTGGAGGCAGAGCGCGTCATCACTTTGGAAGACGGTCAAATAGTCAGCGATGAGCGGCGAAAATAACAGCCGGGAAAGGAATTCATATGTGGAAAGAGTATTCGTCAGGTTATATCAAAAACAACCGCTCGTCAGGGTTATCCATTGTGATCGCGGCATTTATTTCCGCCTTGCTGCTGTCTTTGCTGTGTGTGTTGTTTTACAATGCGTGGAAATATGAAATCGAGAGAATCCAGTTAGAAGAGGGCGGGTGGCACAGCCGCATCACAGGAGCGCTGGATGGGGAGGCTGTCGAAGCCATCAAAAATTATGCTAACGTAAAGACCGCGGAAGCAGTGCAGACGGAGGAGGAAAGCGGTGAAACCATAGTCGACATCTGTTTTTACGATGTAAAGTCCGTCATGGAGGATACCCTCCGGATTGCCGCGCTGGCAGGCGTGCCGCCGGAATCGGTGTCTTACCACCACTCGCTTCTGGCCATGTATCTGATCCGGGATCCCCAAGATACCGCGCCCAGGCTCCTGTTTCCCATGTTCCTGGTAATCCTGGCCCTGGCCTCGTTTTCGCTTATCGTCATCATCCACAATTCCTTTGCCGTGACTATGAACGCCAGGATCCACCAGTTCGGCATTTTCTCCAGCATCGGGGCTACGCCGAAGCAGATACGATCCTGTCTTCTGCAGGAGGCGGCCGCTCTGTGCGCCCTGCCGGTTCTTACGGGAAATATCCTGGGCATCCTGGCTGCCATGGGGCTTCTGGGGCTGTCCAATACCCTGCTGGGCAGCAATGTGCCTGGCCGCCATGAATCGGTTTTCGGATACCATCCCCTGGTTCTGGGACTGACGCTGCTTGTAACAGTGATCACCATTGTGATCTCCGCCTGGCTCCCCGCCAGGAAGCTAAGCAAGCTCACACCTCTGGAGGCCATTAAAAATACGGACGAGCTGCAGCTAAAGCGCAGGAAGCGATCCCCCATACTGGGGCTTTTGTTCGGCATGGAAGGGGAACTGGCCGGCAATGCACTGAAAGCCCAGCGAAAGGCTTTGCGGACTGCATCCCTCTCCCTGGTGCTCTCTTTTCTGGCATTCACCATCATGCAGTGCTTTTTCTGTCTGTCGGAAATCAGCACCGGAGAGTCCTATTTCCAGAGGTACCTGAATGTATGGGATATCGCCGTGACGGTAAAGGACACTGCCGTGGATTCTTTTGGGGAGACGGAAAAACTGCAGGGACTTCCCGGGGTGGGCAGCGCCATCGTGTATCAGAGGGCATGGGCAAAGAGGCTTGTGACGGAATCGGAAATCAGCCCGGACATGAAAGCTTTCGGCGGCTTCCACACTGAAAAGAGCAATTCTGTCACAGAGGCGGAGGGTGGTTTTCTGGTAAATGCCCCCCTTGTCATATTGGACGATGCCAGCTTTCTGTCCTACTGTGAACAGATCGGCGCCCCGCCCCGGCTGGACGGAGCGGTCATTCTGAACCGGATCCGCGACGTGACCAATCCGGACTTCCGGCATCCGGTCTATATGCCTTATCTGAAAGAGGACAGTGCTGCGCAAGATGCCGCCAGCATTTTAAGACAGGCAGACAATATGGAGATAACCGCCGAAGTACCTGTCCTGTCCTACACCCGGGAGGTGCCGGCCCTACGGGAGGAATATGCGACTCTTGACTACTATGAATTAGTCCACTTCCTGCCGGTGTCTTTATGGCAGGAAATCAAAGGGCAGATAGGAGGGGCGCAGAGAGATACCTTTATCTGCATTTTAAGCATGGGAGACTCGCATCCGGCCAGTCTGAATGCTCTGCAAGAGGATGTCAATCGGCTGCTGAGTCCCAATTACGCCATTGAAAGCGAGAACCGCATTCAGGAACAGGAGGCCAACGACCTGCAGATACAGGGCATTAAGTCTGTCTTCGGCGGCTTCTGTATCCTGCTTGCAGTCATCGGCATCGGCAATGTATTTTCCAATACCCTGGGCTTCGTGCGCCAGAGGAAACGGGAATTTGCCAGGTATCTGTCCGTGGGGCTGACCCCTGAGGGCATTCGGAAAATGTTTGTGATCGAGGGCTGTGTCCTTGCATGCCGCCCGGTTCTGCTGACCATTCCCGTGGCAGCTGCCGCCGTCTGGTTCATGCTGCGGGCAAGCTATGTGGCGGCAGGCGAATTTTTCGCACAGGCGCCGCTTGCACCCATCGCTGTCTTACTGCTGGTCATCTGGGGGACCGTTGGATTTGCCTATTTCCTTGGCTGGCGGCAGATACGCGGTATCCGTCTGGCACAGGTCCTGAGGGACGACACCATGATGTAGCTTTAAGGCTGCTGCCTAGCCGTCTTCCAGGGGCCGTTTCGATAAAACCATACGGACATGGCCATGCCGATGACCCAGCCCACCGGCCATGCGCTCCAGATGCCGACCACGCCAAGCACCTGCGCCAGCCCCACGGCCAGCGCCACCCGCAGAATCAGGTCCGTAAAGGTGGCGGCCATGAACTGCCTCATGAGTCCCGCCCCCCGCAGGACGCCGTCCGCCACCAGCTTCACGGACACCACGAAGTAAAACGGGGAGAGGATGCGCAGGAACTGGATGCCCGTGTTCAATGCCATGTCCGATGGCTCACTCATGAAGCAGCGCACCAGCACGCCTCCAAAGGTCAGGTACAGCAGCACAATGGGCACGCACAGAATCCAGACAATCTTCACGCCGGCCCTGAAGCCCTCCCTGATTCTTGGCATGATATTGGCGCCTATGTTCTGGGCCGTATAGCTGGACACGCCGTTGCCCAAAGTGGTAAAGGAGGTGATGACCAGGTTGTTCAGCTTCACGGAGGCCGCATAGCCTGCGATGACTCCCGGGCCGAAGCTATTGATGACGCTCTGTAGTATAATGTTTCCTATAGAGATGAAGCTTTGCTGGAGGATGCTGGGAACCGCTATGACAATGATCTTTTTGAGGATACCAAAGGAGAAAGTCGTCTCCTTGGAGAAGATCGTCTCCTTGGAGAAGACCGTCTCCTTAGAGAATATCGTCTCCCCGGAAAGGTTCTCCGGCGTTTCTTCTCCCCGGATGCCGGCCAGCCTTTTATATACCGCGTACAGCGCCAGCACGCAGCTTAACCCCTGGCAGAGGAATGTGGCCCATGCCACGCCGCCTACGCCCATGTGGAAACCCTGGACAAACCAGATGTCCACCAGGATATTGGATACGGAGGAGACCGCCAGGAACAGGAAAGGCGTCTTGGAATCTCCCAAAGCGGAAAAGATTCCCGTGGCAATATTATAAAAGAAGAGGAAAGGCAGCCCCCAGATATAGATGTCCAGGTACAGCTTGGAATCTGCCAGAATCTCCGGCGGCGTATTGATGAGAAGCAGGAGATTCCTGCAAAGCAGAATGCCCAGTCCCATCAGCACTGCGCACAATGCGGCGCAGGAAATCCACGTTGTATACACTGCCGTCTTCATTTCCCGGTATCTGCCCGCTCCGAACAGCTGGGCCACCACCACCGAGCAGCCGATGTTGCAGCCAAAGGCAAAAGCGATGAAGATCAGTGTAATCTCATAGCTGTTCCCCACCGCTGCCAGAGCGTTCTCCCCCACGAACTTCCCTACCACAAGGCTATCGGCGATATTGTACAGCTGCTGAAAAACAATACTGCCAAACAAAGGTATACAGAATTTCCACAGCACTTTCTCCGGTTTTCCTGCTGTCAGATTGTTGTTCATCGTATTTCCTCCCATGTTTTTTGTTCCACCGGAGATTATACTCTGATTCCTCACATTTGTAAAATATTTCTTTCCCTAGCCGGTACCTGTATGCCTACCGAACACCTACTGTCTCGTACACGGCCGGCGGCAAATTCAGCGTCCCATATCGAATGTGCCCATAACCTCAATATCAATGGCGGATGCGTCGATCAGGCCGGAGGAATTTTCTCTCTGTCCGGCATCCGTAGCAGGTATCCTGCCGCTTAACTGCCCCCGGATACTCTCCGCCCGCAGCTGCACGGTCTGCCGGAGCATGGCAGCGCCGGCAAGGTATTCTTCATAGGTGTAAAATGCCGTGGGGTCTGTTTCCACCAACGTATCAATCTGGCTCCGGATACGGTTGTAGGTCTCCTCGAATTTCCCGCCGAAGACATATTCCTCCGTCAGCTTTTGCAGGTATTCATGATATTGGGCCAGATATGTTTCGTCATTCAGCAAAGCATTGAAGAATTCCGTCCCCTGAAAGGGAGTGTCGATGGCGTCATTGATCATTCCGGAGGCGTCTCCGCTTCCGCCCATTCCTCCGAAAGACAGGTTGTAATCCCATGGAATCATATTAAGTTTTCCGTTATATTCGTATAAATAATAATTGTGGGCCATATTGCCGGACAGACTGTCCAGGTTCACGGAGAAAGTGTGTACTGCCATATATTTTAATATATTGTCAATGTCCAGGTATTTCTCCAGATCCGTACCCTGGCTTATGTTTTTCAGGGCATTGACTACCCTTTTATGGTCGCTTTTACCGCTGTCTGTCACTTCACCCTCCCAGATGACGGAGTAGCTGTCCAGGTCGTCGTCCGTATAATTCAGGTCCGCCCCTCCCGAGTTCCCCAAGAATCCCCCGCCCGGCATTCCTCCCATCTCAGGAAACTCCTGACCATCCCTCTTTCCCGGAAAGCGCTTCTCCATATCCTCCTGCATTCCCTCCGGCGGCTGCGGTGCCCCTGACCAGTCCTCTCCCGGCCGCTGCGGCATCTCTCCCTCAGGAGAGATGCTGCCTCCCCAAGGCATTCCCTCCGTCTCCGGCCACTCCCGGCCGCCTATGTCTCCCGGCTTGAGATCTGAGGAGTCAAAATCCCCTCCTCCGGCCCCGCCTCCCATACCCATGCTCTCAGGCTTGTACAGTTCTCCGTCCTCCGCGCCGTAATTGCGCAGCAAAAAACTATCCTCCACAGCCTCCAGCGCCAGGTAAACGCCCCAGTAGGTACCGTTCACCGAGATTTCGGCATAGTTATACAGAGAGGCATCCGCCCCCAAAAACCGGTACATATCATAGACAATGGCCTCTTTCATATTCGTGGCATCCGCATAGTTGTTGTTTAGCACCAGCTTGTCAAGCCCCAGGAAAGTCTGCCCCTCCACATAATGGTCAAACTCCAGCTTCAGGCTGAACCTGTCCGTATCCGGATCCATGGCAATTGAGGACAAGCTCGTATTCCCCTTGGGCCGTATCCCCACATTCTCTATCCTCTGCCCATTCATCTCCACGTCACAGGAATAGTACTCCTCCGCCATGGCATTTGCCAGCATCTCCTCCCATTGTCCCTCTTCCATTTGAATGTCAATCTGTATAACGGAATCCGTATGAAACAGTTCCGTCTCATATTCCATCCCAATGCCCATGCCGCCCATGGCGTTGGCCAGTTCTCCGGAAAATACCACAGCCACTCCACAAAGCAGCACGGCTGCGGCCATGGCAACGCAGGCTATTTTTGTTGCGTATCTACTGCCGATCATAACGTTTCCTTTCCGGGCGGATTTCCTGCCCAATTCCAAGATCAGTTCCAGGCTCAATCCCAAGACCCGCTTCATATCAGATTCTCTGTCCTGTTTCCGGCCGTTTCATCCGGCAAAACAGGCTTAAACATGCCAGGCTGCCGGGTCAGGACATATACTCCCCATTGTAACTTACCAGCGTAGCACCGTTTACGCCTGCAATGCCGTTCAGCCGGTTCACAAAATCGGTCTCCCCGCTCTTCATGCGAATTTCCGCGGTGAGTTCTATTCCGGAGGCATTTACGGTCTTGGCCTTTACCACAAACCGCGCCACCTCCGCTTTCGCCAGTTCCATGGCCTGGATTTCCGCTTTCTCATCACTACAGTTCAGAATTAATATATACGGTTTTTCGTGTATGTTCCGATTGGAAAACAAAAACAATATACACCCGATCAAAGCGGAGCCGATGACCGCAAGGGGGAGCATACCGGCCCCAATGACAATCCCCGCCGCAATGGACCAGAACAGGTACACAATCTCCAGGGGCTCCTTGATGGCCGCCCGAAATCGGACAATGGACAGCGCGCCTACCATGCCCAGGGAAAGCACCACATTGGAAGTCACCGCCATGATCACCAGCGTAGTCACCAAAGCCAGCCCCACCAGTGCCATGGCAAAGCCTGAAGAGTACATGACCCCTGCAAAGGTCTTCTTATATACCACAAAAATAAACAATCCGATGGCAAGGGCAAACGCCATGCCGATTATAGTGTCCACCACGGAAAATTCCGTTATGTTCTGCAAAAAACTGGATTTGAAAATATCATTAAAAGTCATTGTTTATCCTCCTAAACTCTTTTCTCAAACTTTCCTGCATCTATCTCTTTCCCGCCGCCCGCGCTATCCGAACCGCCTGCAGGCCGCATACTTGGAAAAGGCCTGCTGCCTGGCCGCATCTGTCTGAAGCAGGCTCCTGATGACGCCTGGCAGAAACGCGTCATACTTCACTTCCAGAATGATATCCCCGGGCCGGTCCATAGCGCTAATATCCGTCTCCTGCCTTTCCAAAAAGGCCCGGCAAAAGAGGCTGCTCCGAATCCGGGTATCAAAGGTAATCCGCACATTCCCGGGGCCGTAGAGATAAGGTTCCCGCACATAGGATACCACTACCCTGGGGCGCAGTGCCTGGTACTGCATTTTTGCGTACAATTCCTGGACCAGGGCCTCGGGATGTCCCCGCATCCAGCCGGCTCTGCCCTCCAGCAGCTGCCTGCACTGGCTTTCCGTAATCTCCGCATCGTATTTCCTGCACAGATAGCGATCCTTTACCTTTTTCTCCAGCAGGATAAAGGAAAGGTCGTCATTGTAGTACCGTATCCGGAATTTCTCCCGTACCGGAACGCCGTCCGCTTTCTCCCGCAGCGCTTTGTCCGTAAAATTGTCAAAATAAATACTGCGTATCAGATATCTGCCCTCCGCACCCCCATGGGGATCCGGCTGCGCCACAGCCCTTAGGCGGGTCTTCAGCTCCAGGTACTGAGGATATCCGATGCTGTATTTTAATTCATGGCGAAAACTTTCCCTCTGCTCCATTCCTGCCCTCCCCTGCCATTGCCGCATTGCGGCCCACAGGCTCATCCATTTAAAAATCTGCACGCCTCCATTGTTCGGACACATTGCCCCTATCCGGGCGCTATGTCCTCCTCCGAGCGCAATTGCCTCCATCCGGGTGTAATGGCCCTCATCCAGGCATAGTGCCCCCGTCCGGATTCAATTGCCTCCATCCAGGTGCAATGACCCTCATCCAGGCACAGTGCCCCCGTCCGGATTCAATTGCCTCCATCCAGGCGCAATGCCCCT
>CATKYJ010000023.1 GCA_949840885.1 uncultured Acetatifactor sp.
CGTCTCAGAAAATGCCCAGTTCAGATTACGGGCACATGAATTAAGTGACCGGAAGCTGAACTCCGGAAAGGGCATTTTGGGAGATGCTTCGGGACTGGAATAAGAAAGGAAACCTTAACATAGATGGAAACGGAAGAAGAACGCCAGGCCCGCCGCAGGGCGCGCCTGGAACAGATGAAGAAAGAGAAACGCAGACGCGAACTTTTCTATAAATGGGGCGTTCCGGCGTTGGCCGGGCTGGCGGTAGTGATAGGAATCGGCATTGGCATCCGCCTCCTGTCCCCTGGGGACGCAGGAGAAGAAGCATCCCCCGGCCAAAGCCTGGCGGAAAGTTGTGAGGACAGTAACCCAGATGCAGAGGGAAAAGAACCGATAAATTCAGATAAAAAAGAAGACCAGGCAAGTGTGCCGTCATCCTCGGATTCGCCACATCGGCAGAAATCCAGCCATGCAGTGGAAATCCCGGTGGCCCGGTCAGGCGCGGCCTATTCGCCCAGAGCCCCATTCGCGTCCTATGCCTTTTCAGAACCGGAGCCGCCGCCGGAGGAACCGGAACCCGCCCCCGCTCCCGATACGTTAGGCGGCGTCTTATGGGAGCAGAGCGCCGTATTTTCCCTGACTGACCGTACCACAGGCTTTTCCGAGACCAACGTAAGCAAGTACGGCATCTTTATAGACGCGGGGAGCGGAGAAATCCTGGCCCACAGGGAGGCCTGGACGCGGATGAATCCGGCCTCCATGACCAAGATGCTAACCGTGCTGGTGGCGGCGGAGCATCTCAAGGAAGAAGACCTGGACAAAACGGTGTCCATTACCATAGATATCACAGACTACTGCTTCATCAATCAATGCAGCAATACGGGGTATAACCTGGATGAGAGTGTGACGGTGAGAGACCTATTTTACGGCACCATACTGCCCTCAGGAGCCGACTCCGCGCTGGCGCTGGCCATTTACGTGGCAGGCTCTCATGAAGCGTTTGTGGAACTGATGAACGAGAAGCTGGAGCAGATGGGACTGGGGCATACCTCACATTTCACCAATTGCGTGGGCGTCTATGACGAGGCGCACTATTCCACGGCATATGATATGGCTATCATCCTGAAAGCTACGGTGGACAATCCTTTCTGCCGGGAAGTGATGGCAGCCCACACGTACACTACCTCCCTGACGAAAGAGCATCCCGAGGGTCTTTTGATCTCCAACTGGTTCCTGCGCCGGATCGAGGACAGGGACACTCATGGGGAGGTGCTCTGCGCCAAGACAGGGTATGTGGATGAGGCCGGCTGCTGCGCAGCCAGCCTGGGACTGGACGAAGAGGGCAGGGAATACCTCTGCGTGACGGCAGATTCCGACAGCATATGGACTTGCATCAATGATCATGTGGAGCTGTACCAGACATTCCTGCCGGAAACCGAAACCGGACAGGAGGGAAACGCTCCCTAGAAACCTTTCAAACTTTCCCGGAAAGCAATCCCGGTAGGGGTGGCCGCAAGGCCGCCCTTTCCTGTTTCCCGCAGATCCTCCGGCAGCATTTTTCCCACGGTGCGCATGGCATCGAACACCTCATCAGGCGGAATCCGGCTGCGGATGCCTGCGTTTGCCAGATCCGCGGAGGTAAGAGCATTCACTGCTCCTATCACATTGCGCTTCACGCAGGGCACCTCCACCAGCCCTGCCACAGGGTCACAGGCCAGCCCAAGGAGATTCTTCATGGCCAGGGCCGCGGCATGGGCGATGGCCTCGGCGTCTCCCCCCAGCAGGAAAGCCACGCTCCCTGCCGCCATGGCAGAGGCGGCTCCGATCTCTGCCTGGCATCCCCCCGCGGCGCCGGACACGGACGCCCGGTGGGCTATGATGCCTCCGATGCCCGCGCTGACGTAAAGAGCCTTTACCATTTCCTCCTCCGGATAGCCCTTTTGCTCCTCCAGAGAGAGGAACACTGCCGGAAGCACGCCGCAGGAGCCGGCCGTGGGAGCCGCCACGATACGCCGCATGCAGGCATTGGACTCTCCCATCTTCACGGCTTTCTCCATGACCAGCCCCAGAAAGGGGCCGCACAGGAGACTGCCCTGTCTGCGGGCGGCGGCAAGCTTCTCCCCGTCCCCGCCCACCAGCCCGCTGGCTGAGGAGAGGGAGGGGTCATAGGAATTGTCTGCGTCCCGCATAGCCTCATACATAGCCTGCATCCGATGAAAGGCCTCCTCTGCGGTAATCTCCATTTCTCTGCAGTCATTATCCCTTACGATTTCCCAGAACTTCTTTCCGGTCTCTTTCTCTATGTCCATGATTTCCTGAAATGATTGATACATAAATCCTCTCCTATCTATAAGTTATACTGACGGCCGCTAAAATTTGCCAAGGTACGCACTTCTTCCGCTGGCACCTGATTCACGAGCGGCACATACTAAAAATTGACGGCAAATTCTATCTTTGGTGAGTATGTCATGCAGGACGCCCTAAGCCCTGCGCTGCCTGCGGAACATATCTGATCCGCAGACGCGCCCACTTCCCGCCTTTGCTTTCAGCAGGCTGAACGATACCTGGCCAGCGGCTCCGTTGAGGCAGAGGGCACCCCGGGCAGGATCAGGATTCACTGTCTCGGTTCATCCCTCAGCCAAAGCGGGTTCTTCCGCCAGCCCCAGATAAGTCACTTTCAGAATGCCCTCCAGATGGGACAGCCAGCGGATGGCCGCATCGGGCACCTCCTGGTCGCACTCCAGCACGATGACTGCGTGGCCGCCCTTGGAGGAGCGGTACAGCTGCATGGTGGCGATATTGATGGACTTATGGCTGAGCATGGAGGTGATCTCCGTCACATGCCCGGGCTGATCCAGATTGTTCACAACCAAAGTGGGGTAGTCCCCGGAGAAATTGGCGGGCAGCCCATCGATCTGCGTGACGCGGATGGCTCCGCCTCCCACGGAGGCTGCCACGATTTCGATCTTCTCTCCCCTGTCGCCGCTTAGGAGGAGCTTGACCGAGTTGGGATGCACGTCGCCCAGGTCAATGCCTGACAGATGGAATTCCATACCGGCTTCCCCGGCGTAGCGGAAAGCGTCCGGAATCCTGGAATCGTCCACTGAAAAGCCCAGAAGCCCTGCCACCAGGGCTCTGTCCGTGCCGTGCCCCTTGCCGGTGGCAAGGAAAGAACCGTGGAAGAATATATCCGCTTTCCGGACCGGCACGCCCAGGAGCTTGCGCGAAATGTTCCCGATCTTCACAGCCCCCGCCGTGTGGGAGCTGGAAGGGCCTACCATGACAGGGCCGATGATATCAAATGAATTCATGTTTTCTGACTCCTTTTTGTTCGGGTTGGGTTCTGATTTGTCTCTGATTTTTACTATATATTAGTTTTTCGCAAAAAGCAATAGAAGATATAAAATAATAATAGTGTACTAATTTTGAATAAAAAAGTGTACTAATAGAATGATATAATTGTCACAACACATGGATAAATTGCACAACAGAGAAGCCGAATCAGAACAGGATGGTGACAAAGGTATGGTAAAAGGTAAAAAAGAGTGGCAAAAGCCGGGATTTAAGCTGTTTTTGATGACTGTGCCCCTGCTGGTCATGGTGTTTTTGTTTTCCTATATGCCGTTAGCGGGATGGATTTACGCCTTTTACGATTACCGGGCGGGCATGAAGCTGGCCAACTGCGATTTCGTTGGACTCAAGCACTTCATTTCCATTTTCAACAGTCCGGTGAAGCTTCACTCTATTCTGAGGGTCATGAAGAACACGCTGGGAATCAGCATGCTGAACATCATCGCATCGCCCCTGCCCATGGTGGTGGCGATCCTGTTAAACGAGCTGCGCTCCGTAAGGTACCGCAAGACAGTGCAGACTTTGACCACGCTTCCCCATTTTATCAGCTGGGTGCTGGTGTATTCCGTGGCATTCTCCATGTTTTCCACGGACGGGCTGGTAAACCAGGTTCTGATGGGGTTGGGGCTTACGGAAAAGGGTGTCAATTTTCTGGCAGACCCCAATCATACATGGCTGAAGATGTGGGGCTGGAATATGTGGAAAGTGCTGGGGTGGGATGCTATCATGTACCTGGCCGCCATTGGCAGCGTGGACCGGGAACAGGTGGAGGCGGCCCAGATAGACGGAGCCGGCCGCTGGAAAGTGATCTGGCATGTGGAGGTGCCGGCGCTCCTGCCTACTTTCTTCGTGCTGCTTCTGATGTCCATCTCCAATATCATCAACTGCGGCATGGAACAGTTCTATGTGTTCTCCAATGCCATGAACAAGTCCTCCATAGAGGTGCTGGATCTGTATGTATACAATCAGGGTCTGGGCAGCAATCAGATTCCTTATGCCACCGCCGTGGGAATGCTTAAGTCAGTGATATCGGTAACGCTCCTGGCTATGGCCAACGGCATGTCCAAGACCCTGCGGGGCGAAAGCATCTTTTAGAGTACGAGAAAGGAAAGGAGAGAGGACATGAGCGGAAAGCTGAAAGGGAAGAAAAAACGAAAGCCCATCACACTGACGGATGTCATACTGTATCTGGTTTTTGCGGTGTTTGCGCTGATCTGTGTGTTCCCGTTTTACTACATTTTCATCAACACCATCTCAGACAATCAGCTGGTGGGCAGAGGACAGATATCCGTGCTTCCCAGAGGGATTCATTTCAATAATTATGTGGAAGTGATGAAGCAGAGGGGGCTGGGGCAGGCGGCGTTCATCTCCGTAGCCCGCACTGTGGTGGGGACGACCCTTACGATTCTGGGGAGCATGTTCCTTGGATACGCCATGTCCCGACCGGAGTACTGGAGGCATAAACTCTGGTACCGCTATATTATAGTCACTATGTATTTCAACGCAGGCATTATCCCGTGGTTCCTCACTATGAAGAACCTGGGACTGACCAATAACTTCGGGGCGTATGTAATTCCGGGGATCGTGGCGCCGTTCTACATGATATTGTACAAGACCTATGTGGAGAGCATACCGGCTTCCCTGGAGGAATCGGCCCAGCTGGACGGAGCGGGATATTTGTCCAGGTTTTTCAGGATCATTTTTCCGCTGAGCAAGCCCATGTTCGCCACCATAGCGGTATTTACCGCGGTTGGGCAGTGGAATTCCTTTAACGACACATTGTTTCTGATCAAGGACAGCAAGCTATTCACCCTGCAGTACATTCTGTATCAGTACCTTCATGAGGCAGAGCGGCTTGCTGAGCGCATGCGAAGCGGCCAGGCGGCCATGATTGCGGAGCGGGGCAGTACGCTTACCTCTACGGCCATCCGGATGACGACTACTATCATAGTGGTCTTCCCGGTGATGTGCGTGTATCCGTTTTTCCAGAAATATTTTACCAAGGGGATCATGATCGGAGCCGTAAAAGGTTGACGGATAAAGGGATGAAAGCCGGGAGAATAAAAGATAATGAAAGTAACAGTATCAGGCATGACATCTGAAAGTTCCATGACTGGTATAAAATAATCCAAAGGATAAGGAGGAGATTACATGAGGAAAAGGAAAGGTTTCAAAAGGCTGACGGCAATGCTTTTGGGATGTATGATGCTGGGCACGTCCCTTGCAGGATGCGGAGGGCAGGGCGGGGACAGCGCTGACAACAGCAATGCCCCGCAGGATGCGCAGAAGTCGTCTTCCGAGGCGAAAAAGGATGAAGTGGTGAGGCTCACAGTATTTGATGCCCTCAACGATAAATCCGGACTCATCGAGAATACCTGGGTGGCGGATTTCCTGAAAGAGGAACTGGGGATTGAGGTGGAGATCCTTACCGGAGGCGGGGACAATATCGTAAAGCTCCAGACCATGATGACTGCGGACGACCTGCCGGACATTGTCATTTTCTCCAGAAGCCAGGAGGCCAAGAACGCGGTGGACGCCGGTATGCTGGTGAACCTAGACGACTACAAGGACAAGCTGCCCAATGCCCAGAAATACTGTCGTGCGGCCATGGACTATGCCGCACAGTATACCATTGGCAGCGAGGGATGCTATGTGATGCCCAACGATGTAGGGCCCATCGTGGAGCGGAAAGCCCTTGACTGGCAGCCCTATGTGCGCTGGGATCTGTATGAGGATCTGGGAATGCCCCAGGTAAAAGACATGTGGGATCTGCTGGATGTGCTAAAGCAGATGCAGGACATTTACCCGGAAAACGAGGAGGGCCAGAAAGTCTATGCCATCAGCGGATGGAACGACTGGGACACCATTACCATGAACATAGCGGGTGAGATCGGAAAGGCAGACGGTTACGGCGTCATCGGCAACGACTCCCTTCCCTTTGCGGAGGTGAACTACGTTACCAATGAAATGGACACCATCATGCGCCCGGACTCCAAGTATGTGGAGGGGCTGAAGTGGTTCTTTACGGCCAATCAGATGGGAATTCTGGATCCGAACTCCATGACCCAGACCTGGAGCACCATTGATGAAAAGACCAGCGCGGGAAGGCTGCTGATGAATTTCTGGAGATGGACTACCAAGATCTACAATACGGCGGAAAGGGCGGATGCCGATGACCCTAAGGGCTTCCAGACATTGATTCCTGAGGACAGCATTGTGCCCCTTGCCTGCGACACCATTTTGGGACTGAACAATTACTGGGGCATCAGCAAGAAGAGCGAGCACATTGACAAATGCATAGAGTATCTTGACTTCATGTGTAATCCGGACAAGCTGATCACTCTGGAGAACGGCCCTCAGGGCGAGATCTGGGACTTCGGCGAGGACGGAAAGCCCTATCTGACGGAAACAGGCCTGTCTTTCTACAATTACAACGCAGATGTGGTGTGCGAGGCCGGCGGAAGACCTGATGACGGAGGCGTCTTGGGATATAGGGGGATTTCCTGGGGTACCCAGAGCGATACCTACAATGACGCACTGTTCTACATGGGATGGGATTCCTATTCCCCTGCCCGCACCAAGATCAAGGAGGCCTGGTCAGAGGATGTAGGATACTATGACGATATCGATTATGTGATGGGAGCCAGGAAATATGTAAAGATATCCCCGGCATACGATATGGTGGGAGCTTTGTCCGATGAAATGCAGGAGATCATGGTTCAGATCGGGGACATAGTCCGCACGGAGAGCTGGAAAGCAGTGTATGCCGAGGACGAGGCGGAATTCAACGCAATCGTGAACAACATGATCGAGCAGGCAAAGCTTCTGGGTCTGGATGAACTGATGAAGTACAATGAGGAAAGACTGGCAGCAGCCCTGGAACTGGTGTCCCAGTATGAATAACAGCCATACACAGGCCCTATCTGCCCCGCCCCGCTTTCAGGCGGGCGGGGTGGTCTGTAAGAATGGAAAAAGTGATAGAACCGACCGGAGGGAACACATGTCAGGGATGGTTTTTCATATACAGCGATTTTCCCTTTTTGACGGACCGGGCGTGAGGACAGTGGTCTTTTTGAAAGGCTGTCCCCTGCGGTGCGCCTGGTGCCACAATCCGGAGGGGCTTAGCAGCCATCCTCAGATCCTGTACGATTCCGCCAGGTGCATTGGCTGCGGGGAGTGCCGGGCGGCTTGTTCCAGGGGACAGCATGTGTTCCGGGAGAGGCTGCATGGTTTTGACCAAGAGGGCTGCATAGGGTGCGGCAAATGCGCGGAGGTCTGCTGCAGCGGCGCCTTGTCCCTGGCAGGACAGAGCATGAGCGCATCGGAAGTGATAGAGGCTGTCATGAGAGACTGGCCTGTGTACAGGGAAAGCGGAGGCGGAATGACGCTTTCCGGCGGAGAGCCGCTGTTCCAGGCCGACTTTGCCATAGAGCTTTTGGCCAGGGCTAAGGGGCGGGGTATCTCCACCTGCGTGGAGACCAGCGGTATGGCAGATTCCCGTAAACTTCTGGAGGCTGCGGCGTATACGGATCTTTTTTATTATGACTACAAGGCAACCGGAGACGAGATGCACAGAAAGCTGTGCGGAGCGCCCCAGACCCTGATTTTGGAGAACCTGAAAAAGCTGGACAGCGCAGGGGCAGAGGTGGCGCTGCGCTGTCCCATTGTGCCAGGAGCCAATGAGACGCCGGAGCATATTTGGGGGATTGCCGGGACTGCCAGGAAGCACAAATGCATCGGACAAGTGCAGCTGGAGCCTTACCACAGACTGGGCATCTCAAAGGCAGAGAAGCTGGGAAAAGGGGGCGCCTATGACGCCAGGCCTCCCAGCCGCCAGGCGCTGGAGGCCTACTGCAGGATCGTAGAAGAGAATTCGGGAAAGCAGTGTTTCATTGCCTGAGGGCATACTTTACAAAAAAGGCATGGTGATTGACATGAATGATTATAAGAGCACAAAAGAGAGACTGTGTTTTTCAGGCCGGATGGAGAGAGTGCGGGAGGATATCCTGAAAAGGCTGCAGCGCTACGAACTGCGGGAGGGCACAAGAACCTGCCCCATTAAAATGGATCCCATGCCGGATCCTTTTACGGACACATTTGAGGAGAACCCCAACACACCTTATGTAATCAATCTGGCAAATGGCATCGTCCGCTCCTGGATGGCGACGCCCCTTGTGATTTTTCCCTGTGAGGCAGTGGTGGGAATCACCAGGCCCTGGTATCCGGTGCTGGAGCATTTCAGCATCGGGCTACAGGGCGCCGCAAGCGTGCTGGAGCGGGAGGACAAGGAGTCGGCAGTAGCTCTGTACAAGAGGATGGTTCCGCTTGACCGAACCTATCGAACCGCGGAATACGTGCGCATACTGGGAAAAAGGGGCTATGAGGCTTTCCTGGAAGATCAGGTGTTCAACGCCGGTGGCTACCAGGGGCACACCATTCCCAATTATGTGACCCTGCTGGAAAACGGGCTGGACGGCGTGCTGGGGCTCATTGACAAATATGCGGCAGAAAACGCAAAGGATGAGGAGACAAAGAATTTCTATGAGGCCAACCGCATCATTGTGCGGGGCATGTCGGAATGGCTCACGGCCTATTCTATAGAGGCAGCCAGGCTGGGGGCACTGGAGGCCAATCCGGTTCAGAAGAAGTTCTATGAGGAAATCGCGGCCAATTGCGCCTTTGTGGCTCATGGCAGGCCTCAGACCCTTTATCAGGCAGTGCAGCTGATGTGGTGCCTTTCGCTTTGGGACTGGGTGGACTGCGTAGGCCGCATGGATCAGTACCTGTATCCTTTTTATGAAAGATCCGTCAGGGAGGGGGACGTGATCTCTGCGGAAGATGCCATTGTATCCATTCTTTTCAAGATATGGGAAAACGGCTCCCACAACGTGACGGTCAGCGGCGTCCATGCAGACGGCAGCGATGCCACCACGGACCTGACCTATCTGCTGCTGCAGATTCTGCGCAATATCCATGATACCCACCCAAGGATGTCCATCCGAATCCATGGGGACTCGCCAAAGGAACTGCTGGAACTGGCCGTGCAGATGTGGTCGGAGGGAATGTCGGATCCTACGGTGGTCAGCGACAAGAATGTCATCGCGGGACTTACGAAGATCGGCGTGCCTATGGAGGACGCCAGGGACTACAGCATGCTGGGATGCCAGGAGATTGAGATACCCGGCAAGAGCAACTTCGGCTGCGAGGACGGAACCTTTAATCTGGCCAAAATATTTGAGTTCGCCATGAACGGGGGCAAAAGCACCTCCCATCCTGACATCCGGCTGGGGCCGGAGACAGGAAAATTCGTGGATTTTGAGACCTTTGAGGAGTTCTTTGAAGCCTTTGAGATCCAACTGAAGTACTTTACCCGGCTGTTCTGCCATCTGTCCGATAAGGGGCAGGAAATCCGGGCGGCCAATTTCGCCAAGCTGGTAAAGACTCCGTTTACCACCGGATGCCTGGAAAAGGGAAAGCCCCATGATATGGGAGGACCTGTCTATAATTTCGGCGTGGTGGAGACAGCCGGCCTTGCGGCTGCGGCGGATTCCTTTACAGCCGTGAAGAAGCTTGTCTACGAGGAAAAGAAGATTTCCCGGCAGACTCTGGCGGATGCCCTGGCCGTCAACTTCCAAGGCTATGAAAAGGAGAGGCAGATGCTGCTGAACATGGCTCCCAAGTTCGGCAACGACGACCCTGAGGCAGATGCCATGGCGGTTCGAGTGCTGGATCTGTTCTGGAGCGAGTGCGGGAGATACAAATCCATCCGGGGAGATGTATACACCGGAGCCTGCTCCCTCTTAGAGGGCGGCATCCATTACGGAAAGCATACAGGAGCCCTGCCGGACGGGAGGTTTGCCGGAGAACCCCTTGGGAACTCCATGGGACCCCGCCCTGGCGCAGACAAAAACGGGGTGTCCGCAATGCTTTCCTCAGTGGAAAAACTGCCTCTGGAGAAAGGGGTGGGCGGCACTACATTAAACGTAGTGCTCACTACCAAGCTTTTGTCCAATCCCTCTCTGCGCCAGAGCATAGCAAGCACCATTCGCAGCTACCTGATGGAGGGCGGCCAGATGGCTCAGATCACCACGGCCAATCTGGAGGATCTTCTGGACGCCAGGGAACATCCGGAGAGGCATGGAGACCTGATTGTCCGTGTGGGGGGCTTCAGCATCCAATTCGTACAGCTGGGGCCTGACGCCCAGAATGAGATCATCAGCCGATATAATGAATGAGGAGGGACGGAATGTATATTGTTGAACCACAGAGACAGATTCCCGTTATATGGGAGGGCGACTTGTGCGTGGCGGGAGGTTCCGCCACGGGAGTGTTCGCAGCAGTGCGGGCTGCCAGGCTTGGGCTTAAGGTGATGCTCATTGAGAGGCAGAACTGCTTTGGGGGCGTGGCCACCAGCGGTCTGGTGAATGTATGGCACACTTTCCGGGATACGGAGCGGAAAAAACAGATCATCGCGGGGCTTAGCGCAGAAGTCGCCCGGAGGCTGGAGCCTTTTCGGGCCGGATATGTGGATTGGGCGGACTCCTATTGCTTCAATCCCCAGGAACTTAAAGTGGAGCTGGACAAGCTGATGGACGAAAGCGGCGCAGAGTATCTGCTCCACACCTGGTATGCAGGGCTGCAGACGAAAGACGATAGAATCACTGCTGTCCTTGTGGAGAACAAGGACGGGCGCGGTGCCATAAAGGCGGATTTCTTCATAGACGCCACAGGGGACGGCGACCTTGCCAGGGATCTGGGCATAGAGTCCTACACCCACGAGAATGTCCAGCCGCCCTCTGCCTGCTTCCTGCTCCAGGGGGACATGGAGGGGCTTGACGTTCAGGACATGATCCGTAAATACGGCACGGAATTTTGCCTGGAGGAGGACTGGGGCTGGCATAACGATGTCCCCAGATGTCCGCAGGTCTCCATGCGCGCCGACACACATGTCTTTGGCCTGCGCTGCGACAGGGCAGAAGATTTGACGAAAGCCGAGGTGGAGGGGCGCAGAAAAATCAGGGCCGTGGTGGACATGCTGAATAAATATGGCAAAAAAGGCGTAGCTTATAATAACCTGGCCTCATGCTCTTACATCGGCATTCGGGAGAGCGTCCACTATAAGACGGTTTATCAGGCAAATGAAAACGACCTGCTGCAGGGGCTTCGCTATGAGGATGCCATTTTAAACGGCACATACGGGGTGGACGTCCATCACGCCAATAGAGGAATCACGTTCCGCTTCTTTGACGGCACCTATCGGGTGGAAAACGCAGACGGCACTGTCAGGCGGGGGAACTGGCGCAAGGAAAAAGGCATTGCTCCGGACGCTCCTGTTCCAACCTACTACCAGCTGCCTTTCCGCTGCCTGGTGCAGGCAAAGTGGCAGAATTTCATTGCGGCCGGGCGCATGCTTAATGCGGATACAGGAGCCTTTGGCGCACTGCGGGTGATGGTAAATCTGAATCAGATCGGGGAAGCGGCCGGAGTAGCGGCCTATCTGGCCCTCCACCACAATGAGGCTGTGCAGGAGCTAAGCGGCACCGAAGTGGCAAGGACATTGTCAAAGGGCGGCTCCGCCAACCTGGGTTAATAAGAGAGGTTTCATGACAAAGCAGAATAGGAACAGCATGAGGAAGATTCTGATAAAGGGATTCCTGGTGTCAGGACTTTTGCCGGTTCTGTTATTATCCGTGATCCTTTGCGTCATCAGTATGCGAAGCCAGATTTCCCAAAGGCTTCGGGAGAATGCGGCAACGCTGGAGTCCCTGGCCTGGACAGTGGAATCCAGGATCGCGGCATTGAACCGGTTTCCCGCGGAACTGCCTGAAAGCAACGGCTTTTCCTCCAGGCTTTCCGTGGGCTCCCTGTACTGGCTGCTGCTGCACTGCCCTGAGGATGGCAGAAGCGCCATCCGTCCTGCGAACTATGGAGACTATATCAGAGTCAGCAATGACATCACAAAAAGGTATCTGAGCAATGAGAACCGGTATATCAACAGCATATATCTGATCACCAAAAACGGAGGGGTTATGAATTTTGGCAGCAGGAAGCTTCTCCGGGAAGACATAACGGACGAACTGTGGGAAAAAGCGAAAAACAAGGAACTGCCCCAGTACCTGTACAGGGAGGAGAACGACCTGTATGTGGAAAACGCGGATTCCGCCATGAGCCACTGCTTTTCCTGGCTGGCAGAGGTTAAGACTATTGACTTGAAAGGAAGCCTTGCGGTGATGGTGGTGGACGTAGGTGAGTCGGTGTTCGAAACGCTGTACCATTATGCCGAGCTGGAGCCGGGAAAGCGCTTTTATGTTCTGGACAGAAGCGGAAAGATCGTCTACAGTACGGACAGCGCAGAGGGAAGAGACTGCTATGTCGAATATTGCGGCCGAAAAGAGACAGAATATGATATGGCCGCCGGAGAGATCATCTCAAGCTATCCGCTGGAAGGCTCTCTGGGGATGACTGTCCTGTACGCCGAAAAAATTTCCGGGAGGAATCTGTACGGAGTGATGCTGCTGGCAATATCAGGCATCCTTGTGTTTACCATACTCTATGAACTGTATATGACAATGAGGTACACGGGGAGGTTCACAAGGCCTATCCAGGAACTGTGTCAGCTGATGGAGACGGACGAGATGCCCCAGATTCTTGGCAGCCACCAGGACATTTATGAATTTGGCATTCTCTATAAGCATTATGACCAGATGATCGTGTCTATCCGCCAGCATATCAGGGAAAAATACGAGAGCGAACTTGTCATGGCCCGTGCGAAGATGAAAGTCATGGAATCGCAGATAGATTCCCACTTCCTCTACAACACCCTGGAGTGCATCCAGTCCATGGCTCTGGTCAACGGTGCGGACGATGTGGCGGACATGACCAAATCCCTGGCGGACATGTTCAAGTACATCAGCCGAATGGAAAAACCAGTGGTTCCTGTAAGGGATGAAGTAAAGTATGTCCAGGACTATCTGATGATACAGCGGAACAGATTCGGGAGAAACGTTAGCTGCATCATGAAAGTGGAGCCCAAGTACCTGGACAGATATATGCTGAAGCTTACTTTGCAGCCCATTGTGGAAAACGTCTTTAAGCACGGGTTCCGGGATAAGAAGACCGTGCACAATATTCACATTACCTGTATGGAGTCGGAGGACATGCTGCAGTTTCGGATTTGCGACAACGGAGTGGGGATGGAGCCTGAGAAGCTGGAGGAGGTGCGCCGGGGGATGAAATCCGGCGTCTCCGAAGGCGGAGGAGGCCTGGGGCTGTCCAACATTGCAAAGCGCATGGAGCTTTACTACGGCGAAAAGGCCGGGATCTCCATAGAGTCTATTCCCGGAGAGGGCACCGCGGTGTGTCTGTCATTTCCAGGAGGCGCTGAGTTAGGCGCTCGGTGATGAAATCCTGCGCATTTGGCTTTTGCGTGCCAGGAGGATTCAGAGCCCAGGCTTCTAAGCCGGGCAGAGCAGGAGGAGGCATGGAGGACTGCCAGCCATTTTGGATGGCGCTGCAGACCGCGTTGGCATCATGGAGGTCAGTATGATTTACCGCTATGTGATTGTGGAAGACGAACCAATAGTGCAAAAAGGGACGGAGATAAAAATGCAGCGCACGGGCCTGCCTTTTGCGCTGGCAGGGGTGGCGGACAATGGCATCGATGGGCTGGATCTGATCCGGCGCATCCGGCCTGAACTGGCCATTGTGGACATGCAGATGGCCAATGGGGACGGCATGGAGCTGATGGGGAACATCCGGCAGGAGGGTATCCGGCTGGAGATTATTGTGATCAGCGCGTTTTCGGACTTTCGGTATGCCCATGCCGGAATCGTCCATGATGTGTGCGCCTATCTGATCAAGCCCTTTTCGGAGGAGGAGCTGCGGAGTGCGGTTCTGACCTCCATGGAGCGCATCGAAAAGGGAAAGCGGCATGAGATTGAGGATGGGACAGCCGGGAGAAGAGAAGAATGCAAGATTCTGCAGAACTACCTGGCGGGCGTACCGAACAGCAATATCCTGCCGGAATTTAAGCACCTTTCCATCGGGCCGGAGCCTGGGTGGTATGTGGTGGCGGAACTGTATTTTTCCCAGGGGGAAGCAGAGCTGGAAAAGCCGGACTTCCTGAAAGAGATGGTCTGCCTGGAAGTGCAGGGAATGCCCCGGCGAAGATTCCTTGTGGGATATGCAGGGAAGCGGTTTGCACAAAAGGAGCTGGAGGCCTTTGAACGCTTATGCCAGGCGGCGGACAGTGCGGGAGTCAGCCTCCCCTGCAGGGATCTGGACTGCCTCTGGGTGGCTGGAAGACAGGCTCAGGAAGCCAGGCGGGACTGTCGTGTGGGAGAGGGGGATGTGTGCAGGTACACCGGATCCTCCAATGAGACCAAAGCCATGGATAAGCGCACTGCCGACAAACTGACCTACGCCCTGGAAAACGGCAATCAGGAGGAATTCAGGGCGTATGCCGCGGACTTTGCACATGCCTGCAAAAAGCAGGGGTGGAGCGTCAATCAGATGATAGCGGCCTATCGGGAATTTTACGGGAAAATGCTTGCCGTCACAGACTCGCAGGAGGACATGTCTCCCACATTGTATCAGTTTGACTATATGGAACAGCGCTGTGAGGCGGACGAAAATCTCCCAATGGCCATTGCCGATTTCATGTTCCGGACACTTGGCAGGGTGCAGAGCGGGGAGGGCGCTTCCGACCTCTTCTCCGGCATCTGTATTTACCTGGAAAAGCATTTCAGTGAGGACTTGTCCCTGGATTTGGTCAGCGATCTGTTCCATTTAAGCCCCGGATATTTGAGCCAGCTTTTTGGCAGGCGGCTGGGGATCACATATACCAATTATATTACAAAGATCAGGATTGAAAACGCATGCCGTCTGCTGGAAGAGGGCAGGAGCATAGCGGAGACTGCCAAGAAATGCGGATTTCGAAACGAGAAGTACTTTTACAAGGTCTTTAAGAAGCAGACAGGGGAAACGCCCCAGGAGTACAGATCCCATTTACAAAAATAAGAAAGGCGGAGAGGAAGATGGAGAGAACAAGAGAGTATTTCAGGTCGCTGGTCTCCCAGCGGGGAATCAGACAGACATTTTTTGACGGAGACCCAAAGTATAACGCGTCCTGGGATTATAATGTGAGCCCGGACAAGAGGCACTTTTTCTCAGTGTGCGCGGAGGGACCCATCATAGATGCAATGGTGTACGAGTACATCCCTGAGACCTGTGAGATGATAAAGTGCATCGATACCAAGACGGACATCATCACATATCCCCGCACGGTGCGCCCCAGCAAGGTCCACACCTGCATGAGCTTTATGGAGGACGGCCGGATCATCATGAATAATCATACTACAGCCATGTCACCATATCACCCTGACTGGATGCCGGAGGCGTATTATGGCCATCCCTGGGAGGGGTTCCCGGGCTCCAATGTGTTCGTCTATGATCCGAAGACGGGAAAGACGGAGGACTATGGGATCCCGGTGCCCCATGAGTCCATATATGGGGGAGCCTATGACCCCGTGCACAGAGCCTACTATTTTACCGGTTATATGCGGGGCCATGGCTACCGGCTGGACATGGACGACCGGAAAGTCACGGACTACGGCCAGCTCACGGAATGCAGCGTGTACTATCACTACCTGGGGCCGGACGGAAATATTTATTTCTCTACCAGGAGAGGCCGCATGATGCGGTTCAACACGGCCCGGCAGACGGCGGAGGATACAGGGGTGGACATCCCTGTGGATCCTAAGCTTCCCGAGAGCCGCTGCCACAATTCCTTTGCTTTTGGGTGCACGGCGCCGGATAACCGTATTTTCCTGGCCACCCATAGAAGCGGACATATTTTTGCCTATGACTGCTATCAGAATGAATTGGAGGACTACGGCAGCTTCGTGCCGGCATGGTATCGGGAGCAGTATGAAGATACTGCCATGATCTTCGGTATGGGCTTTGACGGCAGAGGCGTGCTGTGGTATGCGGTAAAGCTTCTGGGGAACTGCCTGCGGCTGGTGAGCTGGGATGTCTTTGGAGGCGGGGAGCCCCAGGACTACGGGATCATCGGTACAAAGGAGCATGCGGTCTGGAACTTCAGCATGGTACATATCGTTGACGATATCTTCTATGGCTCCTCCACCAACCATGCCGCGGACGGTCCTGCCATGATCGCTATTGATCTGCAGGTGATGCGGGAGGACAGAGAGCTGCCCAGAGAGCGGGTATGGGACAAGATCTGCTACCGCGGCACACCTGACGCAGATTTGTATCCGGGAGACGAGGTTCTCACCGGGGCGGCGGCAAAGGACGCCACATCCCGGAAAGAGGTGCAGGATATATGGGGCGGGCATGCCTTTTCCAACGGGATTCTCAGACAAAGGCCGCGGAACAATCAGTTTGCGCTGACAGTCGGGCAGTATTATGTGGTGAAGCTGTGGCAGCATGTAGGCATGGAGCACTCCCAGGTGCAGGAGGTCTCCCATGACGAAAAGGGCAATACAGTGGTAATCTGCGGCAGCGAGCCGAAGCGGGACTGCTATGGCATGATAGAGGAGGAAAAGGATCTCCGGGGGAAATATTATAGATTTGTGATACATAGAGGAGAGGTGCTCTCCTGCCAGGAGATTGTCTATACCCCTAAAGACCACAGGGAAATCGCCGAAAAATATAAGGATTGCATTCTGCCAACGCCGGCAGGGCGCTCTTGGCTGGGGGTGGCCACCTGCGAGGCCGGGCTGGCGGACGGAAGCGTGTTGGTAGGCAACCGCAGCGGGGGACTTGCTCTGATTCGGAGGGGCAGCAGGGGCTGCGGCGAGATGTCCGGCGCGGATCCGGGCAGGGGACTGGGCCGGGATGGAGAAGCGGCTTTTGGCCAGGATGGAGATAAAGTCTTCAGCCAGACTGGGGATAAGGTCTACAACCAGGCTGAGAACAAGGTCTTCAGCCAGGCTGAGGCCAAGGTCTTCAGCCAGGCTGAGGCCATGGTCTTCAGCCAGGCTGAGGCCAAGGTCTTCAGCCTTGGGATGGTCACCTGTTCAGGGCCAATCCGAGACATGACGGCTTCTCCGGATGGGCGGACCGTGTACGGGGTGGCCGGAGATCCGGACGACCTGGGACTTGTCTTCTCCTACAACATGGACACAGGCCTGGTGCTCCACGGCTCTATATTCTTCGAGGAGGGAGACGGCTTTGACGGCCTGGGCAATTCCTGCGAGCCCTGCGCCATAGACTATGCGCCGGACGGCATGTCCTTAGCCATCGGGGTGCGGGACAGGCTGGGCTGTGCCTATGAATATTATTTTGAGGAATAACGGTCAACGCAGGATACCGGCACCGTAAGGTGCCGGCGTCTTGCATTGGCTCTTGCATTTTGCGGGTCTGTGTGCTATGATTCATAGTAACAGAAGCGGTGTATACTGCGCTTTTCATTCAACCGGAGCAGGTATCCGGTTGCTGTTTTGTGTCCAGGGGTCCGGAGCCCGGACAGGGACATAATCAGACAAAAAGAACATGCCCGGCCAGGGCAGAAAGGAAGAAGACAGGAAAATGAAACAGGGTTTTGACGACATTATGGAAAGAGTAGGGAAGTGTGCAAAGAAGACGGTATCCGTCTCAGTGGCACAGGACTCCGCGGTTTTGGAGGCCGTGAAAGAGGCAAAGGCAAGGGGAATCGCCGATGCCATTTTGGTGGGGGATGAGGCGAAGATCCGCGAGATAGCCGCCCAGATCGGCATGGATCTGTCGGATTACGAGATCATCGACGAGCCGGACATGATCGCAGCATCCTTAAAGGCAGTAAAGCTGGCCCACGAGGGCAAAGCCGATATGTATATGAAAGGAATCATCGACACCAAGGACTTCTTGAAGAGCGTTCTGGACAAAGAGGTGGGTCTGCGCACCGGAAAGCCCCTGTCCCATGTGGCGGTATTCGAGGTTCCCACCATCGACAGATTACTGTTCCTGACAGACGTGGCTTTCATGACCTATCCCACCCTGGAGGACAAGGCCCATATCATCCAGAATACCATTCCCGTGTGCAATGCCTGCGGCATCGAAATGCCTAAGGTGGCACCGCTTGCGGCAGTTGAGGTGGTGAATCCCAAGATGCCCGCTACCGTGGAGGCGGCTGAACTGACCAAGATGTGTGAGGAGGGCCAGATTCCCGGATGCATCATTGACGGCCCGTTGTCTTTGGATCTTGCCATTGACCCGGAGGCCGCAAAGCACAAGGGCGCTACCGGCCGGAAGATTCAGGGAGACGCGGACGTGCTGCTCTTCCCGGACATCCATGCGGGCAATCTGGTATACAAGGCAATCGTACATATGGTAGACATGAAGAACGGCTGTATTCTCACAGGCACCAAGGTTCCTGTCATCCTCACCAGCCGCTCCGATACTTTCGAGACCAAGGTGAATTCTATTGCCCTGGCGGCAGTGGTGTCCGAGGAGCTGCAGAAGCAGGGATAACCCATTACAGAACTGGAAAACAGCACCCGGGTGGGGAGGGAAAGGTCTGCCTTGCCAGGTGCGGAACTGAAATTAGGAGGAAAATAAAATGTCCATTAAAAGCTTGATCATCAATCCGGGCTCTACCTCCACGAAAATCGGCGTGTTCGAGGATGAGACCCTGTTATTTGAAGAGACCCTGCGGCATTCCACTGAGGAGATAGCCCAATTCGCCAATATCGTAGAACAGAAAGACTTCCGCAAGAAGATCATCACGGATCTTCTGGAGTCCAAGAATTTTGACATCAAGAGCCTCAATGTTGTGGTAGGCCGCGGCGGCATGCTAAAACCCATCCCCGGCGGCACCTATGCGGTCAGCGAGGAACTGCTGGCGGATCTGAAAGCAGGGGTTCAGGGGCAGCATGCCTCTAACCTGGGTGGCATCCTGGCAAAGGAAATCGGCGATTCCATCGGTGTGCCCTCTTACATTGTGGATCCTGTGGTGGTGGACGAGCTGATGCCCATCGCCAGGTATTCCGGCGTACCCGAGCTTCCCAGGGTGAGCATTTTCCATGCGCTAAATCAGAAAGCCGTGGCCAAGCGGTATGCCAAGGAGACGGGAAAAGCATACGAGTCCCTGCGGCTGATCGTAGTTCATATGGGCGGCGGCGTGTCCGTGGGAGCTCATGAGAACGGAAGAGTCATCGATGTGTTTAACGCACTGGACGGCGATGGCGCGTTTTCACCGGAGCGCGCAGGAGGTGTTCCCAATGGGGCGTTGATTAAGATGTGCTTTTCCGGCAAATACACGGAGAAAGAAGTATACGGCAAGATGGTAGGCAAGGGCGGCTTCAACGCCTACCTGGGCACCAACGACATGCGGGAGGTGACCAGGCTGGCCAACGAGGGCAATGAGAAAGCCATCGAGGCTAAACAGGCGTTCCTGCTCCAGGTGGCTAAGGATATCGGCTCCATGGCCTGTGTGCTGAACGGCAAGGTCGATCAGATCATCGTCACAGGCGGTATCGCCTATGGCGCAGACGTGGTGGCGGCTCTGAAAGAGCGCGCGGAGTGGATCGCGCCTTTCACCGTGTATCCCGGTGAGGACGAGCTGCTGGCGCTGGCTCAGGGAGCTCTGCGGGTGCTGAAAGGCGAGGAAGAGGCTAAGACATATTAAGCACAGGCAGTTTCTGGAGCTGAAAACGGAGAAGTCACAAATAAGCCACAAATCTGTTATGCCTGGGGCTGCAAACCGGAGGAACCAGGACGAAACACGATAAACCAGGAGACATAAAGGAGGCGGCAGTGCACCAACTGCCGCCTTTCCTCATGTCCCTCGCAAGGAACCCTAGATGTCAAACTTAAAATATCTCTTAGCATTGTAATAAGAGATGTCCTTAACAATCTCGGACAGCGTATCCATGTCTGCCGGGAAGCCGCCGCCCTCTACCCAATATCCGATGAGGTTGCAGAGGATCCTGCGGAAATACTCGTGCCTGGTGTAGGACAGGAAGCTCCTGGAATCTGTCAGCATCCCCACGAAGCCGGAGAGATTCCCCAGGTTTGCAAGAGATATCATTTGTTCCCGCATCCCCACCTTGTGGTCGTTGAACCACCATGCGCTGCCCTGCTGGATCTTGCCTACGGCGCTGGAATCCTGGAAGCATCCGATGATGGTGCCGATGGCCTGATTGTCGTTGGGGTTTAAGCTGTAAAGGATGGTTCTGGGCAGTTCGTCCGTCTTGCACAGGGCATTCAGGAAATTCGCCATCTGCGCGGAGGGCGCGTCATTGTTGATGCAGTCGTAGCCGGTATCGGGGCCTAACAGTTCGTACATCTTCGTGTTGTTGTCCCGCTTGCAGCCGAAATGGAGTTGCATGGCCCAGTCCAGCCTGTGATATTCTCTTCCTACGAAGAGCATGAATGCGGTCTTGAACTTCAGCTCCTCCTCCCTGGTGGGGGTCATGCGGTTGAGCCTCTTTAAGAAGATGGCCTCAATCTCGTCGTCGCTGGCAGGATAGTACATTACATACTCTAAACCGTGATCGGACACACAGCAGCCGCAGGAGTCGAAGAATTCCATGCGCTGTCTCAAGGCCTTTTTCAGGGCGGCGAAGCTGTTGATCTCCGGCATGCCGGTAACCTCGGCCAGTTTATCCAGATAGTTCAGGTAGTCGGGCTTTTCGATGTTCATGGCCTTGTCCGGCCTCCAGGCGGGCAGGACTTTGACATCAAAAGTCGTATCCTCCGCGATTTTCTTATGCCATTCCAGGGAATCCACCGGGTCGTCCGTGGTGCAGATCAAAGTCACATTGCTCTGCTTGATCAGACTGCGGACGCTCATGGAGGGCTGGGAGAGCTTTTCGTTGCACAGCTTCCACACCTGGTCTGCGGTCTTTTTGTTCAGCACGCCGTGGTAGCCGAAATATCGCTGCAGCTCCAGGTGGCTCCAGTGGAACAGAGGGTTGCCGATGGCCTTGCCGAGACATTCCGCCCATTTGCAGAATTTGTCATAGTCGGGGGCGTCCCCGGTGATATACTTTTCTTCCACACCGAAAGAACGCATCAGGCGCCACTTGTAATGATCGCCGCCCAGCCATACCTGGGTGATGTTTTCAAAATGGCGATCTTCCGCAATCTCCTTGGGATTGATGTGGCAATGATAGTCCAGTATCGGAGTGTTTTCCGCATAGTCATGAAACAGCTTCTTTGCCGTCTCGGATTCCAACAGGAAATCCTTGTCCATAAATTCGTTCATGTTCTTTTCCCTCCATTCATGTTTTGAATTCTATATTGACGATTACTAAAGTCTGCCATGAAATTTCATCGCTCGTGAGTACATATCGGTTTCGCTTGCTCTGTGTCAGAGGCGGTCCTGCGCGTAGTGCCCCGCCTAACGGTCTCGCCGGAGAAGACGGTTTTCTTGGGCATTTCCTTTCCCTCCAGAATACCGAACAGGGTGGCGACCAGGTGCTCGCAGAGAGTCTCCAGCTTGTTATCGATGCTGGTCAGTTCCGGCTGGCAGCAGCAGGCCAGCATGGAATTGTTATAGCTAATGACGGAAAAATCTTCCGGAACCCGGTATCCTGCTTCGGCGGCATATTTGACAGCCGCCAGCCCCAGGGTGTCGTCCGCGGCAATGACGCCGTGGAACTCCTTTCCCGCATCCCGAACTGCTCTCAGATGCCTGACCATGGCGTGGATGTCCTCGTGGGAGCCGCGGTAGAACTCCACAAGCGGCGCGCCGCCAGACAAAGCCTGTTCCTCCATTGCGGCCTGAAAGCCCGACAGCTTCCGCCTGCCGCTGTAGGAATGGGAATTGTAGAAATAGAGGATATCCCGAATGCCGCCTGCAACCATTTCCCTGGTGGCATTGTATATGGACGTGTAGTCATCGGACATGACGCTGTACACATTGGGCGTATCCATAGCGGCGTTTAAGACCATCACCGGAACCTGGGAGGCTGCTTCCGCGATATAACGGTTATCCTCTTCCCTTTCATAGACAAAATTGGAACCCACTAAAATGATGCTGTCCACCTTTTTGGTGATCAGCAGATTCATGGAATACTCTTTTGCCTCCAGTTCATAGCCCGTACAGCTTAAGAGGCTGTCGTAGCCGCGGCTGCGCAGCTTCTGCTCGATATAATAGACCGCCTTTGCAAGGTACGGATCGGAACTGTCCGCGCACATGATGCCGATGGTCTGCATGGTATTCAGCCCCAGCCCTCTGGCGAAAGCGTTGGGGGTGTAGCCGCACTGCTCCATGACGTCCAGCACTTTCTGCCGGGTCTTCTCGCTGACGCTCTGGCTGCCGTTGAGCACACGGGAGACAGTGGCGATGGAGACGCCGGCTTTTTCGGAGATATCATAAATCGTCATTGGTCTTCCTCATGGGCGTGTAAGTGGTTTCAAAAAAGTCCTATTAAAATTATAGCAAATGCATTTTTTTTTGCAAGATGTTTTTTACAAATCAAACAAATCGGATTTCTTTCTTGACGGAAGAAAGTTTTGGCAGTAAGATAGAAATGTAAGCGCTTACATCTGGCGCCGGATTTTCGGTCAGAGATGGATAAACGAATCCGAAAAGGAGGATGGACATGCAATACAGAGGCAGTATCATGGAAGAGGGGTATTCTGTGGAAGACATCAAAATCGCCTATGTGGGCGGCGGCTCCAGGGGCTGGGCCTGGGGGCTGATGAGCGACCTGATGACCTGCGGGGACATAAGCGGCAGGGTCAGTCTGTACGATATTGATTTTCAGGCTGCGAAGAACAATGAGATCATAGGAAACAAGTTTAACAGCGCAAAAGGCGCCAGGACAGCCTGGAACTATGTGGCGGTGGAGACCCTGGAGGAGGCTCTGACAGGGGCGGATTTCGTGGTGCTCTCCATCCTGCCCGGTACCTTTGACGAGATGGAGTCGGACGTACATACTCCGGAGAAGTACGGCATCTACCAGTCCGTGGGGGATACCAGCGGCCCCGGAGGGATTCTGCGCGCCATGCGGACCGTCCCCATGTACGAGGTCATTGGGGAGGCCGTCAAAAACTGCTGCCCTGAGGCCTGGGTCATCAATTACACGAATCCCATGACGCTCTGCGTGAAGACCCTGTACAGAGTGTTCCCGGAGATCAGGGCGTTTGGATGCTGCCACGAGGTTTTCGGCACACAGCGCTTTCTGGCGGAGGTAGTGGAACAGGAACTGGGCGTTGGGCCGGTAGAGAGGCATGAGATCAAGGTCAATCCGGTGGGCGTGAATCATTTTACATGGCTCACGGAGGCAAAGTACCGGGGGATGGATTTGTTTCCGGTTTACCGCGCCTACTGCGAGAAGCATCCGGACGGCCGGGGCGGGGACGGCCCTGCGGACAGCAACTGGATGAACAATGCCTTTGCCTGCGATGAAAAGGTGAAGATGGATCTGTTCCTGCGCTTCGGTCAGATCGCAGCGGCAGGGGACAGACATCTGGCGGAATTCTGCGAGGGGAAATGGTATCTGGAAAGCCCTGAGCGGGTAAAGGAAATGCATTTCGGCCTCACGCCTGTGTCGTGGCGCAAGGAGGATCTGCAGAAACGCTTAGAGAGGAGCGCCAGGCTGGTGAGCGGGGAGGAAGCGGTGGAGATAAGCGGCACCGGCGAGGAGGGCGTAAATCAGATCCGTGCCCTGCTGGGATTGACCGAACTGGTCACAAACGTCAACATCCCCAACAGAGGCCAGATTCCCAATCTCCCTCTGGGGGCGGTGGTGGAGACCAACGCGGTATTTAGGGCCGGGAGCCTGACGCCGGTCTTTGCCGGGGACATCCCGCAGTCTATCTATCCGCTGGTGGCCAGGATCTGCGGGGAGCAGGAGATGCTGTCGGAGGCCATCGCCAGGCGGGATCTGGAGGGGATCTTTAGGGCATTTGCGAACGACCCGCTGGTGACCTGCGGGCTGGAGGATGCCAGGAAGCTGTTTGAGGAGATGTGTGATAATACGCGGACGTATCTGGGGACGTATGGGATATAGGGCTTAGATATTCGCGAAGCTTATGCCGGGCGGGGCGCTGGCACCGCCTGATCTGCGGGCAGAGCAGTTGGTTCAGTCCTTTTGCTGCTCTGTCTGTAGTTCTGCCGTTAGGTCGGCATAGGTTTTCCGGATATCCGAAAAAACAAGGTTGCTATATCCCCGAAAGACAAGTTTTAATATCTCCCTGGCATTTTTAACAATGTCTTTTTCGGTGGCTGGGGCTATTGTAACTGGAGTTTGGGTATTTCTATCTATGTAGACTGTAGAAATATATCTGGGTGTGACCGGGAACATATTTTGAATTAGAAAGGCTCTTTTCTGACCTAATACTTCTCCGAACCGAATGGTGTTGCATTTTGGGGCTTTGTCCCTTTTTTCAAATTTTGAAAGTTTGTTTTCCACAATTTTTTCATATTTTTCTACTCGGGAAGAAATAGGGATACACCAGTAGATATTTGGTTCCTTTCTATCTGGAAAGGCATAAAAGCATGGCCGATTATGGACGCCCTCTTTATTCTTCATTAAGTGTCCGTTCGAATCATGCTTAGCAAAAAATTCATCTGCGATAAAGAGAAAAGTTCCTTGTTTCATTTGAGACGCTCCCTTTTTTGTGAAAAGTAAAGGTCCTGTCAGAGACAGAACCTTTACAAATCATTTGTGCCCGATTATTTGTTTCAGCTCCGCTATCGGTAAGCGGAGATACATTTGTGCCCGATTATTTGTTTCAGCTCCGCTATCGGTAAGCGGAGATACATTTGAAAGATTGCTGTCTTTCTACTTTATTATACGCAAAAGTAAGGGAATGTGTCAAGTTTTTTCCAGGTTTTTTAAAAATGCTGCCTGCCATAATATTGTAAAATACAGATAAGAAAGCAACAAATACTCACACGAAAAATGACTGGAGGAACAACACATGGCAAAGAAATACTCACTTAAAAACAGCAACATGATCACCGCAAAGAGAAACGATAATAAGCTGGATTATTATCTCAGGACGCCGGCGGGGGAGGAATTTTATCTGTTCACAAAGAAGTATTCTTTCGTCTGCTATGAAGTATGCAAATCCGGAGTGCCCATTAATGCGGTTCTTCACGGCAGGAAGAACAATACGGCATTCATGAATCTTGTGAATTACCTGAATTACATGATGCCGTATTTGATAGAGTATTATGATCTGAATGCGGCCTGATCATTGTCCTGCTCATAATTTTCATAGGAGGCCTTGATGGCCCGGACGACTTCATCCGCAATGCTTTTTGGGGAGAGCACTTTTACATAATGCCCCAGGAAGAGGATATTGCGGATGATTTCTTCTGCCTGGAAACGGTAATAGTATATGTTCATGATCAGCTTATCATTGCCTTTATCGTAGCAGTAGGTGTCAAAAGATGAGAAAAGATAAGCGCATCGGTCATAGGCATCGTTCTGGTTCAGGATTTCGATCTGAACGGGCTGTCTGACTTTCAGGGCGGAAAGCTGCTTTTCATATTCTGTCAGAAATACCTCATATTGCTCAATCTTTTCCCCGAGAGAGACGGAAGAGATATTGCTCAGGTTCATCTTTATGGGTCTCTTTTCTTCCGTTGGATAGCAGGAGAGGGAGAAAGAGTCAAACTGCGATGAATACTCCAGTTTATAAGGCAGTACTACTTGGTTGGAGTACACCTGGCCGGAGTAGCTGTGGTTCGTTACGGTAAGCTTTCTGTGCTGCCTGATGGCCTGGACAATGGTTCGGAATCTATCGATCAATTTCGGCGTTATGTCCAAATGATTTTCGGGTGATAATTCCCGGATATCCACATATTCCGGCCGGAGAGGATAATCCCCGGGATCTATGTCCCGGGACAATGCGTCCAGAAGACGCTCCTTGAGGCCGGAATGCAGGAAGAGATCTGCTTTACTATTCTGCAGGACATAGTATAACCATGCCTTTTCTGCAATGGTAGCCCTTATCGGCACAGAGATATTTCGGAGAGGCAGCATCTTTCCCTTATTTTCATAAAACAGGGCAGCATTATTCTCATCCGAATCCGCCCGATTCAGAATAGCCTGTATAAATTCTTCAAAAGTGCTCTGGGATGTGCCGGATAACTGTACACTCAGTTCATCCGGGGTCAGCGCCAGGCTTTCGTCTGAAATGCAGGCATTTATGTAGTTCGTCAGATAGGTAAAATTCTTATTTTTGTATTTATTGAACAATTCCATATAGTTTCAGCGCCTCTTTCCAATCCGATTTTAGTTTTGCCGCAAGCTCCGGGTTGTTCCGGACATCGACTACGGCATAGGGACCGTAGCTGCGTATCCATGGAACCAGCTCCAATTCGTTTTTGGTTTCCACTACAAAGTCCACGCGTCCATTCCCGCGTTCCGTGACAGTACCGTGATGCCTTGCGGATTTTACCCTGTTTAATAATTTTGCATATTCCCTTTCGGGAAATGTAAAGTGTATGATGACTTTCGAGACAGTGTCGCCAAGGGCAATATTCCAGACATTTTCTATGTGTTCCTGATAAAGCCGGCCATAGACCGCATGTATGTCAGCCTCGGGGGAATGGAGAAATTCATACTGCCTTGCCTTATCAAAAGCCGGGTCTATGCGGATGGCTGCGATGGATGAGATTCGGGGCATATAGAATTTCCGGCTGTTATAGTTGTAGCCGAAAAAATACTGGCGGCCATACTGCCTGTCAATGACGACTTTCATGGGGAGCATATCATATTGCAGCAATTCGCCGTTTTTGGTCCTGTAGGAGTAATGGATCACGCTTGCGGAATGGATTGCCGTCAGTATGGTCCAGGTTACATCATCATCAATCACACTCTGCAATCGGTGGTTCTTATAAAAGAATACCGGGTTTTCCTGCTTGTTAAAAAAGCAGTCGGTTTCTTTTGCGTATACTGCCTGTGAATACTGGCCGATGGTGGACGAGAGATAGAATCCGGGAACGGTCAGGAAAGAGCAGTTATAGAAAAACTGTGTCATAAGCTGCACGTCAGATAATTCGTCCGCCTCTATCTTTGCAAATATGTCCGAAGACAACAGATACCTGCCGTCCCCGGACTCCGCCAGGATTCCAAGAGAAGTAAGCTCTGCTATGCGGGCTCTGATGCGGGCCCAGGTGAATAATTTTTTATTGTGTTCGGAATCCGGCATGATATCATTCAAATGCTGAAGTACGGATTGGTTGCTGACATAGATGCTTTTGATAATGGTTATCAAATCTGTAATTGCCACGTCCGTATCTGTGTCGATGGATTCCGGGCAGCCCAGGAATCCGCTGTCCTCAAGATAGTCATAGGGCTCATCGGGAAAGTCCGGGTCCACAAAGGACTGCATCAGACAGAAATAGAAAATGACGTCATCTGTCACAAAGGAGCAGTTCTGATAGGTCTCTGCAAGATAGTTGACCGGACAGCGAAAGGGATCATACAGGAATCGGAATTTCTTTCCGGTATTTTTTTCACTGGACTTGTGCTCCTGGAGGTATTCGCCGTCAAGATAGTTTTCGATGCGCTGGCGGATATCGTAAAAGGAGCTGATGCTTTTCACCAGCCCCTTTTCAACCAGTTCTTCCTTGGAGGAACTGCCGTACAGATACAGGTAACGGAGAATGTTGCGGATTTTATCATAATGCTTGATATCATTCTGAAAAGCATGCGTATTTTTCGCCATGAAGCTGCTCCTTTAAAAATTGTAGGTTTTTTAAACGGGGAGAAAATATCGCCATGGTATAATGTTGACACAGAAAGGCATTGTGTCAACTTTTGATTCCATGTGCGCCAAGGCGCACAAAATTATGGTGTAATATGGTCATGGACAAAGAGAGCGGAAACCCGGCCATAAGGAGGTGATAGATCAGCCCGGGTTTCAGTAACCAGTATATCAAATATAAACTGAAAACACCAGCCATATGTTGATATTTTGTCAAAAAAAGAGTAAAATTAAATAAATTCTGTAAAATTGGGAGGTTCTTAAAATGAATGATATCGAATTTGAAGAATTGGTCATGCCTGAGGCACGGATGCTGCCGGTTATTTTGCTTTTGGATGTCAGCGGCTCAATGTCGTATGACGCGAAGATGGATGAACTCAACAATTCCGTAAGGGAAATGATTGAAAGCTTCCAAAAAGAACAGATTGTACAGGCGGAGATCTGGGTATCCGTGATTACCTTTGGAAATGAGGCAAAGGTTCATACCCAGCTGACTCCGGCCAGGGATATTCATTACACGGACCTTGTTGCAGGCGGTATGACATATATGGGACGCGCCCTGGACACTGCCTACGATATGATTGAGGACAGAGCCAGAATTCCGAAGAATGCCTATCGCCCGGTTGTGGTGCTGGTATCTGACGGGGCGCCCAATGATGATCACTGGGAGGATAAGCTCAGGAAATTCACCACAACGGGACGAAGTTCTAAGTGCGACCGCTGGAGCATGGCCATTGGAGCGGATGCGGATCTGGCAATGATGAAGCGATTCCTGGATCATCCGGAAAAGGAAGTCTGCTTTGTGGAAGACGCGGCGGATATACATAAGTTTTTCCGCTTTATCTCTTCCTGTACCATTCAGAGGGGCCGGAGCAGCAATCCGAATCAGGTGGCAGACGACGTGATTGCCCAGGATATTTTAAATTATGATTTTGACATGATGGGTTAGAGGGGTTATGAAAGGCGAGAGTATTGGCTATTCCTCTGTTGCGGGCAGTCTGCACGCGGAGAGAAAACTGTCCAATCAGGACGCGTATTTGGTGAAACGGTACTCTTTTGGAACTTTGCTGGTGGTTTCAGACGGGATGGGATCCCATAAGCACTCGGATGTGGGGTCCCGTTCTGTGTGCAGGGCAGTGTCAAAGGCCGTGCAGATATGGGAGGCATCAGGATGCAAGGAGATACGGCTGATAATTCCGGTCATTCATTCTCTTTGGGGATTGGAGATATATCCTTATCCCAGGAACGAATGCGGCGCTACCTGTCTGTTCGCATTTGTCTCAAAGGTTCGAAAAAGGCTTTATATGGGACAATTGGGCGACGGGGCCGTCTATTTTAGGATAGACGGCGCAATGCGTCTGCTGAAATCCAAGGAGGATGCGTTTGCGAATCTGACAACCGGTATCAATAATATCAGATCCTTTGAGGACTGGAGCCTGGCAGAGTATGATATCTGTGATAAGAGAGTGGCGCTTTTGCTTATGACGGACGGAGTCTCGGAGACACTGGTGGAAAGCCGTAAAGAGGAGTTTGTGGAGCTTATATGGAAGAGACTGTCAGAGAAAAGGAATCTGGCGGAACGGAATATGACAGTCTGCAGCATACTGAGTAAATGGAACAAGGTAAGCGCCGGTGATGACAGAACACTGGTAAGCTATGAGAGAGTATAAGGCGGTGCAGAATGGAAGACAGAGAAAAGAAGCCTGTGGTAGATGAAGACGGTTATATTTACTATCTTGGGGAAGAAATCGGCCGCGGCGGTCAGGGAGTCACATGGCGTACCCAGGATCCCAATATTCTGGTAAAAATCAGGATAAATCCCAGTACCGGAGAGCCGATTTCCGATGAGGCCGTGTATGAAAAATTTAAGAGGGAGATCGATGAAGTCAGAAGTCTGGATATTCCGACGGATATGCATATCGCAATGCCGGTGAGCCTTTTGCAGAAGCCCTGCTGCGGATACACCATGAAGCTTCTTCCGGATATGAAGTCCATCAAGTATTGGATCAGACCCTTTGAAAGGGTTGACAAGCCGGGATTATTTTTCTATAAGACAGGCGGCCTGAGGCACAGATACCGGCTTCTCATGAATGTGGCTGAGATCTTTACCAGATTGTACGCCCATCGGGCAGTTTACGCCGATTTGTCGCCGGAAAATATTCTCGTGTCGGGCACTCTGGATTCAAGTGAAGTATGGCTCATTGACGCAGACAATATGAGATACCGCTTTGATATCCAAAAGGAGATTGGGACTCCCGGGTATAGAGCGCCGGAAATTGAAAACGGGGGACTCAACAGCCTGGCTGCGGATGCCTATTCGTTCGCGGTTATCGCCCATGAGGTGCTCACGATGAATTCTCCTTTCAACGGCGCTCTGCTGACAGAGGGGGAATCCGGCGGATGGGACGACGATGAGGTTGATTATGCGCAGCTGGCCCAAAAGGGAGAGGTTCCATGGATTTATGATCCGGAGGATACTTCCAATTCCACCAAAGTCGGACTCAGGCCGGAGATTTCCATGACAGAGCCTGTCAGGGCTTTGTTTGAGAGGACATTCAGCGAAGAGGGGAGAAAGAACCCGGCCGGCAGACCGAGGATGCAGGAATGGTATACTGCCTTGAGACAGGCGGCAGGCCTGACGGCAGAGTGTATTCACTGCCACAGTACCTATTTGTTCAGGAATCCCGACTCTAAATGTCCTTTCTGTAAACAGGGCAGGACAATTGAACGGGGAAAGATGATAGCAGCAGGAATCATTGACAGATACAATGTGGAAAGCATTGTTAAGAAAGTAAACGAAGACATTGCGTCATTCAATGGACAGGATGAGGGAGACGGCTATTTCATTGAGGGCATCACCGCGGAAGAGATCAGGAGCAAAAAGAATATCGGGACAGTGGTAATGGATAATCTGCCGGGAACCTACTATCTCTATAATTATCATACCTATATGACATCAGTGTCGGAAAAGGCTGAGCCCACAATTGCAATTGAGGTAAGCGATCATGAGTATATCATCAGGAACAAGATGAAAAAGGCCATCCGGATGAGTACATCCGAAAGAGATCTTGGGAAGATACAGCCAGGCGGAACGCAGAAAGTATCAAACATCCATAATATTATACTGAAGATGTCCGTTCTTCGGGACGATGAAGACAGCCATATGGAAGAGGATGAATTTGAGACGGATCATATTGCAGAATTGTGCGAACGGAACATTATCTTCCAGGTGATCTAAAAGAGTGAGGAGAAGAAAATGGAGCTTTATGACCTCAGACATTTTGTAAAAGAGGAGACAATTGAATTTGAAGTGAAAGCCCTGCTGACAGAGAAGAAGAAAATCCACTTCAAGAACGGCGAACCGGTGGCCTTTTCCGAAGCGGCAGGTCATTATGTCATAGGCTCAGAAGCGGACACGGAAAAGGTTGCGGAGGTAATGCCCGCAAATGAACACTATAAGCTGGTACTCAGGGATATTCTGGCAACGGGCAAAATTTACCTGGCAAATGTGCTGAATCATTCCTCCAGGCTGCTCCAGGTTGCTTTCAAGATTTATGCTGACTGTAAGACAATCAATTATTCCGTTTATGTGTCAGAAGCCTTTTTGGGATCGGTGCGAAATACCGTCAATCTCAGAGATCCGCGCAATCCGAAACAGGGCATAGAGGAAGGGACTCTGTATGCCTCCGGCGGCTATACCTATGCCGTGATCGGCAGGCATATCCGGGAGGATAAAAAGGGAGATAAGCACTTCATTATTGCAGGGCGGGACTTTTATATCAGGGTGGCAAAGAAACAGGATGCCCAGGGAAAGGAATACTATTCTGCGGAGCAGCTTCTCAAAGGAATTCGGGCAAGGGATTACAGGTTTTTCCTTGCAAAGGGGAAGCTGAAATATACGGATGATCGGGAAATCATTGCCGTAGAAACAAAGGAACTGATGGAAAGCCTTTCGGATGATACCTATATAAAAGTATGGGATCGATATGGGAAAATAGAGCAGCAGATGATCTTGAAAGACGCAAGAGATCTGGGAGCGCTCAGATACATCAATTATGAGCGGGAGGGGTATCTGGTGCGATTCGATATAAAAGGGGACCAGAGAGACCGCCTGAAAAAGTATGCAAAAAGCTTCCGGAAAAATGCGGTGCTGTCAGCAGGCATTTCGAATCCCTATGAGATTCACAGGGAAGACGATGAAATGGTTCGCTTCTTCAAGGAGACGAGAGGCATATTTGCAAAGATAACCCTTGCCGAATCCATTGTTGCAGAGAATGAATTTATTCGCTGCAGGATCAGCGAAGAGGATGTAAAAAAGCTTGACCATGGCAGAGAGGGATACATTTTCTTCTCCATTGACGGAGACATGCAGCGCATTAACAGGAGGCGGGAAGCCAGGGAGAAGATTGAGAGCGCATCCTGTCCGATGCCGAATCTGGCTCTCATTCTGGAGGGACAGAATGTAGCCGCCGCGGACGCAAAGAGACGTAAATTTACGCTTTCCAACAAGGTGAAAGAAGAAATCTTTCCGGAATACGGTCCGTATGCCGCCCAGGAGATGGCCATTGAGAAAGCATTGAATACGCCGGACATTATGCTGATTCAGGGACCGCCCGGAACGGGAAAGACTACAGTTATCACTGCGATTTTAAAGAGCCTGAATGAGATTACGGATCCCACCGGAGGTATTTTCGGACGGGATCTCGTGACAGCTTTCCAGCACGACGCAGTACAGAACGCCACGGATCGCATTGAGATTTTAGGGCTTCCGGCCATCAAGTTCGGACACAAGTACGGCGAATCCGAAGACGACATTGTAGAAATCAATGCCAGCGTACAGGGATGGATCAATAACAGACTAAGCGACCTGTATGCCCAGCATACCGGGATAGAGGAACATAAGAAATTAGGCGCTTTTAATAAGCTGTATCTGGATTACATGTACTCCACCAACTCCATTGACCAGACGCTGGATATCCTTGAACGGATCAGGGATTTGGTGGCGGAGAGCGTCTCCTCCGGTATTTTGACCCGGCTGAACCAAAAGATCAGTGAACTGGAGTTTATGACGGGAGGCACGTACGGCAATGCGACGAAAAGCCTTGTCCGCGCTATCCGCAGAATCCCGGCCTCTGTGGCTGCGTATGAGGATAACGGCTGGTTTGAACTGGAGAATGCGATCCGTTTGCTGAGGAAACAGAATCATCCGATCTTTGCGGAGGAATTAGAGGCTCTGGACAAAATGCAGAGCCAGGAGAAGTATGACTTTGCGCGTATGAAAGAGATCCGTAAGCGCCTTTTGGTCAAGACTCTTCCCAAGAAGAACATTTTTACCACCGCTCAGAAACAGGAAAGCATCAAGGAAATCCTGGGTTGTATTTCGGATGATCTGATGCGGCAGGAGGAGACCGGAAAGAATGGGTCGGATCTGACTGTGGCGCAGTATATACAGGAACTGGAGGAGAATCCGCTTGCGGTAAAGGAGGCAATTCTTCACTATACATCCGTGAACGGCGCAACCAATCAGCAGGTCATGAGACGTGAGATCAGGGATCTGAAAGGCGGCGAAATCATGTATGAGAATGTGCTTGTGGATGAGGCCGCGCGGAGCAATCCGCTGGATCTGTTTATCCCCCTCTCCATTGCCAGGGACCGGATCATTCTGGTGGGAGACCACAGGCAGCTTCCCCATATCATTGACGACAGAATCGCCAGAGCCGTGGAAGAGGGAGACGCGGGCGATATCAGGGCAGAGACGGAAAGGCAGCTCAGCGAGAGTATGTTCGGGATTCTCTTTCGGCGCCTGCAGCAGCTGGAAGCCAGGGATGGTATTAAGAGAACCATTACGCTGAATCAGCAGTTTCGGATGCATCCTGTGCTGGGGACATTTGTGGATAAGAATTTCTATTCTAAATATAGTGAGAGCGAGCAGGTTACAAACGGCGATCCGAATCCGGAGCATTTCGCCCAGTATCTGCCGGGTATTGAGGAAAAGGCATGTATCTGGATGGATGTGCCCTATGCCGGTGAAAACCCCGGCGAAAGCTCCCGGAGTAAATACAGAGATGCGGAAGCGAAGAAAATTGCCAGGCATCTGAAGCGGATGCTGGAGGCTGACAGAAAGGCCTGGAAAGAGAACCCGGCCGGAAAGCAGCTGACATTTGGGATCATTACTTTTTACAGGGAACAGGTCAGCCATATCAATGAGGCTTTGCTGGGGGAAGAGATTTTGGCAAGGGATGATTCCGAGCATTTATATCTGAATCCGGAATACAGACAAAATACCAGAGATGTGAGGGAAATTGTCAGAGTAGGAACAGTGGATGCCTTTCAGGGAATGGAATTCGACATTGTATATCTTTCCATGGTTCGTTCCAATGACATCGCTGTGGATGTTACGGATTATGGCAGTCTGGAAAATGAGAAAAAGGCTGCTGTGGATAAAGAACTGCAGGGAAAGTATGGATTCCTGATGTTTGAAAACAGGCTTTGCGTGGCAATGAGCAGACAGAAAAAAGCCTTGATTTGCGTAGGGGACAGCAAAATGCTGAAAGGCGCTTGGGCGGTTATCGCAGTAGAGCCGTTAGTTGCCTATTATAAATTGTGCAGGGAGGATGCGTATGGAAAAGTCATTTAATGCAAGGACTCCGGTATTGTTTCAGAATCCAACCCATCCGATGAACTATAGAAATCCCAAAAAAAGATGGATCCTTGTGCCAATGTGCGCATATAAAGTGTCAGTGCCCTATCCCAGGGACAATGCGCTGAATATTTTTCAGGAAACGATTTTGAAGCTTTTGAAAAGCGGTTCCAGAACGGCTTCCAAGGGATATGATCCCATGAGCCTGAATGAGACCCAGTGGATGGCCGGCGCGCTGTGCCTCAGGGAGGAGCTGGTGAACTTTATCCTGAAAGAGCTTCAGGACAGGAACCTGATAGATAAGAGGAGACGTGTTACGGGTTTGGGGAATAAAATGCTCCAGGAGGGCGCTGCGGCATATGAAATGGCCACAGGCTATGTCTTTTACAATTATGCAACCAAAACGTATATGGATGCGTTTATACCGGATGACAAGTACAATGAAGTGGACACCCTGAGCAGAAGAGAGGGAAAGATAAAATTTTGCACGAATCATTCTGCCGCAGACCCGAAACCGAAGACAGGAATCGTTATCAATACAGATACGACTGCAGACGTGGAGCCAAATGTATATGAAATTCTGAATATATGCAGGAGGCACAGCAAGAGGAGCAGGAGAATCGGGTTTCGCTATGAAGAAAGCGAAGAAGTTGTGACATTGGCAGATAAGGAAAGAATGAAAGCCGAACTGCCCGGTGAAGTAAAGAGCGTGCGCCTGCTGGGGAGCAAGAGAGATATTTATGTGGCGACGTATCTGTTCATGGATGCCGGCGACATTCTGAATCTGAGCAAGATGCAGGTGTGCTATCCCTTTGGGGAGGGCGTTTCGCCGAGCATTCTGGAAGCCGTGGAAAAACTGACGCGCACGTCAGAAAATGAAACTCTCAAGGCGGAGATCATTGGACTGAAGCAGGAGGTAAACAGCCTGAATGACACCGAACTGGAAGAAATCCGCAAAAACCACAGCAATGCGGAGAGTGCCATAAAATCGCTCCTTTCGGAGGAAATCCATAAGTATCCGGCAGTCCTGGATATGCTTTTGGCAGTAGAGGAATCGTACCAGTTGGTGGGCGGGCTGATCAGAAAAAATAAGGGCGGCAATATAGAGATAATAAAAGAGAAGATGAAAGAGTATATTCGGAATAATTATAATCTGATATCCAGCATCCTGATTTATACCATTCGGGCCAATGATTCTTTTAGGGAAAGCGAGGTTCATCGGCATAACGAGCAGAATGCCGTTATGCTGTCAGAGTATGCAAAACGTATCGGCTTTGAAAATGAGGTGAATGTATTTGAAAGCTTTTTCAGGCTGAAAAAGGGGACGATTACAAATAGTGTAAGGGAGCAGCACATGAGCGGCTTGTTTGCCTATAACATTATATGTGCGAAAAATTCCGTAAATCACCCTTTCTACAGACTGGCGGAAGAACTGCCGGATTTCATCAGCTATCTTTTTCGCTTGCGGAACTTAAGGAATGAGAGCAGTCATGCTAATGATGTCATGCGAGATTTTGATACACTGCGAGAATACCGTAAGAAGAATATGTACATAGCATATCTTTTGCTGGACGGTCTTACATTTCGAGAGGAGAAGCGCCAAGAGAATGAGGACAATCTTGATAAAATCAATTTTGTGAAAGTTCAGCGGGAAGCCGAGAGACTGTGCGATGAGAAGTACACTGAGAACATGCGCCGCAATTCCAATATTGTCCGGCAGCTGAGGAATCTTCAAAGCGAGATTTATATACAGGGGGATGGCTATCCGAGATGCGCCTCGGAAGTATTTGAGAGTATTTTTAAGGCCATAGGAGCTAAGAGGATTGACTTGAACTACGCGAATTCATTCGGGGATTACATGGACGAGGAGGAGAATAAGAGGATTCTGGCGCAGATGCAGGGGCTTGGATTTTGCATAAGCAAACTTCCGTTCTACAGGAAAAGCGACGTCACGGCGACCATGAGAATGTATGCAAACGGAACTTTGATGACATTATTCTATGCATTCTATTTCTCGGAAATGGCAAGAGGCAGCGATATTTTCGGAAAGCTGGCAGCAGGGTGCCCGGAATTCATAACATTGCTTTCCGAAATACATGAGAACAGGGGACACATCGGAAAGATGGCATTCTCGGACGCGAAGCTGGACTATACGAAGAAGCATATAGATCATGCGGTAAATACGCTGCTTGATGTGCTGGCGGAAGCGGAGTTTTTGTAGGTTTTTTGAAAGGCCGGGATCCTGATATATGATACAATGTATCCATATTCAGGACAGGAAATGCTGAAAGATATAAGCGCCATGTGCGCTGAAGCACAGGAAATTATGGTACTGTGAGGCTATAGAGGAGGAGCAGCCAGATGGCAAAGAAAAAAGACAGACCGGTATTTGGAAACAACAATTCCGGAAGCAAAAAGGAACAGCTGCTTGAGCAGATGAAAGAACAGCAGAAAGAGGCAAAAGCAAAGAATGCAGAAGAAAAATGGCAGGAACTGCTGAAAGAAATGGGGGAGGAGGAAGCGAGGCGTTTTGTGCAGCAGGTGGACATGCTGGCCCTGGAGGACAGTATCAAAGCCAGAGAGCAGGAAGTGGGGGAAAAAGCTTCCGAGCTGGACAAAAGGGAGGAAGCTTTAGACGAGAGAGACAGGAAACAGAACGAGGCCCAGGAAAGGCTTGATGGGCGGAGAAAGGAGCTGGATGAGAGAGAGGCCGGGCTTGACGGGCGTGAGCGGGCTGTCAAAAAGCAGGAATCAGAGACAGACAGGCGAAGTGTGGGACTGAATCAAAGGGAACAGTCCATCCTTGAGAGAGAAATGAACGCGGAGAACGGCTTTGCAAGGCAGAGCAGCAAGGCATTGGAAGCTTTGCGCGGGCGCAAGGAAGAACTGGACGCAGAGCTCCTTGATCTGGAAAAGGAGAAGATACGCCGGGAAAATGAATTGGATCAGCAGATAATCACGCTCCGCGCAGAGAGACTGAACGCCCTGAATCAGGAGATTGAGCGCATGGGCGGGCAGCGCAGGACAGAGATTGAGGAAGAGATTGCACAGCAGCGCAAAATGGCAGAAGACATCATTGCCGGCCAGAAAGAGGCTTTAAAGGAGCAAAAAGCGCAGATAGACGCTGACCGGGAAGCGGTGGAGAAACAGCGGGTCTGGCAGGAGCAGAGGGAACGTGACCTAAAGAGAGCGCGGGCGGATCTGCAGTTTGAGCAGAGGGATGTGGAAGAGGAAAGGGCGCGGATCGACGAGACAGTGAGAGAGCGTATTGAGGTAGAGGACGGAGAAATCAAGAGAGCTCTCAAACAGGCCAAAAGCGACGCGGACAGCTACTTAAAGCGTCTGAAAGACCGTGAGGAAAGGCTGGAGGTATATGAGGCCCAGGACAGGGAAGCCGGCGGGCTCACAAGAGGGGAGCTGATCGACAAGCTTGCCCTGGCGGAAGCCGAGATTAAGGCATTGAAAGAGCAGAGGCATCCGGACGCAGCGCTCCACGCCCAGTATAAGGCAAAGGCGGAGGATTATGACAGGCTGCTCAAAGAGTATGAGGAAAAACAGAATAAACTGAGTGACCTTGAACTTGAAAAATCGCGCTGGCTGCTGACAGTAAGGCAGTATGACCTGGCGGAGCAAAGACTCCGGGCGGCAGAGATAGAGAGGGCGGCCCTGGAGGCATCTATCACACGATGCCAGTCAGAAGTGGAACGACTTACAAGCCTGTATGAGAAAGCGAAGAATACGGATACCAGGAAAGCGCCTATTGAGCAGCCCCATTTTGAACCGCCGGAGAATATTTTATCCAAAGAGCTGACAGAGGCAGAGTGGCTGGACGAAATCTTTGAGAAGTGTGCTGCTTCCGGCATAAAGTTTAATAAGAGATTACTGTATTCATTCCACACGGCATTGAAGACATCCGGATGGTCACCCGTCACGGTGCTGGCCGGCGTCAGCGGTACCGGAAAATCGCTGCTTCCGCTTTTATACAGCCGCTTTGGCGGGATTTATTTTATATCCATGGCCGTACAGCCGGACTGGGACAGTCCCCAGGCGCTGTTTGGATATTTTAATTCCGTGGATAACAAGTACAATCCCACAACCCTGATCCAATCCATGGTACAGTTCGGAACATCGGAATCTGCCAGGGAAAAGGAGACAAATCTGTCTGATTATATGATGATCGTCCTTTTGGATGAGATGAATCTGGCCCATGTGGAATTGTATTTCAGCGATATGCTCAGCAAGCTGGAGCAGCGCCGCAACAGCGGTGAAAATGTAATGATTGATATTGACCTTGGGGCGGATGCACCGAAGTATCAGCTGGAGCTCAATGACAATATCCTCTGGGTGGGCACCATGAATGAAGACGAGACCACCAAATCATTGTCGGATAAGGTTCTCGACCGGGGAAATCTCATCAGCTTCCCCAGGCCGAAGTCATTTGTCAGCAAGTCGCAGAATGTCCTGGAGGAAGCGGCGCCTATGCTTCCGAAGTCTGTCTGGGATAACTGGGTGGAAGCAAATGTCATTGACCATCCCGCATTCAAAGAACGGATTGATGCGTACCGTATAGGCTTGGAGGCTATCAATAAATATATGGGCATTGCCGGACGTTCCTTAGGGCACCGCGTATGGCAGGCAATCGAGAATTATATGGGAAACCATCCCGAAGTCATAGAGGCGGTCAATGGGGATCCCCTGGATGATGGGGCATGCAGGACCGCCATGGGGAAAGCCTTTGAGGAAGCGCTGGTCCATAAGGTGATGCCAAAGCTTCGGGGGATTGAGACGGAAGGCATTACCAGGACGAAATGCATAGAGCCTATGAAAGATATCTTGTTTGGCTCCAAGGGACTGGCGAAAGGGATTGAAAATGATTTCAGGAATGCCCTGGAGAATGCATATGAGACTTTTCTCTGGAACAGCGCGGAATATCTTGAATTAGAGGAGTGATGAACATGGTTCCCGGTCTCGGTGAAATCAGACAAATGGAACAATTGGCCGCAAGCGAAGATCCCACTGCCCGGGGGGCGTGGTGGATCATGCTCCAGACAGCCGAAAGTATATGCAATTATGCCAGCCTCAGAGATCCCATAAACAATGCCTGTATACCGGAATTCTGGAGCCAGGCGGCGGCCGGCGTGGAGACCGTTCTCGGTCAGGAGAGCGCGCGTCCGCTCCCCTATGATGATCTGATGCAGATGGTTTCCTTTTGCGGGGACCATCTGCAGGCTATCGCCAAAAGCCCCAGGCATAATCTGGTGAAAACGGACAAAATGGTTCGGCCGGAGAAAGCCCGGGAAATCGGTTACAAAACCATAAACTGGCTGGGAAAGCAGCCTGGGAAAACGGTCCGGGAGAAAATGGCCGGCAGGCAGAAGCTCTTGACCCAAGTCAAAGAGTACAGCTATGATATCAGGGAAAACCAGGTTGCGATGATGCTGTATCGTCAGATTATGCGCAGGGTTGCGGACCGTATCAATCATGGGACCAAGACTGGTGCATACGACGAATACAGCTGCGCGCAGATAGAACAGATGCTCAGGATCAAGAAGCAGCTCCGGGAATCGCCATTGGGTTCTGTAGCGCCAAAGAACCATACCCAGGCCAACAATGCCCTCTTATCCGATAAGCATTATTCCGTGATATGGCGGGCTTACATGGATATGTACCGGTTTGACATGAGACAGGAAAGCCGATGGAAGCAGGGGCTTGCTCTTTACGTAAGGGCTGTCTTCCTGGCTATCAATGCAAAACTGCTTTCTTTTGATGATGTGTATGTAGTAGAGGATCGTGTGAAACTGAATGACGCCGAAGATTGGAAAGCGTCATATGTGGTGGGGTATCATTCCGATATTCCATATATTGCGGAAGTATTTCTTTCCCCCAAACGCATCACAATCCGCATATATAATGCCCCGCTGAATGGCATGTTTGAACCGAAACACAGGAAAGAACTTCAGATTACATTTACGGATGCAGTATCGAAAGAGAAGCTGATAGCGCATCGCGGCACGCCCATATCCGTGGAGTTTAGGGAGGACGGACAGAGGACATCAGACCTGCATTACGCGGATTTTTCCTGCATAAGAGCTTTATCGGTTCTGTGTGCGGAGAAAATATTTTCTTTTGCGGACATAGAGCGGACAGAGCGCACAGAGGATGACCTTGTCCGGAAAGGGTTTGCGGCATCAGCGGCCTTTGATATTGTGGGGGATGGGATCCGGCTTGGACTCTCGGATCATGAGATGGGCAGTCTGGACAGATTCTATTCCGGGAGCGCTGTGGTATACAAAAATAAGGACAATACGGCTGCGGTATATCCCGGGGGATGCAAAAGCGTCCATCTGCAGGCGGAAGAACAGATTGCGGTCAGGGATGCGGTTCTGTCAGAGGATAGCAGGGGATTAAAGGCTGCGCTGGATGAAATTTACGGGAAGCTGACTTTGAACCAGGACGATTATTTCTTTTATCTGGTTCCGGACGCTTTGGAGGAACTGCGGCAGAGAGACTTGAAGCAATGTGTGAAAGGCTGTTTTGCCAGGACATTTCCGGTATGGAGAAGCGTAGCTGCTCTGGTTCCCTGGCTGACGGATCCGGAATATGAGTTTGCTGAAGACAGCGTTTTCGTATATATGGATCTGGTGGGGGATACTGCGACTGCAGGCATGATGACGATTCATTATGAAGATGCTCTTGGGAATTATACCTGCAATCATTTCCCGCCCTTTCCCCAGATTGAAGAGGGAGATGCCATTACAGAGGACGCATTCTGCGCTTCCTATGTGAGGGAATATGCGAAGAAGCGTAAAATCAGCATTCAGGATGAGGAGGTGGAGCGTCTCGTAAGAGAGCATGCGGTTCGGGAATTGATGCTGAAAAAATCTTGTGCAAACGCTTTTTTTCACAGGGATGGCAGGATTGTTCTCTTTCAGATCACTTATGACCAGGAAGTGGTAAACAGATGTGCTTTGCAATGGCAGGAGGGAATTCGGAAATTTTGGAATAAGATGCAAAGCCGACTGGGGAGAAATCAGGTGAATTATGTCTGTTTTATTTCGGATTTACTGACAGAGGCGGATATGCGGTCTGTGAACATAGGGTGGAATAAACTCAGAGGAATTTTTCGGAGCACCTCAGAGGTACTGCTGAAAGGCGCATTGATTTACAGGGACCGTCTGAATAACCACCTGCCGATCTGGACCGAGTACCTGCCGAAGCTTTGCCTGAAGATCCCCATCGAGGGAAGATATGTGGACTGGGATCTGATCGATGAGAATACAGCGATTGATGTCATGGAGGAAGATACCGAATTTCCGGTAAAAGAGCCCAGGCCTCTGCGGCTTCATGCAGGGGCAGCAGAGTATCATTTCGACCTGAAAAAGGAGGATATCAGCAGGAGACCGTCGCTTATGGAAGCGTATATTCCGCTGAGAGAGGAACTGACACAGGATGTGGACGTCAATCTGTTCGTCAGATATAAGTATGGGTATGACAACAGCTATGAACTGATCCTGAGGCCGGTAAATGCCAAGGACGCCCCCTTTGAGGAGATTGTTGCGCAGTGGCGCAGCGGATACCGGGAGATCAAAGGCATAGGCGGGCCGAAATTCCCGCCGCTGAGGAGCAGCGAGGAGATCCAAAATGAGGTTAAGAGAATCCGGAATAGTTTCATGAAAACGGGCAATTTTCTATATCGTTATCTGGGATACCAATATGCATTTGAAACGGTATCCGAGAAATCCGTGATTGAGAATGCCTGCAAGTTTCTTACAATCAATACATTTAAGCTGAGGGAAATGCTCAGGTATTATGAGCGGAACAAGGAGGTCGAAGAATTCGCAGACTGGTTTTTCAACAGCGATCTGTATGAAATTTGTCTGGATCTCATGTACCTTGAGGGACTGAAATTTGTTTCGGAGGAGTTCCTGGAGGACTATGAAGACAAAGATGAAATGAAAAATCTGCGAAGCAGTGCGATGCAGCTGATATATTCCTTTGGAGCCTATGTGCCGGATGAACTGCAGCAGTATATGGTGGAAAACTATCATGATTTGGATATCAAATACAAGGAAAGCATTCTGTTTAATCTGCTGTATATGAACACGGAGCATGATGCTGTATGGAATCTGCTGTTGGAGCTTTTCCGGAATAACCTTTCCGGGGTGATACGCTACAATGTAAGAAACTTATCAAATCTATGCTGGTGTGACGAGGCTATGATTTTTAAGCTTGGACGGTATCCGGCGCTTGTGAGAGAAATTGTCAATGCTTCTGCCAATGAGATGAAAAGGCTGGGGACAATTACGCCAAAGAACGAATCTTACGCGAAATTTAGAAAGCGGTATCTGGCGGTCATAGAGGTGATCCTGGCAATTTTAAGGCTGCGGGAAGATCCTGATTTCAACATCCTGACAGCCGGAACAAAAGAGGCGAAAGATCTGGCGGAACTCATCCGTAAGGTTGATGTCATTATGGAGTCTCCGGAGTCAAGGATTAAGCTTCTGGTGGACAAACCGGAAGCGCTGCGGAATATGAGCGATATTGCCTATGCAATAGACATGTATTTAACAGGTAACGAAGGAGTGGACTCAATAGAGGTACTTAGCGTAGAGTCCGATGAGTGATATATGATAAGAATTCCAAAGGAAGCAATGACGCATGGGGGACGTTTCCATGCGGATGATGTCTTTTCTGCGGCATTGCTTCAAATTATGAATCCCGGGATTCGGATTGTGAGACGCAATCAGGCGCCTGAGGGATATGAGGGTCTTGTCTTTGACTTAGGGGACGGGGCATACGACCACCACGGCGAAAGGGCCCGGTTTCGGGAAAACGGAGTCAGGTACGCCTCGTTTGGCTTACTCTGGAAAGAATACGGCTGTCTGCTCGTAAGCGAAAAGGAGGCAGAGACATTTGACAAGAGCTTTGTGCAGCCCTTGGACCAGCAGGACAACTATGGCGGCAGTAATCTGCTTTGCAGGGCGATCACACAGTTTAATCCGAAATGGGATGAGGAAGACGGGGATTTTGACCGCAGTTTTTTCAGGGCGGTGGAGATTGCAAAGCAGATCCTGGAGAATGAGTTTAAGAGTATGCACAGTACGGAGCATGCGGAAAAAACAGTGCTGGAATGCCTGAAGAAAGCACAAGACGGGATAGTGGTACTCCCAAAAGGGATGCCCTGGAAAGCCCTGCTCATTCCGGAGGACGTTTATTATGTGGTCTATCCGTCGGCAAGGGGCGGGTACAATGCCCAGGCAGTCCCCGCTGCCGTGGATTCCCAGGAATGCAAAATGCCGTTTCCGGAGGAATGGAGAGGAAAGCGGGCAGAACTGGATGGGCTGACAGGCATCAGAGGACTGACCTTTTGCCATGAACATGGTTATTTGCTTGGAACCACGGAGCAGGAAAATGCTGTCAGGGCATGCCGAATGTCATTGAAGATCGCCGGGGCGGCCAATCTTTTGTAGGTTTTTCAGAGAGAATCCCTTATGCGGTTTGATAAAATATACCTATAAAAATCCTGTGAGGTGATAAAAAGGATAAGGACCGATACCGGTTTGGAAAGATAAGAACAGAAAGGGGACTGGGAAATGAAAGCCACAGACGCGCTGCAGTTGACAGCGGAAATGAGAGATTTTTCAAAGGAAAGAGAACTGGGACTTTTGATTGTGGGTTCAACCGGCTACAGAAGTGCCTTTCTGCATTCGGAGGCATTTGCGCTGTGCGATGATCTTGACTGTATCTTTGTCTATGAACGGATCTCGCAGCTCGAAGGCATTCCGTATTTGAGAGATGAGTTTGTCCGGATAGCCGGGGATATGACAGAGCAGGGAAAAGCGGATATGTTCTCTACAAAATTTGTAAGGAATGGGATTCAGGTTTCCGCAGATTTTATTTCGATGTCGTATCTGGAAGGGATTCTGGCGGACTGCCCTGCAGGCACATCCACATACAGAAACAAATTGACTGACGCGGTGGAAAAATCCGAAAATACTTACTGCAATATTCGCGGAGAAAACGCGGTATATAAAAAGCCCTGTGAAGAATACGGCGATTACAGGATATACAGGCTGCCTATCCATTGGTATTATAATGGAGAGTACTATCCGGGGGTACTGTTAAACAAGTTTTTGTACAATCCTTTTGCAGGAAATATATCTCCAAAGCAGGATGCCTTGATCAAAGGGATACAGGCCAATATATATGACTATTGCAGCAAGATAGAGGACAATACAGACAGGAAGAGGCGGCTGTCAAACACCGCGTACAAAAGAAGCGAATTCTCAGAGGAAACCCAATATTTCCTGATGTCAATGAAAGGGGGAAGTATATGAAAAAGACAGTTTTAGTCACCGGCTGTAACGGTTTTATCGGGAAAGCATTTATCAAACGCTTTTCTAAAAAGTATCAAATCATCGGAATCGATAAAGTCATGTCTGTAGAAAAGGAAAATGATTTTTCGGAGCATATTCTGGATGTTTGTGATACGGAGGGACTTCGGAGGATTTTCAGAGACCACACGATTGATGTTGTGATCCACACGGCAGCGGAAAAGTCCCTGATAAAATGTGAAAATGACAGAGAAAATGCATATACAGTCAATTACCTGGCATCTGTGGAGCTTCTCCGCCTTGCCGGGGAGGCGGGAAGTAAATTTATATTTATCTCCAGCGACCAGGTATTTGACGGAACAGGAAGTATGTACTCTGAGCATTCGCCTGTAAATGCCATTAATTACTATGGCAGGCTGAAGATACTGACGGAACATCAGCTGCTTCAGCATCCGGGCGCTGCCATATGCAGGACAGCGCTGGTTTTCGGAGATATTCCAAAAGAACAGAGGGAATATTTCGACGAAATAAAATATAATGAAACCCTCGCGGTACAGGGATTTATCGTACAACAGACGCTGGCATGCCTGAAAACCGGAAAGACCTTAATCCTGCCGGATGATGAATTTGTCAGTCCCACGCATGTTAACCTTTTGGCGGATCAGCTGGATCATGTGATCATGCAGGATGCCTCCGGAATATTACATTGCTGTGGGAAAGACCGCATCAGCCGGTATGAGATGGGAAAACGGATAGCGGCCCGGTTCCGCATAGAAGATTTTTCATGCATTAAGAGAAAAGGCATGTGGGACCCGCTTCGTCCTAAGGATGTTTCACTGGACTGTTCCTATACGGAATCGGTATTAGGCATGGAGTTTATGAGCTTTTCACAAATGCTTCAGAGCTATGTCAGGGAGGATACAGATGGAGAAATATAAATGGCCGCCTTATATACCTGAACTTGGAGATATCGTAAAGGCCTACATAGATGAGGGAAAGCCTTTATCCATACCGGATGAGAGCGGTATCATTCATGATCTTGAGAGAGAATTTGCCGGACTGCACTCGAAAAAATATGCACTTGCCGTATCGTCCGGAACGATGGCCCTGTATTCCGCATTTTTTGCCCTGAATCTCGGGCCGGAAGACGAGGTGATCTGTACTTCGTTCAGTTATCACGCCACAGCGGCGCCGCTTTTACACTTTGGGGTAAAAATCGTTTTCTGCGATGTGGAACCGGATACAGGCAATATCGACGTAAACAGGATAGAGTCTCTCATTACCGGTAAGACGAAAGCAATTGTCACAAATGATCAGTGGGGACATCCCTGCCACAAGGAAGGGATTCTGGCAATCTGTCAGAAATATGACTTGAAATACATAGAGGACTGTTCACACGCGCATTTTGCCAAGTACAAGGACAGATATGTGGGTACATTTGGGGATGTCTCCTGCTATAGCTTACAGGGCAGGAAGCTGCTTTCCGGCGGAGAGGGCGGAATGCTGCTCACAGACAGTCAGGAAATCTATGAAAGGGCCGTGCTTTTGGGTCATAATTTGAAACGTCCCAGACAAAGTGTAAAGACCCCGTATTACAGGCCGCTGGACAGAACGGGATATGGGCTTAAGCTGAGGATGCATCCCCTGGCGGCGCTTATGGTCCGGCACCAATTGACCCATTATTGCTTTGACTGGATAGCTTCCAGAAAAGAGACACTGGAATATTTCCAGGCAGGGTTTGAAGATACTTTCCTCATGCCAATGGAGAAAAGGGATTATGTTACTTCCATGGGGGCCTGGTATGGCTTTATGCCGCGCATCAAAGCAGACTGCCGGATCAATAAGGAACACTTCGTAAATTGGATGGTTGAAAAAGGGTTCCAGGTTTCCATACCGAAATCCGAGCCCATGACCCATTATGAGCTGTTTTGCCCGGGGAAATTTCCTGTAAGCTTATATGCCAAGCATCCGATTACCAAATGTCCCAATGCGGATCTATATTATAATCAGATTCTTAGCTTTCCCACATTTTCGTTCCATGAATATGATTTGATTGATGACTATATTGCCGCTATTCACGATTATATGAGGTTATTTTTATGAATTTTCGGATTGGATTGGACCTGGATACGATCTTAAAAATGCACCCGCTGATATTTAATAATGCTTTCCCGCTGGAATCCTGTAAGAAAAAGGAAAGAGAGACCAAGCTGCTTTCTGTGGGATTCTATTCGGGTGAAGAGCTTGCAGGATACTGCGTAGTCATTGCCGACAGCCGGAAAGGAATTCTGCGGCCCTGGGTGGGGGGAGTGCTGCCCTCCTTTCGGAACCAGGGATACTTCACGGGTTTTTACATGTATCTGACAGAGTATGCGGAAAAGAACGGATACCGGTATGTTGACGCGAATACGGACAATTATAAACCCGCCATGCTCAGAATGCTGATCAAGCTTGGATTTGACATTGTGGGAGTGGGGGAGACCGCTTATGGTGACGGATGCAAGATTAAGTTTCGCTATACCGTCCATGCCCCGGTTAAGCTGCGTATCAGCATTACGGACAAGTGTAATCTGAATTGCTTTTTCTGCCATCATGAGGGGATAGAGGCCTGCTGCGGGAATGAGGTTTCCATTCCGGATATGGAGCGTCTGCTGATCCAGGCAAAGAAACGCAACGCCGCAGAAATCACCATTACAGGCGGGGAACCCTTTGCCAGGCCGGATATCATTGACTATATTCTGCAGTATTGCTCCACATGGGGCAAACCGCCTTTTATCAAAGTCATCACAAACGGTATTCTGGTAAAAGAAAAGCAGATGGAAAATATATCCCGATATAAAGGAAATCTGCGTTTCCATGTGTCTTTGCATGCGTTGGACGCGAAGACAGCGGAATGCATATACGGAAAAACGTATGATGTTTCGAGAGTAGAAAATACATTACGGCTGCTTGGCAAATATCAAATACCGTTCCGGATAAACTGCACTGTACTAAAAGGCCTTAATGACAATGCAGGACAGATGAGAGATCTGATAGCCTATGGCGTAAACCACCATGCCGGTGCAGTGCATTTTATGGAGCTGCTTGTGACGAAGCAGCAGAAAGAACTGCAGGGGTATTATACTGACTATGAGCAGATAAATAACACATTGAAAGAAGCGCTTTCAGAATATGTGGTGGAAAAAGAGGAGGATACCGCAAAAAGACATACTTATAATATAGCGGATCACCAAAACGGAAGAATCGCAGTCTCCGCCTACAGACTGAGCTGCCGGGCAGGCTGCCAAAACTGCAGCCAAGAAAATGATATTACAATCGGAAGCGATTTCAGATGCTATCCGTGCTACCTGATGGCTGATAAGACCTGCGGAAATGCGCTTGTATCCCTGAATGAAGCTGTTTCGGAAAGGGAGAGATTTCTTCTGCAGCAGGACAGGCAATATGCAAATGCGCATCTGTATTGGGGAGAATGACCATGAAATTATGTTTTGATGCTTATGGACAGGTATACCTGGAAGCTAAGGAGGCAAATGGCGAGCCGGACTATTGGAAGTCGAAACTGGCTTTTGGCGTTTCAGAGGCTCAAAAGCAAGGGGAGCGGAAGAAAGAAAAGATCTGGGAGATAAAACCATGGGGCCAACGGGTAAAAGTGGATTTGGCAGGCAAGCGCATTTATTTTCCCGAAAATGCTTCCAGCCAGGAATTATGCTATGCATTGCGGGTCATGATTGATACGATACAGCTTTTGGAAAAAAGACTGCCCTTTCATGCCGCCGGAATCGGGTACCGGAATCACTGCGCGCTGATATTTGCGGATTCCGGTCAGGGAAAATCCTATTTGGCCCATTTGCTATGCGGTTCGGATCAGCATTGCCGCATCATAGGGGATGATCACATTTACCTGCTTCCCGGAAGGATACAGGGGAATAGGATGTGCCGTCTGCGCGATGAAAAAGGCATCACTGCGGAATACATAAAAAATGAGGGTTATTCCATTGCGGAAAATATCGTTGGCATTTGTTTCTCTAAGGCGGAGGAGAACGCGGCATATGAAATACCTCATTCGCAATGGTATGAATGGCTTGCGCATTCCGATGCTTTGAAGTATGCCGGCTCACCCTTTCGGATGCAGGGACGTGAGTATCGTGCGGGCGAACTGTTTGGATGCGATATAGAGGGGTTATACCAAAGGGCCCTGAAAGACGGAGCGGTTCAAAAACTGTTCCTGGTAAAAGGCACGCATGATTATGCTGTTGATTCTATACGAAAGTATTTGCAGGATACATTTTAGGAGGGAAATATGATTGGGATGATGGGTTTATGCGCCGCATTGGCTGTATTTGTCATTTTGTCTTTTAAAAGATGCAATCTTGCGCTGTCCGCAATAGCGGCCGGATTGGTGCTGATGATTTCCAACGGCATGGATATTCTTTCAGGGCTGACGGACACTTTCTCTTCCGGCTTTGGCTCTTTCGCGTCCGGCTGGTGGCTTATGTTTGCCCTAGGGGCAGTATTTGGGGCAGTGATGAAAGAAAGCGGCCTGTCCCGGGACATTGCAGAGATTTTGTCTGCAAAGCTCCACGGGAATGCCGTATTCATTATTTTACTGATTTCACTCATCATGTCCTATGGAGGAATCGGCACATTTATCATTGCCTTTACCGTATACCCCATTGCGGTTGAGATGTTTCGGCGTGAAAGGATAAGAGAAACGCTGCTTCCTGCAGTCATGCTGTTCTGCCCGACTACCCTGGGAATGACAATGCTGCCGGGAACGCCGTCCGTGCAGAATATGATTCCGGCCAAATACCTGGGCACCGATATTTACGCGGCGCCGGGCCTGGGAATTGCAGCTTCGGTGATTACATTTGCTCTGGGAAGCGTATACCTGGCAAACCGGGTGAAGAAAAATAAGATATCCGGCGAAGCGGAAGACAGAAGTATCCGGGAATCTCAATATACGGCTTCCCGCTGGCTGTCAATACTGCCCTGTGTTATTCTGTGGGCCGTCACGTTTGTACTGATCAGAGCCGGGCTGGACAGTCAGATTGCGGTTGAGATTTCCATGTGCATTGCGATTGTGGTATGTATCATTGTGGGAAAGAGAGATTACAATGTGATGGATGTAGTTAATCAGGGATTTGCAAACGGCCTGGAGACAGTGGCGATGACTTCGTGCGTCATGGGCTTCGGCGCACTGGTAAAAGCCTCGCCGTCTTTTTCAAATCTTGCGGACAGTATAATGGGCGGTGCGGGAAACACCATAGCTGCCGATATCATTGTCATCAATTTGATAGCAGCCATTACAGGATCGTCCACCAGCGGACTGCAGTTATTCTTTGAAACATTTTTTGAAAGATTGTCACAGACTTATCTGTCGAATCAACAGTATCACAGAATAATCGCCATCGCTTCGGGAGGATTGGATTCCATGCCCTATGCTACCGGGGTTGTGGTGGCAAATAAACTTGCAAAGACAGATTTAAAGCAGACCTATGTTCACATATTTATAACATGCGCGGTGATACCGCTGATCTCGCTGGTGATGATTTTGTCTGGGGAGTATCTGCTCAGGATTGTTATGGGATAAACAGCGGCAGAGAAAAACACAGGTGCGGCAGTGGCAAATTGACTTATAGAAAGGGAAATATATGATCAGACAAGAAGATATCATCGCCGATCTTCATATCCATACATTAGCATCCTTGCATGCATATTCGACTTTGCGTGAGTGTATCCGGGAAGCAGCCGGAAATGGAATGAAGTATATAGCTATCACTGACCATTACTATGGTGACGGAACTGAATTGTACAGAAAAAATGAAATAAACAGAATGGTCTATTTAGAAAAATGTGCGATATCCACAAAATATGGTGTAAAAGTTGTTGGAGGCGCAGAATTTAATATTTCTCAGAACGTAAATAAATGGGAGAAGCTAAAAAAATTAGCATGGAAGCTTGTGGGTGTTCATGGATGGTTCTTGGACAGGGAGTCCACTACATTGGATGCATTATACGATTATTTCGAAGAGGCTGCCAACAGATATGATGTATTTGCGCATATTGAGCGCGAGCTGCATCGTGTTGATTCCTGTAAGCATGGAGGCAGACTGACTGAAGAAATCAAGCTTTTCTTAAGGCGGCTTGTTTTGCTGGCAAAAGAGAAAAATATAATTCTTGAGTTAAATGAATCTTCTTTGAAAGATGATAAAGAGGGCGCTTACGACCGTTTACTGTATTGGCTTGCTTTTGCAAAAGAACAGGGGGTGCTGATCTCTGTGGGGTCAGATTCACATTATTGTGAACAAATTGGTATATTCCGTAATGCAGTAGATGTATTAAATGAAGTTTACTACCCCAGGGAAAAAGTGATCAATTGCAACGAAAATCTGTTACAGAAGCTTTTTGGATAATGGGAGACCATTTCCTGACCTTGTCCGCCTGTGCCTGCCATGTGGAGGACGGCCGGTTTGTGGTGGTGGCAAAGGAGATCGGCAGAGAGGAAAGATATGAATCTCCCGATTAGACTTGATTTATTCCCCGAGACGTATTATCATCTTCTAAAGCGATTCATTTTCCGCCGGCGCCCCAGGCCGGCGTGACGGGAAGTGAGCGGGCCGAGAAATGAAATACGGAGGAATGAACCATGCAGTTAGGAATCAGATTACATGACACTACGAAACTCCCTTTCGAGGAGCGCATTGCGGATGTGCACAGGCTGGGCTTTGCCTGCGGCCATCTGGCGCTGTCAAAGGTGATCGATGAGTTTCCCACTACGGACGAGGCGCTGACACCGGGGCTTGCCATGTACATAAAGAACGTGTTCGCAAAAAACCAGGTGGACATTGCCGTGCTCGGCTGCTATCTGAATCTGGCCAATCCTGACAGGGAACAACTGGCCCAGACCGTGCACCGGTATCTGGCCCATATCCGATTTGCCTCGTGGCTGGGCTGCGGCGTGGTGGGCACGGAGACGGGAGCCCCCAACGAGACTTACAGCTATACGCCGGAATGCCATACAGAGAGCGCCCTGCAGACATTTATGGAGAACTTAAGGCCCATTGTGGCGTATGCGGAGAAGATGGGCGTGGTGGTGGGCATAGAGCCTGTGTACCGCCATATCGTAAGCGACCCGAAGCGGGCCAGGCGTGTGCTGGACGAGATAGGCTCTCCGAATCTGCAGATCATATTTGACCCGGTCAATCTCCTGGATGCGGAGAATTACGAGGAGAGGGACAGCGTCATCAGAGAGGCTATCGAAGTGCTGGGGCCCGATGTGGCGGTGGTTCATCTAAAGGACTGCGCCATGCGGGACGGAAAGCTGGTGTCCATGGGATGCGGGCAGGGAGAGATGGACTATAAGCCCATCCTGAAATTCATGAAAGAGCACAAGCCTTTCATACACGCCACGCTGGAGGACACCAAACCGGAGAACAACCAGAGGGCAAAGCATTACATTACGAGGATGTATCAGGACGCGTAGAAACGATAGGGCGAAGAAAAGACACCTGACACCTCTAAATGCAGATTCGGCGGCCGTTGTCGGAGGAGCGTTTAGAGAAAGTGCCGGCAGATGCCCGGGGCGTACCGGAAAGTGCCCACCGGCAAAACGGCAGAAATGGGGGAAGAATGTACACAGACAATAAGATATACATGGGGCTTGCAGAGGGCAAGCGCGTGACCATGCAGTTAGACATGGCAAACCGCCACGGCCTTATTGCCGGGGCCAGCGGCACAGGGAAGACCATCACCATGAAAGTCATGGCGGAATCCTTTTCCGATGCGGGGGTACCCGTGTTTCTCTGCGATGTAAAGGGGGACGTGTCGGGGCTGGCCATGCCGGGAGCCTCCTCGGAGGGCATGGAGAAGCGCATTGACAAATTCGGCATTCGGGACAGCTTCCGGTATCAGGCTTATCCGGTATGCTTCTGGGATATCTATCAGGAAAAAGGCCATCCCGTGCGGGCCACGGTGTCCGACATGGGGCCGGAGCTGCTGTCCGGGATCCTGGGGCTGTCGCCTGCCCAGCAGGGCGTGCTGAACATCCTGTTTCGGATTGCGGACGACAAGGGGCTGCTGCTCATTGACCTGAAAGACTTGCGGGCGGTGCTGAATTTCGTGTCGGAGCACAGGGCGGAGTACGCCGCTGCCTACGGAAATATATCGGCCCAGTCCCTGGGAGGGATTCTGCGGGCGCTGCTTCCCATGGAGAATCAGGGCGGCGACCTGTTCTTCGGGGAACCGGATCTGGACATCCTGGACTGGATGCGCACGGATGCCGGGGGAAAGGGCATGGTGAACATCCTGCACAGCGTAAAGCTGGTGCAAAACCCTATCCTCTATGCCAGCTTCCTGCTGTGGATGATGGCGGAACTGTTTGAGCGCCTGCCGGAGGCAGGAGACCTGGAGAAGCCGAAGCTGGTGTTCTTCTTCGATGAGGCCCATATGCTGTTTTCCGGCGCGCCAAAGACATTGGTGTCCAGGATAGAGCAGATGGTGAAGCTGATACGCTCCAAGGGCGTGGGGATCTATTTTGTGACTCAAAATCCCGCGGACATCCCTGACAGCGTGCTGGCCCAGCTTAGCAACCGGGTGCAGCATGCTCTGCGGGCCTATACGCCCGGGGAGCAAAAGGCCGTTCGGGCGGCGGCCCAGTCTTTCAGGGCGAATCCTGCCTTTAAGACCGAGGACGTGATCATGGAACTGGGCGTGGGAGAGGCCCTTACCTCCTTTTTGGACGAAAAAGGCATACCCGGCATCGTGGAGCGCACGGCGGTGATCTGTCCCCAGAGTTTTATGGGGCCTGTGGAGGAAAGCGCCAGAGCCTCCTCCATGGCAGCGGACAGAATGGAAAAGTACGACAGGTATGTAGATAATGAATCCGCCTACGAGATGCTGGAGGAGCAGACGAAGCGGGACGAGGAGCAGGCCAGACTGGAGGCCGAGAGGGCCCAGCTGGAAAAAGAGCGCGCCGAGTTCGAGAAGCAGAAAGCCAAAGAAGAGGAGGCGGCTCGGAAGAAAAAGGAAAAGGAAGAGGAAGCAGCCGCCAGGAAGAAAGAGAGAGAGGAAGAGGCCAGGGAGCGCAAGCGGGAGAGGGCGGCGGAACGCCGCAAGAGCCAGATCGAGCGTACTTTGATCAGTACCGGGGCGCAGGTGCTCAAAAGAGGTCTGCTGGGCACCCTGTTCAAAAAGTGAGAAAGAATAGCAAAGGAGTAAGGTTTAAGCGGAAGTATAGTTATGTATAAGAATGGTGGAAGGGCAAGGGAAAAGAGGAGAGCGGTACGCAGGAGGCATACGAGGAGAGGCATCGTATGCTTCGCAGTTCCTGCCCTCCTTGCCGCAGGCGCATGGCTTTATGTGGACGGACTGGCCCATAAAACCTTACATGTGGAGGCAGGCACCAGCGTGTCTGCCCCGGATTTTTTGAAGACAGCCGATGATAATGCCGTCTTTGCGCAGGACAGCCAGGCCTTTGACACGACAGTGCCGGGAGAATATGATGTGAAAGTAAAAAGCGGCCTATTTACCCACAAGTGCAGGTTGATCGTGGAGGACACAGTAGCGCCTGCGGCGGAGGCTGTGACAGTGAGGCGGGCTCCCGGCCAGGCATTCGGAGCGGGGGCCTTTGTGTCCAACATCACGGATGCCACCGCAGTCACAGTCTCCTATGTAACAGAGCCGGATTATTACAGTACCGGAACCCAGACCGTCCGGGTCATTCTCACGGACAGGGGCGGAAACTGGACGGTGCTGGAGTCGGAACTGTTCCTGGCGCAGGAGGACGGGCAACAGGACGGGCAGCCGGGGGACACCCAGGCTCCCGTGATTCAGGGAGCGGCTGACCTGGAGCACTATATAGGGGACACCATTGCCTACCGGAAAAACGTCACGGCCACGGATGACCATGACGGGGAAGTGGAGCTGGAGGTGGACACATCCCAAGTGGATCTTGCCAAAGAGGGGGTCTACCCGGTGACATACAGCGCCCGGGACGCGGCGGGCAACCGCGCCAGCGTCACGGTGAAACTGACGGTGAGAAGCAGGATGTACAGCCGGGAGGAAGTGGAAAGCTGCGCGGATGCCGTGGTGCAGGAGATCATGAGCCCGGACATGAACCTGGAGGAAAAGGTATGGGCCATCTATACCTATGTGCAAGGCCATGTAACCTACATCAGCCATTCGGAGAAAGGGGATCCCGTCCGGGCCGCCTATGAGGGGCTGATGGAGGGGAAAGGGGACTGCTATGTCTACGCCTGCACAGCCAAAATCCTGTTGGACAGAGCGGGTATTCCGAATATGGACATCAAAAGGAGGCCTGCGAACGTGGAACATTACTGGAATCTGGTGGACGTAGGGGAGGGATGGCAGCATTTCGATACCACTCCCAGAACCGACAATCCGGTGATTTTCCTGTGGTCGGACGGAGAACTGGCCGATTATTCGCTGCAGCATGACAATGCTTTTGACTACGACCCTGCCTTGTATCCGGATATTGACTGAGAGAAAATAAGGAATAATTCATGATTCATGAAAACCGGAATGGAATCAGGGTGGAATCAGACAGTATAAAAAGGCACCCGAAAAGACACGAAAAAGAAATCAGATAAAGAATATACAACTAAGAAACAACTTTGTGCATAAATAAGAAACAAATCCCTGCTAAGATGTCCTGCGTGGAGGACAGACAGCCCCCGAAACGAAAGGGCTGGCAGGGAGTTTTTTTATGAGAAAATCAGGTGTCATAGAAAGAAGCACAAAAAGCGAAAAACGCAAAAATTTCATGGCATGGCTGAGAGGAATCGTGTCGGCCCTCATCGTGCTCACGAGCATCTGGCTCTTGCAGCGTCTGCTGGTGCCCAAATATGCGGACAAGGTGGCGGAAGGCGCTTTCATTGCAGCCTACTATGAGGAGGAAAAGGACTTCAACGTAATCTTCCTCGGCGACTGCGAGGTCTACGAGAGCTTTTCCCCTGCCGTGCTCTGGGAGGAATACGGCATCAACAGCTATATCCGGGGCAGCGCCCAGCAATATATCTGGCAGTCCTATTATCTGCTGGAGGACACATTGCGGTACGAGACGCCGGACGTGGTAGTATTTAACGTGCTGGCCCTGCGGTACCAGGAAGCCCAGAGGGAGGCTTACAACCGGATGACCCTGGAGGGGATGGAGTGGGCGATGCCCAAGGTCAAATCCATTCTGGCTTCCATGAAAGAGGGAGAGCATTTCCTGGACTATGTGTTCCCTATACTGCGGTACCATTCCAGATGGAGCGGACTGACAGAAGAAGACGTGCGGTATCTTTTTGACACAAAGCAGGTGTCCCACAACGGATATTATATGCGGGTGGACGTAAACCCGGCGAAAGACCAGCCTTTGGCAAAGCCAGCCGGGGACTGCCGTTTCGGGAAAAGAGCCTGGGAATATCTGGACAGAATGGCCTCGCTGTGTGAGGAAAAGGGAATCGAACTGGTGCTGGTCAAGGCTCCCAGCCTCTACCCGTACTGGCACAGGGAGTGGGAGGAGCAGGTGGAAAGGTACGCCTCAGCACACGGCCTGCGCTACTACAATTTTCTGGAGTTTCAGGAGGAGACAGGCATTGATTACAGCATGGACACCTACGACAAAGGACTCCACCTGAATCTGTCCGGTGCGGAGAAGCTTTCTATGTACTTTGGGAAAGTGCTGTCGGAAAAGCTGGGGGTTGCGGACCGCAGGGGAGAGGCTCATCTGCAGGAGGTCTGGGAGGAGAAACTCTCCGCGTATGAGGCGGAGAAGCGCAGGCAGTACGGAAAGTACGGAGTCCGTCTGCGCAGGGAACAGATGAAGTCCCATTAAAACCGTTTTTTGGTAATAGAAAGCCCATGGGCAAATCACAAACTGAAAAGGAGAGTACATCATGAAAAAAACAGCAGACACAAGGAAAACAGGAGTTGCCAGGAAGCGTGTCATCGCCATTGCGGCCGGAGCCATGCTTGCCGTCACAGGCTGCGGAAACGGGGAAAAGCCTGTGGAGATCAGCACAGAGAAGCTGGTAGACATCAGCGGGGAGGACTTGGCGGGAGCAGGCGGGGAGGGCTTGTCGGGAACCGGCGGACAGACGGAGGCCGGAATCGGCGGAGAAGATTCCGCCGGAGCAGGCGGACAGCAGACGGACCCGGGAAACGGCGGAGGCTATTTGTTTGCCGCAAACGGAGTGTCAGTGGCCATAGACGCGGAGGCAGGCCCCATTACAGAGCAGCTTGGGGAGCCTGTTTCCTACTTTGAGAGCGAAAGCTGCGCTTTTGAGGGCCTGGACAAAATCTACACTTACAGCGGTTTTGAACTGGATACCTATCCAAAGGGAGGTAAGGACTATGTATCCGCTGTGGTGCTGACAGACGACACCGTGTCCACTCCGGAGGGCATCGCCATAGGGGATTCCGCAGAGAAAGTAAAAGAGGCCTATCCTGGGGAATATACGGAAATATGCAGCATGCTGAGATATGAAAAAGACGGAATGACCCTTTCATTCGTCATACAGGACGAAGAGGTCATCTCAATTGAATACAGAACGAATATTTTGCAGTAGGAAATGGCAGACCTCCTGCGTGCAGCCGGACTTTAAACCTGTTTATAGTGCAGTTTTTCCCATTGTAATGCCTGGCCGGAAAGGGATATAATAGCTTTTAGATAATTGAACCGAAAGAAAGGATACCGGTAACGCTTTTTGGCAGGAAGGGGGATAAGGGATGGAACAAATGGATCGCAGGAGGGAGATAAACGAGGCTATGTACGCAGGAGAGGAGGCGCTGCATTGTCTGAGAGAGGCGAAAGACTGCCTAAGCAGCGCAGGCAACTGGGGAATCGTGGACATGCTGGGCGGCGGGATGCTTACCACTTTCATAAAACGCTCTAAAATGAAAGACGCGGACAATCTGGTGCAGCAGGCCCGCAGCGCCCTGAAGCGGTTCCAGAGGGAACTTATGGACGTGGAGAGCATTCCGGAATTCCATATCCAGACCGGAGATTTCCTGTCCTTTGCAGATTATTTCTTTGACGGGTTGGTGGCGGATATGCTGGTGCAGTCCAAGATAAACGATGCCAAGGGGCAGGTGGAGGATGCCATACAGAAAGTGAATTACATTTTAAGGCAGCTGCGGGGGCTGTAGCAACTGTGGCAGCGATAGCGGCAATGCCGCCTGGGCGGCGGGTTTACAAAAAAGGGGCCCTCAGAAGCGGAAAGGATGCCGAAAATGAATTTTTCCGGTTAACTTTTCTGCAAGGATGCCGAAATAAAGAATATAAGGACAGGTAGTATGCTATGGACAGCAGACAGATGTGGTGACACGGGTTTGCTGTCTTTTTATGTGCAGGCCATACAAAGCACTATAGTGCCTGGATATATGCCGTCAGGGCGAGGCCTGGATTCCGACATCTGCATTGCGGCATTCGAAACCTTTCCGGGAAAGCGCCGGCAACGGTTCGTGACATTACAAGGCGCAATTTGTTACATGATCCAAAGGTGGACAGGCTTACCTGTCGAAATAAAAAAAGGAAGCGCGGTTCAGGGGAATAAAAGCCCGAGGGGCCGGGCGAGACTACGAGGTGGGGCATGAGGGTCGCGATATGTGATGATGACAGGGAGAACTGTGCCAGGCTGCGCAGCCTGATCAAGACACAGGAGCCGGACTGCGAGGTGGCGTGCTTTGATACGGGAAAGCGTTTCCTGGAGACCAGGGGGTACTTTGATATCTTGATTTTGGACATCCAGATGGAAGAGATGAGCGGGATAGAGGTGGCAAGGATTCTGCGCATCAATCAGGAAAAGACCATCCTGATCTTCGTCACGGCCCTGAAAGAATACGCGGCAGAGGCCTTTGAGGTATCGGCCTTTTCCTATTTGCTCAAGCCCGTGGAGCCGGAGAAGTTCTGCAGGGTATTCGGAAGCGCCTGTGGGGAAGTGCGGAAAAGGGAGAGCGCAGGAGGGGAACAGCTTTTCTTTCAGACAAAAGCCAGAAGCTTTGTGGTACCCAAGAAAGAGATCCTCTATGTGGAGAGCCATAAGCGAAAGGTGGAGATACATACCCTGGGGGAGAGCATCACCGTGTATGCCACTATGAAAAGCATGGAGGGGCTGCTGGGGGACGGGTTCTTCCGGTGCCACAGAGGCTATCTGGTGAACCTGGCGTATGTGGCGGAGTATGGCACGGGCGCTGTGCGGCTGAAGAACGGGGAAAGCGTGTATCTGGCCAGAGAAAAATATTCGGAATTCGGCAAAGCATACACGAAATATATCCAGGCTGTATGACATCATGCCGGGCCGCAGGCAGATATGGGATCTGAAATCCGGCCAGGTTCAGACCCACATGACAGACATTTCATTTTTACAGGATTTGGGTGGTAGATTTTTGGCCGTAAAATCCTGCCATGGATTCTACGGTAGAAACTTTGAGAAAAATGAGGGAAGAAGCATGAGAATCAGAACAGGAATCAGAAGAACAACCACGCAGATGCTGAACCATAGCAGGAGGAAGACAAGCCTTTCGGCATCTAGGCGCAGCTCGCTCCTAAGCGCGGCGAGGAACAATTCAGCGCTGCGAAACACCAGGCTGGGCATGATGATGAATGCGAACAGCATCCAGAGCGCAAGGCTCCAGAAGAGCAATTATGAGAAGCTGGAGAAGTCCGCCACCTCCCTGGAGGAGCAGCTGAAGCTCCTGGCCGAGAAAGCGGATGTGGGAGGCAAGGACTTGACGGGCACGGCGGCCAATGTGGTAAAGCATTTCAACGACACCTATGAGGGACTGCAGAAGTCATCCGGCATTCTGAACGATTATTATCGCCAGAGCATGAAAGAGATCGCAGCCTCCAATAAGGCCAAGCTGGAGGAGATCGGCATCACGGTCAGAACGGACGGGACGCTGTCCCTGAACAAGGATAAGCTGGCGGAGGCGGACGCAGAGAAAGTCAAAGAAGCCCTGGGCGCTTCAGGGGATTTCACCAAGCGCCTGCAGGCTGTGGCCTCCAGGGCGGCCGACAACGCAGCTGCCAGCGCCGCAAGCGCTGCCAGCCAGTATACATCCAGCGGGGCTCTCGCCAACTCCTACCTGAGCCGGTACAATTTCCGCGGGTAAGGAAGAACAGATTGGGAGGAATGACATCATGAGGATTGGAACAGGGTATGCAGGCGCGGACAACTTGCAGGCCAAGAGGTCTGTAAAGGAGCCGGGGAAGCGATTTCGGGATCTTGGATATTCAGGCGGGGTAGCCGGGAACACGGCATGGACTGCCAGGGCAGAGAGGCATCTGCCTGTGCCGGGCGAGGCGGAGGAAGAGGACAAGGCAGGCGAAACAGTGGAAGCAGCAGAGGGGAGTGGAAGCAGGTCGGAGGCGGAGAAGATTTATCAGGCCGCCGTGGCAGGCAAGCCCAACCCCATCGGAAGCATGAGGGAGCCTGCCAAGGTGCCTTACGGACATCTGGCCAAGGACGGCGTGATTGAATACAATGGCGTCGTATTTGTGTGCGATGAGCGCACCAACAGCATTTGTCTGGGGGACATGACGGACGAGAAGAATGTGCTGAATATTCCTCTGTCCGGCGGAGGGCACCTGAAAGTAAACCGAAACAGCATCGGGCTTCTTTCAAAAGCGGCCAGCATGTTCTCGCCGGAGGATCTGAACCTGATCATGCGGGCCATCGCGGAGGATACGAAAATCCAGTCCGTGAAGAAAGAGATAGAGGACGAGGAGGCCAGCATAGGCAATCAGCTGCGGGGCGATGGGGCTGCGGAAGCTGAAAAATCCGATGGAGAAGAGGGGGACATCTGAGCCGTCATTAAGCGGAGAAATGGGTCAATGGGATATTTTGAGTACAAATAGCAAAAGGCAAAAGTCCGGGCGGAGGTTCCGGACTTTTTTGCTGTATTCCAAAATTTTTCTTTTCTTAAGCTTGATTCTAGTGTATCATGAAAGAAAAGGCGAGGAGGTAATCATGCAATACGACATCATCATAGTAGGCGCAGGGCCGGGAGGGATTTTTTCGGCGTATGAGCTGTCAAAAGAAAATCCGCGGCTGAAAATAGCCCTGTTCGAGGCGGGGCATGCCCTGGAGAAGCGCCATTGCCCCATTGACGGGGAGAAAGTGAAAAGCTGCATCGGCTGCAAGTCCTGCTCCATCATGAGCGGCTTTGGAGGCGCAGGGGCCTTTTCCGACGGAAAATACAACATCACCAATGACTTTGGGGGAACCCTCCACGAATTTATCGGAAAAAAGCAGGCCATCGACCTTATGGAATACGTGGACACCATTAACATGAAGTACGGTGGGGAGGGCACAAAGAAATATTCCACAGCCGGAACCCAGTTCAAGAAAATCTGCATGCAGAACAAATTAAAGCTTCTGGATGCCTCGGTGCGCCATCTGGGCACGGACATCAATTTCGTAGTGCTGGAGAACCTGTACGCGGAACTGAAAGAAAAGGTGGACTTTTACTTTGACACCCTCGTTGACTCTATTTCGCTGACAGAGGGCGGCTACGAGGTGCATTGCAAGGAGGAGACATACACTTGTGAAAAGTGCATCGTCTCCGTAGGCCGCAGCGGCAGCAAGTGGATGGAGAAGATCTGCAGGGAGCTGGAGATTCCCACCAAGTCCAACCGGGTGGACATCGGCGTGCGGGTGGAGCTGCCGGCGGTGATCTTCTCCCATCTCACGGACGAGCTCTACGAGAGCAAGATCGTATACCGGACGGAGAAGTTTGAGGACAATGTGCGGACTTTCTGTATGAATCCCTACGGAATCGTAGTCAATGAGAACACCAACGGCATTGTCACGGTCAACGGCCACAGCTTTGAAAGTCCCGAGAAGCGCACGGAGAATACGAACTTTGCCCTGCTGGTGGCAAAGCATTTCTCCGAACCCTTTAAGGACAGCAACGGATACGGGGAGAGCATAGCAAGGCTCTCGAACATGCTGGGAGGCGGCGTCATCGTCCAGCGCTTCGGCGATCTGGTCAGGGGACGGCGCAGCAATGCCACCCGGATTGCGGAGGGAATGGTGACGCCCACCCTGGCCGCCACGCCCGGGGACTTAAGCCTGGTGCTGCCCAAGCGCATCATGGACGGCATCATTGAAATGATCTACGCCCTGGACAAGATTGCGCCGGGGACGGCCAACGACGATACGCTGCTCTACGGCGTGGAGGTGAAGTTCTATAACATGGAGGTGGAGCTGGACGAAAATCTGGAATCCAGACATAAGGGCCTCTACATCATCGGCGACGGCAGCGGCGTGACCCATTCCCTGTCCCATGCCTCCGCCAGCGGCGTATACGTGGCCAGACGGATTCTGGGGATGTAAGGGAGAACGCGCTGAAGCGACTTTACCCTTTAGAGCCGTCGCGCAGCGACAAACAAAATAAAGTCGGGAACGCGCTGAAGCGACTTTACCCTTTAGGGCTGTCGCGCAGCGACTATAATTAAGGAGAAAAAATATGGCAATTCTGGTAGGAGAAGAGGGCAGATTATTTACCCTGCAGACCGCGGACGGAACATATCAGATGTACGCGGACGAGAAGAACGTGCTGCTGCACACCTATTACGGAAAGAAGATTGAGACAGAGAACATGGCGGAGCTGATATGCCGGACGGACGTGGGCTTTGCCGGGAATCCTCCGGAAGCGGCCGGGGACAGAACGTATTCCCTGGACTGCCTGCCCCAGGAGCTTCCCTCCGGCGGCGTGGGCGATTACCGGGAGGAGTGCGTGTGTATAAAGCATGCGGACGGAAGCCTGGCGGCGGATTTTCGCTTTGCCGGGTATGAGGTCAGAAAGGGCGCATACAAGCTGCCCGGTCTGCCCGCCCTGTACGATGGCGGACAGGAGAGCGACACTTTGGTCATCACCATGCGGGAGAAAGCCTCGGATGTGACGGCGTATTTGTACTACGGAGTGTTTGAGAGAGAGAATGTAATCACCCGGGCAGTCAGGGTGGAGAATAACGGAGACAAAGAGATAGTCCTGGAGAGGTGTCTCTCCGCCTGCCTGGATTTCCAGTACGGGTCATATGATTTTATTACGTTCTGCGGGAGACATGCCATGGAGCGGGTACCCGAGCGGACAGCCATAGGGCGCACGAAACTGGAGATCGGCAGCCTGCGGGGGACCTCCAGCCATCAGTACAACCCGGCCGTGATCTGCTGTGAGGCCACAGCCGGGGAGGAGCATGGGGACTGCTACGGTCTGTGCCTGGCCTACAGCGGCAATTTCCTGGCCTGCGCCCAGATGGACCAGAGGGGCCAGACCAGGGCGCTCATGGGCATTCACCCCGGGCGGTTCTCTTACCTGTTAAAGGCAGGGGAGTCCTTTGACGCGCCCCAGGTGATCCTGAGCTACTCGGACGAGGGGCTGACAAAGCTCTCCCATCAGTACCACCGGATACTGCGGAATCATATGTGCAGGGGCGCATACCAGCACAGCAAGAGACCGATCCTGATCAACAACTGGGAGGCCACCTATTTTGACTTCAACGGGGAGAAGATTCTGAACATTGCCAGACAGGCAGCGGAGCTGGGGATAGAGATGCTGGTGCTGGACGACGGGTGGTTCGGCAAGCGGGACAGCGACTACAGCGGCCTGGGAGACTGGTATGTAAATGAGAGAAAGCTGGGCGGTTCCCTGGCACAGCTGAGCGGAAAGATTCACGATATGGGGATGAAGTTCGGCCTCTGGCTGGAGCCGGAGATGATCTCCGAGGACAGCGATCTGTACAGACGGCATCCGGAGTGGGCGGTGCGGATTCCCGGGAGGGAGCCTAACCGCAGCAGGAGCCAGCTGGTGCTGGACCTAAGCCGTGGGGATGTGAGGGACTATCTGTTTGAGACTCTGTCAGGGCTTCTGCGGGAGGCCTCGGTGGACTATGTGAAATGGGACGTGAACCGCAGCACCTGCGATGTCTACAGCAATGCCCTGGGAAGAGAGCGCATGGGGGAGGTATCCCATCGGCTGATTTTAGGCATGTATGAGCTTTTGGAGCGGCTGCTTACCGCATTCCCCAATCTGCTCTTAGAGGGCTGCAGCGGAGGAGGCGGGCGCTTTGACGCAGGGATGCTCTACTATGCGCCCCAGATCTGGTGCAGCGACAATACGGACGCCGTGAACCGGCTGCAGATTCAGTACGGCACCTCCTTTTTCTATCCGGTCAGTGCCGTGGGCTCCCATGTATCCGCCGTGCCCAACCACCAGACCGGCCGCATTACCTCCTTTGCCACCAGAGGGCATGTGGCGCTGGCGGGGAGCTTCGGCTATGAGCTGGACCTGAACAAAGTCACGGAGGAAGAAAAGGAGCTGGTAAAGCAACAGGTGGCCCAGTTCCACAAGTACAATTCCCTGACCAGAGAGGGCGACTACTACCGTATACAGGCTCCGGGAGGGCGGTTTAGCGCCTGGGAGTTTGTGGATGAGGCAAAGGAACACGCCCTGCTGACTTTGGTGATGACCTCCGCGGAGGGAAACCCGTTCCCGGTGCACATCGCCGCAAAAGGGCTTGACCCGGAAAAGCAGTATCGCTGCTCCGTAAACGGCCAGGTCCACAGCGGCCGCACCTGGATGAACGCCGGCCTGACCCTGGCGCGGGTGCCGGGAGAGTATGAGAGCGTTCTGATCGAGTGGGAAGTGTGAAGCGATAATTGCAAAGGAGCGTGATTTTCTTAAGCCAACTTGCAGGAGGGCATGCCGCTGCGGTATGTTTGAAAGTGTGTAAAGAACTTATAAGTTATACATTGAAGAATCGCAAAGCGAACAAAGTTCACTTTGCGATTCTTTTCACGGATTGTTTATGCCTCCGCAGGCGGCATGTCGGGAAGTGTAAGCCTAGGTTTTAGGGTGCTGTAAGGCGCTTAGCTCTCCAGCTCCTCAGTCAGGCGTTCAATTTCAGCAATGATCTCCCCGATATATGCGATAGTGTCCAACAGCGGCTCATCTGTGGTAATGTCAATTCCCGCCAGCTTGGCCAGACCCACGGGATCCAAAGTGCCCCCCGCAGCCAGCACTTTCTTCCAGTCCTCCACCGCGGGTGCGCCCTCTGCCTCAATCCGCTTGCATACTTCCGTGGCCACGGTAAGCCCCGCGCTGTAGGTATAGGAGTACAGGCCCATGTAGTAATGGGGCTGACGCATCCAGGTGCGGGCCGCGTCGTCGGAGATCTCCACATCCTCCCCCCAGAAAGCCTGCAGGGTCTCTTTCATGAGCCGGTTTAACACCTCAGCGTTCACGCTGCCTCCCGCATCCACGATCTCATAGACCTTGCGCTGATAGGCAGCTTCCATGAGATGTGTTACGAAATTGTGATAATAAGTATTGCCGATCATGCAGGAGAGCACCCAGCGGCGGAAGCGCTTGTCCGGATTTGTCTTCAGCAGGTAATGGGCCATCAGCAGCTCGTTTATGGTGGAGGGCGCCTCTATGAAATAGCCGGACACATAGGTGTCAAAGATGGACTGGGCGCTGTTGCACAGCTTGAAATGTCCCGCGTGTCCCAGCTCGTGAGCCAGGGTGAACACATCCGCCATGCGATTGTTCCAGGTAAGCAGGATAAAGGAATTCTTTCCATAGGGGCTTGCGCAGAAGCCGCCTGTGGATTTCCCCGCGTTCTGGGCGAAGTCCACCCAGCGGTCACGGTAGGCTGTCCGCACCATCTCCACATAGTCCTCCCCCAGAATGGAGAGGCCCTTTTCGATATAGTTCTTAGACTCTTCTATGGTCACATGGGGATCGTATTCCGGATCAACGGCAATCTTCAGATCCGCGAAAGTCATCTTATCCAGCTTGTGAATTTTCTGCAGCAGGCGGGCGTATCTGCGCATGTGGGGAGCCAGATGCTCCGTGATCAGGTCGATCTGGCGGTTGTACAGCTCCCTGGTGACCTTGTGGGGGAAGAGCAGGCTTTCAAATACGGAACCGAAGCCCCGCAGGTTGGCCATGGTCTTCTCGGTCTGGACCTGGGTGTTGTAGGCGGCAGCCGTGACATTCTCGTACTCCCGGATCTTTTTGGAGAATGCGGCGAAAGCGGCCCGGCGTACCTGAGAGTCTTTCTCGTACTCGTAGTCGTCCTCAAACAGGGAATAGCCCAGGGGATATTCCTTTTCTCCCACGGTAAAAGCATCGAATTTCATATCCGCCAGCTTGGTCATGTTGTAGATCTGGTAGGGAGCGCCCAGGGTCTGGGACAGGGCCGCCAGGGCTCTCTCCGTCTCCGGGTGCAGCTGATGGGGCTTGCTGCGCAGGATATTCTCAAGATAATGCTTGTTGGCAGTGGCGGTTTCAATGGCTTCCCGGAGAACGGCTTCGTCCTGTGCGATGATTTCGCTGTCAATGAAGCTGAGGGAGCTGTCAATCTCGGCAAACAGGCGGCCGGCTTTCTCATTGCGCTCCTGATTGTAGGTGTCGTAATAGTCCACGGAGACCGCCAGGTCGCAGTAATTGCCTATCAGAGTCATCAGCCTGGTGAGCTCTCTCTGATCGTCCAGACAGGCGTTGATGGCCTGGGGAGTGCACAGCTTACCCTTGTAATCCGCTGCCATCCGCTCAGCCAGGGCTTTCATTTTTTCCATGTCCGCGGACATTTCTTCCTCCGTGGCATAGATGGAGGACAGATCCCAGGTCAGCTCCACCGGGACGTCCTTTCGTGATTTCAGTTCCATATACAGATCCTCCTTATCTCAAAATGGAAATATTCTGCTAAATCCATGTAATGATGTAAGGGTCAAAAGAGTTGGCAAACAACTCCATAACCCTCCATATAGTACCTTAAAAATTTCACACAACCGTTTTAAAGCCGCTTGCTTTGTATACTTAGGTAACAGTCAGGCTGTCCGTT
>CATKYJ010000024.1 GCA_949840885.1 uncultured Acetatifactor sp.
CGAAAGCGCAGGAGAGAACACCGGCATCTCAATCGATTTCCGCGACAGCCGGGGTTTCCCGGATAAGATCAAGGGGCTGTTCCCGGTAAAGGGGAACCTGGTTAAGACGGAGAAAAACGGCGTCAGGGGCGCGTATTCGGAGCTTACCTACCGTTTTGACGAGCCCGGCATCTACTTCATCTCTTCCCGCGTTTCCAGCCAGCGCAACGGCACAAAAGATATTTTCACCCAGGTTCGCAACCTGGATCGTGTCAGAGGGATTGTGGAGGAATAAACTATGAGCAATATGACCCCGTCTTATTTGAATACAAATTTTATCTGGACGCCGGACTGGACGCCGAAAGATGATGCTATACCGCGCCTGGTGCGTTTCCGGAAAGAGATCAGCATAGATACAGTGCCGCAGAGGGCAGAGCTCAAGGTATCTGCGGACAGCCGCTACAAGCTTTATATCAACGGCCAGTTTGTCTCGGAAGGTCCCCAAAAGGGCGATTGGGAAAATTGGTATTTTGATACAGTGGACATAACGCAATGGATGGTATCGGGCCAAAATGTCATAGCTGCGGAGGTGCTTCGCTACCCCGCCACGTTCGACCGCCGGAACAAGAGCCTGATCCGTTCAGAATATCCCTGCCTGTATTTGGAACAGGCAGACGGTACGGATCTCTCCGCGAAATCCGGTGTCCGGTGCATGGTGGACCGGGATCTGGAGATTCAGAGCGAACCCTGGAACCCTGCCCCAATCCATGCCCTGGAGATTGCTGCCGGTTCCGCGGTTTTGCAGGGCTGGATGGAATCGTACTATGACGACAGCCATTGGCTGGAAGCTTTCCCGTATTCCATCCTCAATATTCCCCGTGCACAAAGTCCCTTCAATTTGCAGTCCCGGGAGATTCCTCTCATGGCGCACCGCGAGAAGCGGTTCCGGCAAGCGCTCTGCCTTCGCGGAAAAACGGGTGAGACCGTCCAAAATGCGTCGAGACTTGCCGCCTGGAATCAGATGCTGGAGACGGACGATGCTTTGACCATCCCGCCACATACCTGGGAGCGCATCGAGATCAGCGCGGACACGCTGCAGACCGGGTATCCGATGCTCTCCGTAAGCGGCGGCTCGGGGGCATCAGTACGCGTCCTCTGTTCCGAATGCTATGCGGGCGCCCTGGTCCCCAACGGTAACGCGACACCGGACAATCTGCCCGCAAAGGGCGACCGCACGGATTATGTACATGGAATGCTCCACGGCAATGAAGATTCCTATTCTGTAGGCGGCTTTGGTACGGAGTCAAGGCCGGAAACCTGGGAGCCTTTTTGGTTTCGTACTTTCCGCTTTATTGCGCTGACTGTCGAGACAGGCGATGAGCCCTTGACTTTACACCGCTTTGCGTATCGCACCATGGGATATCCGCTGGAAGCGAAAACGAATATCTCCTGTTCCGATGAAAGCATGGCACCGATCTGGAACATTTCTCTGCGCACATTGAAGCGGTGTATGTTGGAGACATACGTGGACTGTCCCTTTTATGAGCAGCTGCAATATGCCCAGGACGCGCGGTCAGAAGCGCTGTTCACCTACACCGTATCGGCGGATGACCGGCTGGCCCGGCAGTGCATGGAGGCGTTTCGCCGATCCCAGCGCGGAGACGGGCTGATTAATGCCTGCGCTCCCACCATTTGGTACAATGTGATTCCCGGCTTTTCCATCTACTATCTGCTGATGGTACATGACCACATGATGTTTTTTGGCGACAGCGCACTGGTGGAAACACATCTGCCCGCCATAGAGCAGATTTTGGCTTTCTTCGACCGGCATAGGCTCTCCTGCGGCATAGTCGGCCATACCGGCGGTCCGATCATCCGGGAGCGATACTGGTCTTTTGTGGACTGGTGCGAGCAATGGAAACTTCTGGGCGGTTGCCCTCCCGCCGCGCAGAAAGGGGCCGGTGCGGTTACCATGGAGAGCCTTCTCTATCTGCTGGGCCTGCAAAGGGCGGCGGAGCTGGAGCATTTTGCCGGTCAGACACAAAGGGCGGAGACATACCGGCAGCAGGCGCTGGAATTGCGCGGCGCCATCCGGGCAAACTGCATGGGCGGCGGTCTGGGCGGCGTGCCGCTTTTGCAGGACGGTCCCGGGATCGAAGAATACAGTATGCACCCGCAGGTATTTGCAATCCTGACAGGCGTGGTCTCTCCGGAGGAAGGCCGGGCTATGCTGGATACGGTGATGGGGGAGCCCGCGCTGCCGCGCTGTTCCGTAGCCATGCACCCCTACCTGTTCCGCGCGCTGGAGATTACAGGGATGTATGAAAAAGCGAATCGGTGCTGGAACATTTGGCGGAAAATGGTCACAGACCATCTGTCTACATGCGTAGAAAATGATACGGACGTCCGCTCCGACTGTCACGCATGGGCTTCCGCTATCCTCTATGAACTCCCGGCAGTCTACCTGGGCCTGCGGCCCGCCGCGCCCGGCTTTGCCAAGGCTTCTGTCCGCCCTGTTATGGGACACTTGGACTGGTGCAAAGGAGACGTCATAACGCCCAGGGGCATGGCCCACATCGAGTGGCATAAGACTGAGGCAGGGGACTGCCGGCTGGCATACACCCTGCCGGAAGGCATGGAAGCAATTCAATAAAGGAGATATAGCATATGAAACAGATTTGGAATCCTATTTTTCCGTTGCACGAGTATGTGCCGGACGGCGAACCCCACGTTTTCAGGGATCGTGTCTACGTCTTCGGTTCTCACGACAAGGAGGGTGGAGAGGAATACTGTATGCTGGACTACGTCTGTTATTCCGCTTCGGTGGAGGATCTGACAGACTGGAGGTATGAAGGCGTGATCTACTCGCCCTCCCAGGATCCGGCTTACGGAGAAAACCGCAAATACATTTACGCCCCTGATGTGGTGCGTGGCAACGATGGACGCTATTACCTCTATTACTGCCTGCTGGGTGACCACTATATCAGCGTGGCGGTTTGCGACACCCAGCGGGGCGGTATGAGTATTACGGCAACGTGCGCAACCCAGACGGCAGTATCCTGCGTCGGTTCGTCCCAGGCGATCCGGCAGTCATCAACGATGATGGTGTGATCCGTCTCTACTACGGCTGGTCCCTGGCTCTGCCAGAGGAACAGCTTGCAGCCATGGGGCAACGGGATAGTCCCATTGAGGAGCAGATCGTCGCTGCGCAGATGATGCTCTTTAACCGCACAAGGGAGGAAGTGCTGGCCGAACCGGAGGGGCTGATGGGAGCTAACTGCGTAACGCTCAGGGATGATATGTTGACCATCGCATCCCAACCCGTGCGCATTGTACCGGGACAGCTCAAAGCTGTAGGCACGAGCTTCGATGGATACGCTTTCTATGAGGCCAGTTCCATCCGCAAGATTGGCGACACGTACTATTTCATCTACTCACCGCAAAAGAACAACCAGCTCTGTTATGCAACCAGTCGATACCCTGATAGGGATTTCGTTTATCGTGGCGTGATTATCTCCAACTGCGATGTGGAGTACAATGGCCGTGAGCAAAAGAATGCGCTCAATCTCTCCGGTACAAACCATGGCAGCATTGAAAACATCAAGGGAAAGTGGTATATTTTCTACCATCGCCTGACCCATGGTTCGGATTACAGCCGTCAAGCCTGCGCGGAAGAGATATGCTTGCAGCCGGATGGCAGCATTCCCCAGGTAGAGGTCACCACCCAGGGCCTCAACGGCAGGCCCCTGGAGGCCAGAGGCAGGTATCCCGCCGCCATTGCCTGCAATATTACCAACGGCCACATGCCGAACATCCAGTTTGAGCGGGTGAAGATCGACCACAGCCTTCCCCGTGTGACCCATGAGGGAGACGATCATTTCCTGACCGGGATCACCAATGGAACGCTCATCGGCTATAAATATTTCCGCTTTGAAGGTGATGTGACACTAGCCCTCACCTTGCGCGGCAAGGCGAAGGGGACGCTTACCATCACGGACGGAGACCGTGCCCTGGGCAGCCTCGCTGTCTGTCCTTCCAAAGAGTGGACAGACAGTGCACTATCTTTTCGTGCCAATTCTGTCAGCCCTCTCTTCCTGCGCTATGAGGGCGAGGGGATGCTGGAATGTAAAGACCTTACCTTTTTTGAATAAGGAGCAAATATGTATCACTCTTTTTTTCCTGGCCAAATCTGGCTCGACACTACAGGGAAGCCCATCCAGGCTCACGGAGGCAGTATCCTGTTTTGGGAAGGTGCCTATTACTGGTACGGTGAGAACAAGGAATATACCACCGGGAATCGCCGACTCGCTCCTCGGCCCCTATACCATGGCGCGGCAAGGCCTCAGGCCCCTCGGCATGAACGCCGGGGACTTTGATCTGGCACAGGATGTACATGGAGGGCCTCTGCGGGGCCTATATCCAGGATTCCACCACGTTTCCCTCCGGGGTAAACCGCGGCGCGAGCTTCGACCCGGAGCTGGAGCAGCAGATTGGTGAAATCGTCTCCCGCCAGGAGGCGGCGTATGGCATCACACAGATTCTGGCCCCGGTGCTGGACATCTCTCGAGAGTCCCGTATGGGCCGTCAGTCCGAGCCCTACGGCGAAGATCCGACCCTTGCTGCCACCATGGGCACGGCTTTCACGAAGGGTATCCAGGAGACAGGGGCCGCAGGACGGAATCCCGAGTCTGTAGCCAAGCACTTCCTGGGTTTCCACAAATCCGAAGGCGGCATTCACGGTGCCTATGTGGACATCGGCGACCGCCTGCTTTCCGAGGTCTACGGCAAGCCCTTCCAGGCTGCGATCAAAAAGTCGAATCTGCGGGGCATCATGCCCTGCTACTGCTCCATCGATGGTCTGCCCATCCATGCCAGCCAGAAATATCTAACCGGTCTGTTGCGCAAAGAAATGGGCTTTGACGGCGTAGTTGTTTCCGATTACTGCGGCGCGGAAAACGTCCACGAGGTGCAGAAGACCGATGAGACAAAAGGAACAGCCGGCTGGCGCTGCCTCCGCGCCGGAGAGCATCATCCTGTTGAAAAACAATGGCGCACTGCCCTTGTCCGGCAAGGAAAGGACCGTCGCTGTCATCGACCCCCATGGGAACAATGCCCGGTTCTATTTCGGCGGCTACACCCATCTTGCAGCCCGCAGCCTGTTGGATTCGTAGATCCAGGCAAGATAAAGGCCTTGTCGGAATGTACGGGAATTCATGTCGTATGTGGAACGGGATATTACATTGACGCTGCTATTGGACGAAAAGACAGGAAGCCAGGAGTAGCGGGTATGCAGAGGAAGATTGGGATTCGGAAAGTGCGCATTGGGGACACTGACAGGCTTAACCTGAATTCCACGTTATCAAAATTCGTCTTTGCGGTCATCATTGAGAATAAAGAGATATTGGGTAGCGCAGAGATAATATGTGAGAACCCGGCAGATTATGGGTTGTTAAAAGATTTTCTGGAGCAGAAATGATTGATTGGCTTGTGAAAGCGGAGGGAATTCGTGGAATTCAACAGAGATGACATAAGGGCAAGAGTGAATATGCTGAAAGAATTTATATCCTGCGCATATCATATTCATTTTACCGAGTATGACAGTCATTTTAACCGGATACAGGGCGATGATGATACGGTCGATGTGTTTTTCTGGCTGGACTATGATGGGAGTGATGTATTAGAAACATGGCTCTTTGAAGGAAAGCCGATTATACATGTAAATTCCGTTGGAATGTGCTGGGTGGCAGATGTGGAAATGGAAGATACCAATCTGTGCGGCATTCATGTGATGGGACCGGTTTTCCTGGATGATTTTTCGCAGAAAAAATTGGAACAAAAGCTGGATAGAATCGATATTTCCCTGCCTGTGAAAAAGCGTGTAAGAGAAGTGATAAAGAGGATTCCTGTGATGTCAATCATGAAATTGCGTGAATACGGAAGTATGTTACATTATTGCCTGACAGGAGTGAAATTATCTGTAAGCGAATATACTATACGCGGAAATTACCATGGAGCCACAGAAACGGAAATGATGGAAATGCTCCAGTCGGTACATGGCACATGCCTCTCTGAGAAAAGAGGCAGAATATAAACAGATGGTGACGGTCACGGAGGCAAATAAAGAGGATTTGAAGCTTTATCTATTCCCCAATGTCCAGCTTACCTATGAAGAACTTTTTGACGGTGTCAACTAAATTCAATGAATGAACAGGCGGAAAAATGAAAATTCCACCTGTTTTTTTGTCTTGTTTTCTTCAAAAATTACCCTGTTTCTAGCATTTTTAATATAGTTTCTCTTTTTCGCTCCCCTTACAATAAATTTAATGAAAGAAAAGAGGAGGGCATACAAGTGAAAAAGACAAAAGCTGTTACGCCCTACAAAGAGCATCTTGGCTTTGTGGGTGGGCTGCAGGAACTGTGGAAGCACAAGATGCTGTATCTGATGACACTTCCCACCATTATCTGGGTGTTGATCTTTTGCTATTACCCCATGTACGGCGTGCTCATCGCGTTCAAGGACTTCAGCTATAAGGAGGGAATCTGGGGCAGCCCCTGGGTGGGACTGAAGAACTTCCAGTTCCTGTTCAACTATAAGAGCGTAGGAAGAATTTTCTTCAACACGATTTTCCTGAATGTGCTCTTCATCGTTACCGGCACTATCATGTCCATTTTGCTGGCTTTGGTGTTCGTTGAGATCAAGAATAAGGTTTACAACAAGGTAGTACAGACCATAGCAATCTTCCCTCATTTCGTGTCCTGGACCGTGGTAGCCATGTTCATGAGCGGTATCATCGGCGGCAGCGGCATCATGACCAGGTGGATTATGGACAATGGAGGAGCGGATCCCGCGTTCTATACCACCCCGGGCTGGTGGCCGTTGATCCTGGTGCTTTTGAAGCTCTGGCAGGGAGCCGGATACGGAACCATCGTGTATGTGGCGGCCATCACGGGCTTCGACCAGGAAATGTACGAGGCGGCCAGGGTGGACGGCGCCACCAGGCTCCAGCAGATCACCCGGATCACGCTGCCTCTTTTAAAGACCACAGCCATCATGCTGACCATCATGAGCGTGGGCAAGATCTTCAACGGCGACTTCGGCATGATTTACGCGCTGATCGGCGACAATGCCTCCCTCTATCCCACCACGGATGTCATTGACACCTTTGTGTACCGGGCTCTGCGGCAGCTGAACAACTTAGGCATGAGTACCGCCACCAGCTTCTTCCAGTCTATCGTAGGGTTGGTGCTGGTATTTACCACCAACTTCCTGGCCAAAAAAGTGGAGCCGGATGCGGCTATCTTTTAAACGCGGCGTTTGCGTTTTGCTTGCGGCAAGCTCATAGGAGCAGAAAGGAAATGAAATGGGAAAAACAAAAATAAAAGGAACTGCCATCAAAAAATCCGGCGGCGAGAAAGTGTTTGAAGTAGTGGTATACGCCCTGGCTACCCTGTTCTGTATCTACTGCCTTTTCCCCTTTGCCATCATTCTGGGGAGCAGCTTTGAGACGGAAGCCAATTTTGCTACATACGGATTTCCGATTATTCCAAAGGACTTCACCGTCCAGGCCTATCAGGTGGTGTTGGGGGATGCCCAGATATTCCGGGCCTACGGCGTGACGATCTTTACCACAGTGGCAGGAACCCTGTTCAGCATGCTGCTGACTATCACCATGGCCTATCCGCTGTCCCTGAAGAAAGTGAAGTTCCGAAATGTGATTACGTTCTTCGTATATTTTACCATGCTGTTCGGAGGAGGCCTGGTGCCTACTTACCTGCTGATCGCCAGAACCCTGGGGTTGAAAGACAACATAATGGTACTGATCCTCCCGGTGGCTTTCGGGGCATGGAACATGTTCCTGATGCGGAATTTCTTTAACGGGATTCCCCACGAACTGTCGGAATCGGCTTATATGGACGGAGCCAACGACTTCCAGATTCTGTGGAAAATTATTCTTCCGGTATCTATACCGGGCATCGCCACTTTGAGCCTGTTCTACGCTTTGGGCTACTGGAACCAATGGTTTAATGCCATGCTCTATATCGACAACAACAAGCTGTTCCCCCTGCAGTATCTGTTGATGCGGATGCTGCGGAATGCGGATGCCATGAAAGAGATGGCCCGGAGCACCGGCATAGCGGCGGGAGAGATTCCTACCAACTCCCTGCGGATGGCGACTACCGTGGTGGCCATCGGCCCCATCATTTTCCTGTACCCTTATGTGCAGAAATACTTCACCAGCGGACTTACCGTTGGAGCAATCAAAGGTTAATGTAAAAACGTTATTTCTCTCTGCCTGCTCCGGGACGGTAAATCCCGGGCGGCGGGGATGGAAATAAAACAGCATTTGCTTGTGTGGGCGAATGCGGAACTAAAAACAGCGACAGCTCCGTGGTACCCCAGAGGATTTACGGACGCATCACTTTGCGGCCGGAAATTCTCTGCCGGACCCAGGTACCAAAGGGGCTGTCGCGGAACTAAAAATAGGAGGAAAATAAGAATGAAAAACCAGTTTCTGAAAAAGACCATGGCACTGGCGCTGGCAGGAGCCATGACGCTGTCCATGGCAGCCTGCGGCAATGACAATGCAGGAAACGACAGCCAGACGGAAAGCAAACAGTCTGAGCAGCAGGAGTCTCCTGCGGAAAGCTCCGGCGAGGCTTCCGGGGAAGAAACTCCCGACCAGGGCAGCGAAGCAGAGGCGCCCCAGATGGAGGATACCACCATCAAGATCCGCGTTATGAACGAATTCAAAAATCTGGATAAGGTTCTGGCGAAATATGAGGAGATGACAGCGGATGATCCCATCATGAGCAAGATCCATCCAGAATTCGAGTGGATTGCAGGCGGCGATTACAAAGATAAGCTGCAGACGGCCATGCTGGACCGGGACAGCAGCGGCATTGACTTGATGTTCTGCGGAGGATGGCACGGACTGACTTCGTTTATCCAGAATGGAGATCTGAAAGATGTGTCTTCTTATTTCAATAATGATGCTTTCCCCGGCCTGAAGAACGCCTTTAGCGAGGACTTTGTGCAGGCCATGACCTCTTACATCCGTCAGGAGGACGGCTCCTACCAGAATGGCGTCTACGGCATCAACCTGGCCACTTTCTATGAGGACAGCCGCGGCTTCATGTACCGGGAGGATCTGCGCAAGAAATATAACTGTGCTCCCATTACGGACGAGGAGAGTCTGCTGGAGTTCGTAAAGACCGTACAGGAGAACGAGGAGGGCATGATCGGTGTCAGCCTGTGGAACTTCTTCCGTCTGGACTCCCCCTGGTATTCCGCAAAGCATGACCATGTGTATACCCAGGACAATGTAAACATCCTCGGCGACCAGACCTGGATCTGGGTGGGACTGAGCGATGACAACAAGACAGTCCTGAATGCAGTGGTTCCCGGCGACTCTGAGGAGGAATTCGCCAAGATGCCTGCAGGCTATCAGGATGACTTCATTACAGCTTATATTCAGGATCGCACCAAATGGAACCCTTACTTAAACCCTAACCGCGGCGGCACGGATACCGTGGAGAAGCCCGCAGCCATTGCCTACTCCGCACTGAGCGAGTATGAGAGCAAGGTAAAGACAGCCCTGGAGACCAATCCTGATGAAGAGTATGGCTTCTATGTCATTGAAGACGCACAGCGCAATATGGAAGCCGGCGCTGTAGTCTGTGACATGGCCACCAACAACTGGCTGGTAGTGCCCGAGTGGTCTGAGAATACAGATGCCGTGATGTACTTCCTTGACTGGATGTTCGGCAGCCAGGAGGCCCATGATCTGTTCGATCTGGGCATCCAGGGAGAGGACTGGGAAGCAGTAGGCGAAGATGGCTACAAGAAGCTTGACATCGATGAGAACCTGGCATATTCCATGCCCACCTATTCCTTTACCCAGAACCCCACCTACATCAGAGTCAGCGAGTTTGTCAGCGAGAACTCTGAGATCAAGTCCCGCTACGACTATATGTACGATCCCTCCACATATGAGCTGAGCCCGCTGTCCGGATTCGTGTTCGACGCCACCAATGTGGAGACCCAGATCGCCAATGTATCCGCTCTTTCCAACGAGCTGCAGCTGACCATCTCCATGTATGACGCGGAAGAGGCGGCGCAGAAGATACAGCAGTGGCACGAGGATGCTACGGCAGTGGGACTGGAGGAGATCCGCGCAGAGCTGATTTCCCAGATTCAGGCATTCCTTGACGCCAAGAACGCTGGCTAATAAAGGATGAGGCCTGTATATCCATATGTGAAATAGTGTGAAAAAGAGGGCCGCAGGCATGGTTGCCTGTGGCTCTCTTTTCACCGCATATTCTGGCCGGACAGCAGAATCCGTCAGCAAATAGCAGGATAGGGGCAACATAACAGAGAATAAGAAGACAACGAAACACACAGAAAGGCGGCAAAATGACACAGGAAACGAATCAATTACGGATTTACCCAGTGCCCAAGGGCGCGGTGCTCCAGGAGGACTACTGCCTGCGGGTCAGGCCAGTGGGAACCCGGGACTGGCAGGAACTGAAGGCCTACCGGGTGAAAGTGGACATGCACGATGTGCGGCAGGCCTCCATGGCATATTTTGATTTTCAGGGCAGCGTGGAGGTGGAAATCACCTTTCCGAAGTTCTACACCGTGTACCGGGTGGATATCCGCCCTCTTTCCCTGGGAATCCAGGCTAAGACGGAGGCCAAACGGATTACCTTTACTTTGGACAAACCGGCGAATTTATCTGTGGAGGTGAACAAAGACCGCTTCCACAACCTGCATCTCTTTGCCGGAGCCCTGGAGGAGATGCCGGACAAGACAGGGGACAATGTCCTGGTAGTCTCCGGCTCCTTGGAGCGGCCGGGTTTTCTGGGAGACGGCATCAATGAACAGCTGGAAGCCATGCCAAAGGGCAGGATGCTCTATGTGGAGCCAGGCATCTACTATATCGGGGAATGCGTCTGGCGCCTGCCCTCCCACACCCATATCTACCTGGAGGGCGGCGCCGTCCTCATCGGCGGACTGGCTCTGGAGCATGGGGAGGGGCTGCATATAGACGGCAGGGGAATCCTGTACCTGGCGGATTTTGCCAGATTCAGCAGTATAAACGGCATACGGCTGAACCACTCCCGCAATATTCTGCTGGAGAATCTGATCTTTATCAACCCGCCCCACTATACCGTATCCCTGGGCGACTGCGAGGACGTAATCATCCGCAATATCAAATCTTTCAGCTGTGAGGGATGGAGCGACGGGGTGGACATGATGAGCAGCAGGCGGGTGCTGGTGGAGAATTCTTTCCTGCGCACCTCTGACGACTGCGTGGCCGTCTACGGCAGCCGATGGGACAACCGCGGCGGCAGCAGCGAGATCACCGTGCGTCATACATCCCTCTGGGCGGATGTGGCCCATCCCATGATGATCGGCACCCACGGGGACCATGAGCATGAGGGGGACGTCATCCGGGACATTTTGTTTGAAGACATCGATGTATTGGAACATCACGAGTTCCAGCCGGGATACCTGGGTGTGATGGCCATCAACGCAGGGGACAGGAACCTGGTGCAGGACATCACTTACCGGAATATCCGCATAGAGCCTTTTGAGCACGGCAAGGTGCTGGATTTTCAGGTGAAATGGAACCGGGATTACAACCCCGCGCCGGGCAGGGGCATTCGGAATATCCTGCTGGAACATGTAAACGTACTGTCGGGAGACGGGGAGGAGCCCTCGGTGATCGCAGGCTACAGCGAAGAATTCTCCGTTCGGGGCGTTGAAATCCGGGACTTCTGCCGGAACGGCAAAAAGGCGGAGAGCCTGGAGGAGGCAGGGATCCTGGTGGGGGATTATGCGGAGGATGTGCGGATGAGCCGGGTTGTCATGCCCCAGCCGGGAAATGCGGATTTACCTTGACCGGCCCGGATTCGTCCGGATTTATTCCAACACCTCGTACTTGACCACCAGCTGTTGAATTTCCTGCTGCTGCAGGGCCTCCGTATGAGTCTGATGCCTGTAATCCTTAGGAGAGATCCCCATAACCTGTTTGAAGATGCGGGAAAAGTAGTTGGCGCTGCTAAACCCGGTCTGCAGGGCAATGGTCTCCATACGCAGGTCCTCCTGCAGCAGCATATGACAGGCCATCTTCACACGGTAATTGATCAGATACTGGATCGGGGTAATGTGGAAATTTTCTTTAAATATTCTGGAGAGATGGGAGGCGGACAGGCAGCAGATGTCCGCCAGCTGCTCCAGGGTCAAAGGCTCCCTGTAATTGGCGTGGATAGTGTCCAGGCAGGTCTGCAGGCGATTGCTGGAATGCCGGACGCTGGGGAGGCTGCGCAGCGTTGCGTTGAGACGCATGACGAAAGTATAGGCGCAGGCGGAAGCGCTGAAAAAGTCATTGAGCTGCCGGCTGCAGGACAGCCGATAGAGCTCTTCCCAGTAGTCCAATACAGGACAGGAGTCCGGCAGAGTGAAAATATTTCCGTACTCGTTGACGATACTGTTGAGAATGTCGTGTCCTGCGGCATTGAGCGTTATGAATTTCAGCTCCCAATGGGTGCTGCTCTTGGGCAGGAAGTATTTGACATAGCCTGGAGATTCCACCAGGAAAGCCTGCCCCGGCTTCAGCGTATAGGTGCGCGAATTGATGGTGATAGCGCCCTCGCCGGAAACCGTGTATTGAAATATGTATTGTCTTTTCTGGGTATTCAAGAGATTGATCACATATCCCTGGGGATGTTTCCAATACTCCCGGCCGATGGAGACAAAAGAGTAATAATTCTCATATAAATTCAGATATTTAAAGTGATATTCATAAGTCTTATAGGTTTCATGCTTTTCGGACATATGACACCTCCCGTTTGTGCATCTATATTACTATCTGGACAATTTCTGTAAAACAGCTCTCTGCGATATTATAGCACAATATAATCATTTTAGAAAGATAATTTCCTTATAGATAAATACAAAAAATAAAAAATTCCCATAAATACTGGAAAATACAATTTTAATGCCATCAGATGATGATAGAATTGTATAAGAATAGAAAGATTTTGTGTATTTTATATATTATATACAAATGCTATGCTTAGTCTATCACAGAACTATGGATTTTACACATTCGGGGCCCAATGTGTAAAGCGATACTCGGTATAAATTCTGTTTAAGATGGAGGAAGAGGCATGACAAAGAAAAAACTTTTGACTATTATGCTCAGCTGGTGTATAGGGGCGGCCATGCTGGGAGGTTGCGGAAATTCTGACCCGGTGCCCCAAAAGAGCGAGGTCGGTAAGGATAGCGCAGAGACGGAGCAGAAAAGCGGCGGACAGCCAAAGAGCGAGACGAAGCCGGAGGATGCGGATCCCTTTGGAGGATATGAGGAACCGATTGACATCAGTGTTCTTGCATTTGACACGCTGAAGACGGCCTGTCCGGAGGGCGTGGATTTTGACAACAATCCGTGGAAAAGCCTCTGGGAGAGCAAGGGCATCCGGATAGAGTATAAGGCAATCGTGGCGGACGGGGAGGCATTGCAGAGCAAGCTGAATCTCCTAGTGGCCAGCGAGGATCTGCCGGACAGCTTCAATGTAGGTTACAGCCTGTACCAGGAACTGAGGGATGCGGATCTGCTGGAGGATTTGACGGATGCGTACAATACTTATGCGTCAGATGACCTGAAAGAGCAGGCATATGCCGACGGGGGAAAGAACATGGGCCTGGTGACGGACAAGGACGGCAGGATCTACGGCATTGCGCAGCCGGCGGACTACATGGACCAGGGCGCGGTGGTAGCTATACGCACGGACTGGATGAAGCAGCTGAACCGGGAAGCGCCGAGGACCATAGACGAGCTGTGGGATCTTGCCAGGGCTTTCAAGGAGAACAATATGGACGGTACCTGCACCATCGGTATCGGCGCCACCAAGGAAATCTCCGGAATGCTGGCCATGCGGTATCTGATAAATGCTTACGGCGGTCACGCAGGCATGTGGTATGAAGAGGACGGCCGGCTGGAATACTCTCTGATCCAGCCCCGGATGAAGAATGCCCTTTCTAAGCTTCATGACAGATATGCGGAGGGGACTTTGGACCAGGAGTACGGCAGCAAAGGCGAAGCCCAGCTGTTCGAGGACGCGGTGGCAGGAAAGAGCGGAATCGTGGTCTGCAATATGACAGCGCCTTTCTACCTGGACAACGGTCTTTCCCTCGGACAGGAATGGGGGTATTTTCCCTTATATGACAGTGAGGGCGGCTATGCGCCGGTGGAGATGGCTCCGGGTTTCAGCGGTGCGGTGGTGTGCAGGAAAGGGTATGAGCATCCGGAAGCCATCATTAAAATGCTGAATCTGTTCGTGAAATACGGAACGGAGGATCCGGACACCTACGGGAGCAACGGTATCAACAATCTGTCCTATCCTTTTATCCTGAGCAGGGTGGGAGCCAATCATGCAAACTATATGGACTATAAGTATTTTGCGGAGACCGGAAAGGATCCGGAGCATCCGAATCCGGGCTATGCGGACTGCAAGGCCACCAATTTAAAGTATCTGGACGGCGATGTGGAGAGCCGCATTCTATATACGATATTCTCGGAAAAGGACAGTACCCAGGCCGTGCTTGCGGAGGAGATGGACGGAGGCGGTTATGTATTCAGCGCTTTCAAGGGAGCGCCGGGAGAGGCCTCTGTGAAATACGGCGGCACTCTGGGCACCATGGCAGACCAGATGATGACGGATATCATTACCGGAGCGCAGCCGGTAGACTATTTTGATGAATTTGTAGAGATGTGGAAGACCAACGGCGGAGACGAGATCACAGAGGAGGTCAATGACTGGTTCCGGAGCCAGAGGTAGGAAAATATATGACAGGAGCGCAGGCTGCCGTAGCAGAAGCGGCAGCCTGTGGGCTTTTGGGAAAGGATAAAGAGATGGTTTCTGGGAAAACAAAAAAGAGACTGGATAAATTCAAGAGAAATCTCCCGCTCCATCTGATGCTGCTTCCGGGTGTCATTCTGATTGCGGTGTTTTGCTATATTCCTATGGGCGGTATTTTGATTGCGTTTCAGGACTACAAGGTGACGAAGGGGATTCTGCGGTCGGAGTGGGTGGGGTTAGAGAATTTCCGGTTTCTGTTTTCTTATCCGAACTTCGGACAGATTATGAGAAATACAGTATTCATCGCCTGCAGTAAGCTGGTGCTGGGGCTGATGGCACCTGTGGTCTTTGCACTGCTTTTGAATGAAATCCGGCATGCCAGATATGCGAAAATCGTACAGACCCTGGTGTATCTGCCGAATTTTCTCTCATGGGTCATTCTGGGCGGCATTTTTGTCACATTGCTGTCTCCCACAGGCATCCTGAACAGGGCGCTGGACCTGATCGGAATGGGGCCCTACTATTTCATGGGAGATAACAGCCTGTTCCCCGGTACTTTGATCGTCACGGATGTGTGGAAAGGCTTCGGCTATGCCTCCATTATCTATCTGGCTACGCTCACCGGAATCAATCCGGAGCTGTATGAAGCGGCAGCCATCGACGGAGCCGGAAAATGGAAGCAGCTGATTCATGTGACGCTGCCGGGGCTTGCCCCCATTCTGTTCGTACAGGCGGTATTGTCTCTGGGCGGTATTCTGAACGCCGGCATGGACCAGATCATGAATATGTACAGCCCCCAGGTCTATGCTTCCGGTGATATTCTGGACACCTATGTCTACCGGCTGGGGTTAGAGCAGGCCCAGTACAGCATGTCCACGGCCGCGGGGCTGTTCAAATCTATCATAGGACTGATACTGATGTCTGCGGCCTATCATTTTGCCGTAAAATACGGAGAGTATCAGTTGTTCTAGGAGAAAAGAGTATGATTGAAAATTCAAAACCATATAAGGTCTTTCTGATATTTGACTACATTTTTGTAGGTATTCTGGCGCTGATCTGCTTTCTGCCGCTGTTACATGTGTTTGCGGTCTCCTTAAGCGACAGGGTGGCCAATGGGGCGGGTGTTGTCACATTCTGGCCGGTGAACTTCAATCTGGAGTCCTATAAATATGTGCTGAGGGATAATTCCTTTGCAAAAGCGCTTGGAATCAGCGTCCTGCGGACAGCGGTGGGATGCGCGGTGCAGATGACCATGACGATCATGTGCGCCTATCCCCTGTCCAAAAGTGCGTATCAGATGCCCTCCCGAATTGTCTATGTGTGGTTTTTTCTGTTTGCCACCCTGTTCGGCGGAGGCCTGATTCCCACTTACCTGGTGGTGAAGCGTGCGCACCTGATCAATTCTTTCTGGGCTCTGATTATCCCGGGAGCGCTGCCCATCGGCAATGTGATCCTGCTGCTGAACTTTTTTAGAAATCTCCCCAGGGAGCTGGAGGAGGCGGCGAGAATGGACGGGGCCGGCCACATCAAAGTATTGACCGGCGTATATCTGCCCCTTTCCAAGGCCAGTATCGCCACCCTTTCCCTGTTTTGCATGGTGGGGCACTGGAACAGCTGGTTCGACGGAATGATCTATCTCAACGACATGAGCAGACAGCCTCTGGCTACATTGCTGCACGCATTGGTGTCCCAGTCTGTACTGAATGTATTGCTGCAGACCACGGATATGGGTACTTTGAAGTCGCTGATGACCATCACCAATGACAGCTTGCGGTCCGCCCAGCTTTTTATCGGTATGGTGCCGATTCTGTGCGTGTACCCGTTTCTGCAGAAATATTTTACCAAGGGAATCGTCATTGGCAGTGTGAAAGGATGACGGGAGAGGAGGACACATGTTCCAGGCGCAGGAAGAATTCAGAAACCCGCCGCTGCAATACCGGATGAAACCCATGAATCACAGATGGCCCCGCAGCCATCATAAAGAGTTTATTGAGATGCTGAAAGAGTACGGCTTCGGGGGCGTGGTGACCAATGTGCGGCAGAAAGACGGCTTTACCGCGAATCCGCAGAACCTGGAGGAGTTCAGGAGCATTGTGGAGGAAATGCAGGAGAACGGCCTGCCCTATTGGATTTATGACGAAAATGGCTACCCCAGCGGTATGGGCGGCGGAGAAGTGCTGAAAGGGCATCCGGAGCTGGAGGCCACAGGCCTGTATATGGTCAGACAGGTAGCCTACGAGCCCGGCTGTGTCAGCTACCGGACAGGAAACCACAGAGAGGAAATCATTTGGGCGGCCAGATATCCTTTGGACAATCAGAAAGGATATGAAAGCCTTGTGAGAATTCGGGAGATGACTCCGGTTCCCTTTGACAGACACCAGGTGGCCTGCAGTCTCAGAGGACCTGAAGTGCTGTATGTATTTTGCACAAAGCCCGCATGGGAGGGGTCGCCCTGTACCCACAATGTCTGTTCTTTTGACAGATATCTCAATATACTGGACGAGAGGGCAGTCAGGCGATTTATTGATTTGTGCTATGAACCTATCGCCGGGAATATTCCGAACGCCTATCCGGGGGCGGAGGCCGTATTTACGGACGAGCCGTCCCTTATGACTTTCTATATGGCGGACAATGAGGTATGGCCTTATGCGCTTCTGCCCTGGAGCAGCAAAATGCCGGAGGCCTATGAGGCAGAATACGGGGAATCTCTGCTGCCGCTTCTGCCCTGGCTGTTCGAGGGGAGGCAGGAAAGCTATCCTGTGCGGATCCGGTTCTACAACCTGGTCGGGAAGATGATCGCAAAGGCCTATACGGGCCAGCTGAGAGAATGGTGCCAGTGCCACGGCACTTTGATTTCCGGCCATTATTTTGCCGAGGAGATGATGGCAGACCATGTGAGAAGCTATGGAAATTTTCTGGAGGTGCAGAAAGCTGCCTCCTATCCGGGGGTGGATATTTTGGCCTGCTATCCGGAGGGGTACTTCTATAACACGGCAAAATATGTCCAGATGGCTGTGAGGAAGAACCGGACCAACGGTATGATGGCCGAGGTGTGCCCTTTTGACCATCCGGAAATATTCGAAAAGGCCCATTATGACAATATGTGCGCCGTGATGAATCTGAATTTCCTGGCAGGGGTGAGAAAAGTCAATTCCTACTATGAGACGGACTATGGGGAATATAAGGACGGCATGTTTGCGGACTTTCTCCCAAGGGATGAGGAGAAATTTGCACAGTGCAGGAGATATATGGACAGATGTCAGGCAGTCCGCTTTAACGCCTATGTGGGCAGACTGGCATATCTGCTGGACGGACTATACAATGACTGTGATGTCTTCATATACTATGGAATCGAGAATACCCAAGCCAAGACCGTTCCCCGCCATGACTGTCAGGTAGGGCAGGCCATCGAGACGGACAGCGTTACGCTTCCAATCATCAGGGCAATCTATGAGGCCGGGCATGACTTCTATTATGCGGATCGGGATGACCTCGCTGAAGCGGCCCGTGCTCTGGAACAGGGAGAGGCCAGGATATCCGGGTGTCATGTGCGGTATGTGATCATACCGGGGACAGAGGTGATGTACGAGGAATCCGTGGAAGCTCTGTTAAAGCTGCAAAGGGCGGGAGTTCGGGTACTGTTTATAGGCAGGCTTCCCCTTTACGGCAGCAGGGAGGAAAGCCTGTATGCTTTGACAGAGGAGGACTTTGCGCTGCATGATCTGGAGGAGGTGCTGAACATTTTGGACGAAAAAGAGGAGGACTTCAGCGCCAAAGCGGACAAGGGTATGCTCTTGAAAGCAGGATATCAGGACGGCGAAAAGAGGTTATATTTCCTGGTAAACAACAGCAGGGAAGAGGAGACAGTGCGTTATACTTACCGGGGAAGAAAAGATGGAGAGCTGCTGATACCGGAAAGCGGGGAGATCCTATCCGCGGCTGCGTCAGGCACGATCCGTATTCCGGCTCTGAGAAGCGTTTTCCTGCGGTTTTGAGTTGAATGGGAGCAGAATGAGAGGAAGATGAAATGTCTGAAATGATTGAGAAACTCTTTTGGAGAGTGGAATTCGGAGAGGATGGAGAGAAACGCTTTATCAGGAGGCAGAGCGGAGAGCTCTTATTCACACTGCGCCCGCTGTATGAATTTGCCCTGCAGATAGATTGCGGGGAGTATTGTGGGCTGGTGGACTCCGGAGATTGTGAAAGAGAGGAAAGGTTTGCGGACCATCAGTATCGGATTTGCTGGAAACATCCGCTGTTTACGCTGGAGTCTGTCTATTCGATGGAAGAAGATTCTGTAATAAAAAATATGACACTGACGGCAGAAAAAAGGCTGTTTCTCAGATATGCACAGACCGAGGTCAGCGATTGTGATGCAGAACTGTCCGGAGGAGGGGAGGGACAACCTGTATTCCTGGGAGGGGAGGGATTTGTAAGCATGATATTCCCGGCTGCGCAGAATTATTTTTCCGGGGAGAGACTGCGGCTGGAGCAGGCACCCTACATAGCCCTGGAGGAGGGGGAGACTTTTGCGTTCTTTCCCATTGTCTACGGTTTCCGCACGGAGGAGACGCTGGAGGAAAGCTTTCGGCAGTATATTTTGGGGCATAAAAAGAAGACGCCGGCAGGGGTGCGGATCTATGGAGACTGGGGGGCCCATGACGAACTGGCAGGGGAGGAGGAACTAAGCGAAAGCCTGGCCTTTGAAATGCTCTCCCGGCTGGAGAGGGGGAGAGAGCGGGGGGTTTTCTTTGACTATTATCTAATGGATGCTTTCTGGTTCGACAAAACTGCCGGATACCGGAAATTTCTGGATAAAAACTGGCCGGACGGGCCGGAGAGCTTTCTGAAAGCCCTTAACTGCCGTGGGATGAAGTTTGGGCTTTGGTTTGACGTGAACATGGGGCATATGACATTGCCTGAAAAGGAGGCCGGGGAGTATGCCTGTCTGGCATACCGGGAGAATGTGGAGACATTGTTCCAGGGAATCCGCAGACAGATGGCAGACTGCGGCTGCTCCATGCTGAAGCTGGATTTCGCTTTCTTTGGCTGTGATAAGAGAGAACACGGGGATGCCCATGCCCCGGATTATACGGCATCCAAAGAGCCTGCCATCCGCATGTTTATAGAGGAATTGGTAAGGCTGTACAGGGACTATCCCGGGCTGCTGGTGACGGGATACAATGGATTTACCACGAATCTCTCCTGTCTGGGCCAAGTCGGACCCTGTGAGAAGACGGGCGTCATCTCTCCCTGGTGGTGTCTGTATCTGGACTACCTTTACTGCGGGGATCCAAGACCCTCCGAACTTCCCGCCCGGGATCTGGGAAATTCGCTGCTCTGGTACACGGATGCCATGATAGAGAAATTTGACCAGAGCTTGATGCCCCTTTCCGCTATCGACGACCACGGGACAATGGTGGGGGACACCAATACCATCTACTATCTGGGGAAAGGGAACTTTCGGGATTCCTGGATCATGAATCTGTCCAGGGGCAGCAGGCGGGAAATGCTGTATGGAGCTTTGGACTGCCTGGAGGAAGAGGACTGGGACTTTCTGGCACAGAGCCAGGATTTCTTTGACTTTGTCTGCCGGGACGACGTAAGGACAAAGCGTGTCGGCGGCAGCCCTGCCAGAGGGCAGGTCTATGGCTACAGCAACAACGGCGCAGACAGAGGGTATGTGACGCTGGTGAATCCGGACAGGAAAAGGGCCTTTTTCTCGCTGACGGAGCGGCGCATTGGCAGGAGAAGCATGGAAATACGTCGAATTTATGGCAACAAAAGGTTTGTGGACGAAGTTCTCTCTCGGAGCGGGAAAACCGTGGGGATATGGCTGGAGCCCTGTGAAGTGACGGTTCTTTTCTGGGAAGAGCGCAAAGACGAGGCGGAAAGGGGAGGGTATCTGACCTTGTGTCCAGGGGGACATGAGACAATAGCGCTTTCAGGCGGCTGTCGTTTTTTTATGCTGAAGCTGACGGACAGAAAGGGATTTCCGCTGAGAATATTCGGGGGAGAGGAGGCGCCCGTTGGGATAATGACTCCCGACATGGGGCTTGTGGTGGAACAGGTGCATGGGCAGCGTATCTGGAGCGGATGTTCCTGGATGGAATATGGGATCGGGGGGGAGAGAAAAGGCAGGGACAGGATTCGGATTGAACTGCACAGCTGCAGGGAAGAATGCCTGTATGTGGAATGGCAGGAAAGGTGAGAGAAAATGACACAGAGCAGAAACTACTATTGTACCTGGAATACCCAGAATTTTGGCCGGGTAGGCGGGAGAGAACCGGAGACTGTGACAGGGGCGGAGGGAGCAAAAGCCGCCAGAGACCGGCTGAACGAGGCATTTGTATTTGGGGAGGGCGGTCTGGCGGAGCAGTATGAGGAGATTCGCGGCGATTTGTACTTTCTTTTGGACGACGGGTGGGACGTGCCCTGCCATGTGCATCCTGACACGCAGATTGTCCGGTTCGGCTCCATGCTTTTGTCACAGGAGCGATTTCCGTCCTTTACGGGAACTGCAGAGCAGCGTCTTGCGAAGCTGAATCAGGCCCTGAAAGACAGAGGATGGAAAGGCGCCGCTTTGTGGGTGGCGGCTCACGGAGCCGGGGAGCATCCGGATACGGGGCTTTTCTCGGAGGAAGAATCTCTGCGCTATTGGGGAGAGCGGATGCGCTGGTGCAGGGAGGCCGGAATCGAGTACTGGAAAGTGGACTGGGGCTTTCATCAGTTTGAGGCCAAATGGCGGGGGATGCTTACGGAGTTAAGGGAGCGTCTATATCCTGCGCTCCATATAGAACACAGCTATCCGGCTGCCAGCCCCCTGAACAATGCCGTGCTGGAGAAAGGCAGCCAGGTTTCAGACGGACGCTTTGCCGGCTGGGGTGAGTATCCGGCAAAATGGGGAGAAGTGCTGCGGAAATCCGAGATATTCCGCACCTATGATGTACTGCAGAAATTTGCTCCTGTGAGCACACTGGATCGAATAGAGGTATTGCTGCGGGAAAATCCGGACTCAAATGCCGTTTTGAACTGCGAGGATGAGGTGTATACAGGGGCTGTTCTGGGGTGCAGCCTGGGCATCATGCGCTCTGGCCTGTGCCGGGAGATTTTGGGCTTTGATTTTGACCCCAGGCGGCTGTCCAAGCGACTGGACGAGGTGATGCGGGCGGTAAACTGGCAGAAGCTTGCCCCTGCATTCCCCATCCGTGAGGGCGGTGTGGGAAGCAGCGAGGATTTTGTGACGGAGACAGGGATACTCCATGAGGGGGAGTTCTGGGAGGAGGAATACCTGGAAAGGAGAATTTGCCAGACCTGCCACAGCGTCGTCGTTAGGAATATGAAGCTTCCCAAGGTCACATACTACGAGGAGAAAAAGCCGGTGGTGGCAGCCGCCAGACATCCGGGCGGGGCTGTGAGCGTCCTGGCCCTGCCAAGGTTGGAGGAGGGCGGAAACTGGAGGACACCGGAGGTTGGAATTGTCCTGAATGAGATTCCCAGGGACGTGCCCGTGGGTGTGTTCGGACATTGGGAGCGGATTGTCCTTGGAGGGCTTGCGGAGGCGGGAAATCTGCGGGTATTTGCCGCGGATCTCAAGGATATGGTGCAGGAGGATGTCACGGACGGATGCTTAGTCTGCGGAGACCAAATTCAAGTCGGAAAAGAGGTTCTGGAGCGTGTGAGCCGCAACCGGAAAGGGGATCTGTCGGAGCCGGGGACGGTGTTATTCCTGCGCGGCAAGAGGTAAATGACAAAAAGCCGCAGAAGCGTTTTCTGCGGGAAAAATAGCGGTGCGCAGACAGCGGCGCGGATGCAGTCGGCGGGAGGAGATCCTCCCGCCGATTGCCCGCAGTTTTATTTGTAGTCTTTCATATAATCCCCATGCGCCTCGATCAGATCATCGCACATAGCCACAATCTCGTCCACGGAAAGCTCTGCCGCGGTATGAGGATCCAGCAGGGCGGCCTGATAGATGGCCTCTCTTTTCTTTGTGACCGCGGCCTCGATGGTCATGAGCTGGGCATTGATGTTGGTCATGTTCATGGCGGCCAGCTGTACCGGCAGGCGGCCTACCTTACAGGGATGCACGCCCATGTTGTCGATGAGGCAGGGCACCTCCACGCAGGCGTCCGCGGGCAGATTGGTGATCAGTCCCTCATTGAGCACATTTCCGCCGATCTTGTAGGGAACGCCGGTGACCACGGCCTCCATAATATAGGAAGCATACTCTCTGGAGCGCTCATGGGTGACATTGCCGTCGGCCAGGATGTCGTTCTTCTCTTTCTCCCAGCCCTCAATCTGATTCACACAGCGGCGGGGATACTCGTCCAGAGGAATGTTGTACTTGTCGATGAGCTCCGGACAGCGGCTCTTGATGAACCAGGGATTGTACTCCGCATTGTGCTCGCTGGATTCCGTGCAGTAGTAGCCCAGGCGGCGTATGTACTCGAAGCGCACCATGTCGCCGTGCTTCTCCGCTGCGTTCTTTTCCGCTGCGCGTCTCTTGATCTCCGGATACAGGTCGTTGCCGTCCTTGTCGTAGATCTCAAGCAGCCATGCCATATGGTTGATGCCTGCGATGAGCTCCTTTCGGCCCTCCAGCTTGTCCTCCATGCCCAGGCTGTTCAACAGATGCTCGGAGCAGACCTGCACGCTGTGGCAGAGGCCTACGGTCTTGACATTGGTGTAGCGCTGCATATAGCCGGAGAGCATGGACATGGGATTGGTGTAGTTCAAGAACAAGGCATTGGGACAGACCTCCTCCATATCCGCAGCGAAGTCCCGCAGCACGGGGATGGTGCGCAGGGCCCGCATGATACCGCCGATGCCGAGGGTGTCGGCGATGGTCTGGCGCAGGCCGTACTTCTTGGGAATCTCAAAGTCCGTGATGGTGCAGGGGTCGTATCCGCCCACCTGGATGGCATCCACCACGAAATCAGCGCCCCGCAGGGCCTCTTTGCGGTTTTCCACCCCTAAGTAGGTGCGGATTCTGGCACGGCCCTCATTGGTGTTTTTGTTGATTGCGCTTAAGATGATCTCGGACTCCTCCAGTCTCTTGGGGTCGATGTCGTAGAGGGCGATGTCGCTGTCCCGTAAGGCGGGAGTGCACATGCAGTCACCCAGTACATTTCTGGCAAATACGGTGCTGCCGGCTCCCATGAAAGTAATTTTAGACATATTTGCTCCTTTCGCCGCCGGATGGGCGGGCCTCATGCTCCCTTTCGCAAAGGGAATTGATTATAATTTTATCATATCCTGTTTAGGCGGATTATGATAGGAAATATGTTTCTAAAAATTGTATAAATGTTGTCTCTCGTTGAGAAAAGGATTGCAACCCGGAGGGGGAAAGGATATACTGGTTACGGGTAACGGGAGATTTCACGGCGGACAAATTGAGACAGGAGGCGGCATATGACAGGGGCGAGAGAATATTATCAGGAGATTCAGACCGGCGATTCGCTGGCGTTCTATTTCTGCGGCTGGGAGAAATGCGAGCCGGGACATTCCTTTGGGCCGGCGGTGCGGCCCCATTTTCTCTTTCATTATATACTGTCGGGCAGAGGGTATTACGAAAGAGCGGGGGAGCTGTACGAGATAGGGCCGGGCCAGGGCTTCCTGATTTTTCCCGGGGAGTCCACCTGCTACCGGGCAGATCAGGAGGAGCCCTGGGAGTACTGCTGGATCGGCTTCGGAGGCCGGTCGGCGCAGGGGATCCTGCGGGAATGCGGCCTGGACCGGGAGAATCCCATCTACCGGGACAGAAGCGGGGGACTGCTGGGGCGGGAAATGATGCGGCTGGTGGAGGCTTTCGTACATGCGGACGTGAACGGCTGCATGCTGCTGGGCAGACTCTATCTGACGCTGTCCTGCATGATGCAGGAGCAGCCGGCAGGGGCGGTCGTGCTTCAGGACCATGTGAACCGCGCCCTGGATTTCATCCACAACAACTTCGGCTATGACATCGGCGTGGCGGAGATTGCCAGAGCCGTGGGAATCGACAGAACCTATCTGTACCGCATCTTCCGGCAGCAGGTGGGGGAGTCGCCCAAGCGTTACCTGACGGCATTTAGGCTGCGGATGGCGGCAGGCATGCTGGAGGAGACAGGGCTGTCCGTGACGGAGGTGGCGCTGTCCTGCGGCTTCAAGGAGGCGTCCCTCTTCGACAGGCGGTTCGGGGAGGTCTACGGCTGTACGCCCCTGCAGTATCGCCGCCGGACACAGGTTCTGCCCGTGAACTAACCCCAAATACTACTGCCTGCAGCAAGGACACTTTCTGCTCTGCAGCGCTGCAAGATTGATACCCCGTTGCTTGCAGCGGGGTATTTGATTTGTGAAAGCTTTTATGGTATTCTGTATAGCAGAACGGCCGAGAACGGATAACAAAAATCCGCGGAGCGGGAAAGATATGGAGGGAGACGCATGAAGAATTTACAGGACGGCTTCTGCTGGTACGAGGCGGAGGAAAACGCCGGGGGCGGGAGTCCGGAGGAAAGGTATCAGCGCATAGTGGACTGGGCGAGCCGGGCCAGGGGGACGAACCCGGACGCTTTTGACGCGGTGACGGCATGGCTTCTGACGGCAGACCGGTGGAGCCAGGCGGAGCTGGACGAGAACAGGGCGATTCTCATGGAGGGAATCATCGGCAGATTTGAGAGACAGTGCAGACAGCTGCGGGCACAGCTGACCGGCCTGGAGCCCTCGGGCCTGGTGAACCCGGCCGTATTCGACACCCTGGACAGATTCGAGGAAGAGCTGACCGGGGACACCCGCGCCGTTGAGCTGAAAGAGGCGGTGGAAAGAGTGTTCCATGATTTTTCGTCCATAAAGAATCGGGAGACAAGAGAGCTTTTTGCGGGAGGCATTACAGGCCATGCCGGGACGGATACGGTGGAGGTTTTCGGATACATCAATTTCCTGAAAGACTGCGACGCCGGTGTGCAGTGGACCCTGTTCATGCCGGATGTGGTTAAGCGGCAGCAGGACGGTTTCCGGATGGAACGTTTTGAGTACAGAAAGCTTCCCGCCATGCGCTTTATCGGTATGGAGAAAGATCTCTCCGGGGAGCTCCGGGGACTGGAGGAAGTGCAGCGCACGCTGGATGCCATGGAGGGATACCGCAGCGGTTTTGACTGGGACGTGCTTCTGCTGCACCACTATGGCAGAGGCGTGGACGTGGAACATTGCCACGGCCTGTGGGGGAGGTTTATGGCGGCCGATGCGCCGGTTCCCCAGGGATATGCCTATGTGGATTTCGTTCCGGACAATGACGGAGAAGCCGGGATGCCCTATCTGTCCCAGTTCGCCTATGCGGAGTTTGCAGGGGAGCCGGATTCCATGCACGAGCGGGAGGGCTTCGACTGCGATGCCATGTATGACGTGACCAGGAACACGATCCTGGCCCAGAATGTGATGATTCCATATCCCTCTAAATACTGGACGGCGGAGGTCTATCCCCAGGGATTCGGGAAAGGGAGCACTGTGTATCTGTTCAGCGTGGACAAGTAGCGCACTCAGGGGGGATAGGAGCGGCAGAGATGATAGAAGAAATGACATTTGGCAAGAAAGACGGAAAAGTCATCCGAGGGCGTATCTACCGGCCGGAAAAGAAAGGACACAAGCTTCCGGTGGTGATATTCTGCCATGGTTTCGGGAGCAACTACCGGGAGCTGATGCATCATGGGGAGGGCTTTGCCGGGGCGGGCATCTGTTGCCTGTTCTTCGACTTTTGCGGCGGCGGGCTCCAGTCTCTCAGCGACGGGACGATGGAAGAGATGACCGTGGGCACGGAGTGCGAGGATCTGGAGACGGTCATCGACTGCGTGAAAGGCCTGGAGTATGTGGATCCGGAACGGATATTCCTCCAGGGGGAGAGCATGGGAGGCTTGGTCTCGGCTCTGGTGGCGGCGCGGCGCCCGGAGGAAATCAGGGCCCAGGTGCTGTGGTATCCGGCGTTCGGGATTCCGGAGGATGCCGGAAAGCGGTATGAGGCGGGGGAGCGGGAAGTCTTCGGCCTGCTTCTGGGGGAGAATTTTGACCGGGAGGCCAGGGACATTGACGTATATGCAGACATTTCGGCCTACACAGGACCCGTGCTGATCGTCCACGGGGACCAGGACCCGATCGTGCCCCTTTGCAGTTCGCAGAGGGCCCTGTCCGTCTACGGGAATGCCGGGCTCATCGTCATTCCCGGCGCGGGGCATGGCTACGAGGGCGCGGACAGCGCAGCCGCCAGGGAACATTCCATTGATTTTCTCAAAGCATGCATGGGACAGGGAGAGGGTTGAGGAAAAACAGTAAAGAACCTGCCCGGGGAGAAGCCATGGACCAACACAACGAAATCATTTCATCCCTTGCCGGCGAAATCATGGGGCTGTCCCGCGACGACATCCTGATGCATCTGCGGCTTTTCGACAGAGCATTGACGGCGATACGCCTGACAGAAAAGCCGGGGACGGAAGAGTTCGCCACGGACGGCTACGGCGTCTACCCGGAGAGGCCGCCGGACTATCAGGTCATCTTCGCGTTTCTGGAGGAGGACGAGAACCGCGGCCCGATGCCGTCCTGGAGCATGAAAGTGGTGCTGGACAGCTGCATCTGACCTGGGGGCGAAAGGGAGGATGCGGGGGGCGCGACAGCGGAAACCGGGCGGCGCGGCAGGAGGAGATGAATGAGGATCGTAAATCTGATCGAGAATACACAGGGGGCAGAGGGCTGCCTGTGGGAGCACGGACTGAGCTTCTACATCGAGACGGGAAACCATAAAATCCTGGCGGACACGGCCAGAAAGTGGAATGTGCCCCTGCAAAAGTCTGTTCTTCTCCCGATATGCCCCGGCAACGGTGGAAATGCGGATGGGAGGATACCGTTGTAAGTGAATTCAATGCCATGCTCAGGGAACAGCAGGACATGGAGGGGGAGGCCCTGATCACCACAATGCTGTTCGATGATCGGTACGAGCTGTTCCATGACAGGATCGATATCCATGCCGCGGCGCCCATGTCCAGGGAAGACTATAAGGCCCAGGGGAAAGCGGCCCTTTTTGACGCCATTACCAATGAGGGGTGGCACAAGTTCATGCCTGATGGCAAAGTAGAAGAATACCGCATAGGAGATGCCTACGGAGGAGATGATTCCAAAGCCTGGGAGCTGTGAAAGGAGATGGATGAAATGAGTGAGATAATGGAATTTGCAGACAGAGAAGCATTCAGGAGATGGCTCGGCGGCAATTGCAGGTCCAGCGCCGGTGTGTGGCTTTTGTTCGGCAAAGCCGGCGGGCCGAAGACGATAAAAGCGGGAGAAGCGCTGGAGGAGGCGCTCTGCTTCGGGTGGATCGACGGACAGATGCAAAGCATTGACGACAAGAAATATAAGAAGTACTTCTCCCTGCGCAGGGAGAACAGCAAGTGGTCGGAGAAGAATAAGGCCCTGGCGGGAAAACTGGAGGAACAGGGTCTTATGACCGATTTCGGCCGGGAGAAAATACAGGAGGCCCAAAAGAACGGCCAGTGGAACACCCAAAACTCCATGGCGGTAACGGAGGAGCAGATCGTGGTCCTTTCCAAGCTGCTGGAGGAATATGAACCTGCGTTCACGAATTTTCGGGCCATGCCCATGTCCGTAAAGAAGACCTACACCCGGGCCTATTTTGACGCAAAGACAGACGCCGGGCGAGAGCGGCGGATTGCCTGGATGGTGGACAGGCTGAATCGGAATTTAAAGCCCATGTGACGGAAGTACAGAAAGGAACAGGGGAATTTGGACATGAATATAAAAGAATTACTTGCACAAATGGACTTTGGCGAACAAGCCGTTGCAACAGCGTTTCAATGTGAGGAAGACGGCACGGATTATAACGTGTGGAAAGTCGAAGAGGATACTGCCAGCTATGTCCTGAAAAAGACAAGTGAGCGGGAACTATCTGTTTACGATACATTTTTGCAATCTGCCGGATACAGGGCGCCCCGTTTTTATAAGAGCCTGAGCTATTGCGGAGAGCTGTTTCTTCTTATAGAATATATTGAGGGAGACAATCTGCGTAAATGTAACCGGAAGTCATTGACTGCTGTTCTGGATGCATTGATTTATCTGCAAAATATGTATTGGGAAAAAAGGGAACTTCAAGGGGTGGGCTATGGTTTTGAGGAAAGCCTGCAGGATCGGCAAAAGCGCGGCAGCTATTTGAACGATCCGGATTTGGAACAAGCCTACAAAACGTTCCTGCAGATATATGCCAATATCCCGCGGACGCTGTGCCATGACGATTTCCTGCCTTTTAATGTCCTGACCGCGAATGGAAAGGCGACTCTCATTGACTGGGAATACGCCGGAATCTTACCTTATCCTGCCTCGCTTGCCCGCCTGATCGCGCATGGGGAAGAGGAGGAAGAGGCCTTTTTCCATATGAGACAGGAGGATAAAGACTACGCTGTCGAATATTATTTTGAGCATTTCATAAAAGAGAAAGGGATTCATTACAAGGATTACCGCAGGACGCTGGATTATTTTCTGCTCTACGAGTACTGTGAGTGGATTATGCTTGGCATAAAATATGAGGATACAAAGAGCCAGCGATTTCAAAAATATTATGCAATGGCGAAAGAGCATATTAAGAGATTATAGGAAGCAGGTTCGCGAATCTTACTCCCGTCGGAAGTAGCTTTCCATCCGAAAAGGAGATTGTGCCGAGACACGATACAACTATCTCCCAGGGTGCCGGATGATGTCCGCGAATTCTGCTCCCGCCGCCCTGGCCAGGTCTTCCGGGGCCAGCTCCAGCTGGGAGCCTATGCGCCCGCCGCTGACGATGATCTTCTCAAGGCTCTGGGCGGAGCTGTGGATGCGGGTGACATACTGCTTCTTCATGCCCACGGCGGTACAGCCGCCCCGGATGTAGCCGGTGATCTGCTGTATGTCCTTTACATGAATCATCTCCACGCTTTTTACGCCTACACTTCTGGCGGCCGCTTTTAAGTCCAGCTCCTCTGCCACAGGGATCACGAACACGAAATAATCCCTGGGATGCTTTTCTCCTGTGCCTGATACGGTGACCAAAGTCTTGTACACCTTTTCATAGGGCAGGGAAAGCATGTCCGCAATCTGAAGCCCGTCGGTGAATTCGCTGCATTCATAGGTCAAATGCGTATAGGGAATCTTCATGGATTCCAGTATGCGCATGGCATTCGTCTTGACGTCCTTTTGCTTGGCCATTTTGTTTTCCTCCCATTTCCTTGTATTGTACACGATCAGTCTCCGGATTTCAAGAGGGGCGGGAAACATTCAGCCTTGCATACAAGGGAATCCTGCTATATACTGAAAACAGAACATGAATCTGAAATCCGGGAAAAAGGAGAACAAAAGATGTGGACATTCATTTTTGGCGCGCTGGCCCTGGGATCTGCTCTGGGCATTCTGTACCTGATCAGCAGGTTCGCTAAGTTTCGCGTTATACAAAGAATCGCCAGGGGAAAGAAGCTTTTGGCTTTTCTCCTGGGAATCATCCCGGTACTGGCGCTGGCGCTGGGCATCCGGGAGGGACTGGGGACAATCAACGCGGCCATCAGCATCCTGCACCTGATGGCGGTATGGCTGGTGTGCGACGGCGTCTGCAAGATTGTGGAAAAACGCCGCGGGAAGAAATTTGAGAAATATTACGCAGGTGTCTTTGCTATTGGCATCACGGCGGTGTACCTGGCCTGGGGGTGGTATCTGGCCAACCATGTGTGGCGCACGCCCTACACCGTGGAGACAAAGAAGCCGGTGGGGAGTTTACGCATTGTACACTTTGCGGACTCCCATGTGGGCAACACGTTCAGCGGGGAGGAATTCCAAAGATGGGTGGACGATATGCAGGCGGAGCAGCCGGACATTGTGGTGGTGACAGGGGATTATGTGGACGATGACACCTCCAGGGAGGACATGATAGCAGCCTGCCAGGCCCTGGGGAAGCTGCGCACTGCCTATGGAGTCTACTATGTTTTCGGAAATCATGACAGAGGATATTACGGCCCGGCCTACCGGGGTTACAGCGGGGCAGACCTGGTTGCGGAACTGGAGAAGAACGGTGTGATTGTGCTGCAGGATGAGACGGTGCTGTTGGGAGACCGGTTTTACCTGATCGGGCGCAAAGACCGCTCGGAGGATCAGATGGGCAGGCCCAGGGCTACCATGGAGGAACTGACCGCCGGCCTGGATCCGGACAAGTACAGCATTGTTTTGGACCATCAGCCTTATGACTATGATGCCCAGGAGGCATCCGGCGTGGACCTGGTGCTGTCCGGCCATACCCACGGCGGCCAGCTGCTGCCCTTTAACTTTATGGGGGAATGGCTGGAGCTGGACGACAAGAGGTACGGTCTGGAGAGGCGGGGAAACACGGACTTCATCGTAACCTCCGGCATTTCCGACTGGGCCATTCAGTTCAAGACCGGGTGCAGGTCCGAGTATGTGGTGATTGACGTGCACACTGACGTCGGGCACAGCTCCGTGCCGGGGGCATCCCTTTCGGCGGCCGTGACCGGCCGCACGTTGCCGGAGATGGAGATCATCCCCGAAAAATGTTACCAGGATGCGAAAGAACTGGAATTTCCGGCACAGGATCCGCGGATGCCGGATATGACCATGCAGGCCGTAATGGAATGATCACTCAAAAAAGTCATTTTCCCGAAACTGCAGGGAATACAGCTGCTGGTAGGTGCCGCCTGCTTCCATAAGTTCCTCGTGGGAGCCCCGCTCGGTGATGCGGCCGCCTATAACTACGGCAATTTCGTCTGCGTTGCGGATGGTGGAGAGGCGGTGGGCCACCACCAGAGTGGTGCGGCCTTTGCACAATTCGTCCAGGGCCTGCTGGATCAGCACCTCGGTGGTGTTGTCCAGTGCGCTGGTGGCCTCGTCCAGAATCAAGATGGCGGGATTTTTTAAGAACACTCTGGCAATGCTCAGGCGCTGCTTCTGGCCGCCGGAGAGCTTTACGCCCCGTTCTCCGATTTCCGTATCATATCCTTTTTCCAGCGTCATAATGTAGTCATGGATATTGGCCCGGCGGGCAGCCTCGTATACTTCCTCCTGGGTGGCGTCCGGGCGGCCGTAGAGGATGTTCTCCCGGATAGTGCCCACAAAGAGGAATACGTCCTGCTGAACGATGCCGATACTGCGGCGCACGGACTCCATGGTGAGATGGCGGATATCCTTTCCGTCGATTAAGATGGAGCCGTCTTTTTCCTCCAGCTTGTAGAAATTGGGCAGCAGATGGCACAGGGTGGTCTTGCCGCCGCCGGAGGGCCCTACCAGGGCCAGCTTTCTGCCTTTTTCCAGGCGCAGGTTAATGTCGTGGAGGACTTCTTTGGAATCGTCGTAAGCGTAGGTGACGTTTTTGAATTCGATGACACCCTGGACGTCCGTCAGTTCCTGAGCGTCTGACGCGTCCTTTTCCGGCTCCGCGTCCATGATCTCCAAAAAGCGCTTGAAGCCGCTGACACCGTTCTGGAACTGCTCCATGAAGCCGATCAGGGTGTTCACGGGATTGATGAACAGGTTCACGGATACGATGAAAGTGGAGTAGTCACCGAAAGAGATCCTGCCGGAGTACAGGAACAGGCCTCCCGCAATCAGGATGAACACGTTGAAGATATCCGTCACAAAAGCGGTGGAGGAGTGAAACATGGCCATGGCTCTGTAGGCTCTGCGGGAAGCGTCCACGAACTGCCTGTCGCCCTCCCTGAACTTCTCGATTTCCCGCTTGCTGTTGGTGTAGGCCTTTGTCACACGGATGCCGGTGACGCTGCTCTCCACCGCGGCGTTGATGGTGGCGTTGCTCTTGCGGCGGTCGTCAAAGGCGCGGCTCATGGCTTTGCGGAAGTGCAGGGTCACTACCACCAGGATCGGCACACAGGCGAAGATGATCAGGGTCAATATGGGGTCGATCATCACCAGGTAGACGAAAGACAGGATGATCATCACAGAGCTGATCAGCAGGTTTTCCGGGCCGTGATGAGCTAATTCGCTTACCTCGAACAAGTCGCTTGTAATGCGGGTCATGATGCGGCCGGTCTCGTGGTTGTCATAGAATTGAAAAGGCTGCTTCTCCAGATGGGCAAACAGATCCTGACGCATCTGGGACTGCATTTTCACGCCAATGACATGACCGTAATACTGCACGAAATACCGAAGCAACATACGCACAATATACAGGGCTAATACCACCAGGCCTGCGATGACGATGGTGGTATACATTTTCTCGGGGATATAGACATTGAGCATTTTGTTGGTGACAACGGGGTATACCATACCGATCACAGAGATCAGCAGGGATGCCAGCATATCCAGGGTCAGCATCTTTCTGTGGGGCTTATAATAGTAGATAAAACGTTTCAGCATGATTTTCAGCTTTCCTTTCTTCTTTTTTCCGGCGGTACATAGGATTTGCATTGCAGCCGCTCTGATTCCGGACAGCCGTAGAACGGACCGCTGCAGGGCTTGCACTTTATATTCAGGAGCTGTTCCAACTCGGAGATGACCTGTTCCAGAGCCTCTTTATCCAGGCGGTAGTGGGTGTAATAGCCTTTCTTGACACCCAGCACCAGCCCCGCTTCCCGGAGAACCCGCAAATGCTGGGACACCGCCGATTCGGACAGTCCGCTGCGCAGAGCCAGAGCGCCTACGCAATAGCCCCGGGCGGACATGAGCTGCAGAAGCTGGAAGCGTTTCGGCTCTCCCAGGGCTTTTAAGACTTTGTCGTCCATGTTTCTCTCCCTCCTATTTTGTTTTTAAACGGAACATTTGGAAGCAAGAGCGGCTTCCTGCAGTCGTGTATTACAGGAAGCAAGAGCGGCTTCCTGCAACTGTGTATTACAGGAAGCAAGAGCGGCTTCCTGCAACTGTGTATTACAGGAAGCAAGAGCGGCTTCCTGTAGCCGTGTATTACAGGAAGCAAGAGCGGCTTCCTGTAATCTTGTATTATAGCACGCTTATTTATATTAGCAAGTACTAAAATGGAATACGGTTAAAAATACGGTTAAAAACATGCGAAACTTATAAAATTTCCTGTAGAAAAAAAGAGAGCAATCGGTTATTATGAATAGGATAACAAAAATCTGGAAAGGTCTGCGCGGCATAGGACCAAAGAATTACCAGGAAGGAATGGCTAGGACAAAATGAAATCGAGACCAATTCGCATTATTATCGTAGGCATGGGCGTCAGATCCATGATTTATGCCCGTGAGGCATTGGAGCATCCCGATCTGTTTCAGATCGTGGGCGTGGCGGACATCAATCCGGAACGGGTGCAGACAGCCCGGGAGACATTCGGTATCCCACGGGAGAACTGCTTTTCCTCCGTGGAGGAACTGGTGGCAGCGCCCAAGTTCGCGGACGGCGTCATCAACGGAACCATGGATCAGCAGCATGTGCCCACATCCCTGCCTCTGCTGCGGCGCGGGTACGACATCCTGCTGGAAAAGCCCTTTGCGGTGAACATGCAGGAGGCGGAGCTGCTCTTAAACTGCGAGCATGTGACCAATCGGCATATCATGGTCTGCCATGTGCTGCGCTACGCACCCTTTTACCGGAAAATCAAAGAAATCCTCACGGCGGGGGACATCGGCAGGGTGGTGGACATCCGGATGGCGGAGCAGGTGAGCTATTTCCACGAGTCCGTGTCCTATGTGCGGGGCAAGTACGCCTCCCCCGAGATCTGCGGCTCTGGCATGCTTCTGTCCAAATCCTGCCACGACATTGACATCATGACCTGGCTCATGCGGGGAAACCATCCTGCCAGCGTGTCCAGCGTTGGAAACGTGTTCCAGTTCAAGCCCGAGATGGCTCCCCAGGGCGCGGGAAACCACTGCCTGGTGGACTGTCCCGTAGAGCGGACATGCCCCTATTCGGCCAGGCGCCTGTATATCGAGCATCCTCAGCGCTGGACAGGCAATATCTGGCATGATATCGGATATGAGAAGATATCCGAGGAGGAAAAGGAGGCGCTTCTCAGGGATCCGAAGAATCCTTTCAGCCGCTGCGCCTATCGCTGCAATCTGCAGATCGTAGACCATCAGTCCATGATGGTGCGCTTTGCGGACGGCGCCACAGGGACATTTTCCATGAACGGAGGCGCCACCGCGTCAGGCCGGCATATCCACATCACAGGCACCCGGGGAGAAATCCTGGGACTGTTCGAGGAAGAACGGTTTACCGTACACCGCATAGCGCCGGATGCCCCCGGGGGCAGGATCACGGAGGTGGTGGACGTGTCTCATGACCAGCACGGAAACGCCCACGGAGGCGGAGACCAGGCCATCATCCATGATTTCGTCACGCTGCTTAGGGGAGAGGAGCCCTCTCCCTGCTGTACTACCTTGGACGACTCCATGACCGGGCACAGGCTGGTGTTTTTGGCCGAGGAGTCCAGGAAGCGGAACGGTGCGCTGGTGTCGGTGTGAGGTTTTTGGAGACGGAATGTGGAAAGTTTATGCGAGGGGAAACAGATGGAGCTTAGAAGTCAAAAGATGCGTAAGAATGCGCCGGAGCTGGACCCGCTGCGGATAGGCACAGGCTGGGAGCCTGAGGATCTGGCGAAGCCCCAGGTCATCATAGAGAGCACTTTCGGCGACAGCCATCCGGGCAGCGGCCACCTGGACATCCTGGTGGAGGAAGTAAGGAAAGGAATCCGGGAGGCCGGCGGCCACGGCGCCCGGTATTACTGCACGGATATGTGCGACGGGGAGAGCCAGGGCACGGACGGCATCAATTACAGCCTGGTGAGCCGGGAGATGATCGCCAATATGATCGAGATCCAGGCAGGCGCCACGCCCTTTGACGCGGGAGTGTACCTGGCCAGCTGCGACAAGGGCCTGCCCGGGAATCTGATGGGGCTTGCCAGGGTGGACATCCCTGCCCTGGTGGTGCCCGGCGGCACTATGAACGCGGGGCCGGAAATGCTGACCTTGGAGCAGCTTGGCAAGTACAGCGCCCAGTACCGGCGGGGGGAGATCAGTGAGGAGAGGCTCAACTGGGCAAAGCGCAATGCCTGTCCCGGCTGCGGGGCCTGCTCTTTCATCGGCACCGCCTCCACCATGCAGGTCATGGCGGAGGCTCTGGGGCTGGCCCTGCCGGGGAGCGCCCTGATGCCTGCCGCCAGCCCGGATCTGTTGGCATACGCCAGGCAGGCGGGGGTTCAGGCCGTGAAGCTGGCCACACAGCCCCACATGCGCCCCAGCCACATCATCACCAAAAAGAGCTTTGAGAACGCGATCCTGGTGCATGCCGCCATCTCGGGCAGCACCAACTGTCTGCTGCACATCCCGGCCATTGCCCATGAGTTCGGCATCGAGATCACAGGGGATACTTTCGACAGGCTCCACAGGAACGCCAGATATCTTCTGGACATCCGTCCTGCCGGGAGGTGGCCTGCGGAATGCTTCTACTATGCGGGAGGCGTCCCGGCTATCATGGAGGAGATTAAGCGACACCTCCATCTGGACGTGATGACGGTGACCGGCAGGACCCTGGGGGAGAACCTGGAGGAGCTAAAGCGAAATGGCTTCTATGACAGATGCGCAAAGTGGCTGGAGGACTTCAACCGGCGCTGTCAGGTGTCCCTGACCAAAGAGGATATCATCCGTCCTTACGACAGAGCCATGGGCACGGAGGGAAGCATTGCGGTACTGCGGGGGAACCTGGCACCCGAGGGAGCGGTGATCAAGCATACGGCCTGTCCGAAAGAGATGTTCCGGGCAGTGCTGCGGGCCAGGCCCTTTGACAGCGAGGAAGAATGCCTGGAGGCGGTGCTGAAGCACCAGGTACAGAAAGGCGACGCAGTGTTCATCCGCTATGAGGGGCCCAAGGGCAGCGGCATGCCGGAGATGTTCTACACCTCGGAGGCCATCAGCAGCGACAAGGAGCTGGGGCGGAGCATCGCATTGATTACGGACGGGCGCTTCTCCGGTGCGTCCACAGGGCCCGTGATCGGCCACTGCAGCCCGGAGGCCGTGGACGGCGGCCCCATCGCTTTGGTGGAAGAGGGGGATTTGATCGAAATAGACGTGGAGGCGCGCAGGCTGAACATCATCGGTTTCAATGGGGAGCCTAAGACCCTGGAGGAGGTGGCGGCTGTGCTGGAGGAGCGGCGCAGGCGCTGGCGGCCCAGGGAGCCTAAGTACAGGTCGGGGGTTCTGCGCCTGTACAGTGAGCATGCCGCAAGTCCCATGAAAGGGGCGTATCTGGAATATTGAGTGAAAAATGCATTGGTGTACGTATTTGCGTACATTGTATAAAAAACAGAAAATAAAAATGGATGGGGAGTAAGATAAATGGAAGTGCAGCCAACCCACAGGAAAGGAAAGACAGCAAAATGGAGATAACAATCGGGTCAGAGAAAAAGGCAAGGATACAGGAGGGCATGATAGGTTTGTTCTTCGAGGACATCAATTATGCGGCGGACGGCGGGCTGTACGCGGAGATGCTGGAGAACCGTTCTTTTGAGTGCGTGAAAGCCACGGGGGACGCCTGCGATTATCATGTGGAGTATGACGGCGGCTATGCCTGGAGCCCCTATCCGGCGGACGCCGGAAGCGGGGTGAGATGCCGCTTCGTCACAGGCAGTCCCCACAGCGAGGAGAACCCCCACTATATGAGGCTGGAGACCGCCCAGGCCGGGGCGGGTGTCCGGAACAAGGCCTATGACGGCATTTATCTGAAAAAGGGAATGGACTATAAGGCTGTATTCTGGGCCAGGTGCGTGAAGTTTCAGGGAGCCTTTGCTCTCTACGTGGAAAAGGACGGAGTGCGCTGTGCCCAGGGAAAGATATCCGCGGAGGCGGGTGGTGAGGAGACATACAACCGTTTCCGGAAATATGAGGTCGTGCTTCATGCGGAGGCGGACGTGGAGCGGGGGGATTTCGCGCTGTGCCTGACGGAGGCAGGCATCGTGGAGCTGGATTTTGTGTCCCTGATGCCCTGCGATGCCGTGGCGGGAATCTTCCGCAGGGATTTGTTCGACATGCTTAAAAATCTCCGCCCGGGCTTTTTGCGCTTCCCCGGAGGCTGCATCGTGGAGGGAAATACCCTGGCCAACCGCTACCGTTACAAGGACAGCTTAAAGCCCCTGTGGGCCAGGCGGAACAACTGGAACCGCTGGGCAGTCCATGGGACCAGGGAAGAAAATGACTACGAGGGCGCTTACAGCCATTACAACCAGACCCTGGGGCTGGGGTATTACGAATATTTCCTGCTCTGCGAGCTGATCGGGGCCAAGCCGCTGCCGGTGATGAACGTGGGCTTCGCCTGCCAGTACCAGTCCAAAGAAATGGTGGGGCGGGACACGGTGGCCTTTCAGGAATTCGTGCAGGACGCGCTGGACCTGATTGAATTCGCCAACGGGGACGTGGATACGCCCTGGGGCGCCGTCCGGGCGGAAATGGGCCACAGGGAGCCTTTCGGCCTGACCATGCTGGGCATCGGCAATGAGCAGTGGCAGACAAAGGAAGCGGATTTCTTTGAACGCTATGAGATCTTCGAGAAAGCCATCCACGAGAAAGCCCCGGAAATCAAGCTCATCGGCTCCGCCGGGCCGGACGTGACCTCGAACCGGTATACAGACGCCTGGGCGTTCTACCATGCCCATGAGGAGCAGGAGGATTTCGTGTACGCCGTGGACGAGCATTATTATGTGAAGCCAAAGTGGCTGTACGAGCATGTGGACTTTTACGATGATTACGACAGGAAAGTGAAAGTGTTTTCCGGAGAGTACGCGGCCCATCCCATGAACGGGTTCAACATGCCCCAGGCCAACACCCTGGACGGGGCCCTGGCAGAGGCCGCGTTCCTGACAGGAGTGGAGCGCAACGCAGACGTGGTTGTGCTGGCTTCCTACGCGCCCCTCTTTGCCAGGATGGGCTATACCCAGTGGTCGCCGGACATGATCTGGTTCGACGGGGCGTCTTGCTACGGCACCCCCAGCTATTATGTGCAGAAAATGTATGCCTGCAACATGGGGGATGTGGTCCTGGATACCCGGAGCGGGGAGGGGGATGCCTCTGGGTCTGGGCTGTATCATACCGCCAGCCTCTGTGAGGGAAGCGGAGAGATCATCCTGAAAGTGGTCAATGCCAGGGAAGAGGAGAGGGAGCTGACGCTTGTCCTGCCGGAGGGCTGGGGAGAAAGTCCCCGGATCCAGGCCGAAATCCTCACCGGCCCAAAGCGGGATGCCTATAATACATTGGAGGACCCGGAAAGAATTGCCACCTATGGGAAGAGTTTCCGGCCGGGAGAGAGCATTCTGCTGCCGCCGCTGTCCTTTGCGGTGCTGCGGATCGGGAAGTGAAAATCCGGTGCTCCGGGACTGGCGCGCAAGCGGATCGGCATTCTCCGCCAAAAACAAATATTTCGGATTTCTTTCGCATTTGTTTAGAATTATATGGACATGTAATTAAGAAACGGAAGCTATACTATACAAAGAACAGATGAGAAAGCCGGAGCGTCCAATGACAGAGACGGCGTAAAAGAGATCAGGAAATAATGGGGAGGATGTATGGAAACGATATACAGACAACAGACGATCGATAGACAGATAGACAAGAACAAAAAGCTCATGACCATAGGCCTGGCGGCACTATGCGGGGCTTTTGTGGTAATTTTGGCAAAGGCTTATCTGGACGGACAGTTCGACTCGGTGGAGACCTTCCAAAAGTATGTGGCGGGATTCGGCCTGGCCGCGCCGCTTTTCCTGGTTGCGGTGCAGGCGGCCCAGGTGATATTGCCGGTGCTGCCCGGGCTCTTTGGCTGTGTGGTTGGAGCAATGATGTTCGGCTGCTGGGGTGGCTTTTGGTGCAATTACATCGGGATTTCCGCAGGCTCCATCATTGCGTTCCTGCTGGCGAGAAAGTACGGCAGCGGCCTGGTGAGCCGGATGTTCCCCGGAGAGAAGTACGAGAAATGGGCTGCCTGGGCGGCGGGGAGCAAGTTCTATACGGTGGTGCTGTTTTTGGGGATGGTACTGCCCTTGTTCCCGGACGATTATTTCTGCTACTTTACCGGCCTGACGAAGATGAGTACGCGGAAATTCGTGGCAATCATCCTGCTGGGAAAGCCCTGGTGCATCCTGGCCTACTGCATCATGACGGCGGCGGTGGCATAAGGCCCGGCGGAATCCGGTTTTCCGATACAGGTCGGCAGGCCGCAGATGATCCCCCCGCACTTTCCTCATACGACACAGGCATGAACTGCTGAATATATTCCGCAGGCTTCATGCCTTTTTGAGTGTCGAATCAAAAGCATCACAGTGAGGCGGTTCTCCGGGTTTTTCCGGTTTATCTTCATCTCTGAAAATATCTCATCCAAACTCTCAATTTTCTCAAAAAGGATATAGTGAAAGTATGGAAAGCGTTGTATAATGAAAGAAAAGCCTATGCAAGAAAACTCCATACAAAAAAGGAAGAAAGCAGGATGACGACAATGAAAATGACAATGGACAAGGCCCCCATGGGGTGGAACAGCTACGATTATTATGACACGACTGTCACTGAGGAACAGGTAAAGGCCAATGCCGGCTATATGGCGGCCCACTTAAAGGACTGCGGCTGGGAGTACGTGGTAGTGGATATCCAGTGGTACGCGAAAGACGCGGGGAGCCGCAGAAGCGAATTCCAGTACATCCCCTTTGGCGACATGGAGATGGACGGATACGGCAGATACCAGCCTGCGGTGAACCGGTTCCCCTCGGCGGCGGAGGGCAGGGGGTTCGGCCCTTTGGCGGATTATGTCCATGGTCTGGGTCTGAAATTCGGCATCCATATCATGCGCGGCATTCCCAGGCTTGCGGCCCATCAACATCTGCCCATAGCCGGCTGTGCATTTACAGCGGCGGACGCGGCGGATCCGGCATCCATCTGCGGCTGGAACCCGGACATGTACGGCGTGCGTGACAACGCGGCAGGCCAGGCCTATATAGACAGCCTGATAGGCATGTACGCGGACTGGGGCGTGGACTTCATTAAATGTGACGATATCTGCGACAGCTGGATGTATCCCAGTGAAAAATTCAGCGGCTGGCATGAGACAAGGATGCTCCAAGAGGCCATCGCGAAATGCGGCCGGGACATCGTACTCAGCCTCTCCCCCGGGCCCGCTCATATCGACAGGGCCTGGCAGTACGCAAAATATGCCAATATGTGGCGCATTACCGATGATTTCTGGGATAAGTGGGAGCTTCTTAAGAATATGTTCCACCGCTGCGAACTCTGGCAGGATCATGTGGCGGAGGGGTGCTATCCGGACTGCGACATGCTGCCCTTAGGCAAGCTGGGAGGCGGTTTCGGCAAAGGGGAATGGGATACCAATTTCACCAAAGAGGAGCAGAAGACCATGCTGACCCTCTGGTGCGTCTTCGGTTCTCCCCTGATGGTGGGCGCGGAGCTGACGAAGCTGGATGAGTGGACGCAGTGGCTCCTTACCAGGAAAGATATCCTGAAGCTCACGGGCAATTCTTATGTGGGAAAACAGGTGGAGCGGGACGAAAGCCACGCCATATGGAGCTGCCTGAATGAGAAGACCGGGGAGCGATATCTGGCATTCTTCAACCTGGCGGAGGAGGATACAGTGATTTCCTGCGTCTGCGCCCAGGTGCAGCAGTTCGCCGGGGCCGGAAAGACTCAGGTGCAGGAGGCGCTGGAGTTGTGGAGTGACCAGCGCTCAGCCGTAGGGCAGGGGGTGGTCAGCACCAGCGTGCCTGCCCATGGAGCAAAGCTGTTTGCGTTGAGCTGACTCTGAACTGAGAATAGAAAAGAGAGTGGAGAAATTGGTGCATCTGAATACAAAAACAAGAAAATGTTCTGCTTATAGTGGAAGTTTAGAGAGGCGCAGGCGGACATCCGGAGGATGGGAGGTACGAGGATGCATTTTGGATTTTCCTATGTGGGGCTGATTTACCTGATTATGCTGATACTGCCCAATCTCCTGTGGACAAGGAATCAGCCAAAGGATTATGAAAAATATGTGGGGAATGAGAAGCGGATGTTGGTGCTTTTGGAGCGGGCAGGGGAGGCGCTTGTGTCCTGCCTGGTACTGATTTTTTCCGACTTCAATATAAGACCTAAGTCCGTCTGGTGCGGGTGGCTGGCGCTGTCCTTTCTGCTGATGGTTTGCTACGAGCTCTACTGGTTGCGCTATTTTCGCAGTGAAAAGACCATGGAGGATTTCTACAGCAGCTTTTTGGGGGTGCCGGTGGCCGGGGCCACGCTTCCAGTGGCGGCGTTCTTCCTGTTGGCGGTTTATGGCAGGAATCCTCTGCTGGGCGCTGCCGTGATCATCCTGGGCATCGGGCATATTGGCATCCATTGGATGCACAGAAAGGAATTAACTGTGAGCTGAACGCATGACTGGCTGTAGGGCTATTCATACAGCCCCTGTAAAAAGCAGCCGAAACAGCCGCACAGTCTGCCTAAAATCCGGCGAAAGTGCGGCTGCATCGGCTCTTTTTGACCGACAGGAATGCAGCCGGGCAAGGATGCGTCATGCAAACATCCATTTCACGATTTTCTCCGTGTATTCGCTCCAGAACTGCATATCATGAGTTCCCTTGCTCTCAAAATATTCGTGGGAAACGCTGCGGCTTACCAGGAAGCGATGGAATTCCCGGTTGTTCTCAAGGAGGAAATCCTCCGTGCCGCAGCACATATAGATTTCCGGTATCTTTTTCTTTTCTGACAGAAGTCTGTCCACAAGTGTCTCCGGATTGTTATCGCTTTTCAGCACCTGATCCGGCTGGCCGAAGCACTCCCGGTAATATTCGTAGTTTGCCACTGCGTTTCCCTGGCCGTCTTTCATCCCAGCCACCTCATGGACAATGAGCGCGGAGGACATGGCTCCGATCTTGCCGAACTGGTCAGGGTAGGCAAGTCCTGTATGCAGCGCGCCGAATCCGCCCATGGACAGGCCTAAGATGTAAGTGTCTTCAGCACTTTTCGCCAGTCCGAAAGTCTTGCGCACATATCCCGGAATCTCTTCGCCCAGCAGGGTACAGAATTTATGCCCTGTGGAAATGCCGTCAAGCCAGAAGCCGTTCTCTCCGTTGGGAGCGATCACTGCGAAATTGTACTGCTCGGAAAGATATTCCGGAACGTAATTGTCCGCGCTTCCCGTATAGCCGTGCAGCAAAAACAGCGTCTTGATGGGGCGTTTCCTGTAGGGGTCGTCTCCCTGTGCCCAGGGTACATTTGTGCGCATGTCATTGGGCAGATACATTTCGAATGTGACAGGCCTTACCAGGCATTCAGAAAAATATTTGACTGTTAATTTTGCCATAACGGTTCCTCCTGATGTTGAATTTATAGGGATTTTTTGGCATATATCCTCCTGTCTATCATATCATGGCGGTTTGCCTGTGACAAGGTCTTTGGAAAGCCGATTTACGGCATTGTCCTCCATCATGGAGGAATTTGGCATCAGCGCCGCCACCGCCCGTCCAGAAAGCTGTTTCTGGCGGTTATGGGGGTTTTCATGGCGGGTCTGCTGATGGACGGGGAGAAATCGGATTTTCCTGAAATTTAGCTAGAACAGGCACAGGATTTTTGATAAAATAAAAGAACAGGAATGCGGGATCTCATGTTATGGGAGAACCGCAGGGACGCGAACCAAAATACAAGGAGGAAAACACAATGATCATTTACGTCAACGCTGCCGCGCCCAAAGACGGCAACGGCAGCAAGGAAACCCCGTTTCGCCATATCAATGATGCCGCCAAAGCGGCAGCACCCGGCGATGAGGTGCTGGTGGCCCCTGGCATTTACAGGGAGTATGTGGATCCGGTCAACGCAGGCACGGAGAGTGCGAGAATCGTCTACAGAAGCGAAGCGCCTTTGGGCGCGGAGATCACCGGCGCGGAGGAGATGAAAGACTGGAAGCCCTACCAGGGAAATGTCTGGGTATGCCGGGTGGACAACGGGGTGTTCGGAAGTTATAACCCCTATACCACCCTTATCGGCGGAGACTGGTATTTCGCTCCGGTAGTAAGGCACGCAGGGGCGGTGTATCTAAATGACAGGCAGCTCTATGAGACGGAGACTTTAGAGGAGTGCATCCGGGGAGAAATCTATGCGCCCTCCTGGGAGCAGGAATGGTCTGTATATAAATGGTATACTGAGCAGGACGGAAACGAGACGGTGATTTATGCCAATTTCCAGGGAAAGAACCCCAATGAGGAGCAGGTGGAAATCAATGTGCGCCGCAACTGCTTCCTGCCCTCCAAAACAGGCGTAGGCTACATTACGGTAAAGGGCTTTCAACTGAACAAGGCCGCCACTACCTGGGCGCCCCCTGCAGCCTATCAGGACGGCCTGATAGGCCCCCATTGGTCTAAGGGGTGGATTATCGAGGACTGCGAGATCAGCAACAGCAAATGCTGCGGCATTTCCCTGGGCAAATATTATGATGAGGAGAACGACCATTATTTCACCCGAAAGCATGTGAAGAGCCCTACCCAGATGGAGCGGGACGCAGTGTGCAGGGGACAGTACCACGGCTGGCTGAAAGAAAACATAGGCAGCCACATCGTCAGGCGCTGCCATATCCACCACTGCGAACAGACCGGCATCGTGGGCCGCATGGGCGGTGTGTTCAGCCTTATCGAGGACAACCATATCCATCACATCAACAACATGCAGCAGCTGGGCGGAGCAGAGATTGCGGGCATCAAGATGCATGCAGCCATTGATGTGGTCATGCGGCGCAACCACATCCATCATTCCACCATGGGCATCTGGTGCGACTGGCAGGCCCAGGGCACCCGGCTTACCCAGAATCTCCTCCACGACAATCATGCGCCGGAGGGCGTTCCCATGGCAGCCGGAGCCATGTGCAGCCAGGATATTTTCGTGGAGGTGAGCCACGGCCCTACCTTGATTGACAACAATATCATGCTGTCCAAAGCGTCCGTCCGCCTGGCAACGGAGGGCGTGGCCTGCGTGCACAATCTGATTCTGGGCTCCTTTACCTCGGTGGGGGAGGGCACGGACAATGTGATAAACGGCGTCAACCAGCCCCGCTATACGCCTTACCATATCAGGCACCGCACGGAGGTGGCCGGTTTCATGACCATTCTGCACGGGGACAACCGGATTTACAACAACATTTTCATCCAGAACTGGCCGGCTCAGAAAGCGGATCCTGCAGCCGACAATCAGGAGGTAGGCACCCATGTGTTTGACGGCTACCCAACCTATGAGGAATGGATTGGGCATTTTGACATAGGACAAAAGGCCGACATGATGAAGCTGGCGGACTGGCATTTCTCCCATCTGCCTGTTTGGGCAAAGGGCAATGCCTATTTCAACGGGGCAAAGGCCTGGGAGAAAGAGGAGAACTGTCTGATTGACGACAAAAACCGCGCAGTGGCGGAACTAGTGGAGGAGGATGGGAAGTATTTCATTCGGACAAATGTGTATGAACTGCTGGGTGATTTCCGGGACGCAATCATAAGCAGCGATATCCTGGGTTTTGCCTTTGAGCCGGAGCAGAGATTCGAGAATCCTGACGGCACCGCCATCCTTTTCAATGAGGACTATCTGGGGGAGCACAGAGGGCTGTCCGCGGTTCCAGGGCCCTTTGCGTCAGAGGAGGCTGCAAAGCGGCAGGTGTGGTAAGGAAGTCCCTGGAGACAAAACCTGCCGGTTCCTTTTGGGAATTTTGGCTGTCTCATCGGATTTGTGGTAGTTTAAGGCGGATTTTTAGATGCGGCGGGAGTCTGAAGCTGGTATACTGATATTGTCACAGGACAGACTATGCCCGGATTTTCGCTTACGCGCGGGAATCCGGAGCCGCAGAAAAGCCGGTGCTTACAGAGATACCCTTAATTATATAAAGGCCGGCGCAGGAGAGTAAGGATGAAAAATTATCAGAACCCAGCCCTTTCCCCACAGGAGAGGGCCAAAGATTTGCTGTCACGTTTAAGCCTGGAGGAGAAGATGGCTCAGGTGCAATGTTTCATGTTGGGGCATGCAGATCCGGGGGAGGCGCTGCAGCACGGCATCGGCCATGTGTCCACCCTGGAGATTAGAAATGTAAAGACCCTGGATGAGGTTGCGGAGATTCTGACCCGGATCCAGAAGCAGGTCATGGAGAGCAGCGAGCATGGCATTCCGGCTATTTTCCACATGGAGGGGCTGTGCGGGGCTCTGATGCAGGAGGCCGCCAGCTTCCCCTCAGGTATCGGCAGGGCTTCCACCTGGAACCCGGAGCTGGAGGAGCGGATTGGCGGTGTCGTGGGCAGACAGGAGCGGGCCGTGGGCATTACCCAGACTTTGGCCCCGGTGCTGGACATTTCCAGGGATTCCCGGATGGGCAGGCAGTGCGAGACCTATGGGGAGGACCCCACCCTGGCGGCGGCCATGGGCAGCGCCTACGCGAAAGGGGTGCAGGGACAGTCCGCAGGGCGCAGGACGGACGCCTGCGCAAAGCATTTCCTGGCATTCCATAATTCCCAGGGCGCCATTCACGGGGCAAACGTGGAAATCGGCGAGCGGCAGCTTCAGGAAATCTACGGAAAGCCTTTCCAGGCCGCCATTGTGGAGAGTAACCTCAGGGGGATAATGCCCTGCTACTGCTCTCTGAACGGCAAGCCGGTGTCCGCCTCCGGGCGGATGCTCACGGGGCTTTTGCGGGAGGACATGGGCTTCGATGGGGTGGTGATGGCTGACTACAGCGCCATCGCAAATGTGCATCAGGTTCAGCATCTCTATGAGAGCCCTGAGGATGCCGGGCTGGCCTGCATGGAGGCGGGAATGGACATAGAGCTGCCCAATGTAAGCTGCTATAACCAAAAGCTGGAAGAGAGGTTCCGGGAGGGCAGTGCGGATATGGCGGTTCTGGACAGGGCGGTTTACCGGGTGCTGTGCGCAAAATTCCGGATGGGATTATTTGAAAATCCGTTTTCTCTTACAGGGGAGGCGCTGTGGAACGAGGTGCATGGACAGGGGGATTCGGAGACGGCTTTGCAGAGCGCAAGGGAATCCATGGTGCTGCTGAAGAATAAGGGGAATGTGCTGCCACTGGACATAAAGGGGAAAAAAATTGCGCTGATTGGCTGTCATGGGAAGAATGCCAGGTTCTTCTTCGGGGGCTATACCCATCTGTCCATGGTGGAGGCCATCCATGCGGCGGCCAATTCCCTGGCGGGAGTGGATGCGGCCAATGCGCCCGGCGCAGAATCCGCCGGGCGTGAGTCGAGGACCATGGAAGAGGGGCATTCCATGGAAGAAAGGCATTCCATGGAAGAACACTCCATGGGAGAAAAGGATTCCGTGGTAAATTTTGGCGATCGTCGGTATAAGATGAAGACAGTGCCCGGCACCCAGATTCAGGACGATGAAGCGGAGGAATTCGATAACGTTTTACGCCAGCTCCATCCCCATTGCAAAAGCCTCCTGGAAGAACTGCAGGCCAGGATACCAGAGGTGGTTTATGCATACGGATATCCAAAGGCAGGGTCGGACACTTCCCATTTCGGGGAAGCACTGGAGATAGCTGCGGAGGCGGATATATTGATTTTGACGCTGGGCGGCAAGAACGGCTCTGGCTCCATTGCCTCCATGGGAGAGGGCGTGGACGGTACGGACATCAATCTGCCGCCCTGTCAGGAGGCGTTCATCCGGGAGGCGGCGAAGCTGGGCAAGCCCATGGTGGGAGTGCATATGGACGGCAGGCCCGTGTCCGGCGACGCGGCGGACAGGTATCTGGACGCGCTGCTGGAGGCATGGAATCCCTCGGAGAAAGGGGCACAGGCCATTGTGGACGTGCTCACGGGGGCATACAATCCCGGCGGGAAGCTGCCGCTGTCGGTGGCCAGATGCGCTGGGCAGGCTCCGCTTTACTACAATCATCCCAATGGCTCTGCCTGGCATCAGGGGGAGAGCATCGGCTTTGCGGAATATGTGGACATGCCCCATACGCCCAGATATCATTTTGGATACGGCCTGTCGTATACCGACTTTGCCTACTCGGATTTGCAGATTTGGGCTGCAGGGGACGATGAGGCAGGGACGCGGAATCCGTCAGAGAACGGTAAAACCACCGGGGCAGTTTCAGCAGGGAAAGGCGAAGCAGGGGCATGCAATTCACCAGGGGACGGCGAGACAACTGATGCGGCTGCAGCAGGGAACGGCAAAGCGGCCGGTGCGGTTCCCCCGGAGAGATTCAGGAGCAAAGGGGACGAGGCATTTTGCCCCGGAGGAATAGGGGTCTCCCCCAACGAAAGCGTATGCATCCGCATGACCCTGCGCAATACCGGCTCTGTGGCCGGAGATGAGGTGGTGCAGCTATATGTGCGGGACTGCTACGCCACCATGGCCAGGCCCGTGAAAGAGCTGGCCGGCTTCCGGCGCGTGCATCTGGAGCCCGGGGAAAGCAAAGCAGTGACTTTCACCATGAAAGCAAGCCAAATGGCATTCCTGGATGATGACATGCGCTGGAAGACGGAGAAAGGCCAGATGGAGGTACAACTGGGAAGCTCCTCCGAGGACATCCGTCTCACTGGTTTCTACACAGTCACCCGGGACGGCTATACCGATTCGCCCGGCCGGGGATTTTATGCCGGGACAGAGGTGGACTGACTGTAATCTTTTAGCAATAATCGTATAAAGGGAATTGTAGAGAAATACAGGATAACGCTCGCTTTTTACAAGCCGGGCGTTATTTTTGTCTCTGGCAGTCCGGCGGAGAAGTCCGGTGCGGGTACCGGTTTATTCCCGCGAGCAATGAGCCAAGCGGCCGTGCTTGCACGGCCAGTTGGCGAATGCCGCGAGGGTCAAATACCAAAGTGTCAGAAAGACACTTTCTGCTCTGCAGCGTTGCCAGTCCCCTTTTTGGCCAATCCAATCAATTCAGAAAAACTTTAGAAACATCCCGCTTTTTTAATCACAGGAATCATTGACATCCATACTATACCATGCTAAAATACTTCAAAATTGAATACTTCAAATATGAAATATACTAAAAAGGAGGTGCCAATGGTAAGAAAACCAAACATAGCATTCGCAAGGAATCTCTACCAGGCCTACTGCATCCGGTGCAAATCCCTGTGCCGGGAGCTGCACATGCCCCAGACCGCTTTCGATATCCTGATGTTCCTTGCCAACAACCCGGACTACAATACGGCCAAGGACATCGTGGATCTGCGGGGGATTAAGGCCAATCTGGTGTCTGTGAACGTAGACCGGCTGGTGCGGGAGGGCTACCTGGACAGGAGCGACTATCCCGGAGACAGGCGAAAGACCATCTTAGTCTGCACCCCAAAGGCCCAGTCCATCATCACACGGGGCCAGGAGCTCCAGGAAAGCTTCTTCCAGGACATTTTCCAGGATGTGGACGAGGCCTCCCGGGAGAACTTCCACCGGGTGATGGAGCAGGTAGACCGCAACCTCAGCAGAATCATGAAAGGAAACGAGTAGCCCGGAAATGAATGTGCATCGTCAGACCTGGAGGGTCTGTGTCAAAGGGCAAGTACGGATCGGTAAGCGTGCCGGAGCACGCAGGGAGGTATAAAAATGCAATGGTTATTGACACTGGTAGTCACTTTCTTCGCCGGCATGGGGGCCGGCCTGGGCACGGGTTTCGCCGGCATGAGCGCCGCGGCGGTGATCAGCCCCATGCTCATCACATTCCTGGACATGGATCCCTACATGGCAGTGGGAATCGCCCTGTCCTCGGACGTGCTGGCCAGCGCCGTGTCCGCCTACACCTACGGGAAGCATAAGAACCTGGACATCAAAAACGGCCTGATTATGATGGCCAGCGTGCTGACGTTCACCGTGGTGGGCAGCTATGTGGCAAGCCTGGTAACACCCGCCACCATGGGCACTTTCTCCGTGTTCATGACATTCCTTTTGGGCGTCAAATTCATCGTAAAGCCGGTGATGACCACAAAGGAATCCATGGAGGAGACGTCCGCGAAAAAGCGCGCCGTACAATCCGTGATCTGCGGCGTGATGATCGGCTTCATCTGCGGATTTGTAGGCGCAGGCGGCGGCATGATGATGCTCTTGATCCTTACCACGGTGCTGGGGTACGAGCTCAAGACCGCCGTTGGCACAAGCGTCTTCATCATGACATTCACCGCCCTTACCGGAGCCGTGTCCCACTTCGCCATCGGCAGCCTGCCGGACTGGACCGTGTGGGGCCTGTGCGTCCTGTTCACATTCCTCTGGGCCAGGATTGCCGCAGTCTTCGCCAACAAGGCTGCGCCTAAGACCCTGAATCGGGCCACCGGAATCATTTTGGTAGTATTGGGAATAGTAATAATGCTGTTTACTTTCCTGAAATAAGTTCTCGGCGCCTTTCAGGGGCAGGCTGCATCAGCACATTCTGTAAGCTTTAGCGTATCGGCCCTGAGGCCTATATGGCTTTTTTATAAAAAACAAATGTACGAAAGGAGTCTCCCATGAAAGAAGTAAAGTCACCCAAAAAACCGTTGCTTTATTATTACGGAATCGCGCTTCTCGTAATTTTCCTCTTCAACATGCTTGTGTCTCCCCTGCTGATGAAAGGGCAGATCATGGAGGTAGATTACGGTACCTTTATGAAAATGACAGAGGAAAAGAATATTGGCAGAGTCCAGATGGACAGTTCCGAAATCGCGTTCACGGACAAGGAAAACACCCAGATCTACACCACAGGCATCATGTACGATCCCGACCTGACCAAACGCCTGTATGACGCCGGAGCTGTCTTCGCAAAGGACATCGAACGGCCTACCTCGCCGCTTTTAAGCATTTTCCTCTCCGCAGTGCTGCCCATGCTTATCTTTATCCTCCTGGGCCAGTACCTGAGCCGGAAGCTCACGGAGAAAGCCGGCGGCCCCAACGCCATGATGTTCGGCATGGGCAAAAGCAACGCGAAAGTCTACGTCCAGTCCACCGAGGGCATCCACTTTGACGACGTGGCCGGGGAGGACGAGGCCAAAGAAAGCCTGGCGGAAATTGTGGATTATCTGCACAATCCCCAGAAATACACGGACGTAGGCGCTTCCATGCCCAAAGGCCTGCTGTTAGTGGGCCCTCCCGGCACCGGCAAGACCATGCTGGCCAAAGCCGTGGCCGGTGAGGCGAATGTGCCTTTCTTCTCTATGTCCGGCTCCGAATTCGTGGAGATGTTCGTGGGCATGGGCGCCTCCAAGGTTCGCGACCTGTTTAAGCAGGCCAAGGAGAAAGCCCCCTGTATCGTCTTTATCGATGAGATAGACGCCATCGGCAAAAAGCGTGACGGCCAGATCGGCGGCAACGATGAAAGAGAGCAGACATTAAACCAGCTCCTTACGGAGATGGACGGCTTCGAGGGCAATAACGGCGTCATCATCCTGGCGGCCACCAACCGGCCCGAATCCCTGGATCCCGCCCTTACCAGGCCCGGACGCTTCGACAGGCGGGTGCCCGTGGAGCTCCCTGACCTGGCGGGCAGAGAGGCCATCCTGAAAGTCCACGCCAGGAAGATCAAGCTGTCCGACGATGTGGACTTCCACACCATAGCCCGCATGGCCTCCGGCACCTCGGGAGCGGAGCTGGCCAACATCGTCAACGAAGCCGCCCTGCGGGCCGTGAGAAGCGACCGCACCGTGGTGTGCCAGGCGGATCTGGAGGAGAGCATAGAGGTGGTCATCGCCGGATACCAGAAGAAGAACGCCATTCTCTCGGACGCAGAGAAAAAGGTGGTAGCCTATCACGAGATCGGCCATGCATTGGTTGCGGCCATGCAGAGCCACTCCGCTCCGGTGCAGAAGATCACCATCATCCCCCGGACCTCCGGCGCGCTGGGCTATACCATGCAGGTGGAGGCAAGCGACAAGGTGCTTATGACCAAGCAGGAGATAGAGAATAAGATTGCCACTTTCACCGGAGGCCGGGCGGCGGAGGAGATCGTCTTCGGGGAGATTACCACCGGCGCCTCCAACGACATCGAGCAGGCTACCAAGCTGGCCCGGGCCATGATTACCCGCTACGGCATGAGCGAGAAATTCGACATGGTGGCCATGGAGACTGTCACCAACCAGTACCTGGGCGGGGACACCACGCTTGCCTGCTCTGCGGACACCCAGAAAGATATCGACAGGCAGGTGGTGGAACTGGTGAAGAGCCAGCATGAAAAGGCCAGGAAGATATTGTCGGAAAACCGCACAAAGCTGGACGAACTGGCTGCGTTCCTCTATGAAAAGGAGACCATCACCGGGGAGGAGTTCATGGATATCCTGGGCAGGAAAGGGACTGGATCCCATGGAGAATCCGGCCAAAGAGCAGGAACCATGGAAAATGCCATGCAACCCCGGCAAAACAGGGAGAGGGGAGCAGATGCAGAAGCGTATTCCCACAGGGAGAATGCTCCCGGAAATATGGGGACACAGGAGGCATATCAGGGAAAGGACGGTGCTGACAAATGAAGAAATATTCCGGATTCGTATGGATGGAGCTGGCCGTGGGAGCGCTGTTGATATTGCTGGGCATCTTTACTTTTCTGCGCCCCGGCAGCCTGCTGACGGGAATCGTGGCGGTCTACGGCCTCATCGCGGTCATCACGGGAGTGGAGGACATTCTGATTTTTATCAGACTGGAAAAATATACCGGCTTCGGGCCTTTCGTATCCCTGATTTCCGGTATCTTGAGCGTAATGTGCGGCTGTATGCTTCTGCTTTACCCCGGCGCGGGCAAGTGGATCATGTCTCTGTTGTTCCCTGTCTGGTTCATGGCCCACTGTATCTCCAGACTGAGCCATGCGTACATAATACGTATGGCAGGACAGAAATTTTTCTACTATTTTTCGCTGACTGTGAACATTGCCGGGCTGGTGCTGGGCTTCTTGATGTTTTTTAACCCAATGCTCACCTTTATGACCATGCGGTTCATGGGCTATGTGGTGGCTGTGTACCTGATTCTGCTGGGAATCGACAGCATTGCCGCGGCGATTGGCAGGAGGGATTCCAGGTAAAGTCAGGAGGATTCGGAGATTCAGGAAAAACCGAAAAGGAATACTACTACTTGTTCATGCCATTTTGTTTATACAAAGGCGCGGAAATGTTCCTGTCGGATTTGTGGTAGTTTCAGGCGGATTCTTGGGAGAAGCCAGACTCTAAATGTGCTATACTTGCCTCAGAATTGTTGCAGAAAGCAGATGTCCGGAAACGGATAGCCTGGACTGCGGGAATTGTCTGAAGAGCAGCCTGGTTTCCGGTCTGCCAGGCAACCAGGCAACCGGGCTTCCGGTCTGCCAGGCAACTCGGCAGCCAGACAACCAGGCTGCCAGGCAACCCATCCCGCCAGGCAGCCCGCGGCATGACATGCGGAATGCTCCAAATGCTCCGGCGGACGTCTGCAATACCAGAATCAGGAGGATTTTCAATGAGTGAGAAGCTGATCTATGACGCAAAAAAAGATCCCCGCTATGCAAAGCCGTTCATTGATGCGGACGAACTGAGGCAGCGGGATATGCCGGACGGCAGCAAGGCACCTTTCCGCTATGTCCACGGCGGCTTTGAGGGGACTGACGCCAAATTTGTCTTCTGTTTTCCTATGAAAGAGAAATTCAGGGGTCGGTTCTACCAGTATATGTGCCCGTTCCCGGGTCCGGACGAGGAGGTGGCTTCTCTGGCCAGAAGCGGCGAGGACGACACCATCGCGTTCTGCCTGGCAAACGGAGCCTATTTCATCGAGACTAACATGGAGTCCGCAAGCGCTTTCGGCGGCCATCCCCATCCCCATAGAATCTGGCAGTCCAGCGCGGCAGCAGCGGAGTACTCCCGCCAGGTGGCCCGGGAATACTATGGCTGCGGCAGGCCCTACGGCTATGTGTTCGGCGGCAGCGGCGGGGGATACAAATCCATCGCTTGCATTGAGAATACCAATGCCTGGGACGGGGCGTGTCCTTTTGTCATTGGATCCCCCTATTCCCTGCCCAATACCATCACCCTCCATGTCCAGGGCATGCGTACCCTGCGCCATGTGATGGGTAAGATCGTGGATGCCCTGGACGCGGGCGGCAGCGGAGACATGTATGAGGGGCTCACAGAGGATGAGGCGAAGATGCTGAAAGAAATCACTCTCATGGGCTTTCCGCCCTTGGCCTGGTTCATGGAGGCCGCAGGCCGCTGGGACGACGGCTCTCTGCCGGTGCTGATGCCCGGCATCCGCCAGCACGACCCGCAGTATTTCAAGGACTTCTGGGAGAAGCCGGGATACCTGGGCACGGAGCCGGGCAGCAGCGCCATCCGGGACAGGCTGCAGTTCAAGACCAAGGTAGTGGCCGTCCATCTGCCCGGGGAGAAAGCAGCGGACGCTGCAGGAGCGGAGGAATACTCCAACGGCGTGGACACGGCGTGGAAGAAATCTTTGGTGGACGGAGGCGGCGCATGGATTGAGGTGGAAGAGGTGCCCCAGGGGGAGGATCTCTACCTGAAAGGGGTCAACATCGGCTTCGAGACCGGTGCAGCCGTGGGGAAGAACATGCTGCTGGGAGATATTATAAGCAGTAAGAGCGCGGACAGTGGGAAAGACGCGGCTTCTGAGGACGGTATCGCCGCCGGCCGCAATATCTCCCAAGGAGGCGCTGCATCTGTGAGAGACAATGCGTCTGCAGGAGGCAACACCTCCGCAGGCCGCAATGCCTCCACAGGAGGCATTACAATCGGCATGTGCTACGGCATGGACGGCATGGAGTCCGTGCTGAAATCCATCCGGCCTGGAGATATACTGACCCTGGACAATTCCGATTACATAGCAGTCCAGTCCTATTATCGCCATCAGGTGCCGCCGGATCCCGCTTTCCGTGCCTGGGATCAGTTCCGAAAAGAAGACGGCACTCCCGCCATCCCCCAGAGGGAGGACATCATGGGGCCTGGCTTCTGCGGCACGGGCACGGTACAGGAGGGCACCATCCAGGGCAAGGTCATCCTGACCCAGTCTCTGATGGACGAATCCACCTGTCCCTGGTGTGGGGACTGGTACAGAAGCGCTGTGAGAAAAGCGAAAGGGAGCGAGGAGGATTTTCGGATTTACTATTACGAGAGATGTCTCCACGGGGACGTATCCAGCCTGGACACGGACATGATTGTAAACTATCTGGGCGGACTGAAGCAGGCCCTGCTGGATGTTAGCGACTGGGTGGAGCGGGGCATCGAGCCCAGGCAGTCCTCGGTTTATGAGATGGAGGGCGGCAGAGTCCACATCGCAGGAACCGCAAAGGAGAGGAAAGGTATCCAGCCCGTTGCGACGCTTACAGCTAACGGCAGCGCCTGCGCCCATGTGAAAGTGGGAGAGAGCGTGACCCTGAGAGCCACGGCGGAGGTTCCGGAGGGCGCGGGGGAGGTGACGGAAATCAAGTTCTCTTTCTCGGATCCCATGTTCGGTACCCACGCAAAGCGGGATCAGGGGGGAGACTATAATGACTTCATGGCCCAGGGCCGCTCCCAGCGGACAGTGGGCCCTCTGGAGACCTATGTCACCACGGAGGGCCTGCAGGCAGGCACCTCTGCCGTCACCACAAGCTACCACAAGCCCGGTACCTATTTCGCCACGGCCTTTGTAAAGAGCCAGCGAAACGGGGATAAAAAGGAAATCTTCACCCAGGTAAAGAACCTGGCCAGGGCCAGGATCATTGTAGAATAGGATCCTTTGCCGCTTCATACAGCCGCCGGTAGGCTTGCCGGCGGCTGTCTTTGAAAACGCCCTCCAGCTTTTCGGACAGGGATTTGTCCATAAGCCGTTCCGTCAGCAGCGGGGAGAAGCGTTTTCCGCCTAACAGGGCAGCCTCTTGGACAGCTTCTTCAAATGTCTTTTGCATGCCGGTATATAGATGCGAGGTGTAAGTCACATTGTCCAGCCAGTCCATGAGCCCGATGACGTCCACCATCTGTCTGTAAGGACATTCCAGCCGGACATAAGTCTCCGGATAGCCCCTGGAACCGTCATACCAGGCGTGATGGCCCAGCGCGACGGGAGCATAGTGTTTCGTGGAAAGCTGATTGGCCAGCCGCTCTCCTCCAAGCTGTGTGTGCAGTCTGGCCATTGTGTATTCACTATCAAACCACTGTCTTGTAGTCAGGATATACAGATTGGTGAGGCCGATTTTTCCTATGTCATGGTACAGGCCGCACTTACTGGCATAATCCATTACAGCGTCTTCTTTTTCCCGGAAATCCGTGATTTCTTTTATGAAATCTATATCGTCAAAAAAGTCCGGCTCCTCCCCCAAAAGAACCCGGCAGAAAGCGGCTGCTGCCTTGCCCACAGTGCAGGAATGTACATAGGTTTCCGGCATGAAGCGTATCAGGAGCCGCTCCAGGAGAGTGCCGTAGGACATACTGTTTTTCGTTTCCACGAATACCAGCATCAATTGCCGCAGGGCGAAGAAAAGCGTCTCGTTCTCCGAGGCCTGGGGGAAGCCCGCCACATAGGCGGAGGCCCGCCTGTAAAGGCTTTCCAGGTATTCGGTCCGCTCGGGAAGCTTTTCCGGATTTTCCTGCAGAAAGTTACAGTAAAAGGCCGGCAGGGAAATCATGGCGTAGACGCCGTCCGGAGAGTAATCGTTTTCCTCCGCCCTGTCCATGAGCTGCTCCATTTTATGCAGCAGGTCATCCAGTGTGTTGAGACCGCAGTAATAATTGATGGAGTCATAGGAAAAGGAGGATCGCACAGGGGGGTGTTCCCCCTTTGCCTTTGCCTGGGCCCACTGCTGATCATAGACCACATACACCGATTCCATCACGGCGGCGATGTCCTCGGGCGTCATGGCCTTTTCCCTGTTGCGGGAGATGCTGGCAGCCATCTGCAAGTGGGTCATGTAGATGAAACGGCTCCAGGGAAGCTCCGGAGCTTTCTCCTGATACCATTTGTCCTGGAGAATCTGCAGGGTGTATTTGACCAGGCGGATTTTCTCGCTGGGAGATTTGAACTGTCCCAGGGATACATTGGCCCGGGAGCGCAGGATGTACCCTTTTGTGTCGCTGTCGGAAATCTCATCGAAATATTTCAGATAGGCGGCGGCCTCCATGAAGCAAAGCCGCATCTGGGAAGTATAGCGCTCCGCGGCAGCGTAGTCCAGTCCCAGCAGCTTGCTGCAGAGGCTGTTGTACCCTATTCCCAGCCAGTACAGCTCACATATCATGGCATTTTGATCCTTTTGTACCCGGGCTCTGCTCAGCAATGCCCGGTGAATCTGACAGAACAGTCCTATGTCCAATTCGTTTCGCCCGTCGAAAAGCACCCCGGCGAACTCAGTCAGATTTGCCAGTTCCGCATCGTCTGCCTCAAACAGGCGGTCCAGCAGGGGAAAGAGGTTTTCCCGCAGCAATGTCATGTTCCGTTCCACAGCCTGTTCATGGCGCTTTTTGCACGCAAGCTTTTTTTCCAGAAAGGCATCGAAGCTCTGGAGTTCCTGTCTGCTTTCGGCTGCCAGGCCGGAGATTTCTTTTATGTTTGCAATGTATTCTTCCTGATATGGCTCCATAGCGTTATTCCTTTTTCGCCTTTCCCAGCTGCCTGTGGAGAATCTCCTGGAGCTGTTCCAGGTTCACAGGCTTTGCCAGATGCTCGTTCATGCCCGTCTCTCTGGCGGTGCGGATGTCCTCCACAAATGCATTGGCGGTCATTGCCACGATCCAGACCTCCTGGGCATCGGGCCTGGGCAGGGTGCGGATGTGCATAGTGGACTCGTAACCGTTCATCACAGGCATCTGGACATCCATGAAAATCAGATCATAATAGCCCTCGGGGGACAACTTGAATTTCTCCAAAGCATCGGCCCCGTTGTCCGCCACCTCAGCATGGACGCCGCTTCCGGCCAGCATCTCCAGGGCGATTTCCTGGTTCAGCTCATTGTCCTCCACCAGCAGCACATGACAGCCGCTGTAATCCATACTGGCTGTGGTATCGGCATCTCCGTCCTCCAGTTTACCCTCCAGAAGATTTGAAAGGGTGTCTAAAAGCCTGCTCTTGAACAGGGGACAGGGCACGAAAGCGCTGATGCCCGCCCGGACGGCCCGGTACTCCATCTGGGCCCAGTCGGCCTCGGAGATCAATAAAACGGGAAAATCCGGTCCTGCCGACTGCCGCACATGGGCTGCCAAGTCGAAGACGGGTATATCATCAAGCTCCTGCCCCAGAAGCAGGGCGCAGGGCATACGGCCCTCGCTCTTAGCCTGGGTCAGCCATGCTACGGCATCCAGCGCGTTCTTGACCCGCCCGGTGAGGATGTTTTCCTCCCGCAGGCAGACTTCCATCTTCTCTGCCAGGGTGTCGGCGCTTTCGGCAATGAGCACGGTCTTTCCCGCCAGGGCATCCCAGGGCTTGCGGTTTCCCGGCATGACGGTCAGGGGGAATTCTATGTGAAACCGGCTGCCGGCGCCCTCTTTACTCTCTATCTCTATCCGGCCGCCCATGCGGTCCGTAAGGCTTTTTACGATGGACATGCCCAGGCCCGTGCCCTCGATTTTGCTCATGGTAAAATTGCTGGCCCGCTCAAAGGGCATAAAGATACGTTCCAGAAATTCCCGGCTCATGCCGATGCCGTCGTCCTGACAGACGAAGTCCAGCCACAGGCAGTCTTCTGCATCCTGCGCTTTGTCCCGGGCCTGATACTGGGAGACACGGACCTGGATATTTCCGCCCTCAGGGGTGTATTTTATGGCATTGTTGATTATGTTTACAAAAATCTGCCGCAGACGCAGGGAATCGCCGATGAGACTTTCTTCGTAGATCTGCCCGATTTCCATTTTCATGCTATGCCCCTTTTGCGCTGCCTGGGGGCGCACGATGACCGTCACGTCATGGATGAGGTCTGCCAGGGAGAACAGCTCCTCGTTGAGGCTCAGCCGCCCGCTGTCTATGCGGGAGATGTCCAGCACGTCGTTGACCAGGCTCATGAGATGGGCCGAGGCCGTCTGTATCTTGTGGAGGCAGTCCTGCACCCGGGCCTTTTCATCGATGTGGGACAGGGCGATGGAGGTCATGCCGGCGATGGCGTTCATGGGGGTGCGGATATCGTGGGACATATTGGAGAGGAAAGCGCTTTTGGCCTGGTTGGCCGCTTCCGCCGCATTCAGGGCCTCCTCCAGCTTCTGGTTCATCCGGATCAGCTCGGCCTCGCTCTTTAGGCGGCTGTCTGTGGTGTTCAGGATCCAGAGCCGGTGGGAAGCGTCCAGGGTGACAGGTATGCTTTCCAGATACTCGGGAACCGCCCCGGGAGCCCGGACAGCCAGCAATTCGTCCATGGACATTCCCGTCATGTCGCAGGCCGCCCTATCCGCATACAAAATCCTGAAAGGCCTGTCCGGTCCAGATTCCACGATAAGATACCCTTTTTGCGCTTCCGCGCCAACCCTTTTTTCCCTATCCATCCCCTATGCTCCTTTTGGTGGGGCAGATGCCCTTTATCCTTTTCTTTCATTGTACGTTTCCATGGGTATTTTGTCAACTTTCCGATGCATTATTTCAACAGGTCGGATTTGTTGTAGTTCAAATCGGATTTCATAGATTTTTTAGAAAAGGATTTTAGTATAATGAGGCCATATTAAAGAAACGAAAACAGCGGTTCCCTCCGGGGGACCCGGGACAAACAGGAGGTATCACATGAAAGGGTTGAAGAGACTGGCAGTTTCGGCAGTGGCGGGCATGACGGCGCTTGCCATGACGGGGTGCGGGGGCGGATCCGGCAGCGCTTCGGAGGATCATACCTATTCGGTATGGCTCTACAATGGGCAGGACACATCTTACTACACGGATTACGCGGAGAATCCTACTATCCGGTATCTGACGAGCAAGACTTGGGGAGAGAATGAGGACACCATCAAGCTGGAGTTCCAGGTGCCTCCCGCGGGCAGCCAGCAGAACAACTATGAGACTATGATTGCCACGGGAGATTTTCCCACTCTGCTGCAGGCAGTGGTGGCGGACGCTCCGCCCCGGATGCTGGAGTCGGAGATGATTCTGGATATCACGGATCTGGTGAAGCAGTATATGCCTAATTACTATGATATGATTCAGACCAATGAGGCTTTACGGAGCAAGGCGGTTTTCAACATTGACGGGGAGGAGAAGATCCTGAGTATCATTACGGTGAATGAAGACTACGGGTATTATTTTTCCGGAACTATGTACCGCAGGGACTGGCTGGTGAAGTATGGGAAGAACCCTCAGACAGGGGCAGCCTTTACAGGGGGCTACACGGACGAGGCGGATGTGGACAGCTGGGTGGACGATGTGGTGTTTCCCAGCGGCGGAACGGATCCTGTGTACATAAGCGACTGGGAGTGGATGTTTGAGATCTTTACGGAGGCCATGGCTGACTTAGGGATAACGGATTCTTACTGTACCAGCATTTATTATCCCGGCTATATGTGGTCAGGCGGTCTTTGTTCCTGCTTCGGGGAGGCTATTCCCATTTGGTACAAGGGGTCGGACGATGTGGTGCGCTTTGGCGGGGATTCGGAGTCCATGCGGGCTTATCTGCAGTGTCTGAATAATTGGTACGAAAAGGGCTGGCTGGATCAGGACTTTAACGAGAGGACAGCGGATATCTTTTATGCCACTGATGATACCAATAAGCGTCTGGGCAAGGTGGCCATGTGGATTGGCACCCAGGCGGAGCTTGGCGGCAGGCTGGATATGCATGACGGCGGATTGACAGAGGGGATTTATGTGGCGGGATGCCCATGGCCCATCAATGATGTGTATGGGGATGATTCCTGTAAGAACGTGGAGCCCTGGGCCACACAGGCTTCCGTGGGTCTGACAGGCAGCGGATTCCTGGTGATGGACGGCGCCCAGGACAAGGATTTAGGGCCGCTGCTCTCCATGCTGGACTATCTCTACTCTGAAGAGGGCGCTGTGCTGCATACGCTGGGGGTAACGCCTGCACAGATGGAGGAGGCGGGATTGGACGCTTCTTTCTATACGAATAATGGAATTGACAACGGAACCTATACCATGGGCGAGGATGGGCGTTACAAGAAAGAGGAGGCCATCACAAATGATTCAGGCGGACTGCTGATCGCCACTACGGCGCAGCTTCTGCCCGGCTATCAGCTGGTGAGCAGCGTGGACGAGGGCTATGCGGAGAATTACGAGAACAGTATGAAAGCATGGATTCAATATCCTAACAAGGGTCAGATTTGGGGCAGCGATGCTTTTGCCCTGATGAGCAGTGAGGATATGAGCGCTGTCACGGACCTGCACACCAAAGTCCTGAACTATTTGGAGCAGCATACTTATGAATTTATCAAGGGAATCAACGATATCGACAGCGATGAGGACTGGGGAGATTGGTGTACTATGCTGCAGAAGTACAATTACCAGAAAGCCATTGATATCCTGCAGCCTTACATTGACATGAATCCGTTTATCGGGTAAATGGCAGAATAGCGACTTTATATAGGAGAACAACAATGGCAAGAGAAAAAACAAAGTTTAAACCGCCGAAAGCCACCTGGAAGCAGGACGCGAAGCGGAACTGGCCCGTGTACGCCATGTACCTCCCGGCCTTTATCATGACCGTGATCTTAAGTTATATTCCTATGTTCGGCATCATCATGGCCTTTGAGGACTATGAGGTGCGCAAAGGCTTCTTTGGAAGCAAATGGGTGGGACTGCAGCATTTCCAGACCCTGTTCACGGGAGAGGAGTTTCTGGGGGCGCTGCGCAATACCGTCTGCATTATGCTGATTAAATGTACCCTGGGCTTTGTGGCCCCTATCCTCTTTGCTTTTTTCTTAAGTATGCTTAAGAGTAAGCGGTATAAGAGGACAGTGCAGACCTGCTCGTATCTGCCTAATTTTGTGGCGGCGGTGGTGGTGACCTCGCTGTTGACGGAGTTTTTGGCCAAAGACGGTCCTCTGACCATGCTGCTTACCAAATTCGGGGCAGAGAACCAGAACTGGCTGGCCAATGACAAGATACCCGTATTCTGGATTATCTATGTGCTTATGGGTGTGTGGCAGGGCATTGGCTGGGGTTCCATTATGTATGTGGCCTCTATCGCCACGGTCAGCGGAGATCTTCATGAGGCGGCGGCCATTGACGGTGCAAGCAGGCTCCAGAGGATGACAAAGATTACGCTGCCCTGCATTAAGCCTATGATTGTCATGATGTTCGTGTTGAATGTGGGACTGAGTTTTGCGGCAGGCTATGACAGTATTTTGCTTTTGTATATGCCATCCACTTATAATGTGGCAGACACAGTCTATACCTACACTTACCGCATGGCTTTCGGCGGAGGCGGCAACAATTACGGTCTGTCTGCGGCATCAGGGCTGTTCCAGTCTATTGTGTCCACGGTGCTGTTGGTGGGCTCCAATACGCTGAGCAGGAAGTTGGGCGACGGAAATTCGCTGTTCTAGGAGAGGGGGGAAAGATTGAAAATTGAAAATTTTCAATCCCAAGTTTGTGTCTGCGCGGCATCCACAAACTTGACATGCGCAAAAGGCCGCGCAGAAATGGGGATAAACATGAGTCTGAAAAAGAAAAAGGTGGATGGTAATGACGACAACAGAATCTCCTCCATGGTGGAGCATCCCGGTGTGGGAGACCGCATTGTAGACGTAATCGTGATTCTGGTCTGCGCTTTGGTGGCTTTCTGCAGTCTGGTGCCTATGTGGCATGTGCTGATGAGTTCCCTGTCGGATGGCAAGACTCTGCTTGCCAGTTCCGGCGTGGCATGGCTGCCTGTAGGCGATTTTAACCTGGATGGCTACAATCATATCTTCAAGGACAGCTCCATTCTGACCGGCTATGCCAACACTGTACTGTACACCATAGCCTCCACCGCCCTGGGATTCTTCCTGGCGGTGATGAGCGGCTATGCTATGAGCCGGGATACGAAGTTAAAGGGCTTCATGATTATGGCTATGATGTTACCCATGCTTTTTGGAGGCGGTATGGTGCCCACTTACATGGTCATCCGAAAATTAGGGTGGGTGGGAACCAGGTGGGCGCTGATTGTTCCGGGCTGTACCAATGCCATGTTTATGGTGATGATGATGAATGCTTTCAATGCTGTGCCTAAGGAAATGTATGAGGCGGCCCGCATCGACGGCGCAGGGCATTTCCGCACCATGAGCCAGATTATGCTGCCCCAGGCCATGAATTTAGGCTCTGTCATTATCTTAAACAGTGTGGTGGGGCAGTGGAACTCCTGGCTCCAGGCCTCCATCTATGTGCCCAACAAGAGGAATCTCTGGCCGCTGCAGTTGTTTATCCGGGAGATTACGGCCAACAATGAGAATTTCCTCCAGACTTCCAATCCAGACTACAGCAGGTACCTGATCCGGTATGCGGTTATCGTGGCGGCGTCTCTGCCTATCATCATCCTGTTCCCGTTCTTCCAGGATAAGCTGGAAAAGGGCGTCATTGCCGGGGGCGTGAAAGGGTGAGGCAAAATTTGGGTGAATGAATCCTAAGAAATCTCTGATGGGGTAGGCTTTTGGCCTACCCTTATTGTGCACTTATCAACCCCAAATAACCCTGAAGCGTTTTGGTTGCGCCAAATATGAAAACACGTTAAAATAATAGCATGGGGGACAATAGTTCCGCTTTTGATACCAATCTTAAGGAGCGAGGAGCCATGAAAAAGAGTATCACGGCCAGGCTGGGCGGTATGCTGATGGGCACTTTCCTGCCTTTGAATCTGCTGGCGATTGTCTTGTGCAGCATTATCATTCATCAGACTTCGGAGCAGGTGCAGGAGGCGTACCAGAGAGAGCTGGATACTGCCATGAACGGCCTGGTATCCGATTTGGAGAATATAGAGGAACGCTTTTCCGGCTTTCTGCTTCGCTACATGACGGAGCTGACGCTGGAGGAGGGAGGTAACCCGTTTACCACTTTGGAGATGCTGGAGGATTTCTATGGAGTCTGGGAGAGCAGCGGGCAGGCGGGACAGGCATGGCTGTACGACAAGGAGGGGGAGCGGCTGTATCTGAAATACACGGCGGGCTCCTATGAGGTGGCCTGGATAGAGAAGCTGAAAGCCGCTCTGGAAGAGCGCGTTTTGGGGCAGGAGGAAGCGGGAGAGGAGGCCCCGGGCAACTGGGAGTTTGTCTCCCTGCCTGAGGGGCGGTTTCTTTCCAGGCAGTATGAGTACACCAATTATTACGGGGGCTTTCTGCTGGACATGGAGAAATATCTGGACTCTCTGGGGACGTCGGAGCTCTGGCGCAGGAACCAGGTGTATGTAAAGAGCGGCGGCCAGGTATATTCTTTTCAGAACGGAAAAATAAAAAGCCATATGGCATCCGGCTGGGAGGAGCTGTTTTCCAAATGGAATCTGGCCAGGAATGTGCTCTGGAAAGCTGCGGACATGGATTTGGAGCTGGGCATCCGTGTGGTGGACAAGGAATTTCGAATAGGCGTTCCGCCTTTGTACTGGGGGCTGTTTGGGGTGGCCTGTGCCTCGGTGCTTTTGGCTGTAAGAATGTGGGTGGGGCTGAAGCGGCGGGTGGTGCATGCTCTGGAGACCGTGAACCGGGGAATGCGGGAGCTGGAACAGGAACATTTGGACTACCGGATTGCCGGCTGGGACAGCAGGGAGACGGAGGAGTTTATCTTCCTCTACAACAGCTTTAACCGCATGGCCCAGGAGATTGGTTTGTCCAGGGAAAAGGACGCGAAAATGTATCAGGTGCAGCTGGACAATCTGCGCCTGCAGGTGAATCCACATATGTTGTTGAATTCTTTCAACATGATTTACAGTCTGGCCCAGTCCCGGAATTTTCAGTGCATCCAGGAGTATTCTCTGCTGCTGGTGGAGTATTTCCGGTATGCCCTGAAAGAGACAGATCGGTTTGTGACAGTGGAAAAGGAGATGGAATTTGTAGAGAATTATGTGAATATTCAGAAAATCAGGTTTCCAGGAGCCTTTACCAGTGTGCACAGAATCGAGGCTGACTGCGAGGAGGCTCTGGTGCCGCCTTTGCTCATTGAGAATTTCGTGGAGAATGCCATGAAGTATGCCCTTGTGTCCGGGAGCACCATTGAGGTGCTAATCAATATCAGGCAGGAGGAAAGGCATCTGTTGATTTCGGTCTGCGATACGGGCAGGGGCATCAAGCCGGAAATACTGGACTGTCTGAAACGGGGGGAGGTTTACCGGGACAAGATGGGAAAGGAGCATATCGGCGTGTGGAACTGTCGCCGGAGGATGGAGGTATTCTATGGGGATGCTGCGTCTATGAAGATTACCAGCAGTCCCGGGCAGGGGACCCAGGTGTGGCTGGACGTGCCCTATATGACGGAGGCCGGGGAAAATAGGGAACTGGTTCCGAAAGGTTCCTGATTTGCCA
>CATKYJ010000025.1 GCA_949840885.1 uncultured Acetatifactor sp.
ATGGCCCTTTATACCGGAAGCAGGACTCTTGAGGCACTGACCAGAATGACATCCCTGGGGCTTGACAGGCTCCACTACAGGCCTAAAGACTTAAACGGAACGATAAAAAAATTTTTGACATAGGGTGTAGGGTGCACATACAACATTTTTTGTGCTTAAGAAAAGCCGACAATCCCAGTATTTATGCGCATTGTCGGCTCTTTTCAATTATCTAAGTGTCGAAAACGGGATATTATCATACCTGAAATATTCCCGGATGTCAACTGTTTTTCTGACATTTGTAATAAAAGTTGATAAATTTTTTGGTACTGTACTTTTAAGAAAAATGTGATAAAATATACTGCATACCGCCGGAATTTACAGGAGGAAAACGGGCAAAGGTTTCTTGCCGGCGGTCTGCAGTCGGGATATGTGGCAAATTTACTGACATGCAGTTTGGGTTACATATGTGTCATTTTTCGCTGGGAAAGGATGAGAGGGTGATTTGCTCTATGGAACAGAACATGGAATACAGGCAGCAGATGATAGTCCGGTACAAGGCTGCCGTAGAGCCGCTGCTGAAATATCTGCCCTGGATGGAGAGGAACGCGGGGCGGACGGTGAGCCGCAATTATCAGGGAAGCGGCCTGAGCAAGAGCTCCATGAGCTTTCCGGTATATGAGGCAAACCTGATGAATTTCGTCAGGGAAGCCGCGGCCTCGCCGCTTATGAACCGCAATTATGTCTATGTGTATACGAGGAACCGGATCAAAAGCCATGGGGACGAAAAGAGGCTCATAGCCGGGGCGGAGCTGAAAGACTGGGATATTCTGGCCGGAATTCTTTCAAAGTATGTGCTGGAGGGACAGACCAAAGCCACACTCTGGGGGGAGGCGGTGCAGGAGGACATTTTCGTGCTGGTGCTGCGGAAAATGAAAGAGATCATTGGGTATTGGGACAAGGCGGGACGAAAATAGAGAAAAGCGAATGTGGGGGACAGCATGGGAGAAAAATCGGTACAGAAGAGGAAGTACATACTGGAGACGGCCAGAAAGGTATTTGTGGACAAGGGCTTTAAGAAAGTCACCATGAAAGACATCGTGGAAGCCTGCGGTATCAGCAGAGGAGGCCTCTATCTGTACTTTGACGATACCAGCCAGATTTTCCTGGAGGTTCTGAAGATGGAAAGCCAGGAAGCGGACGATGTGTTCTCGGACACCATTACAGAGGACGCCACGGCTGCGGATATCCTCTTTCTGTTTCTGCGGGAGCAGAAAAAGGAACTGCTGCGCAGGAGCGACACGCTGACCCAGGCTGTCTATGAGTTCTATTTTCAGAGCGAGCCGGTGAAGAAAGGGAATGTGCTCAGGCGTCAGTTTGACTCCGCAGTGAAGATCATGGAGCGGCTCATTGGCATGGGCGTGGAGCAGGGGGAATTTGCCTGCGAGGACTGCAGGGGGATGGCTAGGCATATCATATTCGTGCTGGAGGGCTTGAAGATTTCCGCCCAGACCATGGGGATTACACCGGAAGCCGTGGACAGAGAGATTTTGTTCATCATGAAGTCCCTGGGCGCGGAGCGCAGCGGAGAGATTTAAGTGCATTACAGGGATTGTAGGTCTGCCTGTCAGGCAGGCGTTTTATAGAAAGCCAGTCTTAGGTCTTATGAAAAGTCTTATGAAAAAAGAGCAGGGAAATGGAGGAACCTATGGGAACTGTAAGACGTATCTATGTGGAGAAAAAGGAGCCTTTTGCGGTGAAAGCGAAAGAACTGCATGAGGACATCAGAAGCTTTCTGGGCATTCAGACGGACGGAGTGAGGATGTTCATCCGCTATGATGTGGAGAATATATCCGACCAAGTGTTTGAAAGGGCTTGCAAAACCGTATTTTCGGAGCCGCCCGTGGATGAGATCTACCAGGAGTCCATTGAGATCCCGGCGGGGGCCAGGGTGTTTTCGGTGGAGTATCTGCCCGGCCAGTTCGATCAAAGGGCAGATTCGGCGGTGCAGTGTGTCCAGTTCTTAAAAGAGGACGAAAAGCCCCTGATCCGCACGGCAGTCACATACATGATTCTGGGCAATATCTCAGAGGAGGAATTCGCCCGGATCAAGGCCTACTGCATCAATCCCGTGGATTCCAGACAGACGGGTCTGGAGAAGCCACAGACATTGGCATCGGAATTCGAGGAGCCTGCGGACGTGGCCGTGCTGGAGGGCTTTGCACGGATGGAGGAGGAAGCCTTTCAGAAACTGTACGAATCCCTGTCCCTGGCCATGACTTACAAGGACTTTCTACATATACAGAAGTATTTCAGAGAGGATGAGAGGCGTGACCCTACCATGACGGAGATCCGTGTATTGGACACCTATTGGTCGGATCACTGCCGCCATACCACATTTTCCACGGAACTCACAGAGGTGGAGTTTGGGGAGGGGTATTACCGCACTCCGTTAGAGACCACCTACCGCAGCTATCTGGACACCAGGGAGGAAATCTTCAGGGGACGGACAGACAAGTTCGTCTGCCTCATGGATCTGGCCCTGATGGCCATGCGTAAGCTGAAGAAAGAGGGGAAGCTTTCGGACATGGAGGAGTCGGATGAGATCAATGCCTGCTCTGTGGTGGTGCCTGTGGAGATGGACTACAGTGATGTGGGAGGACCGTCCAAAGTCACCGAAGAGTGGCTGGTGTTCTTCAAGAACGAGACCCACAATCACCCCACGGAGATAGAGCCTTTCGGCGGCGCGGCCACCTGTCTGGGCGGCGCTATCCGGGATCCCCTTTCCGGGCGGGGCTATGTGTATCAGGCCATGCGGGTGACGGGCGCTGCGGATCCCACCATTCCCGTGGCGGACACCCTTAAGGGCAAGCTCCCTCAGAAGAAGCTGGTGCGGGGCGCGGCCAGCGGCTACTCCTCCTACGGAAACCAGATCGGCCTGGCCACGGGCTTCGTCAAGGAAATCTACCACCCCAATTATGTGGCAAAGCGCATGGAAATCGGGGCTGTCATGGGGGCTGCCCCCAGAAAGAATGTCATCCGGGAGACTTCGGATCCCGGAGACATCATTATCCTCTTAGGCGGGCGAACCGGGCGGGACGGCTGCGGCGGGGCCACCGGTTCCTCCAAGGTACATACGGAAAGTTCCCTTGAGACCTGCGGGGCGGAGGTACAGAAAGGCAATGCACCCACGGAGCGCAAGATTCAGAGGCTGTTCCGCAGGGAGGAAGTCAGCCGCATCATCAAGAAATGCAATGACTTCGGCGCAGGCGGTGTGTCTGTTGCCATCGGCGAGCTGGCGGACGGTCTGACGGTGGATCTGGACAAGGTGCCCAAGAAATACGCCGGTCTGGACGGTACGGAACTGGCCATCTCCGAGTCCCAGGAGCGCATGGCCGTGGTGGTGGCGCCCGAGGATGTGGATGCTTTCCTGCAGTATGCCGGAGAGGAGAACCTGGAGGCCGTGGCTGTGGCCGTGGTGACGAAAGAGCCCAGACTGGTGCTGAACTGGAGGGGGAAGAGTATCGTAAACCTGAAGAGGGCTTTCCTGGATACCAATGGCGCCCATCAGGAGACGAAAGTCAAGCTGGACATTCCCGATGAGAAAGAGGACTATTTCGACAGATATGCCCTGCCCGCAGTGGAGGAGGCCCTTGGGCGGGGGGATGTGAGGGCAGCGTGGCTGGGACTTTTGAATGATCTGAACGTATGTTCCCAGAAAGGCCTGGTGGAGATGTTCGATGCCTCCATCGGCGCGGGGAGCGTCTTGATGCCTTACGGCGGGAAGCATCAGCTGACCGAAGCCCAGGCTATGGTGGCAAAGCTTCCCGTGCTTAAGGGAAAGACGGATACCGTCACCATGATGAGCTATGGCTTTGACCCCTATCTGTCCTCCTGGAGCCCTTATCACGGCGCAGTGTACGCGGTGGTGGAGTCCATGGCGAAGATCGTGGCAAACGGCGGAGACGCCTCCAAGATCCGCTTTACATTCCAGGAATATTTCCGCAGGATGACAAAAGAGCCCTCCCGCTGGAGCCAGCCTTTCGCGGCGCTGCTGGGGGCCTATGACGCCCAGATCGGCTTCGGTCTGCCCTCCATCGGCGGTAAGGACAGCATGTCCGGCACTTTCAATGATATCGATGTGCCGCCTACGCTGGTGTCCTTTGCCGTGGATATTGCGAAGCAATGGAGCATCGTGACGCCGGAACTGAAAGAAGCGGGGCATAAGCTGATCCGTTTCCGGATAGAAAAGGATGATTTCGAGATTCCTGTGTACGATGAGACGGCGGCGCTGTACGAGTATATCCACAGTCTGACCCAGAGCCGCACCGTGGCGGCGGCCTATGCCCTGGACGCAAAGGGCGTGGCGGCTGCTGTGGCCAAGATGGCATTTGGAAACAAGCTGGGCGTGGCAATCGACGGCGATGTCACCCAGTCAGAGCTGTTTGAGAACGGATTAGGTGACATCCTGGTAGAAGTGGCTCAGAGAGACGTGTCCGCTTTGCTGGAATCCGGGTTCAACTGCAAGATAATCGGCACGGTGACGCAGGAGCCTGCGTTTGTATACGGCGATGTGCGGATCGGCATGGAAGAGGCGCTGGACGCCTGGACTTCCCGGCTGGAAAAAGTGTATCCCACGAAAGCGGTGCGGGGGAGCGCGCCTGTGGAGAGCGGGTGCTTCCAGACGGAGAATGTATATGTCTGCAAGCACAAGATTGCGCGTCCCACCGTGTTCATTCCCGTGTTCCCGGGGACGAACTGCGAGTACGACAGCGGGAAAGCCTTTGAGCGTGCCGGGGCGGACGTGGTCACGAAAGTATTTCGGAACCTAAGCGCCCAGGATATAAGGGAATCTGTGGAGGAATTTGAAAAGGCCATCTCCCGGGCCCAGATCATCATGTTCCCCGGGGGATTTTCCGCGGGCGATGAGCCGGACGGCAGCGCGAAGTTTTTTGCCACTGCGTTCCAGAACGAGAAGCTGAAAGAGGCGGTGATGGATCTGCTGCAGAAGCGGGACGGGTTGGCGCTGGGTATCTGCAACGGCTTCCAGGCGCTGATCAAGCTGGGGCTTGTGCCTTACGGCGAGATTGTGGGGCAGAAAGAGGATTCCCCTACGCTGACTTTCAATACCATTAACAGGCATATTTCCAAGATGGTGTATACAAAGGTGGCCTCCAACAAATCACCCTGGCTCCAGGGGGCTGAGCTTGGCGGTGTGTACTGCAATCCGGCCTCCCATGGCGAGGGCAGATTCGTGGCGCCGAAAGAGTGGATCGACAGGCTTTTTGCCAACGGCCAGGTGGCTACCCAGTACTGCGACCAGGAGGGCAATGTGTCCATGGACGAGGAGTACAATATCAACGGCTCCTACGCCGCCATCGAGGGAATCACCTCTCCCGACGGGCGCTGCCTTGGCAAGATGGCCCACTCCGAGAGGCGGGACGTATCGGTTGCCATGAACATCTATGGGGAGCAGGACATCCGGATATTCGAGTCCGGAGTGGCGTATTTTAAATAACGTTTTTTCGTATCCCGAGGCACTCCCGAATAGCCAGTGAGGGCAATCTGGGATAGCCCCAGAAAGGGAATAGAGTAAGTTCAAATGACCTTGTAGAAAGGAAATATCCTTTCTATGAGGTCATTTTTATTCATGACAACAGAATTTTTGCGAAGCGGGAATTCTATTGTATAGAGGGATAGAGAGAATTTATACCTGGCTTTGCTATGCCCGATGATAGCTGTCTGGCTACGGGATATTTCTATAAATGCGGGAAATTGGGGGCTTTTATGGATAATAACCCTAGATTTTTGAGCAAAGAGATCGGGGTATATTAGAGCTGTACAACAGAGCATAAAACTTCTAAGGGGCTGCCGCAACGAGCACACTCAGTGCGGCAGCCCCGGGCTTTTCCGGCAGCCGGCCTTACCGTCAGATCAGCCTCCCAGATTGCGCAGGAATTCACCGGTCTTCTGCTCCTGATACGCTCCCGCGTAGGAGCCGTCCAGCAGATGCTTTAGCCCTGTATCCATGAATTCCGCCCAACTTTCCTTTTCATGCCTTACCAGAATCGGGAAATAGAACACGCCGTTCTTCATCGCCGCGTCCTGATCTCCCGGGGCATCGCCGCACATGAGCACATGATCCGGCGCGTAGCCTTTCTTCAGGAGCTCCCCGATACAGAATGCCTTGCTTCCCGCGTCCTGGGCCAGGACAATGTCCGTATGCTCCAAAAGTCCGTACAGCTCCCACTCGTCCAGCACGGCGCCCAGGTTGGCGCTGGACACGATGGCCACGTCAGCGTACTGTTCCGCGTAGGAAAGGGCTTCCTTTACACCCGCAAAGGGAAGCTTTTCGGACTCTGGCAGTTCATTGATGGAGGCGTTCACCGCCAGGCTCCAGCGCAGGGCTTTGGGCAGGATGACGCTGCTTGGCTTTTCCGCTATGGCACGTTTCACGGCATCGTTGGAAAGCTCAGGGCTGTTAGCGGCCCACTCCACCAGCGTGTCCAAATCATCGATTTTCCGATAAGTGCGGTCAATTTCCTGCAGGGCCATGGACAGTCCCTTGAAGCGGTTGATGCCCCGGGTCATGGTGTAGAGATTGATTTCGTTCCAGCGGGTTAAAATCGCCTCTTTCCACTCCTCCAGACCCCACTCTGTCACCATGCAGGGGCCAAAGCAGCGGATGTGCTTGATATCCATGGTATCCATGGCGCATCCGTCGCTGTCTACGCAGACCAGGAAGTCTTTTTTCTTTTGGTAGGTCGAGAGTGTGTTTGACATGTTTGTCCTCCTTTTTAACGATTCCTAATTGATTCCCATATCTCTTCGGTAGCTTTTTGGCGTCTTTCCCTGGAGCTTCTTGAAAGTCCGGGTGAAGTAATTGGCATCGGAGAAGCCGCAGCGGGAAGCGATTTCCCCCACAGAAAGGCCTGACACGTTCAGCAGAAACAATGCCTGCCGAATCCGGGTATAGTGGATATAATCCGTAACTGTCATGCTCGTTTCTTTCTTGAAAAGCGCGGACAGATAGGAAGAAGAGACGGAGCACAGGCCAGCCAGGCTGGACAGGGACAGATCCGCGTAATAGTGGAAGTCAACATAGTCCATACAGGTCTGCACCAGAGGGGAATAGGCCCGTCTGGAATAGTTGTTCACCAGCATACAGTATTTGCGGACCATAGTGCTGGGCAGGGGATTGAGCTGCTCCGGCATCAGAACGGATTCAATTTGGATACTCAGCTGTCTGGAAAGGGTGTCAATATGCAGCGGATGGATGTGGCTTCGTTCCACGGTCTTGCGCAGCAGGGTATTGAAAGAAAGCAGCAGATTCTTCCGGTTGCGGACAGGATCCGGAATCCGTGCGGGTATTTTGAACTGACTAAGCTGGAATAAAGCATCCATGGACTGCTGGAGATCCCCGGCAGCCACGGAGGACAGCAGCGAATTTTCCCACTGATAGCGCTCTTCCACGGCTTTTAAGGCTATGTTGGGCGCATCGGAGAAAGAGTAGTCCGGCGTACAGCCGGGGGAAAAATCCAGGGAATCGTTATTGATCTCCATATATTGCAGGGAAATCCCGCATTGATTCAGGAAAAATCCCGCCAACTGGTTCCAGGTGTCAAAGGACGGGAACAGGGGGATTCGGTGATAGAATTCTATGAAATCCTGCTGTAGGGGGGGCATGACGCCTAAGCTTTCCATCAAATCAAACAGCGCCGTCCTGTCGATAGGTTCGTGCAGGAGGGGACCGATGCAGCAGATTTGAAAGTCCGTCCCCGGAGGCAGAAACGTATCCCGCCTGTCCTCAGGAAAGCGCAGTAAAGTATAATGGAGCTTCAGCTCGTCTTCATAGAGATAGTATACGCCTGCGTCCAGATGCTGCGCCAGGGTATCGGCCAGCCTGCCATAGTCGAAGTCGCGGAATACTTTTCCGCGGAAACCATAGTCGATGTCCTGTATTCGTCCGTAATCCGGTCCAAAGAAAAGAACCTGTATTCCCAGGCTGCGGCACAGGGAAACAAAAGTATCAAAAATCCCAGAGTTCATCAAAATGCCTCCAAATCAATTATGTTAATTATATTATCATAAAATAATGCTAAAATCAATTAAAATTGTCCTATGAAATTTGGGAGATTTTTAATATAATTTTTATAAAGTGTAAAAAATAGAGTGTAACTTTATGGCTGGAAGTCTATTGCACAATGAGTGGGATTCCGGACCATACACTTTAAAAGAGCTAAGGAGGACAACTATGCGGAATTTGATTCATCTGAATCAGGGCTGGAGATTCATCCAGAAAGATGCGGGGCTTCCCCAAACCCTGCCGGAGGACTGGCAGAAAATTGATCTGCCTCATTCCTGGAACGCGGTGGACGGCCATGACGGGAACGGCAGCTTTGACCGCGGCAGGTACTGGTACGCGAAGAGCTTTGAGACGCCGAAGCAGCCGCTGGCAGGGGGAAGAGTGTATGTGGAGTTCCCGGCGGCAGGCCAGCAGGCCACTGTGTATGTGAACGGTACGGAAGTGGCTTATCACGAGGGCGGCTATTCGCTGTTTCGGGCGGATGTGACGGACCTGTGCGTGGAAGAGGGGGAGAACCTGCTGGTGGTTGCCTGCAGCAATGAAAACAAGAGCAGCGTGTATCCTCAGGCTGCGGACTTCACGTTCTACGGCGGTCTGTACAGGGGCGTGAACCTGATCAGCGTGCCTGCTGCCCATTTTGACCTGGACTACTTCGGCGGCCCCGGCTTACAGGTGACTCCTGTGCCCTGCGAGTGCGGCGGAGCCAACTTTGAGATGGTATCCTGGGTCACGGGCGGGGACGAGAATTTCACGGTGATGTACTCTGTGAGAGATGCCCAGGGCAGGGAAGTGGCATCTGCCGTGCGGCCTGCGGACCAGACGAAAGTCACCGTCTATGTACCCGATGTGACCAGATGGGATATCGATAATCCCTATCTGTACACGGTGACGGCTACCCTCCAGCGCAGGAACGAGGCGTATGACGAGGTGACCGTGAAAGCGGGCGTCAGGAGCTTCTCCTGCGATCCGGAGAAAGGCTTCGTCATCAATGGGGTTCCCACTCCCCTGCGGGGCGTGAGCAGACATCAGGACCAGCTGTACAAGGGCAATGCGCTGACCAGAGAGGATCATTACGCGGATGCCAGGATCATCAAGGAGCTGGGGGCCAACACCATCCGTCTGGCCCACTATCAGCACTCCCAGGATTTCTACGACGCCTGCGACGAGATGGGATTCGTCATCTGGGCAGAGATTCCGTTCATCAGCGTCATGAACGCGGATCCTGCGGCGCACCAGAACTGCATCAGCCAGATGAAAGAGCTGATCATCCAGAACTACAACCATCCCAGCATCTGCTTCTGGGGCGTGTCCAATGAAATCCTCATCGGCGGCATTTCGGAGCAGCTGGTGGAGAACCACAAGGAGCTGAACGCTCTCTGCAAGGAACTTGACCCTACCAGGCTGACCACCATCGCTCATGTGTCCATGACTCCCATCGAGAGCCCCATGCACGGCATCACGGACGTGGAGAGTTACAACCATTACTTTGGCTGGTACGGCGGCAAGATGGAGGAAAACGGCCCCTGGCTGGACAATTTCCACAAGATACATCCGGAAATCTGCTTAGGGCTGTCCGAATACGGCTGCGAGGGCATCATCACCTACCACGGCCCCAATCCCGCCTGCAAGGACTACAGCGAGGAATACCAGGCGCTGTACCACGAGCATATGGCAAAGGTACTGGACGAGAGGCCCTGGATGTGGTCCAGCCATGTATGGAACATGTTCGACTTCGGCTGCGCGGCCAGGAACGAGGGCGGTGTGGCAGGCCGCAACAACAAGGGCCTGGTCACCATGGACCGCAAGACCAAAAAGGACAGCTACTATGTGTACCAGGCATACTGGAGCAAAACTCCTATGGTACACCTGTGCGGTAAGCGCTATGCCCAGAGGGCAGGAGAGACCACGGAAATCAAGGTCTACTCTAATCAGCCCACAGTTGCGCTGTATCTGAACGGGAAGCTGGTAGAGGAGAAGTCGGCGGACAAGGTATTTGACTTTACCGTGGCGCTGGAAGAGGGCTTCAATATCGTCGTCGCGGCGGCCGGCAGCTTAAAGGACAGCATGACCCTGGAGAAAGTGGAGAAAGAGCCCGCCATCTACGTGCTGCCCGAGGTGAACGAGAGGGCAGAGGGCGTGGCCAACTGGTTCAAACTGGCAGGTGACCTGGATCTGGAGGCTCCCATGGAGTTCCCGGAGGGCAAGTACAGCGTCAAAGACACCATGGAAGAGCTTTCGAAATGTCCCGAGGCATTTGAGATTGTACACAATGCCGTGAAACTGGCCACGAACTTCGATGTGGCGCCCGGCGTGGGTATGTGGGACATGATGAAAGGCATGACGCCGGAGAAGATGTGCGGCATGATGAGTTCTGCAATGCCCAAGGGATTCCTGGAGAGCATCAATGCCAAGCTGATCGAGATTGACAGGAAATAAACCGACAAAAAGCAGTAAAAAAAGGAAGCGAAGACAGTCCCTGTACAGAGATGCCGGCGGCGAGTGCGGCAGTACGGCTCTGCCGCGTGGCGTCAAAGCGCAGGGACAAACCCAGAATAGGAGAAAAATATGAGTAGCAATTCTTCCAAGTATTATGGCGAAAACGGTATCCACCGCGTCCCGCTGTGGCGCATCGGCGGCTTTGCGCTGAACAATACCGCTACGAACATGTACCTGTTTTTGATGAACTATGTGGCATATTATCTGGGCGGCTTTGCCGGGGTGGCAACAGTGACGGCCTCCAGTTTCGCAATGATGATGCGTATCTGGGACGGCGTGACGGATCCGTTCATCGGATTCGTGGTTGACAAGACCAACGGTAAGTTCGGAAAGAACCGGCCTTTCATGGTGATCGGCAATGTGATTCTGCTTGTGATGAGCTTTATCATGTACCATGTGACGCACCTGCTGCCGGAGAACAATGCCCTCCGTTTCGGATTCTTTATTGTGATAGCGGCAGTTTATTATGTAGGCTATACATTCCAGTGCGTGGTAACAAAGTCGGCTCAGAGTTGTCTGACTAACGACCCCAAGCAGCGGCCTTTGTTTGCCGTATTTGATGGTATCTACAATACTTTCCTGTGGACTGGGTTTGCGATATTAGCGGCAAAGCTGCTGGCAAAGCATACCACACCGGATCTGGACGGTATCCTTACCACCGGCTTCTATCATGACATGTGGCTGATCGTGGCGATCCTCAGCGCCATTTTCACTGCTATCGCCGTGTTCTCCATAGCGCCCAAGGACAAGAGCGAATTCTTCGGAACCGGCAAGCCGGTTAAGGTAGGCCTGAAAGACTACTGGGAGACGCTCAAGGGCAATCGCGCTATCCAGATGCTGGTAGTATCTGCATCTACCGACAAGCTGGCCGCTTCCGCAAAGACCAGCGCAGTTACTATTGTATTATTCGGTGTAGTGGCCGGAAACTTTGCACTAAACGGAACGCTGACAGGATTTGTGACCATACCCAGCACAATTCTTCTAATCTTCGGCGTGGCGACGCTGGCTACTACTTTGGGGCAGAGAAAAGCCATGCTGATCGGATCCTGGGGAGAGATTATCGTATGCGCACTGCTGGGTATTCTCTGGATTTTCGGCGATCCTACAAGCATGAATGGAGCGGACGGCGGTCTGAAGTGGGGATATTTCGCTATTCTTTACATTATTCTCAGCATAGCCCAGGGAGGCTTCCAGGGCGTTGCCGGAAATATTGTTATTCCCATGACAGCGGACTGCGCGGACTATGAGGTGTACCGTACCGGAAAATATGTGCCGGGCATGATGGGAACCCTGTTCAGTTTCGTGGATAAGATCATTTCGTCCTTGGCACCCATGGTGGCCGGCCTGATGTTCGCGGCCATCGGTTTCAAGGAGCAGCTTCCTAACGCCAGCACGCCTTACACCACGTCCCTGCTCTATGTCTCCGTATTCCTGGCATACGGCATGATCATCCTGGGCTGCCTGTGTAATGTGGTGGCTCTGAAGTTCTATCCGCTGACCAAGGAGAAAATGGAGTCCATCCAGGCCGAGGTGGCGGCTATCAAGGCAAAGGCCATGAAAGAGTCGGCATAAAGTTACATACAGACAAAGCCCGGCCGACGCCATGCGCTCGGTTGTCAGACAAATGCGCGGCGGTTTTGCAATAGCCGCGGCTGACGGGCACCATAACAGGATTTGCATACGGAAAAGGAAACAGGGGAGCGCCAGCATGAAGAAAAAGAATTCCGGTGGGACAAAAAATGAAGTGACTATGGAGGAATACCTTGCGGCAAAGGCCGAACTGGACGCCGTGAGGGAGGAATATGGTATCCGGCCCAAGGAGGGGAAGATTTCCAGGGCCATCTCCAACTTTTTCGACAAGAGAGATGCCAAAGAACTCCAGACCGTGAACCGGAAGAAATATCTGCTGCTGGCGCTTTTCACCGGATGGATGGGCGGCCACCGCTTCTACGCCAAACAATGGGTCGTGGCAGTCCTGTACCTGGCGCTGTTCTGGACAGGATTCCCCCTGGCCATGACCATCATCGACCTGCTGGCGGCCATCCCTAAGGAAGCGGATAAAGAAGGGAATATATGTGTATAATACATGACAATAGAATCCGCAAAGCGGATTCTATTGTACAGGCCATTGGAGTATCCGCAAAGCGGATTCTATTGTACAGGCCATTGGAGTATCCACGAAGTGGATTCTATTGTACTAGACAATGCCAGAATCCGTCTCTTTGGATTCCAGTGTGCAAGACTACAGCTAGGCGGGACTATTTGTACCAGGGAGAAAGTTTCAAAGGGACAAAAGGTTCCGCCACAATTTTACAGACATGACAGGAAATCCGGCTGCTTTGTTCGCTTCACCCCATACCGGGAGAAAGCCTTGCGGATGCAGATACGGATGTACATGAAAGAAAGGAGAGAACTGCAGTATGGTCAATATGAAAGAGAACCCCTTTTACCTGTCCGATGAGGATTGTAAATGGGTAGAAGACACAATCAAAGATATGACGCTGGACGAGAAGATAGGACAGCTCTTCTTCAACATGGGCTCCAGCAGGGACGAAGAATACCTGAAAATGACCGTGAACAAGTACCACATAGGCGGCATCCGCTACAACCCTGCCACGGCGGATGAGGTTCATGAGCAGAACCGCATACTCCAGGAGAACAGCAAGATTCCCCTGATCATCGCCTGCAACACGGAGAACGGCGGAGACGGCGCCTGTGTGGACGGCACTACCATTGGCAGCCAGACCAAAATCGGAGCTACCCGCAACGTGCAGTACGCCTACAATCTGGGCTATATGTCCAATAAGGAAGCTTCTGCTGTTGGCTGCAACCTGTCCTTTGCCCCGGTCAGCGATATCCTATACAACTGGGAGAACCCGGTCATCGGCATCCGCACCTACGGAAATGATGTGGACAGGGTGACAGAGATGACAAAGGCTTACATGGACGGTGCTCATGCCAACCCTGGCTTTTGCTGCGCGGCCAAGCATTTCCCTGGCGATGGTCTGGACTTCAGGGATCAGCATGTGGCCAACAGCGTGAACGATTTCAGTTGTGAGGAGTGGGACGCCACTTTCGGCAAGGTATACCAGAACCTCATCGACAACGGCCTGGAGGCCATCATGGCAGGCCATATCATGCAGCCTGCTTACACCAGGCATTTCAACCCGGAAATTGCGGATGACGATATCATGCCCGCCACTCTTTCACCGGAGTTGATTACCGATCTGCTGCGGGGGAAGATGGGCTTCAATGGCATGGTGCTTACGGACGCCTCCCACATGGTAGGCTTAACCTGCCGCATGAAGCGCTGCGACCTGATGCCTGCGGCCATTGCCGCCGGTGTGGACATGTTCCTGTTCTTCAATGATATGGACGAGGACTTTGAGGCCATGAAGCAGGGCTACCTGGACGGCAGGATCACCGAAGAGCGTTTAAATGATGCGCTGCACCGCATATTGGCTTTGAAAGCCCATATGGGACTGCACAAAAAGGCAAAGACGGACCTGGTTCCACCGAAAGCTCAGGTGCATGAGATTGTGGGCTGTGACGTGCACAAGGCCATGCAAAAAGAGATTTCTGACAAGTCTGTCACTTTAGTGAAATATAAAGATAAGGACGTACTGCCCTTGACACCGGAGAAGTATAAGCGCATTATGATTGTCTACGTGAAAGGCTTAGAGGCCCCCGGCCTGGGAGCCCTCATGGGCAAAAACAAGGTCTCCCCTGCCCAGAAGCTGAAAGACAGACTGGAGGCCAAAGGCTTTGAGGTATTTATCTATGAGAGTCCCATCCAGAAGATTATGAAGCAGATGGAGGAGGGCGGCAAGCCGGACATCAATCTCTACTTTGCGGGAAAGGATGCCATAAAGGATTTCGTGGCCAAGCAGGATCTGATTATCACCTTGGTGGACATTCCGGGAGGCTTCCAGCCTGTGGCTAGGCCCGCTTTCGGCATGACAAAGGGCGGCGGGGAGATTCCCTGGTATGTACACGAGCTTCCGGTCATCGTCATAGGAACCAAGCAGCCTTTCGTGCTGGCGGATATTCCGCAGGCCCGGACTTATATCAATACCTACGACGTGCTGGACAGTACCTTTGATGCACTGGTGGAGAAGCTGACGGCAGGCCCGGATGCTTTCTCAGGCCAGGATCCGGTGGACTCATTCTGCGGAGTGTGGGACACCAGGCTATAAAGGCGCCGCATTACAATCCGTTTTCACAGGGAAGAATGCCCAAGCGAAACCGTGAAAATTGAGACACAGAATGGTTGCAAAATCATGAAAATGGGTTTAAAATAAGAATTGTAAGCGCTTACAGTGCGCTTTGGCCCAAAGATGGAAGACTGAAAAATATAGAAAACAGGAGGGATAGCTTTATATGGGAATGCAAATGGGCTTTCGCTGGTACGGCGAGGGCAATGACGACATTAAGCTTTCGGACATCAAGCAGATTCCCGGTGTGACCAGCATTGTCTGGGCGCTGCACAGCAAGATGCCGGGGGAAGTCTGGGAAGTGGAAGAAATCGCGGAGGTGCAGAAACAGCTGGAGCCTTACGGTTTCAACATGGACGTGGTGGAGTCCGTGAACGTCCATGACGATATCAAAATCGGCCTGCCAAGCCGGGACGGGTATATCGCAAATTATATCCAGACGATACGTAATCTGTCCAGGTTCGGGGTCAAGGTCATCTGCTACAACTTCATGCCGGTATTCGACTGGACCAGGACGGATCTGTTTCATCCCGTGGGGGACGGCTCCACGGCCCTGTACTACGAAGCGGGCAAGATTCACGACGACCCCAAGGAGATGGCGGACTATATCCTGAATAATCTCCACGGCCTCACGTTCCCGGGCTGGGAGCCGGAGCGCATGGCGAAACTGGACGAGCTGTTCGAGGCATACAAGCCTGTGACCAAGGAGAAGCTGTGGGAGAACCTGAAATACTTCCTGGAGCAGCTGATGCCGGTGTGCCATGAGTGCGACATCAAGATGGCCATCCACATGGACGATCCCCCATGGGATATCTTCGGTCTGCCCCGCCTGCTGGTGGATGCGGCTTCCGTGGACCATTTCCTGGAGATGGTGGACGATCCGTACAACTGCCTGACCCTGTGTTCCGGCAGCCTGAACGCCAATCCGGAGAACAATGTGGCCAGTATCGTGCGCAAGCACTGCGACAGAATCGCTTTCGCCCACATCCGCAACGTGAAGCATTTCGAGAACGGAGATTTCTCCGAGGCCAGCCACAGGGACTGCGATGGGGACACGGGTATCCTGGACATCATCAAGGCCTATCATGACTGCGGTTTCCAGGGCTATATCCGTCCTGACCATGGACGGCATCTGTGGAATGAGGGGCCCGGCAATGTGCGCCCCGGCTACGGATTGTATGATCGCGCTTTGGGCATCATGTATATGTGGGGCATCTGGGATATGTTAGACAAGCTGGACATGGAAGAAAAGTAAAGGAGCTTATCATTTATGAAACTGATTGACATAAAGAATGGAATCGGCCCTGAGTGGGCGGAAAAAGGATATCAGCTGCCCCGGTTCGACATCGAGGCCGTGCGGGCCAAGACCCATGCGGAGCCTGCCTGGGTGCATTTCGGGGCAGGGAACCTGTTCCGCGCGTTCCCGGCGGCAATCCTGCAGCAGGCCCTGGACTCGGGAAAATATGACAGAGGTGTCATTGTGGCCGAGGGCTTCGACTTCGAGATCATCGACAAGGCCTGCGCGCCCTATGACAATTTAAGCCTGCTGGTGTGCCTGCAGTCCGATGGTAATATCCAGAAAAAGGTCATCGCTTCCGTGACGGAGAGTCTGAAAGCGGACGCGCAGTTCGAGAGCGATTGGGCCCGCCTGGCGGAGATTTTCGCAAATCCCAGCCTGCAGATGATTTCCTTTACCATCACGGAGAAAGGGTACGGAGTGGCTCCGGCGGATTTGGAGCGTGGCCTGAGGCCTGCGCTGATCATGGGCAAGGTGACATTGCTTCTCTACGAGCGCTTCCTGGCCGGAAAGCTGCCCCTTACGGTGCAGAGCATGGACAACTGCTCCCACAATGGGGACAAGGTAAAGGCCGCTGTCATCGCCTATGCCACAAAGTGGGCGCAGGAGGGACTGGTTCCCGGGGAATTCCTGGCGTATGTGCAGGATCCGGAAAAGGTGACCTACCCCTGGAGCATGATCGACAAGATCACGCCCCGCCCGGACGAAAAGGTGCAGAAGATGCTGGCGGAGGACGGCTTCGAGGACAATTACACCATCCTCACCGACAAGCGCACCTACACCGCGCCTTTCGTCAATGCGGAGGAGACGGAGTACCTGGTCATCGAGGACAATTATACCAATGGCCGTCCGCCCCTGGAGCTGGGCGGTGTCATGTATGTGGACAGGGAGACCGTGGACAAGGTGGAGCGGATGAAAGTCTGCACCTGCCTGAATCCTCTGCATACCGCCATGTCCATCTACGGATGCCTTTTGGACTATGATCTGATTTCCGCAGAGATGGCGGACGAGGATATCAGAGGCCTGATCACCAAGCTGGGCCATATCGAGGCCATGCCGGTGGTGACGGATCCGGGCGTCCTAAAGCCCGCAGACTTCATCGATGCCGTGCTGAACCGCCGCCTGCCCAATCCTTTCATGCCGGATGCGCCCCAGCGCATCGCCACGGACACCAGCCAGAAGATTCCCATCCGCTTCGGCGAGACCATCAAGGCCTATCAGGCGAGAGGCCTGAACATGGACGATCTGGTGCTGCTGCCGCTGGTACTGGCGGGATATGCCCGGTATCTGCGGGGCATCGACGATGCGGGCAAGGCTTTCGAGCCGTCGCCGGATCCGCTGCTGGAGGAGCTTCGCGCCATCGTGGCGCCTCTGGAGGTGAGAGAGGGAGAGCAGGACTTCTCCTGCCTGAAAGAGCTGTTTGGCCGCACGGATGTGTTCGGCGTGGATCTGTACGCAGCCGGACTTGGCGAGAGAATCGAGGCAATGGCCGCGGAGCTGTTCGCAGGCCCCGGCGCGGTGCGCAGGACGCTGCATAAGTATGTGTCCGCGCGCTGAGAAACGATAAATATAAAGAAGAATGTCAGATAGAAAAATGTAGGTTCGAGGCTGCCACATGGACAGATGGGCATATTGCTTTTCAGAGTTTTTTGACGTATGCCTGTCATCATGGGGCAGCCCTTATGCACAATCATATTTTCTGGCTTCATATTTCGATCTTTCGACAATATAACAGGAAATGATATTGTGATAATTACTTTTATGTGGTATAATTTGGAAATGTAAAGATATTTAAAATAAACAGATATGGAGGGAAATGCCATGCCACAATTCATTTCTTCAATCTTGTCCGCCATAGGCTCTGGAATCTGGTCGGTGATCAGCGCCGTCCTGATTCTTGTGATCGCTTTCGTGGTGGCAAGCATCGTGAAGTCTCTGGTTCTGAAGCTGCTCGAAAAAGGAAAGATAGACCAGTTTCTGGGAAAGCTTGACTCTTCGGAGGGCGATGCCAGCAAGGCTGGAAGCACGAAGCAGTTCATCGGAAAGCTTGTCTACTTGCTCGTTTTCCTGCTCTTCGTGCCGGGAATTTTTTCGGCGCTGGGAATGAGGGAGGTTTCTACTCCCATCACTAACCTGCTGAACAACGTGTGGGGATACGTGCCCAACATCGTGGCAGCGGCCATCGTGCTGATCGTAGGATGCTTCATCGCAAAGCTGGTTCGTCAGCTGCTGGCGCATCTGTTCGATAAGCTCAATGTGAACAAGCTGCAGGAGAAAGCCGGCATCGAGGTGGCCAACACCGACAGGCTTTCCAACACGCTGGCCTACATCGTGTACGTGCTGATTCTCATCCCCATGATTGTGATGGCCCTTGACGTGCTGAAGATCAGCGTGATCTCTGATCCGGCGGTACATATGCTGAACCTGATCTTTGCTTTCATCCCCAACATTTTCATCGGTCTGGTCATCATCGTCATCGGCTGCATGATCGGCAAATTCGTGGGACAGATCGTGACCCGCCTGATTGCGTCCGCGGGGCTGGATGCCAAGCTTACGAAGCTCCTTGAGAACAACGATAAGCGCTCTTTCTGCCTGAGCAAGTTCGTGGGCGGCGTGGTTTATGCGGTTGTGGTGATCTTCTTCGCAGTGGAGGGCGTGAACGTCCTGAAGCTGGAGGTGCTGACCAATATCGGTGCAGCGGTCATCGGCTACATGCCTGCTGTCCTGAGCGCCGTATTGATTCTGGTGCTGTGCTTCATCGCAGGAGCTGTGGCTGAAAAGACTCTTCGCAAGAACGGCTTCAAAAACTATGCGGTGGTTGCAAAGTGCGCCATCCTGGTAGTGGGCGCATTCATGGTTCTGAGCCAGCTTGGTATCGCAGCGGACATCGTGAACACTGCTTTCAGACTGCTGGTGGCGGCTGTTGCCATCGCCTTTGCCATCGCTTTCGGCGTGGGCGGCAGGGATTTTGCGTCCCATGCCCTGAAGAAGCTGGAGGACAATATGGAGAAGTCCGACGGGGAGTCTGCGGAGGACAGAAAAGAAAACTGAGGAAGAACGGACAGCAGCACAGTCTGTTCACAAAAAGGGGAGCAGGGGCCAAACCTGCTCCCTTTTCATGATATTCTGCCTTTATCTTTATTCCCGCGAGCAATGAGTCAAGTGGGCATGCTTGCATGCACATTTGACGAATGCCGCGAGGGTCAAATACCAAAGTGTCCGAAGGACACTTTCTGTTCTGCAGCGCTGCAAGATTGATACCCCGTTGCTTGCAGCGGGGTCTTTGATTCTCTGATAGTGACAAAGCATCTCCAGACAGCAACCGGTGAAGGCCTAAAGCATTTACCAATACAGAAGTGATAGAAAGTATCACTGAAAGCAGCACAGAAAACCGTCATAGCAGCATAGAAAAGTGATGGATTTGAACTTCCCGGTTGAGTCCATCCCCGGAAATATCAACCTCTGCGTTCTTGCAGCCTCCTCTTTTTCCGGATATAATGTCCCTAATCAAGGCATGAAACGGCCAAAAAAAGGAGGAACCAAAATGATAGACCGCGAACAGATAGGCATCAGAATAGCAGTCCTGCGCAAGAAAGCAGGCCTGTCCCAGCAGGCGCTGGCGGACAAGCTGGGCGTCAGCGCCCAAGCCGTCAGCAAATGGGAGGGCGGAAAGAATCTGCCGGACATCGACATGTTCCGGGAGCTGGCCTGGCTTTTCCACATGACCATAGACAGCATTGTGGAGGGCGACCTGCTCTTTGCCCAGAAAAGTGTCCAGAAAGAGCTACCCGCCAGCATAGAGGTCCTCTTACCCGATGCCGAAAGGCGCAGACTCCTGCAGAGCCTGTCCACTTACTGCTCCGACGCAGAGCTGGGCGGCATAGCCAGGGAGCTGTCCAGAGGGAACCTGGAGATGTGGGTCCGGGCCGGCATCACCAGGCTGGAGGGAGGAACATTCCAGGAGGAGAAAAAAGTCTCCATTCCCGCCAGTCTGTTGGGAGAGAACACCTTGCGGGAGACAGCCCCCTATTTCGCCAAAACCCTGGGAGAAATGATGGGAAACATGGAGCCGGGGCTGCGGCGGATTCAAGAGCTGATGCGCTGCCCGGATTGCGGAGAACGCCTGTCCAGCGAAAACAGAGACGATAATACGATATATTTCAAATGCAAAAACAACCACTGCTACGATGTGACGGACGGCGTCATCTATTTCGGCTCCCGGGAGATTCCGGGCGAACTCTGGTCCCTGTACATGAAGAACTATCAGGACTATCTCAGAGAACAGCGCCACCCGGGGAACCCACGCTATCAGATGGGAGCGGTTCCCTGCAGCGAGGTACGCTGGCAGACTATGAAAAAACTCCGCCCCCGGATCATCCTGGACATTGCCTGCGGCACCTGTAACGGGCTCAAATACGACCTGCAGCGCATCAACTGGCCCTGTCTGGTCATCATGACGGATGTCTCCCACCGCATCCTGAAATATAACAACCGGTACTTCACCGAGGAGATGGCAAACCCTTATGTGGACATTGTCTGTCTGGCCTGCGACTGCGCCCGCCTGCCTATCCGGGACGGCTGTATCGACATGGTGGTGTCCAACGGCGGCTTTGAGAGCATGCAGTCCAAGATGATGGACGGTTTCCGGGAGGCATACCGGGTGCTTAAGCCCGGAGGCCATGCGGTCTACAACATCAGCATCCTGGGAGACCATGCCTCGGAGAATACGAAAAAATGGGAACAGCTGTACTATTCCCTGAATGAAAGCTACTCCCTGCACGAGAAGCTTTTCGATATCAGGGAATGGGAAGAAATCTGCAGGGACACGGGATACGCCGCCACTCAGACCAGAGAAATCTATGGGGAGCTGCCCGCTCCGCAGGGGGATATATTTCCTTTTGAAAATGAGATTCTGCAGTGGATGGGAGAGTATCTGTGTGTATCTGAGAAATAATCTGCCGGGAACCTGCCTTTTTGTGTAGAATCTGATTATCGTGAAAGTGCCTTTTTTGAAAAACACTTGAAATGCGGACGCAAAGCATGATATATTTGATGGGAAAGCCAAATGAGGCTGGATACTTGACTTGCGGGGGATTCGTATGTTAGAGAGGTTTTATCCGGACAATGAGGCGCCGAGCGCTTATGAAATCAACTATAAAGAGCTGTACGAGAGGGGATACAAGGGCATCATCTTCGACATCGACAATACCCTGGTGCCCCACGGCGCGCCTGCGGACGGGGGTGCCGTGGGCCTTTTCGCAGGGCTGCAAATGCTGGGCTTCAGGACCGTGCTTTTGTCTAACAACAAGGAGTCCAGGGTACAGCCCTTTGCGGACAGGGTGGGGTCAAAGTATATCTATAGGGCCGGAAAGCCCGGGCAGGCGGGATATAAGAAAGCCATGGAGCTGATGGGTACCTCGCCGGAGAGCACCCTCTTCGTGGGAGACCAGCTGTTCACGGACGTGTGGGGAGCGAAAAAGGCAGGAATCGTCACTTACCTGGTGAAGCCCATCTATCCTAAGGAAGAGATTCAGATTGTGCTGAAGCGCCGGCTGGAGCGGATCGTTCTTTTTTTCTACCATCGAAAGCCCCATCGCGAACCGATGCCCGGAGCCTTGAAGAATGACGGCTCCGGCTGAAACCGGCACTGACTGGCGGTCTGTCATCAAAAAATTCTGATTGGTATGCGCGCCAAAGCGTGCAGAGAGGTATAAGCATGAAAATAGATGGCTACACCCGCGTCTGTGGGGTGATGGGAAATCCGGTGGAGCATACAATGTCCCCGGCTATCCATAACACTCTGGCTCAGAACCTAAAGGAAAACCTGGTATACGTCCCTTTCCGCGTGCCGGCAGGCGGGGCAGGGGACGCAGTACAGGGAGCCTACGCCCTGAATCTGCTTGGAGTGAACGTGACGGTTCCTTATAAAAGGGACGTGATTCCTTATCTAAAGGAGATAGATCCTCTGGCGGAAACCATTGGCGCGGTGAACACTTTGGTGCGGAGGCCAGGCGGATTCAAAGGCTATAATACGGATATGCCCGGGCTCTACCGCGCCATGTGCGAGGACGGCGTGAGGATAGAAGAAGAAAGGGTGCTGATCCTGGGCGCAGGAGGCGTGGCCAGGGCCGTGGCCATTCTGGCGGCACAGAAAGGGGCGGCGCAGATCGTGATTTTAAACCGTACCCTAGTGAAAGCGGAGGGCATAGCGGATGAGGTGAATGCCCTGGCAGGCTGCAGACTGGCCCAGGCGCTGAGGCTGGAGGAGTACGGCTCTCTTCCGGAGGAGAGGTATCTTGCCATCCAGGCTACCAATGTAGGGATGTTTCCGAAGACGGAGGCGGCTGTCATCGAGGACGCCGCATTTTATAAAAAGATACATACAGGCTATGATCTTGTCTTTAATCCGGCCAGGACCAGGTTTATGGAGCTGGCGGAGGAAAACGGCGGCAGGGCTTTTGGGGGACTTAAGATGCTGCTGTACCAGGGCATCATAGCCTATGAACTCTGGACGGGAGCTCAGGTGAACCGTACTCTGGCAGAAAAGGCATACGAGGCTATGAAAGAAGCTATGCATATTTCGCAGTGAGGTATCTGATAGGGACTGCCTGGCAGGGCAGGAGAATGATCCAAAGTCCGGGATTCTGGCGCATGCAGCCGGACTGGGGACGCGCCACCGGGCGAGAACAGCGAGGCCGCCGTGTCACCAGGGCAAAGGCACAGAGCCTGTCCGGCTCCGATGGTTCAGGGACAGGAGGAGACGAGCATACATATGAATAAGAAGAATCTGGTGCTGATCGGCTTCATGGGCAGCGGGAAGACCTCCGTGGGACTTAGGATGTCCTACAGGCTGCGCATGCCGGTGGAGGACACGGACAAGCTGATAGTGCGCAGACAGGGGCGCAGCATCAGCGAGATATTTAAAAAAGAGGGAGAGGAATATTTCCGTAACCAAGAGACAAAGCTGCTTATGGAACTGGTGGAAAAAGGCCGCAGGGCCATCTACTCCGTGGGAGGGGGCACGCCCGTGCAGCTTCAGAACAGGGAACTCCTCCGTCAGCTGGGAAAAGTGGTTCTGCTACGGGTGCGGCCCGAGACTGTATACCAGCGGCTGAAAGGGGATACCAGCAGACCGCTCTTACAGTGCGAAGAACCCTTAAAGCGAATCCGGGAGCTGATGGAGAGCCGAAAGGAAGCCTATGAGACCTGCGCCGATGTTATCCTTGACGTGGATGACATGGACATGGAAGATATATTAAAGAGCATTGAAAAGGAGATGAACAGCATGAAGATTTTGGTGATTAATGGCCCTAATATCAATTTCCTGGGAATCCGGGAGAAAAGCATATACGGCGCCCAGGACTATCAATATCTGCTGGATCTCATCCAGAAAAAGGCGAAAGAGACAGAAAGCGACATTGAGGTGTTCCAGAGCAACCACGAGGGGGCCATCATCGACCGCATCCAGGAGGCCTATTTTGACGGCACCCAGGGAATCGTCATCAACCCGGGGGCCTACACCCATTACAGCTACGCCATCCGGGATGCCTTAGCCAGCATCACGGTGCCCAAAGTGGAGATCCATATCTCGGACATCACGAAGCGTGAGGAGTTCAGAAAGGTGTCCGTAACAGCGCCTGTCTGCGACAGACAGATTTACGGGCAGGGCCTTTCGGGGTATCTCAAAGCCATTGACCACATCCTGAACTAAATTTCTTCTATTTTTTTACAAGTTTTTTTCAAAAACAGTTGAAATTTGTACTTGTTTATATTAAACTAGATACGGATTATATTTGTGAGCAAAATTAGGAGGAATATGAAATGATTTCAGCAGGTGATTTCCGGAACGGTATTACCATTGAGTATGATAACAATGTATATCAGATTATTGAATTCCAGCATGTGAAGCCCGGAAAGGGAGCGGCGTTCGTGAGGACGAAGCTGAAGAATATCAAGAGCAGCGGTGTGATCGAGAAATCTTTCCGCCCTACCGAGAAATTCCCTCAGGCGCGCATTGACAGAAAGGATCTTCAATATCTGTATGCGGACGGAGATCTCTATTATTTCATGGATACGGAAAGCTATGAGCAGACGGCTCTGAGCAAGGATACCGTAGGCGATGCGCTGAAGTTCGTGAAAGAGAATGAGATGTGTAAGATCTGCTCCCACAATGGCAGCGTGTATTCTGTGGAGCCTCCTCTGTTCGTAGAACTGGAGATCACGGAAACCGAGCCTGGATTCAAGGGAGATACCGCCACAGGGGCATCCAAGCCTGCCATCGTGGAGACAGGAGCCCAGGTTGCCGTTCCCCTGTTTGTGAGCCAGGGAGACAAGATCAAGATCGATACCAGGACCGGCGAATATCTGTCCAGGGTCTAGGAGGAACTGGGGGATTTCGTTCAACATTATATGATTTATGCTACTCTTTCTAGTGTCTGCCAGGGCGGAGGCGTTGCCCCTGCATGTTAGGAAATTTTAAAGACAGCGCAGAAAGAGGGAGAGTATGAATATAAACGAATTTGCAGGAAAGATCTGCAAGGCAGTCAAAAAGGAACTCGGTGCAGCATACCGGGTGGAATGCAAGGAGGTACGAAAGAACAACGGCGTCATCCTCCACGGACTTCTGGTTCTGGGAGAGGATCAGAATGTGGCACCTACTATCTATCTGGATACTTTTCTGGAGGCCTACGAGGCGGGAGCCACTTTCAAGTCGATTCTCCAGGGACTCTTGGACATCTGCAGGGAGGAAGTGCTCAAAGAAGCCGTTGACATGAAGTTTTTCCGATCCTTTGAGAAAGTGCGGGACAGAATTTGTTACCGCCTTATCGGCAGGAAAGGGAATGAAGAACTGTTGGAAGACATACCATATATTGAATTTCTGGATTTGGCCATCTGCTTCTACTATGCCTACCACGGGGAGAGCTTGGGAGACGGGACGATTTTGGTTCACAATTCCCATATGGAACTGTGGGATACCTGTACGGCAGAACTCTTCGGCCTGGCAAAGCGTAATACCCAGCGGCTGTTTCCCTGGGTGTGCAGTTCCATCGGTGAGGTCTTAGGTGAGATTGCCGGGGAGGACGGGGAGCCGGAGGAGGCGTTGGAGGAGGAGCTTTTGCAGCAGGTGCCCATGCAGGTTCTGAGCAATGCCAGGAGGACTCAGGGAGCCGTGTGCATGCTGTATCCGGGCTTGCTGGACAAGCTTGCGGGGGAGTGCAAGAGGAATTTTTATATCCTGCCCAGCTCCGTCCATGAGGTTATCCTGCTGGAGGATACAGGGGCCGGTGCCGCGCCGGAACTCAAGAAAATGGTTTTAGAGGTGAACAGGACGCAAGTCGCTCCTGAAGAGGTTCTTTCTGACAGTCTTTATTACTACGATTCTACCGATAAAAGGGTCAAAATAATTTTCTAAGAATTTCCTTGACTTTATAGTAGACATATCAAAATTTTTGTGATATTATAGTCAAAGCGATGTAACAATTTCGTAATATTTGCATCCGTAGTCTAATGGATAGAACGAAGGCCTCCGACGCCTTTAATGCAGGTTCGATTCCTGTCGGATGCATTTACATCGCTTTGGCTATTTTTTTATGGGATACCAGGACAATGGAAAGAAAAAGTACGGTACAGCTGTGCGGCGGGTGCAGCCGGCCGGACTTTTTGTCTCTGAGAAAGGTGTGATGATATGTCGAATGATAACAAATCGAAAATCCGTGATTTTTTTGTAAATAATTCTAAATTTATCTTCCCGGTGATTGTGGTCATAGTGGCGGCAGTGACGGTTTCCTTTGCCCTGAATGCCAATCGAAACAAAACAGAGCAGGAGTCTGAGCCCTCTTCGGAGGAATCCGTATCACCCATGGTTCTGGTGCAGGAGAGCAGCGAGCAACAGCCCGAGGAGCCGGATGTGCCAAAGGGGGTTCCGCTGATACCGAATGAAGACGAGGGCATACAGGCGCTGGTCACTGCTTATTATGACACCATGGCCTCCGGGGACAGCGCCGCCATGGCAGCTCTCTATGACGAACTGACACAGAGCGAGCAGCTGCGCTGCGAGGAGACAGCCAAATATGTGGATCACACTACGGTTCTTGAGATTTATACCAAGGAGGGGCTTGATGCGGGAAGCAAGGTGGTCTATGCGTACTACAAGCTGTGTTTCATAAACCATGAGGAGGAGGTTCCGGGCTTTTATACATTCTATGTCTGCGATAACGGGCAGGGGAATCTCTACATCAAGAATGAGAAGAACTTCACCGAAGACGAGAAGCAGTATGTGGTCGATGTCTCGGAGCAGGACGATGTGGTGGAATTCTATAACCGCGTGACTGTAGAATACAATGAGTTGATGGAGGGCAATCCCCAGCTGCTGGCATATCAGGGCGAGCTGAGCAAGCAGGTCAATGCTGCCGTGGGCGTAAGGCTGGCAGAGCAGAATACGGGTGGGGAGCCCGCGGAGGGGGAAGGCGCCGCTCCGGTTGAGGGAGAAGCGCCGGTTGAGGGCACGGATCCGGCTGTAGAGGATCCCGGCACTGACGCACCTGCCCAGACCGGGCCTACCAGCGCCGTGGCCACCACCACCGTCAATGTCAGAAACTCGGACAGCGAACTGGCCGACAGGCTGGGACAGGTAGTGGGCGGCACCAGAGTCCAGGTTCAGGAGGTGCGGGCCAACGGGTGGACGAAGATCGTCTACGATGGCGGGGACGGTTACATTAAGTCCGAATATCTGCAGCTGGAGGAGAGCGCGGAGGGGCAGGAGGTCATCGGCACGGTGACTGCCAATACCAATGTCAATGTGCGCGCCGCTGCCAGCGAGACTGCCGAACAGGTGGGCATCCTGGTAGGAGGAGATACGGCCGAACTGCTGGGCAATGAGAATGGCTGGTGCAAGATAAAGTATGATGGCAAGGTGGCTTATGTGAAAGCGGATTTTGTCACGCAATGATACTCACAAGCGATAAAGTTTGCCGCCAGTTAATGATATCTGCCGCTCATGAGGCGGGCGCCAACGGAAGAAGCGCAGTCCATAGTATATTTTGTGATCGTCAGTATAAAATACGGTAAATTTGGAAAGCCTTTTATGGAGGATATAAGATCCTCTGTAAGAGGTTTTTTTCATGACAATAGGAGACTGGCGAGGCGGGGATTCTGTTGCTGCGCGAGACACAGGGATCGGGAGGTTTCCCCGCAGCGACTTTAAGAGAGGAGTACATTTGGGATGAAATCACAGGAGGCAGCGGTTTACAGGGAAATCCAGAGGAACGCGGACATGGCCATGAAAGCCATAGACACGATTTCCGGCAAGGTGTATGATGATGACCTTGCACTGCAGATTTCCAGACAATCCTTAAAATATGCGGAGCTCTACAATGAGGCATCCAGACAGCTGATGGAGGGAAAGGCGGAGCGTTACCAGAGCAATGCCCTTACGGATGCTATGCTCAAGACCGGAATCCACTACAATACCATGCTCAACACCAGCACGGGCCACATTGCGGAGATGATGATCAAAGGCAGCAATACAGGCATCCTGGAAATGGAAAAGGTGCTGAGGCACAACGAGAACGCAGGGGAGGGCTCCAGGGCGCTGGCCAGGCAGCTGATCGACTTCGAGGAGAGCAATATCAAGCGGCTGAAAGACTATCTGTAGGGATGGCCGGGACTGGCCGGAACAATTCAGGGCAGATGGGGCATGCCGGGACGGGCAGGCAGGCAGGCCGGATGGATGGAAACTGGCAAATTGTGCAAATTGTTGAAAGAAAATCCCCAAAACTTTTCCGATTTAGTGAATTAAAGTGTTGTGCAATTTTTCACTACAGGTTATAATAAGTTTGGGACAATAGTGTTAGGAAAGCATAGGAGAAGTCCTATGCTTTTTTCATAGCAAAGAAAGAGGAGGATATTGCAATGTCATATGTTGATGAGGTTTTTGACTATGTAGTGGCCAAGAATCCCGCCCAGCCGGAGTTCCATCAGGCGGTCAAGGAGGTTCTGGAGTCTCTTCGCGTAGTGATCGAGGCAAACGAGGAAAAATACCGCAGGGACGCACTGTTAGAGAGGATCGTGACTCCCGAAAGACAGCTCCTGTTCCGTGTGCCCTGGGTGGACGATAAGGGCCAGGTTCAGGTGAACAATGGCTTCCGCGTGCAGTTCAATTCCGCCATCGGCCCCTATAAGGGAGGACTTAGACTGCATCCCAGCGTGAACCTTGGTATTATCAAATTCCTTGGATTTGAGCAGATCTTCAAGAATTCCCTCACCGGCCTGCCCATCGGCGGCGGCAAAGGCGGCTCCGACTTCGATCCCAAGGGCAAGTCCGACAGGGAAGTCATGGCATTCTGCCAGAGTTTCATCACAGAGCTTTATAAGTACATCGGTGCTGACACAGATGTGCCTGCGGGCGACATCGGTACAGGCGCCAGGGAGATCGGATATATGTACGGCCAGTACAAGAGGCTGACAGGCCTGTACGAGGGCGTGCTAACGGGCAAGGGCTTAAGCTACGGCGGGTCTTTGGCCAGGACAGAGGCCACCGGCTACGGTCTGCTGTACCTGACGGAGGAGATGCTTAAGTGCAATGGCAATAATATCGCGGGCAAGACCGTGGCGGTGTCCGGCGCGGGCAATGTGGCCATCTACGCCATTCAGAAAGCCTGGCAGCTGGGCGCGAAGCCGGTGACCTGCTCTGATTCCACCGGATGGATCTATGATCCCGAGGGTATTGACGTGGCTCTTTTAAAGGAAGTAAAGGAAGTGAAGCGTGCAAGGCTCACCGAGTACGCGGCTGCAAGGCCCAGTGCCCAGTACCATGAGTGCGCGCCGGGCAGCAATGTGTGGACTGTGAAGTGCGATGTGGCTCTTCCCTGTGCCACCCAAAACGAACTGGGCCTGGAGGATGCAAAGAACCTGGTGGCGAACGGCTGCTTTGCGGTGGCTGAGGGAGCTAACATGCCCACCACCCTGGAGGCCACTGAGTATCTGCAAAAGAGCGGCGTCCTGTTCTGCCCCGGAAAGGCAGCCAATGCAGGCGGCGTAGCTACCTCCGCTCTGGAGATGAGCCAGAACAGCGAGCGCCTTAGCTGGACATTCGAGGAAGTGGACTCCAAGCTGAAAGGCATCATGGTGAATATCTTCCACAATCTGGACGATGCGGCGAAGAAGTATGGATTGGCGGGCAACTATGTGGCTGGAGCCAACATAGCGGGCTTCCTGAAAGTGGCGGAGGCCATGACAGCGCAGGGTGTGGTGTAAGACAGACGGAAAGACCCGGGAACGCAGTGTTCCCGGGCTTTTCATATTGTCGGAATATTCTCGTAAGGGGAGAAAAATGGGGCAGGAGAGACGTCGTGGGTTACATGTTGCCTACAGGTAGGTTACAGGTGGGCGACACTAAAAGGAAACGGGGAGGCGATTGACTTCCCGGATCAGGTCAGCCAGGGTTTTCTCCGTATAGACGTCCATTGTCACATCGCTGGAGCCTCCGGTCTTGAAAGCAGTGCCCGATGCGTTCGGGAGGGCATGCCCCATAATTAGCTTCTTACATATGGTGTTCATGCCGGCATTGTCTGCCAGGGCGGCGAAAGTATAGCGGCAGTCGTGTGGGGAGTGGCTGAGGTTCATGCGGTGCATGAGCGTGTTCCAATTGGAGTTCTGGTAGACGGCCCTGGTGTAGTGGTTTCCGTACTTGTTGGTGATGAGGTATTTCCGGTTGTCATCCAGGCGGAATTTGACCAAGGGGATGATCGCCTCATGGATCGGGATGATGCGGTTCCTGCCAGCCTCCGTCTTCTCCCCGCCGACCATGTAGCGTTCCTCCAGGTGGACGTCCCTGGAGAGGATGTCCAGGAGCTCGGACGGGCGACATCCGGTGTAGATGTAGATCAGCACGATGTCAACGTTGTTGACTGTGCCCAAGGCTCCCCATAGGGCGGCGATCTCGGCATCTGAGAACCTGGTATGGATGGGAATGCCGGAGGCGGTGAATTCAAAACTCAGGTGCTGGGTGATGTCGTTCTCCGTATACTCGTTCATGACAGCATACTCCCACATGCCGCGGATGAGGGCTCTCATGCTGCCTATGGTGGTCTTGGACTTGCTGCTCTGGGCATTAAGGCAGTCCTGGAGATCCTGGGGGCGTAGGGAGACCACTTTTCGGTGGTGCAGGGGGGCAAACATGCCGAACGCGATGCCGTAGTTCTTCCAGGTGGACGCGGTGGGGTTGCTCTTCAGGCCGTGCCGGTACTTCTTCCACTTTTCATAGAGTTCCGAGAAAGTAGGGGAGTCCACGAAGCGCTGGTGCTCCCTGACGGCAGACCCATTGTTGTACTCGGCCAGGTAGGAGATGGCGCTTTTCTGCTCCGCGAAGTAGGCCAGATACTTGCGCTTGCGCTTCACAGTGCCGTCCGGCTGCTCCTCCAGATAGGAGATTCGCACGGCCCATGGGGCCCGTCGAGCCCCTTTCAGCTTGATGATGCTCCCATAACCATTTGGTAGTTTCATGTGGTGTCCCTCCTTGTTTTTGGTTATAAAAATAACAGCCTGTGAACTGACGAGAAAATCTCGGAAGTTCACTTGCAAGCTGTCCCAGGAGATGATATAATATTTTTGCTGTAAAATATGTATCCATCCGGGGTATATATGGAGCCGTCCGGTGCTGGTAACACCGGGCGGTTTTTTCGAAGTTTTTATTGCAAATATCTGCATTACAGTATATAATATGCTTAACAAGAGAGCCGAAAGCTAGATGCAGCCTAGCCGCCGGTAGTTCATTTGCCAAAAAGTAGCGCCTTACTTTACCAGAGCGAGGGCGCTACTTTTTGCGTGTTGCATAAATAACAAGAGTTATAACAGCGCAAAGCATAATTACAAGTGAAAACAGATCACTATATGTAACCATAGCACCAGCCTCCTTTCTCGGCGGCTGACGTAATCGCCCTTTCGGCTCCCTGGGGAAGCATATTATATTTTCATGGTGCAAACGTATACAACCTGTGACAATTTGTCACAGGTTCATTTCTTCTTGTTGCGACATCGCAACAAGTGTGGTACAATTCCTTTGTTACCGCCCCTATACCGGTACGGAAAGGGGGTGCGCTGATGGATATATTATCATCCTTTTTTCTCTCCGTATTGGCAAGTGTAGTTGCCTACTACATATGCAAGTGGCTTGACGGGGAAGAATAGACGGTAGCCAAGCCCGAACGGTTGACTTCTCCGTAAAAGAAGAGCCCCGGAAGTATTGCAGTACTTCCGGGGCTCGTTCTTTGTGTGCCTGATGGACACTATCATCCTTTTGCCTACTGGCATTATAGCATATGCAGATATGGTTTGCAATATGCTTTCCCCGGAATACTTTGTTCTTTTTTCATGTCTTTTTGCTTTAAGTCAGCTTATCGACCACTCTCCCCATGCATACGGAATCTTCTGTAAGAGGTACATCGTGATATCCCTTATTCAGCGATATAAGCATGTCCTGTCCAAGCTGCTTCACATAAGCCAGGCCGTTGACGTTGAAGATGCCAATCTCGCCTACACTGATCTCACAAGTAGGCTCAATCAGGAGGATGTCGCCATCATTGTACAGAGGCTCCATGCTCCGGCCATCCACCTTTACTGCATAGGCCACACGGCGGTATTCCGGTATGTCTGGCATCGTGATGCGCTCGGAGTATACATCATCGAAGATGACCTGGCCGGTTCCGGCAGATACGCTGCGGAAGTATTCTATGAGGCGGCCATTTGCGCTTGCGGACTTATGTAGTTCGACTATGGCAGCAGGGGTGGCCTGGCTTAATTGATTCACTCTGTCAGACTCCCACTGGAGGATTGTGTCTACATGCTCCCGGCCGGAATCATCAAGGGAGCGGTATTTTTTGATATGCTCCATTTCAGAGAACCTTAGTTGATGTGAAGAAAATTTTTCTTTTTCTTCTGTAAGACCCAATAAGTAATCTGCTGACACGTTGAAAAAATCAGACATTTGTTTTAAAAAAGTATGTCCAGGCTCTCTTGCATCTGTCTCATAATTCCGTAGAGTTGTCTCTGGAATAGAAAGCTTTTCCGCAAACTTTTTTCTGGTGTTATATCCATTTTCTTCTCTTAATTGTGTAAGTCGTTTTCCGAAAGTCATGAAGAATACCTCCTATGACTTGATTATATGTAATGATTTTCAATATGTCAACATTAAAAAACCCAAAATGAGCAATTTGTTTCAAAAAGGTATTGACAAAAGCTCAAAACGAGATTATTATACATGCATAAAGCTCGTTTTGAGCAGAAAGGAGGAGAAAAATGCTCAATAGTATTGAGGCCGAAAGAGTTAGGAACCAACTTTCAAAAGAGGACATGGCCAAAAAATTAGGGGTTTCATTGAAGACATATTATAACTGGATAAATGAAGAAACTGACATGCCTATCTCCTTTTTGATAAAAATGTCCCAGATGTTTAGAACTACTACAGATTATTTACTGGAAGGTGCCACTGGTATGAAGCCGCGGAAGCCAGTATAGGAGGGAGGTGACAAATGGAAAGGCAAAAAAAGGAATCGGCCGTAAAGGATTACACCACAGTAGAGGGCCAGCTGAAAATGCTAAGGGCACTTCTTCTGGCCACTACATTGTTGCTGGCCATGGTCATTATTCGTTGTCATAGCCGGTACTTGGAGTTGGAAGAGAAGTATCAGTTGTTGGCTGAGTCGAATCGTCTGCTTTTTGAGTCAAATCAGTTGCTTCTTGAGTCGGATCGCCTGACTCTTGAACAGCAACAGCTGATTCTGGAGCAGCAACGGCTGATTCAAGAGGCATTTGGAATAGGGAAGCTTGTTCCTGAAGAGATTCCTTCATGTCCTTAATGAAATCAGCTTGTGACGATTCAGAGGTATCCACGGATTCGAGGATTTCAAGAAGGATCTGATTCTGCTCCCAGAGAAGCTGGTTCTGTTCTCTGGTAAGCTGCTCCTGCTCCAAAAGATGTCGGCTCTCTTCTTTGGTAAGTTGATTCTGTTCCTGAAGAAGCTGGTTTTGCTTTTGGTCAAGTATGGCCTGCTCCTGTATAAGTTGGTTTTGTTCCAGAAGCAAACGGGTATTTTCCTGAGGATCTTTGGTGCCAATATTTTGGAAAATGGAGGCGAAGACAGAAACAAGGACGGAAATGAGTGTGATAAAAATATCAGTCCTGATTCGTAATCTGTTATGCCCCATGGGAATCACAATATTATCAGGGAAGTCAATATCCCTAATGATAGGTGAATCAGTAATTACATAGTCATCGGAATCGTTGGAGGTATTTTCGCTCTGGGCAGATGCAAGGAGTGAATCAAAGTCTATAGAACGAAAAGTTTCAGTTAATATTCCTGAAACAGAAGAGAAATGTTCTATATTTGTAATGAGATTTTGGGGTAATAAATTATAAGCAGCTAAAAGTGGCTGTAGTTGTTCCACACATGACGTTAAAATGCCATTGTACTCCATATTAATGTTTTTCGTAAGAGTGGCAGTTTCAAGCAAGCATGGAGAAAGGTTATCGACAATTGTTTGGTTAATGTTCAGGGCTTCATTAAGAGACTTTACAATTTTTGAATATGTTTTGGCTATATTGTACAAAGATTCCTGATTATTTGAATAGTGTGGCATGTTTTCCTCCGTATTTTAGCAAGATTTGAAATTATTTTACCAGAATAAGAAAAATATTTCAATAGCAGGGAGGAGGTGAGGACGGATGACGGAATGGCTTAAGGAGCAGAAAGAGCGGATAGAAAGAGACATAAAGATGCACGAGAACTGTCTGAACGGCTTAAGGGTTCAGTTGAATGCCGTATGCAGCATTATCGCTCAAAGGGACGGGCAGCCGGAAGACACCAAATGAATTGAGAGTGCGGTATGAGCCGCGGATGCCAGTATAGGGAGGAGGTGAGAAGAGATATGCCATATATACCAGAAGAGGTAAGTATACAAGAAGTGGTAAGTGCTGACAGGTTGAAGCTACGGAATGAGAAGACGGGGAAAACAGCTTTAAGCCAGATTACTGCTGATAGTGAATTCAATAACATTATGACAGAGGAGGTAAAAGTTATAATAGCCAAGGCGTTCATTTCTTTGGAAGCAGGACTGAGACGCGGAAAGCTTTGGAAAGGGTTCTCTGGAGCTGAAATTGATTTGGTAGAAAGGAAAGCGAGCCAGATGAAAAAGGAAGTAAACGCTTTCATCGACTCGCAAAAACAAAGGATTATTGCTGCTTCAGAAGTTCGATGGCATAATGGCTCGCAAGTTCCTGAATAATGGGAAGAGATGCCGAACCAATAGTGGATACAGCAGATGCAATCCTGCCCCAGATCTTGTTGGAGCGGATAGTATCAATGAATTCGTGTCCGGAATAGGTAAGGCGGTAAACGCTTATATCGCATATGCCGCCATCAGCATTTATCACATGGGCATCGACATAGCCGGCCTCATCTAAGAGGTAGAGGGTATAGGCAATGACCTGTTGTGAGTATTTGGGCAGGGCATCGCAGTAATCTTCTAAATCCAAAGGGAGCCAGCTTAAATCTTCATCAAGCCCAAGCTGCTCTTCGCTATAAAGTAAGATTGCGCGTATACAATTGTGGTCTAGTTTCATAAATGGAATGTCCTCCTTTGATAGGTATTTGGCCATGGCAGTGGCCTGTACCACCAGTATAAGGGAGTTGCTACAGGAAATCAAGACAAAAAGACAGTAAATCGGGATGGTCTGATGGAGCCAGAAAAAGAAGTGGTATAGGGAGGAGGTGGCAGGGGATGCGAAAGAAACTAAAAGAAGCCCGCCAGAGGGCGGGCCTGACGCAGCAGCAGATGGCGGATGAACTGGAAATCAGTCTCCGGTATTACCAGAATATAGAGGCCGGAGACCGGACGGGTGACTTTATTCTATGGGACACTCTGGAAGACATCACAGGTATTCATCAAAGGGTATTGCGTGAGCTTTCATGAATTCGTCCCTGCCCATGAGGTAATCGAGGGAGACATCCAGAATATCGGCGAGTTGGACAAGAAGCTCATAATTTGGTGTACGGGTTCCCGTTTCATAGCATTGGTAAGAGCGTAAAGCAATATCAACAGAATCGGCTAACCTTTGTTGAGTAAAACCGCGCTTCATGCGTATTTGACGAAGTCTTTTATTGAACATGGCATTCTCCTTTAAATATGTGCGAAAAGCACGTAAAAATACTTGACTACGTGCAAATTGTACTGTATATTATAAGAAAATAAAAGGTGCGAAAAGCACGTAAAGGAGGATGTGCCAATGTTATCAAGAGAAATCGCAAACCTGGAGAACGAGAACAGGGCCCTGAAGGACGAACTAGAGGAAATGAAAAGGAAAATGGAGCAGGGAACCGTTGTGAAGCCAAAGAGCTGCCAGTATTGCAGGAACTATATCCAGCATTACAGGAAAGCGATAAGAAACTTTTCAGAGGAGTATATTCCGATTAATGATGGCCATTGCCTTAGCGGAGTACCGATTTGCAAGGGAGGGAAGAAGCGCCCAAAGCCGCATGATACCTGTCAATACTTTGAGTTCGGGGTACGGGATGTGCGGAATTTATAGAAAATGGGAGGGACATGTGATATGCGAAAGAACCTGAAGGAAGCCCGCCAGAGGGTGGGCCTGACGCAGCAGCAGATGGCGGACAAGCTGTACATCAGCTATTCGTATTACCAGAAGCCATGGATGGAAGATAAGGAGACCTGGCTGTTTGACCTGGCACATGGCAATCTGGACGAAGATGGCATTGTGAAAGGGTTCATAAAGCATTATGCCCTAGAGGGGCAGGGCATCGTGGATGTGCAGCAGAATCTGCACTTCCACACATGCTATGGGGATTTCTACATGGAATCCGCGATGTCCGCCCTGCGCAGGGCGCTGGAGGGCCAGGTGGAAGCGCCTCCCAGGTCAGAGATGCGGACGCTGGAAGAGGTGGAGATTATCGTTCAGGCCGTCCGTGCCGGGGAGCATGTCCAGGTTGACTATTATGACCCAGAGTTGGATGACGATGATTATGTCTACCGTGTGGAGTGGTAGGAAGGCATTGGACAGCCCTGAAAGAAAGGAGGAGTGAGGATGGACATTGGGATTGGGTACGCCATCAGGAGAGAGGGAAAGAAGCGGGCAGTATACATCATCTACCGGGGCATGCTGGATCAGTACAAAAGAAAGGTGGCAGGAGAAAGAAAGGTGGGGAAAGATGGGAATCAACCTTGACAGGGTGACGGTGCAGGACTGCATCGAGATGTGCGACAGAAAAGACTTTAGAGCAATCTTGGGAAACGGGCGTCTGCTTGGGTTCCGGGCGGAGCTGAAAGGGAGATCCCCTGCAGCCGGCCGGGAGCCGGAGCAGAGGAAAGAGATCAGGCTGCTGGCCATCAGCATGCAGGGGAGGGAGCCATGCTGACGGAGCGGGAACTGGAGAACAAGCTGCGCGACTACGCGGCCAGGTTCAATCAGAATGTAAAAAACCGGAATTGGGGTGCAGCCCACAACATATACAACATGACCCTGGACACGGCGGTGATCGCTGAGATGTCCGAGGCTTTCCAGGCGGAGCTGTTCGGGGAGTACGACAGCGAGGGGACCGGGGACGTGGCGGACGGCCTGTTCGGACGGGAGGACGTGCATCAGGTGAACAGGGAGTGTTGCATCATACGGAACATGGCCTACGAGGACAAGGAGTGCCGGAGGCTGGGCATCCCGCTGGGGACGTACCGAAACTACTCGGACGATGACTACTGCGCCAGGTGCAGGAAGAGGCAGGGATAGGGCGGCTGCTGCCCAGGCACAGGAAAGCAAAAAGATAGCCAGATGCGGGAACATCTGGCCACCAGGGATGCTGTATAGTAACGCAACTCACAAAATTATTATACAGCACCCCGCCGGAAAAGTCAAGGAAAACCGGGCGTTTCTGCGCCCTGGAGAGCCACTAAAGATATTATCGATTGGACAAGGAGGGGGAAGGGATGCCATACATCTTGGAGGTGTGCGTGGCAGGGGGGACGATGGAGGTCTGCAGGTACTATACGCCCAGAATAGGAGTCAAGGGGGAGAAGAGGGAGAAGAAAGAGGGGCTGACTCCGGAGGCCCAGAAGAGGGTGAACCAAAGGCTGGCAGAGAAGACACTCCGGAGGCTGATGAATGAGAACTTTGCAAACGGGGATGTCCTGGTGAGGCTGGACTTCAGAAACCGCCCGGTGGGCAGCAGGGAGATGCAGCAGTTCATCGCGGATGCGGTGAAGAAGATGAGGAGGGAGTACCGGAAAACCGGGAAGCCCCTGCGGTACATCTATGTCAAGGAGGTGGGGCCCAGGGGAGGCAGGCACATCCACATGGTCCTGGGCAAGGAGGGGATGGACGTCCTGGCGGTGCTGCAGAAATGCTGGCCCCATGGCGGGATCCACGTAGACCCCCTGCATACCGCCCCGCAGTTTGGACAGATAGCAAGCTACTTTATAAAATACGCGGCAAGGACGGAGGAGACGGAGGGGAAGCTGGTGGGCAAGCGCTGGTACGCCTCCCGGAACCTCAGGAAGCCGAAAGTGAAGAAGAGGATAGTGAGGTCGAACCGCTTCCGGGAAAAGGTCCGGGAGAGGAAAGGGTACCAGCTGGAAAAGGGCAGCGTGAGGTCGGGCGTCTCGGAGCTGACGGGCTACAGGTATTTCTCCTACACGCTGCTCAGACAGGGGGTGGGGAGCGGATGATGGACCGGGTGAGCCTGTACACATATACGACGGTGAGGGGGCCGGGCAGGAAGTCCGGATCCTATACCTATATCCTGGAGTACATAACACAAAAGGGACCGGCCACACTGACGGTCCAGGGGGAACTGGAGGATGTCACGGAGAACCAGGCGCAGCTTGCGGTGCTCCGTGAGGCCCTGGAGAGGATCCGCAGGGCCTGCGAGGTGGAGGTCCACACGGACAGCCTGTACCTGCAGCGGGGGGCGGAGGAGTGGGTGAAAGGATGGAGGGCAGCCGACTGGGTGACGGCCAGGGGGAAGCCCGTGGCCAACCGGGAGGAGTGGGAGCGGGTGGCGGGCCTGCTGGAGAGGCACCTGGCCACGTTCCGGGTAGGCGAGAGCCATCCCTATAAAAGATGGCTCCAGACAGAGACGGAGAAGAAAGAGGAGGAGAGAAAGGCATGTATGACAGATTCGGGGAATTTGACAGCGCGGAAGAGATAAACGAGACGGCAGTGAACCTGCGGAAAGAGGGGGACAGGGAGGGCCTGGAGGTGTTGGCCAGGGAGAATGGTATCGATGGCGAGACCCTGGAGCTGTTCCTGTCTGGGGACCTGCTGTACCTGTGCGATGGGATGACTGCTGCCATCGGCAAGATAGAGACAGAGGCAGGGGAGGCGGACTGCGCGGAGATCATGGCGGACTGGGTGGAGTACATCAAGGAACAGTGCTTCGACAAGCCACAGATGGCAGCAGCTGTGCGAAAGAAAGGGAAGAGCCTGAAAGGATGCATCGCGGAACTGCTGAAGTGGAGTTTCAAGCATCAGAAGCCGGTAGATAATGGGATCCTGAAAGCGGCCGGTGTCACGGCGGGCAGGTGCACCTTGGGGATCCCGGGGATGGCCACCGCAAAGAGGATCATCACAAGCTACTATATCGGAGGGTGACGGCATGCGGAAGAAAGAGATAGAGAAGATCCCGTACCTGGGGCTTTCCAGGGTGAAGAGCGGGAAGCTGGTGGAGTACGTGGCAGTGACGGACATAAGGCAGGTGGGAAAGGAGCCATGCCTCTTCGTGGAGGTGTACCGGAACCGGAAAGACACGGGGGAGATCCCGGCCGTGCGGATCGCGCTCACGCAGAAAGACTTCGGCAGCTACTTCCCGGAAAGCGGAACGTGGAGCAGGGGGAAGATAATTGGGGAGAGCTGGCAGGACACGGAAATGATCTGGATGGTCGGTGCGGGGATCCAGATGTCCGAAAAGGAAGCTGCGGAAAGGAACGTCTTACAGTCGCCGGAGGACCTGGAGAGGATAAAGGGATTCCTGAAAGGCATCAAGGCCTGGAAAGGCTTATGGTGGGAGTACATAGAAAAAAAGCAGGAGGACATCATCTGGAAAGAAAGGTCGGAACGGAACAGCCGGAGGTGGGAAAGGCGGAAGAAAGCCCTGGAGGAGCGCGGGGCGAACACGGAGGAACTCCCGGAGCAGCGGATCCTGCAGTATGCCGAAGACAACCTGTTCATCAGGGAGCACCGTCTGTACTATAAAAAGCACGGGGCCAGGGCAACGGTGGCTTGCTCCGGGTGCGGAGGGGTGACGGACAGGAGGTGGAGGCCCGGACAGTCCTACGAGAGCCAGTTCGAGGTCAAAATGGAGGAGCCGAGGATGGGCCTGTACGGCACATGCCCCATGTGCGGCAGACAGGGGAAATTCGTGCCACAGGGAAAGGCGAGGACTACCGAAAGGGAAACGAGGCATCTGTTCCTGGGTCAGAAATACAAAGGGACGGGAATGGTGATGCGGTACATCGAGGTGGAAAAGAAGTGGAGGCTGGAACTGACGTGCGGGGAGAAAGGGCTGGAGATGTGCGGCGCCGGGGAGTCGCTGGACGGCATCGAAATAGCCAGGACATACCTGGAGCCGGGAAAGAAAGCCAAGACGGACTACCATAAGCACAGCCGGGAAAACGGGGAAGACTTCTGGGACGACTGCAACCTGTACGGATTGAACAACATAAACATCAGGCCGGCGCCGATCATGGGGGAGACATACGGGAACATGAAAGGCACGTTCCTGCAATACAGTGCCATGAAAGAGTACCAGAGGGCAATAAGGGAGGACATCAATCCGGTAGACTACTTGGAGAGGTACCTGGACACGCCGCAGATCGAGATGCTGGTTAAGATGGGGCTCACGGAACTGGTGGGGGAGCTGGTGAAGTGCCACTATGGAATAGTGGGGGACATGGAAGCAAGGAGGCCGGACACGTTCCTCGGGATCCGCAAGGAGCGGCTGGCGCAGCTCATCAGGCACAAGGGGGACCGCCATATCCTGGAAGTGATGCAGATGGAGAGGAGGATGGGCCAGAACTGGACGGAGGGGCAGGTCGAACAGCTGGCGGAGCTGGGGATGGGCCGCCTGGTGGAGGCCCTGGACTACATGGGAATACAGAAATACCTGAACCGCGTGTCAAAATATGCGGGATGCGGATATGGGACCATGTGCAGCAGGGCATCCGGAAGACTGAAAGAGACAGCGCAGATGTACCTGGACTACCTGGGCATGCGGAAGAAGCGGGGGTACGACATGACGAACAGTGTATACCTCTTCCCACGGAAGCTGGAGGCGGCACATGCAAAAATGGTGGAGGAATGCAACAAGGAGGAGTACGACAAGCGGACGCAGGAGGTGAACGAAAGATTCCAGATGATCAAGAAGAACTACAGGAAGCTGAGGAAAAGGTTCTTTTTCCAGGACGATGAATATATGATCCGCCCGGCCAGGGACGCGGGGGAGATCGTGAGGGAGGGGAGGATCCTGCACCACTGCGTTGGAGGGGACACCTACCTGGAGAGGCACGACACGGGACAGAGCACCATCCTGTTCCTGCGGCACAGGGAAGCTCCGGAGACACCATACATAACGGTAGAGATCGGAACGGAGGCACTGGAGATCCGGCAGTGGTATGGGGCGCATGACAAGAAGCCGGACAGGGACAGGATGCAGAAGTGGCTGGACGTGTATAAAACCTGGCTGAAATGTGGGAATGCGGCAGCAGGCGGCATGGAGGCAGGGATGATGGCAGCAGGTGCATAGGCCGGAGCGGGGACGGGAAGACAGAAAAACAGAGAAAGGAAAAGGAACCATGGAGCAATATGAACAGATCACACTGGACCAGTGGCTGCAGTGGAAAGAGGACATCAGGAAGAAGCTGGAGGAGACGGCGGGCAACTTCGTCCACATCGGGTACCGGCTGAAGCAGATCAGGGACTCCGGGATGTACGATGGGGCGGCGGACGTGTTCAAGTTCGCCGCCAGGGAGTTCGGGCTGGGAAAGAGCACGGTGTCCAGGTTCATAGCGATCAACGAGAAATACAGCGAGGGAGGGAACTCCCTGGAACTGAAAGAGGAGTTCAGGGGCTTTTCGTCCTCCAAGCTGTCGGAGATGCTCACGCTCCCGGACAGCGAGATCCAGCTGATAACGGAAAAGACCACCATCAGGGAGATCCGGGAGCTGAAGAGCTTCAACAGCCAGGAGACGGAGGAAAAGCCGGAGGAAGAGAGGCCGGCAGCAGGGGAGGGGGACAAGGATCCCGGGCCGCTGGCGAGGTGTCTGGAGGACTTCTTCCGGACGCGGAGAGACATGCTGAACAATATCATGAGGCACCTGGACGCGGAGCCGGTGGAATACAAGGAGGCGGCGGAACTGATGGCGCCGTCCGGACAGGCCTCCCACAGGAAAGGAATCATCTTCCTGTTTATGTACGACTGGAACACTGGGATCAAGTACAAGATCATGACCCTGCCATCCCCGGTGGCACTGACCTGGATGGAACTCCTGGACATCATACGCGGCATATATGGCGGCTGTTGCCGGCCGGACGTATGGGGGGACTTCTACAGGGGGTCGGAAGCGGAAAAAGGACAGGATGAAAATGCCGTCCACGCCCGGTCAAATCAAGGGGAAGAGGCTGTTGCGACGTCGCAACAAGGCGACATGGAGGAGCCGGAAAAAAGCCAGGGGGACATGGAAGCGGAGGACGTGCAGCAGCTACAGGATGGAGCGGAAGATGAGGCCGCCGAGACCGAGAAGTCCGTGGAAACCGTGGCAGAAGAGGTGCAGCCAGAGCTGGAGCAACAGCTGCCAAGACAGATGGAGATCACGGACTATCCGGAAGCCATGCCGGAGGAAAGATGCGGGGAGACAGTAGAAGAGCCAACGGAAGAGGCTCAGGAGGAAGAGGCAAAAGAAGAGCCACTGGCGGAAAGACCGCCTGAGGCAGCAGGAGGCGGGAACACGGAGGCAGCAGGAGCGCCGGAAAGACCGGAGGATGCGGAGGGAAGAGGCGGCACCCGGGACAAGGCCGAAAAGACAAAGCCGAAAGGGTCAAAAGCGCCAGGGTGCGACCTGGATCCGTGCGAATTTGACCAGCGGATCAGCAAGTACAGGGAAGAGATAGCGGAAAAGGCACAGGAGATGGAAAGGAGCCTGGGAGGGAAGAACCTGAAGAGCAAGGGGGAATATGTGCAGGACATGAAAGAAGCGAGGATCATGCTGCAGATGCTGGAAGACCTGATCGGGTACATGGAGCAGAAGGAGATAAGGGAAAGCCTGGCAAGGGAGCGGGGGGACATGAAAAGAAGAAAAGATGGGCAGGAGGACGTGGAATGAAAAGCATCATGCATAACAAGGATGACGGGACATGCTACCTCTGCATGCTCCTGCGGGACGACTACGACACCAGGAGAGACCTGCAGGAGCACCATGCCATGCCGGGAACCGCAAACCGGAGGCTCTCCGAGCGTTACGGCCTGAAAGTGTACCTGTGCATGGAGCACCACACGGTAGGGCCACAGGCGGCGCACAACAACATAAGGCTCCGGAGGCTCCTGCAGGCAAACGCGCAAATGGCTTTCGAAAAGAAATATTCCCACGAAAAATGGATGGAGGTATTCGGACGCAATCTTATATAACCTTTTGGGAAAATTTGATACATCACAGCAAATGTAGGCAAGGCTTCGGGGGCCAAGGCCCCCGGAAAGGAGGAAACGTGCTGAAAACTAAACGGAAGAGGACAGGTGGACACAATGGGAAGCAAAGAGAAGCAGAAACAGTATGAGGAATACATAACAGATCAGAGCCGCATGGCAGTAGCCATCGGCCGCAGGGTACCGTACCATCTGGAATACCTGAGGCGGTACCGGGACATCATGCCGGCCCCGGTAGGACTGGGGAAAGGCGAAAAAGAAAAGAAGCCATAACAGAAAATAAAACAGGCGGCAGACCCACTCGCCAAAGTAACATCTGCCGCCACCACCTAAGGGATTGCTGAGCAAAACAACGTACCTTGACAACCGAATATTGGCTAGTAATAAAAAATTCAATTTGCCTATTGACAAGTAAGCACGTGCAAACTATAATGTGAAATATAAAGATTGCACGTGCAATCGAAGAAAGGAGGATTATGGTGTCTCCGCTAAAAAAGGGGCAAAAACTTACTGACAACCCTAAAAATGTACGTCTTGACTTGCGTTTGACTAAGTCAGAAGCAGAGGATTTACAATATTGCGCTGATAAGTTGAACACGAGCCGAACAGATGTGATTAACAGGGGGGTTAGAAAAATCAAAGAAGAGTTGGAAAAAGAGTGACAAAAAGGGTAATCGCTAGATTTGACTGTCACACGATTACCCTAAACCACCACTCCGCAAAGGGAACGGTATATCTAGTATACCCTCTCTTCTGCGGAAATTCAATAGGCAAAAAGGAGAATGACATGCTAAAAAGAGAGATTATGCAGAAAAATCGGTTCGGGGGGGTATTTCCCAACGAGGAAGTATTTCGGGAGATTTATGGTGAGTGCATTGAAAACCAGCAGCAGGCATCAAAGGATGTTCGTGACAGTTATAGTAGGATGAATGACGAATTTGAGAATTATTTAAACGCAGTGCAAGAAGATATGTTCCGCTATGCCTACCAGTGTGGCTATGAGGCAGCAGTGGTAGCTTTCGGGAAAGGCGGTGCGGCATGATGGGCGAAATAATGAAAACCGCAATAGTTTCCACGGAAGTCGCGCAGATGGTAGGGAAAAAGCATTCTGATTTGCTTAAGGATATTCGCAGATATATTGAGCAATTAGGAAAAGGGAAAATTCCCCTATCCGATTTCTTTACAGAATCAGTATATATGACAGAACAGAATAGAACAATGCCCTGTTACCTTGTTACTAAGAAAGGATGCGAGTTCATAGCCCACAAGCTGACTGGCCAGAAAGGCACAGAATTCACCGCTCGTTACATTAACCGGTTCCACGAGATGGAAAAAGACTTGATGAACCAACAGCCAACCGAGATTCCAATTGGGGAAGTGGCAAGCTATCTGAAAGTAATGGACAGGGTGGCTTTTCGGCAGAATTTGGCTCCGTACAAGATAGCTGAGAACTTCAAGAAAGTGTCGGAGCAATTCGGTGTACAGCTTACGGAGGACTTTGTGAAAGTTCCGGAGTATGAGCAACTGACATTGGACGAATACTCTGCTTCAGGAAAGGGGAATAAGGATACGGATTTTCTGGTGGAGGTTACATCGAAACAATTTAGGGTGTCTATATGATGAAAGGGACATGAGAATATGATTAAGGGAAACTACTAGCCAATAAAACGGTTGGTAGTTTCTTTTTTTGCATAGATGCGGGAGAGAAAGGACGGAATGGAAAATGAGGAAGATTGAAAGGGGATGAGCATAAATGGGAAATAGAAAAAGAATGGACAGGATACATGACGAATGCATAGACTACGAAACCAGCATCGAGACATCTATCGAGGAGCTGGGGGACAAGAGGTATACGATATGCTGCGATGGGGACAGAGAGGATCTGCGGAGCCTTATCGGGATCCTGGACAGGATAGACTCGGAGGTGGAGGAGTACAGGAGCTACCTGTTGAGGCTGCTGAAAGGAGGAGAAACAGGTGAGCAGGATATTGCCGATCCTTTTTAACAGCGACATGGTGAGGGCCATCCTGGAGGACAGGAAGACAGTCACCAGGAGGATAGTTGATGTACGTACAGTGGAGCAGTTTGCTGCAGATCGAGATGGAGAGAGTGCCATAGCATATGTTGATCCAGATACAGGAGAAACATGTAGTCAGGAGCAGATCTGCAGATATCAGCCAGGGGACATCCTGTACGTCCGGGAGACGTTCTGCTTCTGCCCATGCTGGGACTGTGGGTTGAGAATGGAGGATGGTGAATGCGCGGAGAAAGGAGTATATGAAAAAGTCTATAACGCCAAACGAGCGGAATGGGGATGCTGGTGCTACAGGGCATCCTGCGATGCTGGGGAGCATCCGTCCATCCACATGCCGAAAGAGATTGCTAGGATATGGCTAAAGGTCACATACGTGAGGGCGGAGCGGCTGAAAGACATAGATACCCTGGGATGCCAGCGGGAGGGGATAGACACAAGTAGGGGCGAGGTATTCAAGCGTTTTTCAGAATTATGGGATTCTACCATCAAAAAGACAGAGATTGACAGGTATGGCTGGAGGGCTAATCCCTGGGTATGGGTGATAGGGTTCGAACGGTGCGAAAAGCCAGAACCTTGTGTCATGAAAGGGATAGAGCCAGCGGAGGATAAGGGCCCATGTATCGGTTATGGGGATGCATGGTCGGATGAGCCCTGTGAGATGTGTAAGGGATGTACATCCTACAGCGGAAATATGGAAAGCGAGGCATTATGACAAGAGATACATTGAGAAAGGCAACAGAGCTAAATAATAAAATAGAAAAGCTGGAAAATGAGAAGAAAAAACTTGATGAAATACGACAGAAATATTGGGGAATAGGTTCAGAAATAAAGGAAAGGCAATTTTATGTTACTGAAGAAAGCGAAAAAACAGGGTGGTATATTTCAAAAGATTCTGCGGAAGCAACAATAAATGATGAAATAGAAATGCTTTCAAGCCAACTGAGAGAAATGAGGAAAGAATTTAAAGAATTACAATAAATTCTTGATGAATGGAGGGTGGAAATGGATAAATGGGAGCATATTGAGAATTGCGTGACAATGGCATGTTTTTTGGTTCTTGCGGTGACTTTTGGGCATTGGTGGATCATTTTGTTCAGCGCATTATTCCTGAATTATCCCCAAAAGAGAAATTAAGACATGAAGTAAAGAATGATGGATGGAGGCCAGAAAATGGCAGCAGCCGTAAGGAGAGGAAATGGATATAGGATGGAAAAAGAGAAGAAAGAAATTATATGCGATAAATGTGGGTTCGATATATTGAATATGGGAATGGAGATAAAAGAGCAGATATTGGCAGAAGATGAAGATGGAAATCCGGTCATTGAAAGATTCTTTGATTGTCAGAACTGCAAAAAACACTACACTGTAACTGTAATTGACCGGAAAATGCGCCTGATGATACAGAATCGGCAGATGCTGCAAAAGAGAATTGCCAGAAAGCTGAAAGACGGAGCAAAGATATCATCATTGGAAATTGAGATGAAAAAGGAAAGGGAATTACAGATCGCGTTGATAAATAGGGCAAATATGCTGAAAGAAAAGTATCTGAGGAGGGAATAAGGCAGGAAACGGTAAAAGGTAAGAGGTGATGTCAATGCAGAAAGAACAGAAAGACGAAATCGAAAGAAAAGAACTGAGAGTGGTTACAGAGGCAGTAAGGAAAGCCGTGTCTGAAGCAATGGCGGAGCAGAAGAGACAGGAGAGACAGAAAACGCTGTACAATACAAAGAAACTGATGGAATCATACATAGAAATGCAGGATTTCATTAAAAACGCGATTTCAGAGGAGGCAGAATTGCAAAATACGGCTTTTTCAGTATTCAGCGGTGAAAATGCGAAGCTTGACAGCATCAGGAAGTCGAAAATGAAGACTGCAATAATGATTGCCAATATAGACCGGGCAATGACGGAACTGGAGCAGGAACATGACCAAAAAGGGACAATATACAAGTATGAAGCTTTCAGGATGCATTATGTGGAAGGCATCGCCTATGAAGAGATTGCGGAATTGCTTAATTGCGGCAAAAACAGTCCTACGACATGGGCAAAGCTGCTTCTAAGACAAATGTCCGTAAAGTTGTTCGGGATAAACGGGATCGACCGTTTCTAAAGCCATACAATCCAGAAAATGAAAAAAATCTGAAAAAAAGGGCGGGAAAAACGCGGGAAAAGTGGGGGTTTTCTTAGGGAAAATCCGGATGTAGAATGGTAGCGTGGAGAGTTGCATAGGGCGGCTGCAAAGTAGAAGATACGGAGCAGCAGCCTTTTTGTTTGCCATTTAAGGCCATGAAAAGGGCTTTCATATAAGGCGTGCGAGCGGAAAGGAGGGGACGAAGATGCTATGGCATATGTGCAGATGCGGAGCCATGATACCGCAGAATATGTGCCTGTGCGGTGCCTGTACAGAAAGGCAGGGAACCAAGATGTCAAGGCACATGGAATACAACAGGCTCAGGCGGGACAGGAAGGCGGCAGCTTTCTATGTATCGGCTGAGTGGAGGAAAGCGAGGGCAGCAGCCATGCGCCTTTATGACGGCATGGACATATATGCCTACTATGTGCAGAACAGGATAGTGGCTGCAGACATGGTGCACCATATAGTGGAGATAGAGGAGGACTGGACGAAGCGTCTTGACATCGGGAACCTTTTCCCCCTTAGCAACGGAAACCATGGCATCATCTCTGCGCTGTACAAAAAGGATGAGGCAACGAAGAGGGCCACGCAGGAGCGGCTGTCCGGCATCATCGCCGCACACTGGAAAGACAGTGGGGGGATGGAAAAAGTTTTATCCGGTCTTCCCTAGTCGCGTCCCCTCTGATCCGTGGAGAAAACTCCCCACGGAAATTCCAGAATATGCGCTGCCGAATAGGGCAGCGTGCCATGCCATGGCAAACCGCAAGAAAAGACAGTGGGAAAGGAGGTAGCACGAATGGCAGGACAACGGCAGCCTATCGAACTGATAAAGGCAAAAGGAAAAAAGCACCTGACAAAAGCAGAGATTGAAGAACGGGAACGGACTGAAGTCAAAGCCCCGGCAGACAAAGTGACAGCACCTGCCTATCTGACAGCATCACAGAAAAAGACATTCAAGAAGATCGTAAAGGAACTCCGTGCGATCGACCTGATTGCGAATCTGGATGTAGACGCGCTTGCAAGGCTTGTCATTGCGCAGGAGAAGTACGCGGAGGTCACGGCGGAACTGAACAGGCAGCCGCTGATGGTCACGGTGGATGTGACAACAGGACACAAGGATGAATCCGGGAATCCGGTCTTCAGGGAGGTGGAGACGGTGAACGGTGAAGTCGAGCGCCTGGCGCTCCTGCAGGACAGGTATTTCAGGCAGTGCAGGCAGGGGGCGGCGGACTTCGGGCTTACCGTATCGTCCAGATGCAGGCTTGTCGTGCCGAAGAGGCAGGACGACCCGAAAGAAGAGAACCGGTTCAAGAAGAAATTCGCATAGGGCGGATGGATGCAGCAGAGAGACAGGACAACACAATATGCACTGGATGTACTTGCGGGGAGGATAACAGCCGGAGAACTTGTCAGGCTGGCATGCAAAAGGCACATTGACGACATTGAGAAGTCAAAGCTTGCACCATATCAATATTATTTCGATGTGGAGCAGGCAGAAAGGATCATTGATTTCGCAGAGACGCTGACAATAGCGGAAGGCGAAGAGGAAACGGAAGTAGAATGCTATCCGTTCCAGTGCTTCATCCTTGGAAGCCTGAACGGGTGGAGGACAAAAGAAGGCGGCCACCGGAGATTCCGCACAAGCTATGTACAGCTAGGGAGGCAGAATGGCAAGAGCTTCCTGAACGGGATCATGGCTTCCTATTATGGGAACTTTGACAAATACAGATACGGCCAGATCTACTGTACGGCCACAAAGAAAGACCAGGCGCTGCTAGTGTTCAATGAGGTAGTGAAGTTCATCGAATCCGATGCGGATCTGTCAGAATGCTTCAAGGTGCATGAGCACAACAGCACAATAGACTGCCTGCTGACAAGGGGCAAAATCAAGGCCCTGTCCGGCGACACGAAGTCCATTGACGGATTCCGCCCATACCTTGGGATAGTGGATGAATACCATGCCCACAAGGATGAGCAGATGTATAAGCTGCTGGAGGGCGGAATCAAGAAGATGAAATCCGCACTGATCTCAGTGATAACCACGGCAGGATTCGACTTGAAATCGCCGTGCTATGAACTATATGAATACTGCGTGAAGGTGCTGAAAGGCGTTTCGGAGAATGACGCACAGTTCATCTACATCGCACAGATGGATGAAAGCGATGACATGTGGCTGCCGGAGAACTGGGTGAAAGCGAACCCGATCCTGGAGTACGATGCGGATGCACTGAGGAACATGGTTCCGGTCGCGCAGACTGCAAAGGAAATGGGCGGGAGGACGCTGCGGGACTTTATCGTGAAGCAGCTGAACATGTGGATCCAGTGGACGAACGATGTCTACCTGAAAGACATGGAAGCGTGGAACAAGGGGTCGGTAAAGAAGACCCTGGAGGACTTCAGGAAGAAAAAGTGTTACGTGGGACTTGACCTGTCCAGCGGCGGGGATCTGACGTCAATCGCAATCGTCTTTCCATTCCTTGAAAACGGAAAGAGGAAATATTTTGTGCACGCGCATTCTTTCATACCGAAGTCGCGGGTGCAGGAGCACATGAAGACGGACCGGGTGCCGTATGACCTGTGGATCCAGCAGGGGCTTGTGGAAGCCACTGAGACGATGGGCGGCATCAAGACGGACTACAAATACATCTTGACGTATCTCCAGGGGATCGTCAAAAAATTTGAATTGGACGTGCAGTGGATATGCTATGACCCGCACAATGCATCCGCCTTTCTGGCGGACTTGGAAGCGATGGGGTATGACAGCATGAGCATCGCGCAGTCGGCGAAGATGCTGAACGATGCAACGGTGGACTTCAGGCTGGAGCTGATGGCCGGGAATGTAGAGCACGATGGGAATGGGGCGATGAAGTGGTCGATCGCGAATGCGAAGACCGTATCGAACAGTTTCGGCGAGATCAAGATAGACAAGGAATTCCGCACGGAGAGGATAGACATCATTGATGCCATCATCGATGCATGGGTGATAGCTATGAAAGGAGAGGTGAAGCCGGACGCCAATGAATTCCTTGAATTCTGGTACCAGCAGCAGGAGAAGTATACAAAGAACAGCGGAAGGGGGTGATGGGAGATGAAGATGTGGCAGAGGTTCAAGAACCGCGTGGCAAAAATCCTGAACATGAACGTGCTGCCGGAGGCAGGGATGAACGAAGAGTCGTTCCTGGAATGGCTGGGGATCGGCCGGAGACAGAAAAGGAACAGGATGGCGGAAGTGACGTACTTCACATGCCTGAAGATGATGTCCGAGACGTTGGCAAAGATGCCGTGGAAATATTACCAGAAGACAGGAAAAGGGATAAAGGAGCCGGCGGGAACGGATGCGGCACGTCTGCTGAAAGTCAGGCCCAACCCATTCATGACGCCCACGGCATTCTGGAATGCCGTGGAGATGAACAGGAACCACTTCGGAAATGCCTATGTCTATGTCCGGCAGAAGTTCAAGCGCCAGAAGTACGGCGGAGAGCTGAAGATGATGGACATGTGGATCATGCCGTCCAACTGCGTGCAGATCGTGGTAGATGATGCGGGGTATTTTGGCGGCACTGGGAAGATATGGTACAGCTACAGCGACAGATATTCAGGGAGGCAGTACATATTCGGGACGGACGAAGTGCTGCACTTCAAGACATCGCATTCCCTGGACGGGATCACAGGGCTGCCCGTGCAGTACATACTGAAAGAGACCGTGGAAGGCGCAGCGGCATCGCAGGAGTTCCTTAACAACCTGTACGAGAATGGACTGACGGCGAAAGCGACCCTGGAATATACGGGCGATCTGAATGAAGAGGCAAAGAAGAAGCTGGTTCAGGCATTCGAGCACTATGGGGCCGGAACGAAGAACACCGGGAAAATCCTGCCTGTGCCTCTGGGGATGAAGCTGACGCCGCTGGACATCAAGCTGTCCGACTCCCAGTTCATAGAACTGAAGAAATACTCCGCGCTCCAGATTGCGGCAGCGTTCGGAATCAAGCCGAACCAGATAAACGACTATGAAAAGTCGTCATACAGCAATTCAGAGATGCAGCAGCTCTCTTTCCTGACGGAAACAATGCTGTTCGTGCTGAAGCAGTATGAAGAAGAGGTCAACTACAAGATGCTGACGGAAGAGGAGCAGGAGGAGGGGAAGTATTTCAAGCTGAATGAAAAGGTGCTTCTGCGGACAGACAGCAAGACGCAGATGGATATATTCGCAGCGGGGATAAACAACGGGGTATACAAGCCGAACGAGGCGAGGCGGAAGCTGGACATGCCAGATGAAGAGGGAGGTGACCGGTTGATAGTGAATGGAAACTACATTCCGCTGGAACAGGTGGGCGAGCAGTACCGGAAAGAGCAGGAGCCTGGAGAAGAAAAGAAAGGGGTGCCGCCGCCACACGACTCTCCAGAGCCGCCCAAAGTGTCGCCGGACGGCGTGGAAGAGGATGGGCAGCAGGAACCGGATGAGGACCAGGGGCAGGAGGCTGAGGCAGCCGCGCCAGATGGAAAAGAGGAAGGGGGTGAAGCGGATGGAGCCAATGAAGATGAACTTCAGGAAAAGGAACGGAAAGGCAAAAAAAGCTGAAAGCGTGGGATACATCGAGGTGAGAGACGCGGCGCAGGGAAGCGGGGTCGAGATGTACATATATGGTGACATCGTGTCCTCGGAATGGGACAAATGGTCGGATGAAGACAGATGCCCGCAGGACATAGCGGACTTCCTGGCGCAGATCGACAGGGATGCGGACATGACGATCTACATCAACAGCGGAGGAGGGGACGTGTTTGCCGGAATCGGCATCTATAACATCCTGAGGCGGCATACAGGGCATAAAAAGGGAATCGTGGATGGGATAGCGGCGTCAATCGCGTCAGTCATCATGATGGCATGCGATGAGATCGTGGTGGCCTCCGGAGCACAGGTCATGGTGCACAAGCCGCTGACCATCGCATGGGGGAACGCGGACGACTTCACAAAAACGATCGAGCAGCTGGACAAATGCCAGCAGTCGATTACGGACATCTACATGGAAAAGGCGAGGGAGGGTGTGACAAGAGAAGCAGTCACTGAGAAGATAAACGCCGAAACATGGATGTCGGGGGCGGAAGCGGCAGAACTGTTCGACATCTCCGTGGATGAGAAGCCTGTGGCCGTGGCATGCATCGGCTGCATGATGGACAGATATGCCCACAAGCCGGAGGGGATCCGCACGGAGAGCGCGGAGGAAGCGGAGGCAAGGAGGGCGGCAGCCGAAGAGGAGGCCGCAATCATGGCAGAAATGGAACTATGTGGAATCTAAAAACCAAAACAAGGAGGAAAAAGGAATGGGCAAAGAAGCGAGGGCACTGCTGAAGAAGATCAATGACAAGAAAAACGCCATCAGGAGCATGCAGGGGGAAGGCAAGACGAAGCAGATGAAAGACGCCATGGAGGAACTACGTGACATGCAGGAGCAGTTTGAAATCCTGCTGGAACTGGATGAGGGGGAGGAAGAGGAAGTCAGGAATTCGCTGAGAGACGGGAGCGCAAATCTGATCGAAGGGGTGGAGGGAGAGGAGGGAAAACGGCCTGTGAAAAAGGACGTAATGCGGGCATTCGTGAACCGCATCGTCTGCGGGCTGAAGAAGAAAAAACTGCCGGAAGAGGACAGAAAGATCATGGATTTGATGTCGGAGGAGGACACGGATGAAGACGGGACATCTAATGGGGGGATCACGGTGCCCCAGGACATCCAGACGGACATCGTGGAGCTGCGCCGAACGGAGAACGACCTGGAGCGATATGTCAACGTGGAGCCTGTAAAGACGCTTTCTGGCAGCCGTGTGATCGAACTTGACGCTGATTCCACACCATGGCAGGACGTGGAAGAGGGAGGAGAGTTCCAGGAAGAGGAGACGCCAAAGTTCCGGATGATAGCCTACAAGATCAAGAAAAAAGGAGGAATCCTGAAGACCACGCAGGAGCTACTGAAAGATTCCGCAGTGAACATCCTGGGGTACCTGAACAAGTGGATCGCGAAGAAGTCAAGGGCTACAAGGAACGCGGAAATCCTGAAGAAGCTGGGGGAGATCACGGCAGGGAAAGAGATAGCGGTGAAATCGTTCGATGACTTAAAGGACGTATTCAATGAAAATCTAGATCCATCTATTGCGCAGTCCTCCATCGTGCTGACGAACCAGTCAGGCTTCAACTACCTGGACAAGCTGAAAGACAAGGATGGGAAATACATCCTCCAGCCGGACGTGACGGACAAGACCAAGAAGCTGCTCTTCGGGGAATATCCCATCCATAAGGTGAGCAACAAGACGCTGAAGAGCAAGAATGTGCTGAAAGGCGGCACAGGGAGCGACAAGGATGAGGTCGTAGGGGTAAAGCACCCTGTATATATGGGGGATCTGAAAGAAGCGATAACGCTTTTTGACCGGGAGAGGATCACCATCGAACTATCCACGGAAGCCGGGGACCTGTGGGCGAAAGACCTGACAGGAATCAAGGTGCGGGACAGGTTCGATGTGCAGTCGGTGGACGATTCCGCAGTGGTGGCAGGGGAGATAACGGAGGCCATCACAGGATAGGCAGGCAGCAGCCGCAGGAAAGGGGAATGCATGGAACTGGAAAAGCTGAAAGAATATCTGCGGGTGGACTTTACGGACGATGACGGAACAATACAGCTGATCCTGGATGCAGTCCTGGATGAGATGCAGGAACTGATTCCTGCATTTGACAGGCAGAATCCAACGAACAGGCAGAAGCTGCTGATATGCACCTATGTGAAAGAGATGTATGACAACAGGGACAGGACGGAAGCGGGGCAGAAAAGCATCCGCTTCGCGGTCCAGTCGATGATGCTGAAAGAAATGCTGAGGTAAAGGGATGTCTGCAGGAAGAATCAGGATATACAGGCACAGATATGCAACCGAGGGCGGTAGGAGGGAAGAAAAAGAGCCTGAATACCACCATGAGGCATGGTGCGAGATCGGCAGCCTATATGGGCAGGAACTGTACAAGGCTCTGGAGATCCGGCTGGAGAACACGATTGTCTTTGAAGTGCGGTATTGTCGGAAGATAAAGGAGATGCAGCACCGCCTGAAAGAATTCTTCGTTGAGTATGAAGGCGAAAAGTACGACATCTTCGCCATGGATTTCCGCAGGAACGAAAGACAATATGTCCTATTGAAAGCAAACCGTATCGGTTAGTGTCGGATTGTGAAAAGGATGAAAAAAGATGCAGATAACTTTTGAGTTCGAGGGGATGAAAGAGATCCAGAAGAAGATCGAGAAGCTGGCCGATGAGGCAGAGATCAGGAAAGTGAACAAGGAGATATTCCAGAAGTGCGTGGACGTGACACAGCCCCGCATGAAAGCGAAGATGCCGCGCTCCGCGAACAATGCAAAGAGCGGGAAAAAAGGATACAGGCCGCCTGGGCATGCGAAAGACAACGTGCCAATAAAGGTGACGGCAAAATATGGGGAAGTAGGATGGACGCTGCTGGGGGACGCGGAGAACTGGTTCTACATGAAGTTCGTAGAATGGGGGACATCGAAGCAGCCGCCGCAGGACTTCATATACAGCGTGATGGAGGAGAGCGATGCGGACTATTCGAGGATAGCGGATGCGGAGTACCAGAGGCTGCTAGATCAGAAGCTGGGAGGGTGAGTGCATGGATATCATAGAAATGGCGGCAGATGCCCTGAAGCCGATACAGGACGGTGGAATACAGGTACAGCAGGGATGGTATGACGAAAAAATCGGAAAGGTGCATGTGACGCTATGGAACCTGGGAGATTACGAAGGGGGACATTCGGATGATGCGGAAGAGATAGAAGTTGCATCGGTTCAAGTGAACATATGGTCGGGAAAGGACCAGGTGGCCATGAAGAAAAGGATTAGGAAGCTGATGAAGAAAGCCGGATTCTATTACATGGGCGGGAACGATGAACTTGAAACGGACACAAAGATATTCATAAACGTGATGCGGTTCATGGCATTGCAGGAAGTGCAGAAAATGGAGGGATACGACAATGAGTGAAGATGGAAAGCAGATAATCGTCAGGAGCCGTACGATGTCGTTCAAGGATCTGTATGTGGCGCGCGTGACGGCTAACACGGATGCACTGTACGAAACGGGCACGCCGGTAAAGCTGGCCAGGGCGATCAAGGGGAAAGTGTCTGACAAGTTCAGCACGGAAAAAATCTACTCGGACGACACAGTAGAGGACGCGATAACGAAATACGAGGGCACGGAGGTGGAGTTCGAGGTAAACAGCCTTGCGCCGCAGGACAAGCAGCTGCTTTTCAACCATTTGTATGAAAAGGGATTCCTTGTGAAGAACAAGGATGACAAGGCACCGGAAGTGGCAGTGGGGTACAGGGCGAAGAAGCTGAATGGAAAGTATGAATTTACTTGGCTGTATGTCGGGAGGTTCGGCCAGGGGTTCGATGACAACTATGAGACGGAGGCGGACAAGGCAACAACGCAGACCGCAACGCTGAAAGGCGACTTCTATGAGAGGGCCATTGATGGGAATTACCATATAAGCGTTGATGAAAGCAACCTGATTGAGGAGTACACGGAAGCGAAAGAGGCAATCGCGCAGTGGTTCTCCGCAGTTCAGGAAAAACCGACTGCGTAAGGGGATAAAGAAGGAGGGCGAGGAAATGGCAAAGAAAGAGGCAATGGGAAAGAAGAAAATCATCATAGGCAATAAGGAATACACTATGCCGAAGACGGACGTGGATGCATACATGCATTATCTGGAAATCCGGGACAGCATCATGGAAACGGAGAACAAACGAGGCCTGTATACAAGGAAGCAGTTCACCGACATGATGGAATGCATCTGCGAGATGTACGGGAATCAGTTTACCGTGGAGGAACTGAAAGACGGGGAGAACGGGCTCTCCGTAGGGGGCATCGTGATGGAATTTGCTGCAATTGATGTGAACATAGCAAATGAGGTGAACGCAAAAGTCGAGAAGATGCAGGAAAATTTTACGACTGGCAAGTGATGCCGGAAATGGTTCTGGTGTGCGGGGATGAAGAGCATTCCTGCGCATCAGTGACCGCAATGATGTACAGGAAGTATACGGAGGTCATGGAAAGAAATACTGGGGAGAGCGCACGGAAAGCTTTCAGGATGGGAATTGAGATCCTGAAAGAAGTGTTCGGGGTATCAGAAAGGGAAGTGCGGAAAGCGGATGTGGTAGAGCAGCTGGCAGCAGTCAAGACAATCCATTTCGTCATGCAGAAGATCGTTACACCGAAGTTTCTGGAGCTGAACCCAGAACGTCCGGAACAGCAGGAGAAGTCGGCGTTTGACGATTACGATGAAGAGAACGGATACAACGATGGAGAGAAGCTTGAAAGCATCTGGAGGGTATGCCGGGAGAACCTGGACAGGGTGGTGAAGCTGTGCATCAGGGCTTTCCATGATTCCTATACAAAGTGCATGGAAACGGACATCATGAGCCTGCTTGACTATGTGGCGTTCGAGATCCTGACCATCAGGGAGAAGTAGGGAGTGGTGTGAAGTATGGCGGAAGCGAAGATAAAGATAGGCGCAGCGATAGCGGAATACCAGCAGGCGATGCGCCAGGCGGCGGCAGAGATGAAGAAAGTTTCATCCGAGTACAGCCTTGCTGCTGCAAACGCGAAGATGTACGGAACACAGTCGGACGTGCTTCAGGCGAAGGTCACGGAACTGACGAAAAAGCTTGAACTGCAGAAAGGTGCAGTCGAGCAGAACAGGACGCAGCACGGAAATTTGACGGCTAAGCTGGAAGACCAGCAGAAAAAACAGGAGTCGCTGCGGCAGAAGGTACAGGCGGCGGAGCAGGCATACAGGGAAAGCGCGCAGGCCACAGGGAAGCATTCCGAAGAGACAGAGAAGCTGAAGCTGGAATACGAAAAGCTGGAGGCGCAGCTGGAATCTTCGGACAGGCAGATCGGCAAAACAAAAGCATCCATCACAAACCAGGAAGCGGCCGTCACGCAGTCGGAAGCGGCGTTGAAGCAGCTGGAATTACAGATCCGTGATGTGAACGAAGAGTTGGCGAGGCAGAAATTCGATGAATACGCGGAGAAGGCGAACAAGGTCGGGGATGCTGTGACGGATGCCGGGCAGAAGATGGCGGTCGTCACAGGGGCGATAACTGCAGTCGGCGGGGCATCCGTGAAAACGGCGGCAGGATTTGAAACGCAGATGTCGAAAGTGCAGGCCATCAGCGGGGCTACTGCGGAAGACATGGAAACCATGTCGGAATCGGCCAGGTACTGGGGGAGCAATTCAAAGTTCTCCGCTTCGGAAGCAGCTTCGGCCTTTGAGTACATGGCGCTTGCCGGATGGAAGACGAAAGAGTCCGTGTCCGCAATGGAGGGGATCCTGAACCTGGCGGCAGCTACGGACATGGAGTTGGCTAAGGCTTCCGATGTGGTGACCGACTATCTGTCCGCATTCTCCATGGAAGCGTCACAGGCGACAATGGTGGCCGATTTGATGACCTATGCGCAGGGAAATTCCAACACCAGTGCAGAGCAGCTGGCGGAGGCGTACAAGAACTGTGCTGCGAATGCCAATGCGATGGGATACGACATCCAGCAGACAACGGGGATGCTGGGAATCATGGCGAACCAGGGACTGAAAGGAAGCGAAGCGGGCACTGCGCTGACTGCTATATTCAGGGACATGACAGCCAAAATGAAAGATGGAGCCATCGCAATCGGAGACACGACTGTCCAGGTGGTGGACGCAACTGGGAACTACAGACAGATGACGGATATCCTGAAAGAGGTGGAGGCTGCAACGGGCGGGATGGGCGATGCAGAGAAGAATGTAGCACTGATGTCTACTTTCACGGCGGACTCTGTCAAAGGACTGAACCTGCTGCTGAATGCCGGGAGCACGGAAGTGGGAGATTTCACGGCGCAGTTGTATGATTGCAGCGGAAGTGCGAAGAACACGGCAGCAGTCATGCAGGACAACCTCCAAGGGCAGCTGACAAGCCTCCAGTCGAAAATAGAAGGGGTGTCAATCAGCATCGGGAACATCCTGCTTCCCTATGTAAAAGATGCAGTGGAATGGTTCGCCAATCTTGTGGACAGGTTCGCGGGCATGGATGAAAGAACACAGAAGACAATCGTGGCAGTGAGCGCAGTAGTGGCAGCAATAGGGCCTCTGCTCCTGGCAGCAGGAAAGCTGATAAAATTCAGCGCATCGATGTCTTCAGGGCTTGGAACATTGTCAGCGGCTCTTGCGAAGGTGGGATTCGGGGCTGCGGGCGCAGGGACATCCACGGGGGCATTCACAACGATAATCGCAGCGGTCACTTCGCCGGTGGGGATCGCGGTGGCGGCAATAGCGGCACTTGTGGCAGGGATGGGGTATGTCGCGGCAACAAATGAAGATGTCAGGAACTCGCTGATGGATGTCTGGCAGACTTTTACGGCAAACCTCAGACCGATCCTGGAATACATATCAGGGACGGTGCTGCCCGACCTGCGGGCGGCATGGGGAAAACTGATGGAGATGCTCCAACCCCTGGCTGGATTCGTGATGGGCGCGCTGACATCGGCATGGCAGGACGTCCTGATCCCCGCGCTGGAATGGATTGCAGGTACGGTGCTGCCGAATGTGATGGCCACGATGAAGAATTTATGGGAAAACGTGATGCGCCCACTGGGAGGATTCATCGGGAACACGTTGACACCGGTTATCCAATTCTTTGCAGACACATTGACAATGCTATGGGACACGGTGATCGTGCCGCTGGCGGACTTCATCCTGACAGCATTCAAGGCGGCATGGGACGGAATATACACTGTACTGAATGTAACAGTCATTCCGGCGCTGAACCTTTTGATAGCCGCATTCCAGTTCCTTTGGGACAATGTCCTGAAGCAGGTTGTGGACTGGCTGACGGCAACGATGCTCCCTATTTTCCAGACCGTATTTCAGGCGATGGGCAGTACCATGGACGGCCTGAAGATGGCATTCCAGGGTGTTATAGATTTTATCATAGGAATATTCACGCTTGACCTATCAACGGCATTTGAGGGCATAAAGGCAGTATTTACCGGAGCCTGGGAAGCGATCAAGGCAATATTTGGCGGGGCGCTGGATGCCATACAGCAGGTATTGTCTGTAGCCTGGGAAGCAATATTGACAGTGGTAAGTGTTGTGTGGGAAGGCATTTCATCGTTCTTCAGCAATATTTGGAATGTGATCTATGAAACAGTGTCATCATGGCTTAACAGCATATGGCAATCGGTAAGCGATGTATTCAATTCCTGCTGGGAAGTGGTGCAGAATGTCTGGCAGACGATCCAGAACGTGATACAGGTCGCCGTCATGTTCATCATCGAACTGTTCACAGCTTCGTTCGAGCTGATAACAGCGCCATTCCGCTTCATATGGGAAAACTGCAAGGAAACTGTGATCTCCATATGGGAAAGCATAAGAACCATAGTCTCCAGCAAGATAGAAGCGGTGAGGGGCACAATTGAGGCTGTGATGAACGTCATAAGGACAGTGCTGGAAACGGTATGGAACGTAATCAGCGCGACAGCCAGCACGGTGTGGAATGCGATCAGGAACACGGTCACGACAGTGATGAATGCAATAAAGTCGGTGCTGGAAACAGTATGGAATGCTATCAGCGGAACCGTAACGACAGTGGCGAATGCCATCAAGAATACAGTGTCGTCTGTATTCAACACAGTGAGGGCCACAGTGACTTCCATATGGAGCAGCATCAAAAGCACAACGACATCCATATGGAATGCAGTGAAGTCTGCAGTGACGATACCGATAAACGCAGCTAAGTCTGCAGTGTCCACGGCGTTAAACAGCATCAAGTCCACAGTGTCGTCTGTGTTCAACAGCGTGAAGTCAACGGTGACATCGGTATGGAACGGCATCAAGACCGCAATCTCCACACCGATAAACGCGGCAAGGGACACGGTAAAGAATGCCATTGACAGGATAAAGGGGTTCTTCAATTTTTCATGGTCGCTCCCGCACCTGAAGATGCCGCACCCTAAAATCAGCGGAAGCTTCAGCCTGAACCCGCCCTCGGTACCCAGCTTCTCAATCGAATGGTACAGGCATGGCGGCATCATGACGGAGCCTACCCTGTTCGGGGCGAATGGGACAACGCTGTTCGCCGGAGGGGAGGCCGGGGACGAAGCGATACTTCCGCTTGCGCCGTTCTATACATCGCTGTCCGCGATGCTGGACAAGAAGTTCGAGGAGCTGAAGCAGACATACAGAATATATGTGACGGTGGTGAACGAGATGGATGGGGAAGTGATCGCAGAAAGGACAACAGAGATCGTGGCGGACAATATCGTGAGGGAATACGAAAGGAGCCGGTGATGGATGAAAGTGAATTCCGTTGACATCAGGAAGTATAACGCGAAGCAGCTGATGGTGGATATCCAGCCGCCGCCCATCGCAATCAATTCGGAATGGGTGGAGGGAGCGCCAACACCACATGAGTTCCATACCCAGGTCAAATATGGGAGCCTGAAGCTGACTATCCTTTTCAGAGGAAGCGGAAGGAATGAGATCATACGGTATATTTCCGAATTCCTGTCGCTGATGACGAAGAAGAGCGAGATCCAGCTGGATGGCTACAAGGGAATATATGTAGGTGAACTTCAATCAGAGAACATAGAGAAGACGAAAGTCAGCACGAAATACATCCTGACATTAAACTTCGCTGGATACATGAGGGATGAGGAGGTGGTGAACGAGTACAGGGGGGAGCGCGGTGCGATGTTCGAGACATTGGGAACCAGAGACGCCCCCTGCATCATCGAGATAATGCCACGGAAGGATGCCCAGGAGTTCATCATATCGGGATTCGGGAGCAATGACATCATCATCCGGAACTTGGAGGCGGGGAAGAGGATAACCATCAATGGCGAGAGGGGGATCGTCACGCAGGAGGGGAGGAACAAGTTTGCGGAATGCGACATGTGGGAATTCCCCGTGCTGAAAAAGAAAGGGGTAAACATGATTGAGTTTTCGTCAGGGGACTGCGATGTGAAGATACACTACAGTCCTATGTGGCTGTGAGGAGGGGGACATGATACAGGTTTTTTCCCAGGAACGTGAAAGGCTATGCCTACTGCAGGGCTATAAAGGGCTTGCGATAAAGAAGAAGCTGGCAGATGGAGACAAGGAGTTGACATTCCAGTATCCAAGGACAGGGGAGGCAGCTGGGCATCTGAAGAACGAGTGCTATATAGTGACGCAGGAAGACGAATTTGTCCTAAAGGAGATAAGCGGCGGGAAGCAGTGGAGGAAATATACAGCCTTACTGAACCTGGAAGAACTGCAGGGAAAATCGTTTGAGTATTTTGAAACGGTGGAAAGGACGGTGCGGGAATGCCTTGAAGTGGCATTGTCGGGAACCGGATGGAGGGTCGGGATTTGTGAGGTGGAGAAGAAAAGGACTATCAGGAAAGAAAACGTATGTGATGTGCTGGCAATAATCGGGCAATGCATAAGCACTTATAGAGTAGAGATAGCGTACCATTCCAGGGAGAAGGTGATAGACGTATATGAGCGCATAGGAAGCGACAGGGGGGCATATTTCATGGAGGCGGTGAACCTGCGGAGGCCGCCCGCGTTCACGTCATCAACGAATGGGATTTATACGCAGATCAGGCCAATAGGGAAAGGCGGCTTGCGCATAAACGTGGATGGGAAAGACTACATCGAGAACCATTCATTTTCTCCCAAGGACATCATGATGACATGGAAAGACGAAAGGTACACGATTCCAGAATCACTGGCAGAGGATGCGGCGATAAAGCTGGAGGAATTGTGCAGACCAGTGGTGACATATGAGGTGGACGTGATAGACCTTGCAAAGACATCAGAGGAGTACCGGGACATCCTGCAATATGGGATCGGGGACACCGTGATGCTGGTGGCAAAGACGGACGGGATCAAAGAAAAGATGCGAATCACGGTAATAACGGAATATCCGGAAACGCCAGAGAACAATACTTGTCAGCTTTCTACGGCAAAGAAAAGCTTTGCGGATGTGCAGAACAAGGTGAAAGAGGAGGCAGTAGCCGAAGCAACGGCGGTGGCCGCGGCAAACGCGCAGAATCCCAAGGAAAGGGGAGGCGTCACTTTGGAAGGGATGCGGATGGAAATCGAAACCGCGAAAGAGGAAATATTAAAGAGGGTTGAAGAGGAATATGTAAGGAAAGATGTCATCAGCGGAACGGGGGATTGAAGATGCAGATTGAGATGATTACTGATGTGCAGATAGACTTGTATGGAGAGAAGCAGTATTACAAAGCATCAGCGAAGCAGGGGGACAAGAACACAAGATACCTCAGGGTGCAGCTGATGAACAACGGGAATGAGTTCCAGATACCTGACGATGTAATCCTGATAGCGAACATCAGGAAGCCTGACGGGAAGTTCTGCTATAACGAGTGCGCAAAGAGGGAGAATCGCGTGATGGTGCAGCTGACCAACCAGGCGCTGGCGGCAGCAGGAACTGCATATTGCGATATAGAAATGCGGGACGAAAATGGGGAGCTGATATTGTCATCGGCTGTATTCACAATAGAGATAGAGCAGGGAATGCGGAACGAAAGCGCCATGGAATCATGCAATGAGATGACATTCATAGACAGGAAGTTCGAGTTTATAAAAGCCATGCATGACAAAGTAGCGGAAATGAAATCGGAGGTTGAAGGGACATATGCCGATTATACCGCGGCTCTGGACAATCATGCGAAAGATACAAACAATCCGCATAAAGTGTCGAGAGAGCAGCTAGAGGTTGACAAGACAGACAATACATCCGATATGGACAAGCCTGTATCCATAGCCCAGCAAGCAGCGCTGGATGACATATACCAACAACTGACGTCCTACACCAACCAGAAGATTGCAGGATTGATAAATGGGGCGCCGTCCACGCTGGACACACTGAAAGAAGTGGCGGATGCGATCTCCGCGCATAAGACCATTATGGATGCGCTGGACGCGGCCATCGGTAAAAAAGCCAGTGCAGCCGAGTTTGACAGCCATACCAAGGATATCACAAAGCACGTCACTGCGGCGGAACGGACATCGTGGACCGGAAAGCTTGCACCTACAGGGGATGCAAGCAATGTGATCTCCACCTTTTCGCAGGCATCCTCCAGAGCGAACCTTACATCAAAAGAAAAGCTGTCCGTATCGCTTGGAAAGATTATGAAGTGGCTTGCGGATCTGGCCAATGGAGCGGCAAGCAGCCTGCTGGGAACCAATCTGACGGCAAACCGGGCGCTGGTGGCGAATACCGGCGGTAAGGTGGCGGTGTCCGCCGTGACGGCCACGGAGCTGGGGTACCTGGCGGGGGTTACGTCTGGGATACAGGGGCAGTTTAATGAGTTAAACACGCATATCAACGGCTTTGAGGGAGTTGTTCTGCCCCTCACAGGATCCGATGACCAACTGTCCGACCAGATATATGCAAAATGGGGTACTCTGCCAAACAAAAGAGGCTGCATTTATGTGT
>CATKYJ010000026.1 GCA_949840885.1 uncultured Acetatifactor sp.
GGAGGATAAGGGGCGGTACGAAATCCTGTTCCGGCTGGGAATGGGGGAGCGGGAGCAGGCCAGGGCGCTGTTCTGGCAGACCTTTGTCTTCTTCATCGCGCCCTTTGCCCTGCCCATGGCCCTGAGCGTTCCTGTGGCCGCTTTTGGGGCCCATGTGATGCGCATGGAGGGGATGGAGGCCTCTGCGGAAGTGGTGTGGCTGATTGCGGGCATCGTGGCGGGGGTGACGGCCTTGCTGTACCTGCTGTACTACACGGCGTCTTACCTGATCGCCAGGCGGACGGTGGTGCGGGACTGAAGACGAGACATCTTCAAACGCTTTCGGCTGGATGGTCTGAAACGAAAGGGAGCCACCGGGATTGACATATGAGGAATATTAAAATAGAATAGTCTTGGAAAACAGGAAACAAATATAGTGTATGTTTTATCTTAATTTTAACGCAAGGAGGACGATAGATGTACAAGGCAATTTTGAATCATTTGTGCTGTCCTGTGTGCCGGGGGAATCTGACTCTAAGGGCTGACCATGAAAACGGAGAAGATGTGCTGGAAGGGGTTTTGCCCTGTGAGAGGGGCCACTCTTTCCGTATCAGCCAGGGGGTAGCAGATTTCAACTCCGAAGAGCAGGGTTTCATCAATCAGTGGGAAACCATGGGCGGAGAACAGGACTTTGAAGAATCGGACAGAGAAATGGAAATCCAAAATCCCGCGGAGATGATGCAGCGCCGGGAGATGGTGCTGCGCACCATTGCAGATACGGTATCCGGGCACGACTGCAAAATCGTTCTGGATATTGCCAGCGGCCGGGGCTTAATGCTGACCGAACTGGTAAAAGCATTGGATGATGATGTACCTATAATCTCTATTGATTTGAGCAGATATGTTCTGCAATATGACTACCGGAAATTCAGGCGGATTGCTCCGAATCGGAAAATCAGCTATCTTGCCTGTGACGCTACCAATCTCCCTCTGAAAGACGGCGTGGTCGATGCGGCGGTCACATACGCCGGATTCAGCAACATGATTGGCTGTGCGGGCAAAGCATTGCAGGAAGTCCATAGGGCGATAAAGCCAGGGGGCCTGCTGGTAGATTCTTATGTGGTAATCGAAAAAGAGTCCCAAGGTTTTGAAGCTCTGCGCCGGGTATGCGCTGAGCAAAATTTGACAGGAGCGGAGGATTTCTTTTTGCATGACGGACTCATAAAGCACCATGAAGAAATATTTTCAAATGTAGAGTGCAATGTGGTATTTGAGGGAATCGGCGTGGATAATGGAATGGATTTATTGCCATATCCGGACGAATGGTATGCGGAGCAAGTCTTTGTGTCCGAAAAATAAGCGTATAAAAGCGGATAAAAGACTCTCTGTTTTTCTTGACAGAATGGTCTATTCATGATAGACTTGCAATAAGTCTATTGTGGATAGACCGTTTTCTTTTTCGTTGGTTTAGCCCATTTGACATATGAAGTTGACCCTGCCAAATATGCCAAGCAGGCCCGGAGAATGAGAGTATAAGAGCGGAAAGGCGGATATTTATGGAAGAGGGACGTTTCAGCAAAGAAAGAAATGCCGTGGAAGAGGAGCATTCCACCAAAGAAAGATATGCCGTAGAAGAGGAGCATTCCATCGAAGAAAGAAATGCCGTAGAAGAGGAGCATTCCATCAAAGAAAGATATGCCGTGGAAAGGGGATATTCCGCCAGAGAAAAGTATGCTATGGAAGAGGAGCACTCCAAACAGGAAAAGTATCCCATGGAGGATACGAAGCTGGGGGTGGTGGAATCCCGCTTTGCGGACATTATCTGGAGAGAGGAGCCGCTGACCTCCGGGGAGCTGGTGAAGCTCTGCAGGGAGGAGCTGGGCTGGAAGAAATCCACCACCTACACCGTGCTGAAAAAACTTTGCGCGAGAGGCATATTTCAAAATCAGGACGGATGTGTCACAGCCCTGATATCCAGACAGGATTTCCACGCCGCCCAGAGCAGGAAATTCGTGGAGGACACATTCCAGGGCTCCCTGCCCGCGTTCATTGCGGCGTTCACCTCCCAGAAGCGCCTGTCCCGGGATGAAATCCGGGAGATACGCGGCATGATCGACGCCTATGAGACCGACGGGAGAAAGGAGGCCGGGACGGCAAACGGAAAGGAAGAAAACGGATAAATAAGAGGAGCATTCCAAGAAAGAGCCAGGGCAATCGCAGGCGAGGAGGTATGCATATGGACGCATTGTTTTTAAAACTGTTTAACATGGGAATCGCAGCCGGCTGGGTCATCCTGGCAGTATTGCTTCTGCGGATTTTTCTAAAGAGAGCCCCAAAGGCCCTGGGATGCGCCCTGTGGATTCTGGTAGGCGTTCGGCTGGTCTGTCCTTTTTCCATAGAAAGCGTGCTGAGTCTCATACCCAGCGCTGAGACCGTGCCCCGGGAAATTACCCTGGCCAAAGAGCCGGTCATCCACAGCGGTATCGATGCCGTGGACAGTGCGGTGAATCCGGTCATCGCTTACTCCCTTGCGCCGAAGCCTTGGGAGAGCGTCAATCCCATGCAGATAGCCGTTTTCCTCGCCTCCCGGCTTTGGGCGGCAGGAATGGCGGCCATGCTTTTCTACGCTCTGGTCAGCTATCTGAGACTGCGCCGGAAAGTCCGCGCCGCCATGGTGCTTCGGGAGAATATCTGGCTCTGTGATGCCGTGAGCACCCCCTTTATCCTGGGCATCCTCTTTCCCCGGATCTATCTGCCATCGGATCTGCAGGAGCCTCAATGCGCCTGCGTCATAGCCCACGAGAAAGCACACCTCAGACGGCGGGACCACTGGTGGAAACCTCTTGGGTTCCTGCTCCTGTCCGTCTACTGGTTCCAGCCCCTGTGCTGGGTTGCCTACATTCTGCTGTGCCGGGACATAGAATTGGCATGCGATGAGTATGTAGTCAGGCGGATGGAGGACGGACAGAAGAAGATCTACGCCAATGCCCTCCTTTCCTGCAGCCTGAAGAACCGGGGGATTTCCGCCTGTCCTCTGGCATTTGGGGAAGTGGGAATTAAAGAGCGCATAAAGGGTATCCTGTCTTACAGAAAGCCGGCATTCTGGATCGTGGTCACCGCCGTAATAGCATGCATCGTTGCTGCAGCCTGCTTCCTTACCGACCCGGTGGCCTCGAAAAACAGTGACAGTATATACGGCGCCAGGTACACCGTGGCGGAAGTCCTCTATGACGCGCCCTGGTACAATGCGGCCTATACGCCGGAGAACGCGCCGGATTTCGTCTTCACCTCAGGGGCGGAGCTGCTGCAGCGCAATTTCGGCGGCGTCATGGGGAACAACCCGGTCTGGAACATGGTGGAGGTGTTCCATGAGAGCAGCCTGACAGGAGAGGGACTCCTGGGGCTTTTTGCCTCCTGGGGAGGAGACGTTCCGGAGCTGAGCCAGGAGGCCCAAAAGCTTCTGGAGAGCGCAGAGCAGGTCTGGAGGGTGGATTCGGGGCGGGACAACCAGGGAATGACCGGCTATTTTGTGGTGCGGACAGAGAGGAACGAAGTGCTTCTGGCGGCCTGCTATGGGGAGACAGGCATGGAAGAGGGGCATTCCATGGAAGAGCATTCCGGCGAGCACATACGGTGGCTCTGGCGCATGGAGCGTCAGGCGGACGCGGAGGATACGGCATATCTCGCCTCGTTGATCGCCGCCTCCAAGAGCTTCGACAGGAATCCCTGGATTTTCGCCCTGTATGAATCCGACACCATGCCGGACTGGCTGCTGGCTGGCTATCTGGACGGGAGGGGCAAAAAGAACTTCGCAACGTTTTTGAAAGATTCCTCTTCCGGTGATGGATGGAAGATAAGGGGGATTGGCCCGATTCAGACCAATACCATCAAAAAAGGGCAGACTTTTCCCCAGAACGATACCTTTGGCCATATCACCATAGAGAAAGACTGGAATCTTGACCACAGTATCACCATCGTGGCAAGCAGCAGCGGAAATTTGGCCAGTGTCACGGCGGAGGCGGGCGGCGAGATACAGAGCGTCTACGCAAGCGGGAACGGCCTCCAGGATATGTTCGTCTTCGAATGGTCTCGGGTGCTGACCAGAGAGGAGGCAGAGGCGGTCAAGGTACGCTATTACGATGCTCAGGGACAGGAACTGGGATTGCCTAACAATGAGTAGATTTACCGGTAAGAATGCGATGTATACTTTGATGGTTAGAACGCACAGTACACAAGGCTGCTCATGGGGCAGAGGATTTTTATGGGACAATCCCATTTTTATAGATTATCCCGGGGCAATCTCGAGGTCACAGAAGTTTGTAAAAACGGGACAGTCATGGCTTATATATGGAAGCGGGAAGCGATTTCGGGAGCCAAATTTCCCGTTGACAGGATAGATTTTCCTGTGGTAAACTGACCTTGATAAAGGGAGTAGCTTGCATGGATGCGATCCATGTTTACCTTGCCGTCAATACGATACCCTCCCGGCGCGGCCGCAGGCGGGGGAATCCGGCTCTGTGAATAAGAAGCGAGACTTTGTTGCACATTGATTATGCAGCGAAGGGCTCGCTTTTTTGCATGTCGGCCGGACTTTTTTCCAAACTGCAAAAAAGGACAAAGGCTGCCGGTTTCCGGAAAAAGGAGGAAATGTAGAGATGGAAATGGTACTGTCATTGTTATTGTTGGTTCTGGGATTCGTGATGCTGGTAAAGGGGGCAGACCGCTTCGTGGACGGCGCCTCCGATATTGCGGGGCGGCTGGGCATCCCCCAGCTGGTCATCGGTCTGACCATTGTGGCCATGGGCACCAGCGCCCCGGAGGCGGCGGTGAGTATAACGGCCGCCCTAAAGGGAAATGCCGACATCACCATCGGAAACATCGTGGGGAGCAATATTCTGAACATTCTGATCATTCTGGGGCTTTCCTCCGTGGTGGCTCCTCTGGCGGTCTCGGCGCACACATTATTCCGTGACATTCCGTTTATGATTGCGATCACGTTGCTGCTGCTGTTCCAGGGGACAGGCGGGAACATCGGACTCTGGGAGGGCGGGGTACTGACGATATTGTTTCTGGCCTATGTGATCTATCTGCTGTGGATGTCGAAGAAGAACGGCTTTCCGGAATCCGACGATTCCGCGCCCGGGCAGGAAAATTCCTCTTCCGGTCCCAAAGCCGCGGTTTCGGGTACCCTGGTTGCTGCGTCTGTCAGGAAAGGCAGGCTATGGCAGCCTGTTCTGAGCACTTTGGCCGGCCTTGCCATGATTGTCCTGGGCAGCCGCATTGCAGTGGACGCTGCCACCGATCTGGCCAGGCTCTTCGGCATGAGCGAGCGCTTCATCGGCCTTACCATCGTGGCCCTGGGCACCTCTCTGCCGGAGCTGTTCACCTCCGTGTCCGCCGCAGCCAAAGGCAATGCGGACATCGCTATCGGCAATATCGTGGGGAGCAATATCTTCAACATCCTCTTTGTGGTAGGCATATCCGCATTGATTGCGCCCGTGCCCTTTTCAGCGCAGTTTCAGGCCGACATGTGGACCGCGGCGGCAGCGGGCGTATTGCTCCTGGCCTGCAGCATAAAGGGCCGTAAACTGGGACGCCTTGGCGGAATCGCCATGCTGGCGGGATATGCGATATACTTCGTTTTCATATGTCTCTGAGCCTGCCACCGCCTGTGTTCCGGCCTTGGTATTTGATTCAGGAAAGCTTCAGCCGCTATCCCGGCTTTTGCCCTGGCTTGCATAGCCTCAGCCCCATTCCCGGCATCCGGCTCAGAGAAAGCCTCAGCCCCATTCCCGACATCCGGCTCGGAGAAAGCTTCAGCCCCAACTCCGCACACCGCGCAACGGTCCAAACAACTGCCCGGGGCCCGGCGGCGGGGAGAGAGCGGGAACCGTACCGGCCGGACCCGGGCCGGGAACCGTGAAACCGCCTGGATTTTTCCATAAAAACCGGGCATAAATAAAGAAAACAAAAAAGCCATTAGGAAGAAAAGCCAAAATTGCAAAGAGAAATTCACGGGAGAAGAGAACATGGATATTTTTAACGGACTGACACTGATTGGTGGATTAAGCCTGTTCCTGTTCGGCATGAACATCATGGGTCAGGCTCTGGAGCGCAGGGCCGGCGGGAAGCTGCGGGCTCTTTTGGGGAAATTCACCACAGGCCGGGCGGCCGGGCTGCTGACAGGCCTGATCGTGACCGCGGTGATACAGAGTTCCTCGGCCACCACGGTGATGGTGGTAGGATTTGTCAATTCGGGGCTCATGACCCTGCGCCAGGCCGTCAATGTCATCATGGGGGCCAACGTGGGCACCACGGTGACGGCCTGGATCTTGAGCCTGGCGGGAATCGACAGCGGCAGCTGGTACATCCGCCTCCTCAAACCATCCTCCTTTACGCCCCTGCTGGCCCTGGCGGGCATTATCCTGTACCTGTTCTGCCGGGGGGAGAAAAAGAAAGACACTGGCATGATATTCCTGGGCTTCGCCACATTGATGTTCGGCATGGAGACCATGTCAGGGGCGGTGTCGGGCCTGGGGGAGGTTCCGGCGTTTCGGAGCCTGTTCGTCATGTTCGAAAATCCGCTCCTGGGAGTGCTGGCAGGAGCAGCCCTCACTGCGGTCATCCAGTCCAGCTCCGCTTCCGTGGGCATCCTCCAGGCCCTGGCGGTGACCGGCCAGGTGTCCTACGGGGCGGCCATCCCCATCATCATGGGACAGAACATCGGCACCTGCGCCACCGCCATGCTCTCCTCGGTGGGAGCCAACAAGAACGCCAAACGGGCCGCAATGGTCCACCTGTCATTCAACTGCATCGGAACCGCGGTGTGGATAGCGGTATTCAGCATCGCCAGGGGCGTCTTCCATCTGCATTTCCTGCAGGAGCCGGCATCGCTTCTTGGCATCGCCGCTGCCCATTCCGTGTTCAATATCCTGTGCCTGGTTCTGATACTGCCCTGGTCCGGCGCGCTGGAGAAGCTGGTGACAAAGCTGGTGCCGGATGAACGGCAGAAAGAGGAATACATGGAATTGGACGAGCGCTTTTTCGCCGCCCCCTCCATTGCCCTGGAGCGCTGCCGCAGGGTCACAGAGTCCATGGCGCAGATGTCCGTGGCGTCCCTGAAAGAAGCCATCGATGCGCTGGGCAGCCTGACCCCGGATCTGGCGGCAGCCATCCGCCTGAAAGAGGAGAAGACGGATTACTACGAGGATATCTTGAGCACCTACCTGGTAAGGCTCAGCGCCCTGCAGATCTCCGCTGCAGACAGCACGGAGGCGGCAAAGCTGCTCAAGACCATCGGGGATTTCGAGCGGATCTCCGACCATGCCGTGAACCTCTTGGGGGCCGCAGAGGAGATGGCGCAGAAAGAACGCAGCTTCAGCCCTGCTGCCCGCCGTGAGCTGGAGGTGCTCTGCGGGGCGGTGGAGGAGATACTGGATCTGTCCCTGGAGGCGTTCCTGGAGCAGGATCTGGAGGCCGCCGCCGCAGTGGAGCCTCTGGAGCAGGTAATCGACCGCCTGAAAGAACAGATGCGCACCAGGCATATCCTGCGGATGCAGCAGGGGGGCTGCTCCATCACGGCCGGGTTCGTGTGGTCAGACATGCTGACGGACCTGGAGCGGACAGCCGACCACTGCTCCAACATCGCGGGCTGCATGCTGGACATGGCCAGACAGGACTTGAGCCTCCATGAGCACTTGAGGAAATTCAGGGACGGAAGCCGGGAATTTGACAGGAAATTTCGGGCGTATGAGGAGAAGTACGCGCTGCCGGAGGCGTGAAAAATGAGGAGGATTCCCTCATTTTTTGTGATTCAGGTTGAATAAGCAGGGGTTTCCCTGTATAATAGAAAGACAGGTTTCCCTGTTTTTGCACATTCCTCCTAAAGGAATACATCAGGCAGGCAGAGCCAGCAGGAAACGAGAGCAGGACACTCAGGGAAAGGGAGGCTTCAACCAATGAAAACCCCAAAAAGCTTCAGCCGCATCATCGCATTTTTCAAGAAAGAGACCGTGCTCTGCATCGCCGCTGTCCTGGCGGCGGGTTCCATGTGCTTCGTACCGCCGGACAGAGGGTATCTGGAGTATCCGGATTACCGGGTGCTGGCCCTGCTGTTCGGACTGATGCTGGTGGTGGCAGGCCTGCAGGGCATCGGGCTTTTCCGGTATCTGGGCTCCCGGTTTCTGGAGCGCATCCGGGATACCAGGCAGCTTGGCTTTCTGCTGATGGCGCTGTGCTTTTTCGGCAGTATGTTCATCACGAATGATGTTGCGCTGATCACATTTGTCCCGTTTGCCGTAATGACCCTGGAGATGGCAGGACAGTCGAAGCGGCTGATCCATGTGGTGGTCCTGCAGACCATAGCGGCGAACCTGGGCAGCATGCTGACGCCCATCGGGAACCCGCAGAACCTGTACTTGTACACCAGGTTTGAACTGTCCATGGGGGATTTCCTGAAATATATGCTGCCTTTGGCCCTGCTTTCCTTGGTGCTGCTGACGGCGGCTGTGGCGCTGCCTGGGAGAGAGGCATTGACCGCGGCGCGGTCGGAGAGGGCCCATGTCCCTGACGGAAAGAAGCTGGCCGTGTACATACTGCTGTTCTTGGTCTGCCTGGCCTGCGTGCTCCGGCTGCTGACCTGGCCGGTCATGCTGACTGTCCTGGTACTGGCCGTGCTCTTCACGGACAGAGAGCTGTTCGGAAAGGTGGATTATTTCCTGCTGCTGACGTTTCTGTGCTTTTTCCTGTTCATCGGCAATGCCGGGCGGATTCCGGCGGTGTCTGCCATGCTGCGGGAGCTGATAGAGGGCAGGGAGCTTCCCGTAGGCGCAGCCCTGAGTCAGATTATCAGCAATGTGCCTGCGGCCATCCTGCTGTCAGGGTTCACGGACAGCGCCAGGCCGCTTCTGTACGGGGTCAATATCGGCGGGCTGGGCACGCTGATCGCCTCCCTGGCCAGCGTGATCTCTTACCGGCTCTACGGCAACAGTCAGGGGGCGGGGAAAGGGGCCTATCTGAAAGCTTTCACCCTGTACAACGCTGTGTTTCTGGCGGTGCTTTATGCCGCTGCCGCGCTGTTGCTGCAGAATTGAGAAAGGCCTTGAAACGCGGGCTGTTGTATGATATACTCGATTAGATATACGAATGCGCGTATTCTTGATTTCATCGCGCTGTTGTAAAATAGACTATGGAATTAAGTCCATGTGATCGGATAAGGAGGCAAGGTGACGATATGAGACGTATTTTGGTGGTGGATGACGACAAGATGAACTTGAGGAGGACTAGGCTGATCTTGGAGAAGTATTACGACATACTGACGGCGGAATCCGGGCAGGAAGCCCTGGATAGGATCTATGACGAGGAGATCGACCTGATCCTCCTGGATATCGAGATGCCGGGCATGAGCGGAATCGAGACGTTCCAGCGCATGAAAGAGCGTGGGCTGGACATCCCGGTGATATACCTGACGGCATCCGGCTATGAGGACGATGTGATGAACGCCATCCGGCTGGGCGCGGTCAACTATCTGAAGAAGCCGTTCCTGCCCCAAGACCTGATGGAGCGGATTGCAAAGGAGTTTGATAAGAAATGAGGACGGAATCCCAGACGAGCATGCATCTGCTGATGGCAGGGACACTCAGCATACTGAGCATGCTGTTGAGCCTGATTACGCTGACCATGTCATGGGAGCTGTGGACGATTCCCCTGATGGTGGCGGGCTGCCTGGTGGTATGGTGGCTCCATATCGGCAGGCTGGGCTCGGAAATGCTGTATGAAAATATCTGCACAGGGCTGTTGCTGCTGGAATTTTTCTTCTTCGGGGTGCATGAATCCAGCCTGTTCGACATTGCACTGGTAGCCTGTATCGTGCTTATGCTCCTGTCTCTGCTGAACAGGAAACGTCTCCTGTATATCGCAATAGCTCTGTATGTATGCCAGCTATTGTATCATTTCCTGCTGCTGCACACAATCGGCCCCCATAACAGGAACGGCGATATCCTGCGGCTGCTGATGGGTGCCGCCGGCGTGATCGGTTCGGTGATCGTAGCAGGGTATCGGATCAACAGGCGGCGGAGGGAAAGGGCAAAATACGACAGCATGCAGGAGCAGCTGGCCACGGCAGTAAGCCAGAACGCCGATTTCCTGTCCAATGTATCCCATGAGCTGCGCACCCCTGTCAATATGGTAATAGGCATCAGCGAGGTGGCGCTGGGAAAGGATATCTCCCCGGAGATCCGGGAGGATCTCCTGTCTATCAAGCTGGCAGGCAAACGCCTCTCGGGCCAGATCAACAACATACTGGACTACACAGAGATCGTAGAGGGTACTCTTTCCGCCACAAAGAAACCCTATGTGATCACATCCGTAATGAATGACATCATTACCATGATGGCTATGCAAAATGGCGGCAACAAGCTGGAGATGGTGTTCGACATGGATCCCAGGCTGCCGTCTCTTCTGATCGGCGACGCGGAGAAGATTTCCCATGTGCTGAGGATACTTTTGGAGAATTCCCTGAAGTTCACGGAGGAGGGCGGCATCAATCTCTGGATCGGGTTCCGGCGGGAGACATACGGAATCAATCTGCTGATCGATATCTACGACACGGGCATCGGCATGGCGCCCGATCAGCTGGAACAGATTGTAGATGATTTCTATCAGGCGGATTCCGGAAGCCGGCGCTATGTGGGGGGATTGGGGCTGGGCATTCCCATTGCCAGGGGTCTGCTCCATGCTATGGGGGGCTTCGTCCATTTCGAAAGCGCTTTGCAGAAAGGACTGCAGGTACATATCACCATACCCCAGGGAGTGGAGGACGATGCGCCCTGCATTCAGGTGCCCGATGCCCAGAAGCTGCGCATCGCGTGCTTCTTCAAGCCCGAGCGCTACAGCCGGGACGAAGTGAGAATGTACTACGATAATATGATACTACACCTGGTGGAGGGACTTGGCATTGAGGGGTATCAGGCCCACAACTTCGAAGGGCTTTTGAAGCTCCAGCGGGACCACAAACTTACCCATGTGTTCATCGCTCAGACGGAATATATGGCGAACCCGCCCTATTACGAGGAACTGGCGGAGACCATTCCCGTGGCGGTGATCGCGGGGCGGGATTTTGTCCTGGAGGAGGACAGCAGGCTGCTGGTGCTGCGCAAGCCTTTCTTTGCGCTGTCCATCGTGAACCTACTGGGCGGCCAGAGGCAGAGCGACGGCTTTGAGGAGGCCAAGGCCGCGGGCCGCAGGCCTTTCACCTGCGAGGGAGTCCGGGTGCTGGCCGTGGACGATGAGGAGATGAACTTACGGGTGGCCAAAGGGGTTCTTGGCAGCTATGGCATTCAGGTGGACACCTGTCTCAGCGGGAAAGAGGCAGTGGAGAAGTGCGGCAGAAACCCGTATGACCTGATTTTCCTGGATCATATGATGCCGGGCTTCGACGGTGTGGAGACCTTGCGGCGGATCCGTGAGATAGACGGCGGGGCGTACAAAGATCTGCCTGTGATCGCGCTGACGGCCAATACCATCAGCGGAGCAAGGGAGATGTTTCGGAACGAGGGCTTCAACGAATTTATCCCAAAGCCCATCGAGCGCTCCGTGCTGGAGCGGGTTCTGCGCAGAGTGCTGCCGGAACACTGCATGCAGTGCGGAGCCGGGCCGGAGGACCAGGAGAGCGCAGACCGGGAGGCTCCTGTCAGGGAGGACGCGGCCCAAAAGACGATGGCAGCCCTTGAACCGGCTGTGGAAAGCGGTTCCGCTGCCAGGCTGTCCGGAAACGATGGGTCGGAAGGAGATGCGGCGGTGAAAGAACCCATCCCTGCCTACGGCTCTCTGGTGCGGGCGGGTATCAATGTGGGCATCGGGCTGGACTACTGTGGCGGGGATGAGGGGTTCTATCAGGAAATGCTGCAGATGTTCCACCAGCAGAGGGAGGAGAAAGAGGCGGAGCTGAATTCCCTCTATGAAGCCGCCAACTGGAAAGACTATGGAATCAAGGCCCATGCCCTGAAGAGCACGGCGCTGACCATTGGCGCGGAAGCGCTCTCTGCCAGGGCAAAGGAACTGGAACTGGCGGGCAAGGGCGGAGACGAGGATTTTATCCGGAAGAACCATCCGGCGCTGCTGCAGATGTATGCGGAGGTCTGCGACAGCATAGCCGGTTTATGATATTGGGGGGTTTGTCATGATTAATAAATGGCTGGAAATCATTTTTGACCACAAGATCAGCCTCAGGGAACGCATGTTCCGGCTGGTCACGGGCATCAGCATGATTGCGCTGGTCTTTATCCTGATTCTTGGCAGATTCACGGCAAATTTGATTATATTGCCGGCAAGTCTTATCTATATGTACATAGTGGCCAAGGTTAGCATCCAAAAGGAATGCATCAATACAGGGGCCACAGCCACGGTGGTGCTGCTCCTTTTACTGTTTCCCATGGTGTTCTTCACCGGAGGCGGCATCTACGGCGGGGTGCCGGAGTGGTTCGTGCTCTGCTTCATCTATATCAGCATTACCCTGGAGGGCAGACGCAAGCCTGTGTTCTTTGCACTGTGCACCGTGGAGACTCTGGTCTGCTATTACATTGCCTATTTCCATCCGGAGCTGGTGCTGCCCAACACCACGGCCCAGGCCTATTTCGATTCCGCCCGTTCGGTGATCGTGGCTGGATTCCTCACGGGGGTGCTGCTGCTGTTCCAGAACCACCTTTATGAGGAGGAGAAGAAGCTCACCATAGAGCAGAAGAAAGAGATCGAGGAGCTGAACCAGGCGGAGAACCATTTTTTCTCCAGCATGAGCCATGAGATCCGCACGCCCATCAATACCATCATCGGCCTCAACGAGATGATCCTGCGGGGGGAGATTTCCGAGGAGGTGGCGGAGAATGCCAGGAACATCCAGGGTGCCAGCAAGATGCTGCTGACCCTGATCAACGATATTCTGGATTTGTCCAAGATCAAATCCGGCAAGATGGAGATCGTGAACGTGTCCTATGAGACAGGGGAGTTATTTTCCGAGATCGTGAACATGATCTGGATCAAGGCCAGGGAAAAGGGGCTGGAGTTCAAGCTGCAGGTGGATCCCTCCATACCCAGCATGCTCTGCGGAGACGAGGTGCGCATCAAGCAGGTGCTGATCAATCTGCTGAACAATGCGGTGAAATATACGAAAGAGGGTTCCGTGACTCTGGCCGTGCGCAGTGAGCGGGTGGGCGTGAACCGGGTGCGGGTCTGGTATTCCGTGGAGGACACGGGACAGGGGGTGAAAAAGGAGAACATCCCCTATATTTTCGATGCTTTCAGGCGCGTGGACGAGAAGAAGAACCGGCACATTGAGGGTACCGGACTGGGCCTTAGCATCGTCAAACAGCTGGTGGAGCTCATGGGCGGTGAGATCAGTGTCAACAGCGTCTATATGAACGGATCCACTTTCCTTGTGACCCTGGAGCAGGACATCATAAGCGAGAAAGAGCTGGGCACATTCACGCTGAGCTCCCGGGTGAAAGTTCACGAGGGGGAGCAGTACCGGCAGAGTTTTGAAGCGCCGAACGCCCATCTGCTGGTGGTGGATGACAATGAGATGAACCTGATGGTGGTGAGCAAGCTCCTGTCGGAGACAAAGATTCAGATTGACACTGCCTCCAGTGGCGCGGAATGCCTGAAGCTGACCCAGTACCAGCACTATGACTGCATCCTGATGGATCATTTGATGCCGGAGATGGACGGGATAGAATGTCTCCATGCCATCCATGCCCAGCCCGGAGGGCTGTGCCAGAATGTGCCTGTGATCGCCCTGACAGCCAATGCGGGCAGCGACAATCAGCTGCTCTACCGCAAGGAGGGCTTCAGCGGCTATCTGGCGAAGCCTATCAGCGGCGCGCTGCTGGAGGCCGCCGTGCTGAGCATCCTGCCCAGGGAGCTGGTGAATATGAGCGAGATAGCCAGCCAGTCCGAGATCGGAAAGGATGTACTGATCTTTGAGCAGGCGAAGCGGATCTCCCTGATGGTCACCACGGACAGCGTATGCGATCTGCCGGAGGCTTTGAAGAAAGAGTTCGGCATCTATACATGCCCTTATTATGTCTGCACGGATCAGGGGCGGTTCCTGGACGATTCGGAGTTGATGGCGGATGAGTTGCTGGCCCATATGGCCGAGGGAAAGAAAGGCATTTCCCAGCCCCCCAGCGTGGAGGATTATGAACAGTTTTTTGCGCAGCGGCTTACGGAGGCGCAGAATGTACTCCATATCACCATGGCGAAGCATGTCAGCGAGGGATACCGCAATGCCCTGGAGGCGGCAAAGTCCTTTGAAAACGTCACAGTAGTGGATTCGGGACATCTCTCCAGCAGCATGGGGCTGTCGGTGCTCTACGCGGCCCACATGGCGGAGAACCATGCCACCAGGGACGAGATCGTGAAGACGGTGAAGAAGCTGCGGCGGTACATTTCCTCTGCGTTCATCATCGACAGTACCCATATGATGTGCAAGGCGGGGCAGATTCCCAGAAGAGTGCAGATCATGTGCGACGCACTGCTGCTGCATCCGGTGATCGTGCTGCGCAACAGCCGGATGTCCGTGGGCAGCATGGAAGTGGGCAGTTTCTATCATGTGATAAAGGGCTATGTCCGCAAGGTGCTGGCGAACGCCCGGAACATCGACAGGCGGATCCTGTTCATCACCTATGCGGGGATGGACGAGAAGAGTCTTGCGTACATCCAGGAGCTGGTGCGGCAGTATTGTCCTTTTGAGCGGATCTATCTGCAGAAAGCCTCCTCCGCCATCGCCAGCAACTGCGGGCCGGGATCTTTTGGGCTGCTGTTCATGAAGAAGAACGAGGTGGGGATCTCCTTTTCGGAGGCGTCCAGGTGAGGGGGAATCCACTTTCACAAGGATGGCCGAACCCGACAGTCTATCTTCGATAGACCGGCCTTAATCTTGACATATGAGTCAAAATATACTATGATATGGATGGAGTAAATCGGAAATCCGATATGCGCTATTTTCCAGGGCAGGGGGCACAGATATGGTAAACTTGGTCATCGGGCTGGAGTGCTTTGGCATATGCCTGACTTTTATCGCGCTGATTCTCCTGCTCAACGGAGAGGGGGCCAGGGAACAGAAGTTCCTGATCTTCATAATGTGCGGCTCTCTGGTGCAGAACGTGGGCTATCTGCTGGAGCTGACCGCTCCTACGGTGGAGGCCGCTGTCACGGCAGTGACGGTGGAGAACGTAGGCTCTGCTTTTGTGCCATTGTTCTATTGCTGGTTTACCTATCTCTATTGCAGCGCTGCCCCGCCAAAGATTCTATTGCGGATTCTGGCCATTGTCAACTTCTTTATACTGCCCACGGTGTTCTTTAACTGGTACGGCCTTTTTTACAGGGAGGTCAGGTGGATGACGGCTCCGGACGGATTCCACTATGTCAGCATCACCTACGGCCCGCTTTACACCCTTTTCATGTTCACCCGCATCATCATTCCCTATGGGCTGTGTATGTTTACCCTGGCCCGGGCTATCCGTGTGCGCTCGGACCGGCAGGTGAACCGCCAGTACTGGACGATTCTGGGGATTTCCACTTTGCCGGTGATCGTGCTGGCGGGTTATGTCTTCAAGCTGGTGAAGGTGTTCGACTTTACGCCTATGACGCTGGCCATTTCCATGTCCATGGTGGTCATCGTGGTGTGGAGCAGGAGGAATTATGATTTCCGCCATCTGGCGGCGGAAAAGGTGCTTGAGAACCTGGGGGACGGGGTGATCGCCCTGGACGACCATGACCGTCTGGTGAGCTACAACAGGGCCGCCGCGGATATCTTTACCTGCCTGCCCGCCCACAAGCTGGGAGAGAACATCCGGGTGCTGGAAGAATTCCGGGAGGAGATGCTTAACGAGGATATCCCCCAGAGCTTTTCCATCAACGGCCAGCATTACGAGAGCCACAGCAAGAAGATCATAGACGAGAATGGTAAAAAGCAGGGCTGCGTCATATTGATTCTGGATATGACCGATATTAAGGCCTATATCAATGAAATCAAGCGGGTGCGCCAGCAGGCGGAGAAGGCCAGCATTGCCAAAAGCGAATTCCTGGCCAATATGTCCCATGAAATCCGCACGCCCATGAATGCCATCATAGGATTGAATGACATCATCATGGAGGAGTGCTCGGACACCCAGATCTACGGATATGCCAAGAACGTGCAGTCCGCGGCCAGGAACCTGTTGGCCATCATCAATGACATTCTGGACTTGTCCAAGGTGGAGGCGGGCAAAATGGAGCTGGTGCTCTCGGATTACTACATAAAAGTGGTGGCGGATGAAATCGTGGGCATGATGGACATGGCCGCTTCCCAGCATGGGCTGATTTTGAAGTATGAACTGGACAATCGCATTCCCTGCGGCTACAGAGGCGACCAGGGGCGGATCAAGCAGATTTTGATCAATATCTTAAGCAACGCCATAAAATTCACCAAGAAAGGGTATGTGCGCATCGACATCGCCGGGGAACCCGGAGAGAAAGAGGATGAAGAACTGCTCACTTTCCGGGTGGAGGACACGGGCTGCGGCATCCGGGAGGAAGATCTGGGCAAGATCTTCGAGGATTTCCGGCAGGTGGATTCCAAGCGCAACCGAAGCGTGGAGGGCACGGGGCTGGGCCTGGCCATCGTGAAGCAGCTGGTGGAGCTGATGGACGGCACTATCCGAGTGGACAGTACCTACGGTAAGGGGACTTTGGTCACCATCGCCATCCCCCAGAGGATAACGGACGGCACCCCCGTCTGCGAGATGCCGGAGATCTCCCAGACAGAACAGAGAGAGGGAGAAGCCTTTACGGCGCCGGGCATCAAGGTGCTCATCGTGGACGACAATGTGATCAACCGCAAGGTGGCCAGAGGATTCCTGAAAAACTACGAATTCGACCTGACGGAGGCGGAGAGCGGGCCGGAGGCCATCGAACTGGTGCGGGACAATCGATACGATATCATCTTCATGGATCATATGATGCCCATGATGGACGGCATCGAGGCCACGGAGATCATCAGAAGGGACTGCGGGGAGAACGGCTCCGCCCCAGTCGTGATTGCTCTCACTGCCAATGCCATGGAGGGCATGCGGGAGCAGTTTCTGAGCAACGGGTTCCAGGACTTCATCGCCAAGCCCTTGGACAGGAAAGAATTGAACCATCTGTTGCTGCGCTGGGTGCCGGAGAAGTACAGGCAGACAGAGACGGAAAGCGGCGGAGAGGACAGTCAGTGGAATCCGGAGTCCATCCATATCGAGGGATTGGACATGAAAGCTGCTATGCAGTACTTCTCCGGTGACCAGGAGGAGTTCCTGGATCTCCTGGAGCTTTATCATATGGACGGAAAGCGTAAGACGGAACTGCTGAGCCAGCTTGCGGACGCGGATATCCAGCGCTACCAGATTGAGGTGCATGGCCTTAAGAGCGCCTCTGCCAATATCGGAGCCATGGAGCTCTCCGCCCTGGCCAGGGCTCAGGAGAATGCCGCTGCGAAAGGGGACAGCGCCTTTATCGCCCGGGAGTTCCCTGCGTTGCTGAAAGCATACGAAGCGCTTCTGCAGAATATCCAGTCTTTCCTGGAGCAGAGAAAGCAGGAGGGTGATGCGGACGGCGCAAAGCTTCCTCCCCTGACCGCGCAGGAACTTAAGGAACAGATAGGCACGGCGCTGGATCAGCTGGAGCATTTCCGGTCCAGGGAATGTGCGGACAGGGTGGAGGAGGTCCTGCACCACGAGCTGCCTGAAGAGATACAGGGACGCCTGCAGCAGATACAGGTCCAGCTTAAGCTGTATGAAGATGATAATGCCGAAGAGCTGTTGCGACAGCTTCTGGCCATATTTGAAAAGGAGGAAGAGCGCAAATGACCCAAACAAGAGGCGGATACGGTAAAAAGTGTATCCTGGCAGTGGATGACGCAGCAATTATCTTATCAAGGATTTGGGATGCCCTGCGGAACGATTACGAGGTGACCACTGTAAATTCCGGTGTACGTGCTTTGAAATATCTGGAGGAGGAGAAGCCTGATCTGATTCTGCTGGACATCCGGATGCCCATTAAGGACGGCATCCAGACTTTGAGGGAGATACGCGCCATGGAAGACCGCGGCGACATCCCTGTGATCATGCTTACGGGAGTGGAGGATTCCCAATCTGTCCTGGAAAGCGCCAAGCTGGGAATTTGTGACTATATCCTGAAGCCTTTTCATGACGATGACCTGCGCAACAGGATTCAGCGGGCTCTGGAGCCGGACGGGAGGTTTTAGGGCATTATGAACAGTGTGCTGACACAGGAGGAATTGGAACGGATATTGAATCAGGCGGTTCAGGATGTGACGGAGCGAACAGCCGGTGTGCGTCTGCACCCGGAAGACAAGTCGCCGGGGGAGGATCTTTGTACGGTTCAGATTACTTTTGACAAAGGCTTCCATACCAGTCTTACCCTCTGTGCCGACACCAGTCTGCTTTACCGCATGGCCTGCAATACTTTTCATGAGGAGCTGCTGGAACCCGAGGATCTGGAAGAGTTCGGCAAGGAGTATTTCAATATTCTGTGCGGCAGGATAGCGGGGGCTATGTTCCAGGCAACACAGATCCCGGCTCATTTCAATCCGCCTGTGTTCTATCGTGGGCGCTATGCGCCGGAGGGGCGTGAGATACAGTTCGTCCTAACTTATTCCAATGAGTATAACGAGGGCGCGCAGCTGATCCATCATGTACCATGCAGCGGGGAAGATGAGGCTGTGGCAGACGGAAACTGACAGAAGGGAGCATAAATAAGATGAAGAGACGTGTTATGGTAGTAGATGATTCCCGGCTGGTCAGGATTCAGCTGGAAGACGCCCTGAAAGGGACGGATTATGAAGTGGCCGCATACTGCCGCAGCGGGGAGGACGCCATTGCCCGGTACGCTGAGGTGGCCCCGGATCTGGTGACCATGGACATTATCATGCAGGGGATGGACGGCATAGACGCCGCCGAGATTATTCTGAAAGAACATCCGGACGCCCGGATCGTAATGGTTTCATCCCTGGCTTACGAGGACACCTTTGAGAGGGCCAGGAAGATCGGCACCAGAGGGTTCGTGGACAAGCCGTTCTACCAGGAGCAGCTGCTAAAGGTGTTCGATGAGGCGTTGGCCTGATTTCAGGCAGCAACCCGCATACCGCCTGGAATGATGCCGCAGATATGGAAAAGTCCAAACGGTATGCCAAAACAGCAGCGACTTCGGAATGGATCCGCCGCTTTAGCGGAACAGCAGCGGTGAGCCGCCGTCGAAGCCGTTGTTGATATCCCGGAGGCTGTCCTTGAGCTTCTCGTTGGTGGCGCAGGAGGCCTCGCTCTGGAGATCCATATAGAGGATGAACACATCTTCCAGGTTCATGGACTTTTCCGCGGCGATCTCCTCCATCACGGGCCGCAGCTTTTCCAGCTGCAGGGAGACGGGCACTTTCTGGGGGTCGATTTCTCCCAGGGTATTTTCTGCGTACGAATTGATGCGTTCTAACAGCTTTCTGTTTTCATCTGTCATGATTCTGACCTCGCTTTCCTTTTACAGATTATTTTTATAGTTTAGCACCAGAAGCTTGTTAAGTACAGATATTTTTGGTAAAATAAATTTATCTTTTGAATGAAACGAAAAGAGGAACAAGACATGGCAAACATCAGACCGTTTTCCGCCTACCGCCCGGCGCCTGGGCTGGAAAGCAAAATCGCCGCGCTGCCCTATGACGTATACGACAGGGAGGAGGCCGCGGCGGAAGTGAAGCGGAATCCCGATTCCTTTCTGGCAATAGACCGTGCGGAGACTGGCTTCGGCCCGGAGGTGGACATCTATGCGCCGGCAGTGTACGAAAGGGCAGCGAATTTGCTGCGGGAATGGATTTCCCGGGGGAAATTCGTCAGGGGGGACAAGCCCTGCTATTATCTGTATGAGCTGATCATGGAGGGCAGGATCCAGACAGGGATCGTGGCATGCGCCTCCATAGACGACTACAACTCTAATATCATCAAGAAACATGAGAACACCCGGGCAGACAAGGAGCAGGACAGGATTCGCCATGTGGATGTGTGCAATATGCAGACAGGGCCTATTTTCCTGGCCTACCGCAGTGACACGGCGCTCTCTGAGATCGTCGGGGCAGTGAAGAGAACCCCGCCTGTCTGCCGCTTTGTCTCCGAGGACGGAATCGGCCACAGCGTGTGGGTGATTGCCGAGGAGAGTCAGGTGGATAGCATACGGCAGCGGTTTGCCCGGATGGACTCGGTGTATATCGCGGACGGCCATCATCGCTGTGCCTCCGCGGTAAAGGTGGGTATGATGCGTAGGCAGTCCGGGCCGGAGGATGCCGGGGAACGGGAGTCGGATTACTTCCTCTCGGTGCTGTTTCCGGATGAGGAGCTGCATATCATGGATTACAATCGCGTAGTTACAGATCTGAACGGCCTTACAAAGGAGGGATATCTGGAGCGTGTGTCCGGAGATTTTCTGGTGGAGGAGGCTCCGGAGGCGCCTTATCATCCGGGGCGGAAAGGGCAGTTTGGCATGTTCCTGGACGGGATATGGTACTGTCTGACGGCCAGGCCCCATATTCTGTCCGAAGATCCGGTGGACGGACTGGATGTCTCCCTGCTGCAGAACCATCTCCTGGGTCCTGTCCTTGGCATACAGGATCCAAAGACGGATAAGCGTATCGATTTCGTGGGAGGCATAAGAGGACTCGGGGAGCTGGAGCGGCGGGTGCAGATGGAAAAGGGGCGCCGCCCAGGACAGACAGCGGTGGCTTTTTCCATGTATCCTACCTCCATGGCAGAGCTGTTCGCCGTTGCGGATGCGGGAAAGCTGATGCCGCCTAAGTCCACCTGGTTCGAGCCCAAGCTAAGGAGCGGATTGTTCCTCCACGGGCTGGAGGAATAAGGTGCCCGCCTGCGGACGGATAGGCAGGCGTACACAGGAATAGCAGCGTAGCAATTTATAAAAGTATATATAGCAGAAGCAGAAAGGAAGCGGACGACATGACGAACAAACTTTATCAGCTGATGAACTGGCCCAGAATAGAAGACATCATCTATTCGGAATGCGACAATCCCCATGAGATATTGGGACCCCATAAGACAGGAAAACAGATTCTCGTCCAGGCATATTTCCCCGGTGCAAAGCAGGCGAGGATTGTATTTGAGGACACCGGCGAGCAGGTGGAAATGGAGCAGGCGGACGAAGACGGCTTCTTTGCGGCTCTGCTCTCCAGAAAGGAAAAGGAGCTTCCCGTCTATCACTACGCGGTGACGGGCAAAGATGGAGAGGAGAGTATCCGGGGGGAGGCATACCGTTTTGCACCACAGATTACAAAAAGCGACATAGAGAAGTTTGCAAACGGCATCCATTATACCATATATGAGAAGCTGGGCGCCCATCCCATGACCCTTGAGGGCGTCAGGGGCGTCTATTTTGCCGTGTGGGCCCCAAATGTGCTGCGGGCCAGCGTAGTGGGAGATTTCAACGGCTGGGACGGGCGGATGCATCAGATGAGGAGGCTTGGGGATTCCGGCATCTTTGAGGTATTCCTGCCGGATGCAAAGGTTGGGGACAACTATAAATTTGAAATGAAAGTTAAGGGCGGACTGACCTACCTGAAAGCGGATCCTTACGGCAATGCGGCGCAGCTGCGCCCGGAGACGGCTTCGGTGGTTGCGGATCTGGACAGCTTCGCCTGGGAGGATGCGGCATTCCTGAAAGGCAGGGACAGATTCCAGACAGGGAATGCGCCGGTGAGCGTATACGAGATGTACTTAGGCTCTGTGACAGCGCCGGGGGAAGACAAAGACTTTGCCAATTACCGTGAAATTGCGTCAACGCTGATCCCCTATATCAAAGAGATGGGATATACCCATGTGGAACTCATGCCTGTGATGGAGCATCCGCTGGACGGTTCCTGGGGATACCAGGTGATCGGATACTATGCACCTACGGCCAGGTATGGCTCTCCGGAAGATTTTATGTATTTTATCAATGAACTTCACAAAGCGGGAATAGGTGTGATTCTGGACTGGGTTCCGGCCCATTTCCCCAGGGACACCTATGGGCTTTCCAATTTTGACGGAACCTGTCTGTATGAGCACAGAGATCCCAGACAGGGCAGCCATCCCCATTGGGGCACCCTCATCTACAATTACGGCAGACCCCAGGTTTCCAACTATCTCATTGCAAACGCTCTGTTCTGGGTGGAGAAGTTCCATGCAGACGGCATCCGGATGGATGCGGTGGCCAGCATGCTCTACCTGGACTATGGGAAAAAGGACGGCGAATGGGTGGCGAACATTTATGGCGGAAAGGAAAACCTGGAGGCCATTGAGATGATCAAACACCTGAACTCCGTCATGAAGAAGCGCAATCCAGGCGTGCTCAGCATTGCCGAGGAGAGCACGGCTTTCCCGAAGATCACAGGGGCGCTGGACGAAGACGGTCTGGGTTTTGACCTGAAATGGAATATGGGCTTCATGAATGATTACCTGGATTATATCAAATACGATCCCTATTTCAGAGCCCATCACCACGGGGAACTGACATTCAGCATGGTCTATGCTTACAGCGAGAAGTTCATGCTGGTATTCTCCCACGATGAAGTGGTGCACGGCAAGGCTTCCCTGATTGGAAAGATGCCCGGGGAGCGGGCGCAGAAGTTCGCGAATCTCAGGCTTACCTATGCCTATATGATGGTGCATCCTGGCAAGAAGCTGCTGTTCATGGGTCAGGATCTGGGCGAATTCGATGAGTGGAACGAGGCTCGCCAGGTGGAATGGGAGCTTGCCGACGTGCCGGAGCACAAAGGAATATCCATGCTGGTAAAAGACCTGAATCACCTCTACCGAACCAGCCCCCAGCTGTATGCGGCAGATGATGTGCCGGAGGGGTTTGAATGGGTGAACCATATTTCCTGGGAGGAGTGTTTCCTGACTTTCCTGCGCAAGGGGATCAAACCTGAGGAGCTGCTTGTGGTGGTGGCTAATTTCTCCGGTGTGGAGAGAGAGATCACCTCAGGAGTACCTTTTGACGGAAAGTACAAAGAGATTTTCAATTCCGATGACGAAAAATACGGCGGAACAGGAGTGGTGAACGGCCGCGTGAAGCGTTCAAAGGCAGTGGAATGGGACGACAGACCTTATTCCATTACGGTAAAGGCTGCCCCGCTTTCTTTGTGCATTCTCAAATACATCCCTCTGACAGAGGAAGAAATTGCCAGAGAGGCAGTGGAGAAAGCTGCAGCCGAGAAAGAGGCTGCCAAGTGGCTGGCGGCTGAGAAAGAAGCAGCCTACCGGAAAGCGGCCAGGAAAGCGCAGGTCTACAAAAAGGCAGCTGAGAAGACCGAGAAAGAATCGAATGCGGAGACTACGGCAGAAACGAAAGCGGAGGCCGAGGCAGAGAGGGAAACGAAAGCAGACACCGAAGAGAAGACCGCGTCCATTGAAGAGAAGACGGCATCTGCTTTCAAGACGACAGGAGGAGCTGCGGCAGCATTCGGCGAGGCAAAAAAGACAACAAGAAAGACAAAGGGAAAGACTTCCGCCGCAACGAAATCTGCTGCAAAGAAGCCTGCCGAAAAGACAGAGAAAGCCCCGGCTGCCAGAGCGGCAAAAGCCGGGACGAAGAAGCGGGCAAAGTCCGGTGAAGCAGGGGAAAAAGCTCATTCCGAAGAGGGATAGGGAGGGCCGTACTATGAAATGGGAGAGGAGCATTCCAAGGCGGCGCAGGGCGCTTGTCTTCATGACAGTGCCGCTCCTGTGCATATCCTGCGGAATCATGCCGGAAGAGGAAGCGCTTCCGGCAGCCCCTGTCATTCGTACCTATGAAGCGGAGGAATACCAGCAGACCAGGGTCATGCGGGGGGATATGGTTCTGAGCAAAAGCGTCAAATGCACCTATGCGTCGGCCAAGCAGGAGAAATACAGTTTTTCCATGGGCGGTATGTACATAGACAAGGTATATGTCAGCGAGGGCCAGCAGGTAAAGAAAGGCGCTTTGCTGGCGGAGCTGGAAAAGGGCGATTTGCCCGGTCAGATATCGGACAGCGAATACGCCCTGAAAGCACTGCAGGTCAAAAGAGCCTATCTGCCGGAACATCAGAGACTGGAGCTGGCAAGACAGGATGCTGTCATAGCGGACATGGAAGAGCAGATCAAAGAACTGATGGCATGGTCAGGGAATTATGAGGACGGGGAAGAAAAGAAAGCGTTGATCGATCAGGCAAACGCAATTTTGATACAGAAGATTGCGCTGGAAAAGCAAAGGGAAGACACTGCAGAGGACGGACAGAAACAGCTCCAGGCGGCGGACGAGGATTTGGCAATCGCGCAGCTAAAGCTTCAGGAGCTGCGGGAGAGACTGCGGGAAAGACAAATTTATGCAGATTTTGGCGGAACAGTCACATATCTGCAGAAGACGCAGGAAGGGGATCGCTCCGTAAAAGGAAAGAGTTTTATTACAATAGCCGATCTGGACAAAGTGGTATTCACAGTAAAAGGGGAAGACGCGCAGTATTTTCCGGTGGGCACAGAGGTGACGGTGGTCTGTCAGAAAAAGGAATTTCCTGCCCGGGCAGTGGATCCGGGTGAACTTGGACTGGCAAAAGAAGAGGAGAAAGATGCGCCTATTGCATATCTTCAGCTCCTCCGGCCGGATCCCACCCTGGAAAACGGCGTCAAGGGGACTGTGGAGGTCATATTGGACCAGAAAAGTGACGTGCTGTATGTGAACAAGGAGGCCATCAAGGCAGCGGAAGAGGCAAAATTTGTGTATATGCTGGATGAGAACGGCCTGCGTTTCCTGCAGGAGATTACCACGGGACTGGAGAATGACCATTATGTGGAGATCGTAAGCGGCCTTTCGGAAGGGGACAGCATTATCATTAATTAACTGACAATCACTAAAACTTGCCAAGTGCCCCGACTTACGGGCGAATGATCCCGGAGATGACGCGGTATATTTCATTGCTCGTGAGTATAACAGACGGCAGATAGGATGAAGGTAGAATGAAGAAAAAAACGGTACTGCCTGTAGTTCTGATCTTTCTTACAGGGCTCGCAGGGTGCTCGGGAGAACTTCCTCCCGAAGAGTTTTCCCGTCCCCCAGAACTTCTGGAGCCGGTGGATGTGAAGATGGACATGGCCATGGCGCAGAGAGGGGAGCTCTATAATCTGTCCGTCTACAGCGGAGAGATAGTTCCTTATACAGAGGAATTGTACTTTACCGTGGACGGCTATCTGGAAGAGTTCAAGGTTATGATAGGAGATATGGCAGAGGAGGGCCAGGTCCTTGCTTCCTTAAGTGAGGAACAGACTCTGGAGCAGATAGAGACTCTGGAGAAAGAAATCGACAATCTGGTCAGGATGGGGGAATTTGGCGACAGACAGGCCGGTGCGGACATTGAGATTGCCAAGACGGAACTGGAATATATGCGTGCATTGGGGAAGTTCGGATATGCAGTGGACGCAAAGGAAATGGAGGTCTGGAAGCTGGAGCTTGCGCAGCAGGAGGCAAAGGAACTGCGGAACCTGGAACTGCAAAAAAGGCAGGAAGCGCTCAGGGCGCTTCAGGGGAAAATAGGGAAGAATGAAATTACGGCTCCTTATAGCGGAAGAATCGTTTATACCAGCAGCGCGGGAAAAGGGGATTTCGTTCAGGGCTATGTCCCAGTCATCTACATGGCGGACGAAAGCCGCCTAAGCCTGTCCACAGAATTTATTTCGGAATCTGCCATAAAGGGTGCAGATCGGGTTTATGCCCGGATTGGTTCCAGGGAGTTCGACATTACTTACATCCCTTATGACCGCGGGGAAATGACGAAAGCCACTCTGGCCGGCGAGGAGATGAGGACCCGTTTTTCCATCGACGAGGCGGATACAGAGCTTGCTGCAGGTCAGTTTGCCGTGGTCATGGTTTATCATTTTTGCAAAGAGAATGCGCTGACCATCCCCATAAACGCCCTGCACAGGGACGGGAGCGGCCAGTATGTCTATAAGCAGGCGAACGGAGTCAGGGTGCGCTGTGATGTGAAGACAGGAATGCTTACGAATACGAAAGCGGAGATCACAGAGGGGCTTGAGGAAGGAGATATGGTCTATGTCCAGGATTAAGGCAGCGGCAATCGGAGTGCTTTTTGCGGCGACAGCGGCGCTTGCCGCATGCGCGGAAAGCGGGCAGGAGGATTCTCTATACAGCGAAACGCTCTCGGCTCCTGAGGAGGCAAATTACGATACCGTACAGGCGCATACAGGCGCGTACATAAAGACCGCCGGAGGCTCCGTAAGTATCTATTACCCCATTACCGCTGAGATCTGCTGGGAGGAGGGCAGCGCCAGATTCCGTGAATTCCTTGTGAGAAAAGGGCAGGAAGTAAAGGAGGGCGACGGACTGGCGACATTTGACATTGAAGTGAGCAGGGCACAGAGGGAAGAGCTGTCGCTTTCCCTTGCCAGAACCATTGAGAATCTGGAGAGCGGAAGTCAAAAACGCCAGACTGCCATAGAGGAAGCCAGGGAAAAACTGGAGGGGCTGGAAAGCTTTGAGCTTCGCATCGCACAGCTTCGGATAGACAAATCACAGGCAGAGTACGAGCAATTTGTCTATCAGTCGGAGCAGGAGATTGCCAGGCTGCAGGAGAGGCTGGAAGAACTGGACGGGAGAATTGCCAACGATACTTTATTCGCCCCTTTTGACGGGATAATTGACTCCATAGCAGTCTGCAGTGCGGGGGACCCTGTGACAAAGGATATGGTGATGGTGACCATGCATGCAACAGACAGATATTATCTGGTGGCCGATGACACTCTGGACAGACTGCGCTACAATATGGAGGTCTCAGTGGAGGCGGGCCGGCGCAACGACCTAACGGTCTATAAGGGCAAAGTCGTGGCCGCACAATCCATGTTGCCCTCCTCCGTGCCCAATAGACTGACCCTCATCGAACTGTATGGGGACGTGACGCCAGATGCTCTGACAATCTCACCCAAGTATGAGTATAATTTGGAAGAGCTGGGGGATGTCCTCCTGGTAAAATGGAGGGCTCTGGACATAGAAAACGGAAAAAGCTTTGTCTATGTACTGGAGAACGACATGGTGCAGAAGCGGTATGTGGTACCAGGCCTGAATAACAGAGAGGAAGCATGGATTCTGGACGGCCTGAAAGAAGGACAGACTGTAATTGCGGATTAGGGGGCAGAGGCATGTTGCGTTTTGTTTTCCGAAAAATTGAAAGCAGGAAATGGATGGTCATCAGCCTGCTGGTGGGCAACCTGCTGATGATATCCATTGCAGCAGGTAGTCCCATGTACTCTCAGGCAGTGCTGCAGCGTACCCTGACGAGAAATTTAAGCGACTATTATGTGGAGCGGAATTCCCATCCGGGCCTGATTGTGGTACGCGGGGGCTATACTGCCGGAAAAAAGCAGGAGGAACCTGACAGGATAGAGAGCGCCGCCAGGATGATCGAAGAGATGAGAACGCAGCTGGATGTGCCGGCTCTTTTTGTGGTGACCCAGTACTACAAAGGCAATGTGAAAGCCTCCCACGAAGTGGCGGTGGACGGTAGGGCAAACGATCTTACGCTGCGGATAGCAACCTATTCGGATCAGAAAGAACACATCAAAATCGTCAATGGGGAAATGTATTCCGGAGAGCTGGACAAAGATACTTTTGATGTAATTGTCAATGAGAGGACCTTTGTGGAGCAGAACCTGATGCTGGGAGAGGTACTGGAGCTGCCGAATCTGAAGAACGACAAAGAGACGCCCTACCGCATTCGGATCGCGGGAATCTTTGAAAACAGCGCCCAACAGGATGTCTACTGGGTGTCCCAGCCTGCATTCTGGACGGACGTGTGTCTGATGGATGAGGGGCTGTTTCAGGAGCTGTTTGTGGAGGCGGAGCATGTGGACAGAGGCTTCAGCGCAGAGTGGTATACCACGCTGGACTACCTCCAGATGCGTGGAGATGAGGCGGAGCGGTACCTGGAGGTGCTGGAGCGCTGTTTTGCCGAATTTGACCAGATGGGCTTCAAGCCCCATAACGCCAACTTCAAGGCAATTCTGGAGTCTTTTGTAGTCCAGTCCAAGAAACTGAACACAACCATACTGATTCTGCAGACGCCGATTTTTGTTCTGCTGGCCGTATTTATCTTCATGGTATCCGGACAGATGCTGGAGATGGAGCAGAGCGAAATCGCTGTGTACAAAAGCCGCGGCGCGGACAAGGGACAGATCGTGCTGGTGTATCTGCTGGAAAGTGTGCTGATCGCGGCGTTTGGGCTGGCAGGAGGGATTCCGCTGGGGGGATTGATGTGCAGGCTTTTGGGGGCGTCCAATTCTTTTCTGGAATTTGTGAAAAGGGCGGCCCTGCCGGTGGAGGCAGGGATGAAAGCCTGGATATTTGCCGGGGCGGCTGCAGTCTTTGGGATATGTACCATGGTCCTGCCGGTGATCAGATACGCTAATGTCAATATCGTGGCCCAGAAACGCGGAAAGAACCGAAAAACCAAAAGCCCCTGGTGGCAGAAGATTTTTCTGGACGTGATTCTGCTGGCAGTGGCACTTTACGGCCTGTATCAATACAATGCCCAAAAAGAATATCTGGCGCAAAAGGTATTGGACGGTGCGTCCCTGGATCCGCTTCTGTATTTTTGTTCTTCCCTGTTCATGGTGGGAGCGGGGCTATTGGTGCTGCGTTTTTTCCCGCTGCTTGTGCGGATTATATTTGGAGTGGGAAAGCGCTGGTGGCCCACTTCGCTGTACGCCTCTTTTCTGCGGATCATCCGTACCAAGAGCAATCAGGGTTTCCTCATGGTCTTTCTGATTCTCACGCTGTCCATGGGTATTTTTAACGCCCAGGCGGCACGGACCATCAATGCCAACGCGGAAGAGAGGATTCGCTATGCCATAGGTGCGGATCTGGTGCTTCAGGAGGTCTGGAAAGACAACAGCGCCATGCTAAGCGATTCCATGAGAGGGGATGCCCCGGGAGGATTTGCGGGAAGAGAGACAGAGCTGGTCTATGAGGAGCCGGATTTCGGAAAATATCAGACGCTGGAGGGCATAGAGAGCGTGACAAAGGTCCTCGTGGATAAAAAGGCGGGCATATCCGTGAAAGGCGGCAAAATAAACAATGCCATGCTGATGGGGATCCATACAAAGGAATTCGGGGAGACGGCCTGGTTCAAGGAATCCCTCCTGGGGATCCACTGGTACGAATACCTCAATGCCATATCCCAGAATTCCCGTGCGATTCTGGTCTCGTCCAATCTTCAGAGACTCTATGACTACAAGGTGGGAGACGTTCTGACCTACACCAATGGGAACGGGGATGTCATGCGGGGCATCATCTATGGATTTGTGGATTACTGGCCCTCCTATGCGCCGGTTACCAGAGCCAAAGGAAACGATGGCCTGTATACGGAAATTGACAATTTCCTCATCGTGGCGCATTTGTCACAACTACAGTCCTCCTGGGGGGTCACACCCTATCAGGTATGGATCAGGACAGAGGCTTCCTCCCAATTCATATATGATTATGCACAAGAGTCCGGCACGGTATATAGGCTGTTTCAGGATGCGGCAGCGCAGCTCATCGATCTGAAGAACGACCCGATTTTCCAGGGAACCAACGGTATCTTGACCATAGGCTTCATCTATGTGTTGCTGCTGTGTGTTACGGGCTTCCTGATTTACTGGATACTCTCCATTCAGTCCAGAACCTTGCAGTTTGGCATTTTCCGCGCTATGGGCATGTCCATGGGAGAAATACTGGCGATGCTGGTCAATGAACAGCTCTTTATTACAGGGGTGTCCATTGCTGCGGGGATTGCCGTGGGAATGCTTACATCCAGACTGTTTATTCCGCTGATCCAGATTGCCTATACATCTGCTGATCAGATGATACCGTTGGAAATCGTAAGCGCCGACAGCGACTATGCGCGTCTCTTTGGGGTAATCGGACTGGCCATACTGGTGTGCATGCTGATATTGGGCTGGCTGATTTCGAAGATAAAGATATCTCAGGCGTTGAAGCTGGGCGAGGATTAGGGGGATATATGGAGAGCATCATTGCGGGAAACGGGATTAAAAAAGGCTTCCCTGTGGCAGGAGGAGATATGTTCTGGGCGCTGAAAGGGCTGAAGCTGGAGATTGGGAAAGGACAGCTTGCGATCTTAAGGGGGAAATCCGGTTCCGGGAAGACCACCTTGATGAATATTTTGAGTGCGCTGGATTACCCTACGCAGGGAGATGTGTTTTTTCAGGGAAAGAATATCGCAAAGATGGGAGAAAAGGAGCGCGGGCGTCTGCGGCGGGTGAGGATGGGCTTTGTGTTCCAGTCCGTGGCGCTGGTGCCCATGATGACTGCTTATGAGAATGTGGAATTTGCCCTTAGGCTTGCAAAATACAGAGGAAATCGAAAGGAGAGGGTGGAGGAATGCCTGAAGCTGGTGGGTCTTGGCAGCAGGCTCCACCATCTTCCCCAGGAACTGTCCGGCGGCGAACAGCAGAGGGTGGCCATCGCAAGAGCCATTGCACACAGGCCGGAAATCCTTTTTGCGGACGAGCCTACAGCGGAACTGGATACCAATACCGGGCTTCAGGTGGTGAAGATATTTAAGGATTTGGCGGCTTCAGAGGGCGTGACGATTCTCATGACGACCCATGACACAGGACTGATGGAAATCGGGGATGTGGTATACCAGCTGGAGGACGGTGAGTTTGTTGAGTGAGGATATGATTGTTTGTGAAAATCTGGTAAAAATATATAAGACAAAGGATCTGGAAGTGCTGGCGCTTCAGGGACTTGAACTGACCATCGCAGCCGGAGAGCTTATGGCTATCATCGGAAACAGCGGCAGCGGGAAATCCACTTTTCTGAACATGGTGGGAGGACTGGACAGACCCTCCGCCGGGAAACTGACCGTGGACGGCAAGGATTTGTTCAAGCTGGGTGAAAAGGAGTTGGTAGACTACAAACGAGATACCGTAGGCTTTGTCTGGCAGAACAATGCCAGGAATCTGCTTCCTTATTTAAGTGCCTGGCAGAATGTCCAGCTGCCTATGCGTTTTGCCCATGGAGAGCGGGGGAAACGGCAGAGGGAGAGGGCTCTGGAACTTTTGGAGATGGTAGGAATGTCCCACAAAAAAGACAGTCGCCTGAACCAGCTGTCCGGCGGCGAACAGCAGAGAATCGCCATTGCCATCGCGCTGGCCAATCGCCCTAAGATTTTGCTGGCGGACGAGCCCACCGGGTCTGTGGATACCAAAACCGGTAATTATATTCTGGATGTTTTTCGGGAACTGAACAGGAATCTGGGACTGACTATTGTGATTGTCACCCATGACAGGATGCTGTCTAAGAAAGTGAGCCGGGTGGTGGCAATCCGGGACGGAAAGACCAGCAGCGAAATGATTGTAAAGCAGAGCTATGCGGACAGGCTGGACTCCATCGGCGCTTTCGAGGAGGCTCATGATGAGTACGCGGTGTTGGACAAAGCCGGGCGCGTCCAGATTCCCAGGGAGTACCTGGATGGTCTGGGCATCCATGGCAATAAGGTGCGCATGGAGCTGGAGAATGGCAGGATCATTATTGGCGCGCCGAAAGAGGAGACCGGGGAGGAACCGGAGAATGACCGGGGCATCGACAGATCATGATACAGAGGGAGAAAGCGGCCATCCGGGAAGAAAGAGAGCCAAAAGAAAGTAGTAAGAACGGCAGAAAGGCGGATGCTTGTGATAAGATATGGATTGACATTGACAGCAGGCGGTAATGTGGGTAGTATAATAGAGGACATAGAGGCAGAAGTGCAGAAAGGGGCTGTACAGGAATTTTTGAGCGCCCTTCCCGAGAAAGCCCTGAACCTGGGCGTTCGCATCCTGCTGGCAGCAGTCTTCTTTCTGATAGGGGGAAAGCTGATAAAACTCGTGCGGCGGATCATCCGAAAGTCCATGGAGCGGGCAGGGGCGGAACTGGGTGTGACGCAGTTCGTGGATTCCTTTGTGAAAGCCTCGCTGTATACGGTGCTGGTCATGGGACTGGCTGCGTCTTTCGGCCTGGATGCCGCCAGCGTAGTGGCGGTGCTGGGTTCTGCGGGAGTGGCCATTGGCCTGGCTATTCAGGGCAGCCTGTCCAACCTGGCGGGAGGCGTGCTGATACTGGCGCTGAAGCCCTTTCGGGTGGGAGACTATATTTTAGAGAGTTATTCCAATAAAGAGGGCACCGTAACGGAAATCCAGATTTTCTATACGAAGCTGCTCACGCCTGACAACCAGACCGTCATCCTGCCAAACGGCAACCTTGCAAACAACAGCCTGGTGAACATCACCGCCCAGGAAGTGCGAAGGATGGATATCACGGTGGGCATCTCCTATGATGCAGATCTGAAAAAGGCCAAGGAGGTGCTGCAGCGGACACTGGAAGAGGACGTTGGTGTCTTGAAAGACAGGGATATGCTGGTATTCGTGTCGGAACTGGCCAGTTCTTCCGTGGTGCTTGGGGTCAGGTGCTGGTTTCGGCAGGAGGATTTCTGGAAAGGAAAGTGGCGTGTCACGGAGAACTGCAAGCTGAGTCTGGATGAAAACGGGATTGAGATTGCGTATAATCAACTGGACGTGCATGTGGATGGAAAAGTGCAGGGCCTGATGCAGAAAAAGGATCTGCCAAGCTGTGAGGAGATGACATAAGAATATGCTGACAATTATTCTGGATTGGATTTATATGCTATTTACCTGCTTTAGCCTGGGCTTTTTCTTTGCATGGGTGGTGGAAAAAGTGTTTCACTATTCTATCAGGCAGTTGGACAGTGTACTGGCGGCCGGGCTCATCATGGCAACGGTTTACGCGGAGACTTTCAGCCTGTTTTACCGGGTCAATATAGAGGCGAATGTGATACTGTCCGTAGCCTGCATTGCTATTTGCGCTGTTCTGCGCAAGGAAATCAGGAAGTTTCTGACAGAAAGCATCGGAAGCCTTTCCCGGCCCCGCAGGATTATGATTCCTCTGCTGTTTGTGCTGTGGAGTTATTTTGCTTCCAGGTGCTATTACAGAGCCCTTGACATGGATCTGTATTATGGCCAGAGCATTCGCTGGATTGAGGAGTACGGAGTGGTGAAAGGGCTGGGGAACCTGCACTGCCGGTTCGGCTACAACAGTTCTGTATTTGCCCTGTCCGCTTTGTACAGCCTGAGGTTTTTGCTGGGACGAAGTATCCATGCAGTCAATGGATTCATACCATTTATTTTATGTTTCAGTTTGCTGGATCTGGGAAAAGCCTTTCACCGGAAAAGAATGTTTTTGTCGGATTACGCGCGGGTGGCAGCTATATATTACCTGACTATCATATGTGACGAGGTGGTTGCTCCCTCATCGGACTATGCTGTCATGTGCTTTGTATTTTTCATCGTCATAAAGTGGCTGACGCTGCTGGAAGAGGAGAGGGGACAGGAAAATATTGCGCCATATGCGCTTCTGTGCGTAGTGAGCGTATATGCGTTGACCCTGAAGCTTTCGGCCGGCTTCATACTGCTTCTGACAATAAAACCGGCCTGTATGCTTCTGCGGGAGAAGAGGTGGAAAGAGACGGGGATCTATATAGCGCTGGGGCTTTTGGTCGCCGTACCGTGGATAACCCGTACCGTGCTGATAACAGGCTGGCTGCTCTATCCTTTTTCGGGGCTTGACCTGTTCCAGGTGGACTGGAAGATCGATACGGGTATGGTGATGCAGGACGAGTATCTCATAAAGATATGGGCGAAATACGCGAACACCCTGGCAGATACCAGCCTGAAGTCATGGCTGCCCCATTGGTTCCGCAATGGCCTTTCTTCTACAGAAAGGCTGCTGGTCCTGGCTGATCTTGGATCCTGTATGGCCGCTGCTGTGCTGGCAGTGTCTGTGGTCATTAGAAAGCAATGGCAGAAATTGGACTATCTGCTTGCAGTAGCTGCAATAGCCTGTTCTTATCTCTACTGGCAGTTCGAGGCTCCCTTGATAAGATATGGCTACGCATATGTGCTGCTTTTGGCTGCATTGGTGGGCGGCTTTTTCCTGGAGAAGTTTAAGATACGCAATATGGCATATTTTGCATTGCTTCTGTATGGCGCGTATAAGTTCTATATCTGCTGTGACTATGTAATAGCGTACAGAACAGGGCCGTATTATATCTGGTCGGAGACTTACGACCATTATGAGTTGGAAAGCTATGAGATAGACGGAGAAACATTTTACTATTCCCCATATGAGTGGGTTACCGGGTATGATCCGTTCCCTTCGGCTCCTACAAAGGCGGATTTGGAACTTCGCGGCGAAGATATGCGGGACGGATTCAGGCAGAGAAAATAACCGTAAGGGAAGAGGGAGAATTGTGGATGGGCTGATGGAGAATGCTGACGGAGAATTTTTGAGAATTTTGAAAAAACAGTTGCAAAATATTTGAAAAGCCTGTATAATAACATATGGTTTCGGGAAAGCCTATATGGCAGAGACCAAAACCTATGGTGCGTAAGCTTCTGTGGCTCAGTTGGTAGAGCGATTGATTCGTAATCAATAGATCACGGGTTCGAGTCCCGTCAGAAGCTTTAAAGAAGCCAGTGTTTATACTGGTTCGCGGATGCTTTGAATCGTACTTCTACATTTTCTTTCATTTTTATTTTATGTTTCGAGTTTGTTTCATTTTTTCCCGATTTCTTGAGAATGGAAAGGAGCATACATATGGCACTGACAAGCGAGGACTTACTGGCGATATCCCAGCTGCAGCGCAGCGGCAAACTCTTTCAGCCGGCTTAAGAAAGACATATGTAAGGCCGGAAAGCAGATGCTTTTTTGGCCTTGTAATCTCTGCGGTCACATCTTGAACCGTATCCGTATCTGGTGTTCGATGGCCTGGATGGACTTGTAGAAGCCCAGGGCGATTACGCAGAGCACGATGATGCTGGTGATCACCATGTCCAGCTGGAATACCTGGGAGCCGTATATGATCAGGTACCCCAGCCCCCGCCTGGCCGCCAGGAATTCCCCGATGATGACACCTACCAGGGCCAGCCCGATGTTCACCTTGGCGGTGCTAAGCAGAATAGGCACGGAGCCTGGCAGAACCACTTTCAGGAACGCGTCCCGCCTGCTGCCACCCAGGGTGTAGATCAGCGTGACTTTCTCGCTGTCCACCTGCTGGAAACCCGTGTAAAAGCTGATGATGGAGCCGAATACAGCCACGGACATGCCGGCTACGATGATCGTGCGGGTGCCGGTGCCCAGCCACACGATGAACAGCGGCGCCAGGGCCGACTTGGGCAGACTGTTGAGTACCACCAGATAGGGCTCCAGAATCTCGGAAAGCTTTTTGGAGTGCCATAGCAGCGTGGCCACCAGGAGGCTTAAGGCGATTACCAGCAGGAAGCTGAAAAGCGTCTCGAACAAGGTCACGCCGATGTGGGAGAGCATGGAATTGCTGCGAAGCTGCTCCACAAAACAGCGCAGAACCCGGCTGGGGCTGGAGAAGAAAAAGCTGTCGATCCATTTCCTGTCTGCGCTCACTTCCCAGAGAACCAAAAAAAGGACGAAAAGAAACGTCCGCCAGGAAGTGATTTCATGGTGATGCCTTTTGTGTTTTCTGATAAATTCTTCCTGTTTCGTTAGTTCCGTGCCGGATTTGTGCCTTTTTGTCCGTTCCGGCTCCTGTTTTAAACTTGCTTCAGGTTTCATGTGTCAGTTCCTCCCATAGCATGTTGAAATACTGTTGGAACTCAGGGGCGTTTCTGGCGGCCAGAGGCGAATCGTCTGCCAGCGTCAGATGCACGTTTACTTCTTTTTTGACCACTGCAGGCCTGCCGGAGAGGACAATGATCCGGTCGGCCAGGCTGATGGCCTCGGCCAGGTCGTGGGTGATGATGATCATGGTCTTTCCTGCGGCGCGGATCAGGCGGCAGATGTCTGCAGAGACGAAAAGCCTGGTCTGGTAGTCCAGGGCGCTGAAAGGCTCATCCAGCAAGAGCAGCTGGGGCTCCAGGGCCAGTGTGCGGATTAGGGCGGCCCGCTGTTTCATGCCGCCGGAGAGCTCGTCAGGGCGCTTATCCTTAAATTTGTCAAGACCATAGTCCTTTAAGAGCCGGTCTACTGCCTCCAGGCGCTCCGGCGTCATTTTATGATTCAGTTCCAGGCCCAGGGTCACGTTGCGATAGACCGTGCGCCATTCAAAGAGGTGGTCGCGCTGGAGCATGTAGCCGATCTTCGGATAGTGCAGGGCTCCGTCAGGATTGTTCACCACAATCGTTCCCTCCTCCGGAGACAAAAGGCCTGCAATGATGGACAGTAATGTGGACTTTCCGCAGCCGCTGGGCCCCACGATGGCGATGAATTCGCCCTCCCGCACGCCAAAGGAGATGTCTTTGAGGGCTTTCGTCTCCCCGTGCAGATTGTGGTAGGAATAGCCGATGTTCTTTAATTCCAGGATACTTTGCATAGATGCCATTCCCGTTTTCTTTTTCTTATATCATATGAAAGGCGGCGTGCAGGGGTTCTTGACGAGAACCCATAAATTTTCGTGAGAAATTTCAGATACGGCAGATTGAAGCGGCGGGAATTGTGAAAAAAGCCAACTTGATATAATCAAATATGCGTGATAGAATGGAACAGGCGCATTTTGATTTTTCAGGAAAACAGGAGGGAGATATGGCACAATTATGGGGCGGGCGCTTTACGAAAGAAACGGACAAAACAGTCTATGAGTTCAACGCATCCATAGGCTTTGACAGACGCCTCTTTCACGAGGACATAGAGGGAAGCAAGGCTCATGTGGCCATGCTGGCGAAGCAGGGGATCCTGACGGGACAAGAGCGGGACAGCATTCTGGAGGGGCTGAGCGGAATTTGCGAGGATGTGGACGAAGACAGACTGAAGATCGATGAGACCTGCGAGGATATCCACAGCTTCATGGAGGCGGAGCTGATACGACGCATTGGGGATGCGGGCAAAAAGATGCATACCGGCAGAAGCCGTAATGACCAGGTGGCGCTGGATATGCGGCTCTATACCAGGAGACATGTGGTCCGTACAGACAGGCTGCTAAAGGAACTTCTCACGGTCATCCTTGCCGTGATGGAAGAGAATCTGGGAACCTACATGCCTGGATTTACCCATCTGCAGAAAGCCCAGCCCACCACCCTGGCCCATCACTACGGCGCCTATTTTGAGATGTTTCGCAGGGACAGGCAGCGCATGGCGGACATCTACAGGAGAATGAACTACTGTCCCCTGGGAGCCGGAGCCCTGGCAGGCACCACCTACCCGCTGGACAGGGAGTACACGGCCTCTCTGATGGGGTTTGCGGGGCCAACGCAAAACAGCATGGACTCCGTGTCGGACAGAGATTACCTCATCGAATTCCTGAGCGCCCTGTCAACGGTGATGATGCATATGAGCCGCTTTTGCGAGGAGATCATCCTCTGGAATTCCAATGAGTATCAGTTCGTGGAGATTGACGATGCCTATTCTACCGGAAGCAGCATCATGCCCCAGAAAAAGAACCCGGACGTGGCGGAGCTTATTCGAGGCAAGACGGGACGGGTCTACGGAGCGCTCATCTCTCTGCTTACCACCATGAAAGGCATTCCCCTTGCATACAATAAGGATATGCAGGAAGACAAGGAACTGACTTTCGATGCCATAGACACTGTGGAGAACTGTCTGACTTTGTTCGCGGGCATGCTGCATACCATGCGCTTTCGGAAAGAGCGGATGGCGGCCAGCGCCATGAGGGGCTTTACCAATGCTACGGATGCGGCGGACTATCTGGTGGGAAAGGGAGTGCCATTTCGGGACGCCCATGGCATTATCGGCAGATTGGTGCTGTACTGCGTGGAAAAGGAAACTTCCATTGACATGCTTTCTTTAAAGGAGTTAAAGGGAATCAGCGATAAATTTGAGACGGATATCTATGACGCAATTTCTCTGGAGACCTGCGTGGAGAAGCGCCTGACTATTGGCGGGCCGGCTCAGGCAGCCATGAGAGCGGTAATGGAAGATTACCGGGAGTATCTGAAAGCGGAATCCCCGGCGGATGAGGGGATAGGGCTATCCGAATGAGGTATCGATGGAAAGAGATTCATAAAGCTTTTTAAAATAAGCAATGCTCTGCGTGGAAACGAGAGAGCGAGGAATACAGAGATAAAGGAGGAGAAAATAATGAGCGAAAAGTTAAAGGCAGGTATTTTAGGCGGCACAGGCATGGTGGGACAGCGCTTCATAGCGTTGCTGGAAAACCATCCCTGGTTCGAAGTCACTACCATAGCGGCCAGCCCCCGCTCAGCGGGCAAGACCTATGAGGAGGCAGTGGAGGGCAGATGGAAGATGGACACCCCCATCCCAGAGGCCGTAAAGAAACTGGTGGTCATGAACGTGAACGAGGTGGAGGCAGTGGCCTCCCAGGTGGATTTCGTGTTCAGCGCCGTGGACATGTCCAAGGATGAGATCAAAAAGATCGAGGAGGCTTACGCCAGGACAGAGACTCCCGTAGTCTCCAACAACAGCGCCCACAGATGGACCCCCGATGTGCCTATGATGGTGCCGGAGATCAACCCGGAGCATATGGCAGTCATTGAGGCCCAGAGGAAGCGCCTTGGCACAAAGCGGGGCTTTGTGGCAGTAAAGCCCAACTGCTCCATCCAGAGCTATGCCCCGGTGCTCACTGCATGGAAAGAGTTCGAGCCGGTGGAAGTGGTGGCCACCACCTATCAGGCCATTTCCGGGGCGGGAAAGACTTTCCAGGACTGGCCGGAGATGGTGGGAAATGTCATCCCCTACATCAGCGGCGAGGAGGAGAAGAGCGAGAAAGAGCCCCTGCGTATCTGGGGCAAAGTGGAGGACGGTGTTATTGTGCCTGCCAAAAGCCCTGTAATTACCTGCCAGTGCATCCGGGTGCCGGTGCTGAACGGACATACTGCGGCTGTCTTTGTGAAATTCCGGAAAAAGCCCACGAAAGAGCAGCTTATCCAAAAGCTGCGGGAGTTTTCAGGCGAGCCCCAGAGGCTCGGACTGCCCAGCGCGCCAGGGCAGTTCATCCAGTATCTGGAAGAGGACAACAGGCCTCAGGTAACGCTGGACGTGGATTTCGAAAAGGGTATGGGCATCAGTGTGGGACGGCTTCGGGAGGATACGGTATATGATTATAAGTTTGTAGGCCTTTCCCATAATACCATCAGGGGAGCGGCCGGCGGGGCAGTTTTGTGCGCAGAGCTCCTCAAGGCGAACGGATATATCTCCAAGAAGTAGTGTTCCGGACAAAAATACAGGGAATCGGCTCATTTTCAGGAAGACATTTTCAGGAAACAATTTTTAGGAAGTAATTTTTAGTGAGCTAAGAAAGCAACTTTAGGAAGCAATAAGGAAGTCAGAGTGGGAAAAAGATTATTTATTGCAGAGAAGCCCAGCGTGGCCAGGGAGTTCGCAAACGCCTTAAAAGTAAATACCACCTCAAGGGACGGCTATCTGGAGTCTGCGGACACCATCATTACCTGGTGCGTAGGCCATCTGGTCACCATGAGTTATCCGGACGCATACGATGAAAGATTCAGGCGCTGGAGCTTTGACACCATTCCGTTTTTGCCGGAGGAATACAAATACGAGGTCATCGAAAGCTCCAAAAAGCAATATACTATTGTGAGCTCCCTGATGAAGCGCGCCGATGTGACTACCATCTATGTGTGTACGGACTCCGGGCGGGAGGGGGAGTACATCTACCGTCTTGTGGAGCAGATGTCCGGGGTCAGGGGCAAGGATCGCAGGCGGGTCTGGATCGATTCCCAGACAGAGGAGGAGATCCTGCGGGGCATCCGGGAGGCGAAAGATTTAAAAGAGTATGATAATCTCAGCGCCGCTGCCTACCTGCGGGCAAAAGAGGACTACCTGATGGGAATCAATTTCTCCCGGGCTCTGACTCTGAAATACGGCAATACGGTAAAAGATTACCTGAAACGCGACAAAGCGGTGATTTCCGTGGGGCGGGTCATGACCTGCGTGCTGGGGATCATTGTCAACAGGGAGCGGGAGATCCGTTCCTTTGTAAAGACGCCTTTCTACCGGGTGCTGGGAAATTTCAGGCTTCAGGACAAGGTCTTTTCGGGAGAATGGCGGGCAGTGGGCGGCGCAGGAACCTTGCCGCCGGAGTCCGCCTGGTACAACTCCCCCAGGCTCTATAAGGAGAATGGCTTTAAGGAGGAGGCGGATGCGAAGCGGCTCATAGCCCATCTGGAGGAGCAGCCGGTGGGGGACATCCTGTTAGAGAGTATTAGCAGGAAAAAGGAGAACAAGAATCCGCCGTTGCTTTACAATCTGGCGGAACTGCAGAACGACTGCTCAAAGCTTTTCAAGATCAGCCCGGACGAGACTCTGCGCGTGGTTCAGGAACTGTATGAGAAAAAGATGGTCACATACCCCAGGACAGATGCAAGGGTGCTGTCCACGGCGGTGGCCAAAGAGATACATAAAAACATAGGCGGACTGCGGGGATTTTCCGCCGCTTCCGGCTTTGCGGCGGAAATTCTGCAGAAAGGCAGCTACAAGGGTATCGAAAAGACCAGGTATGTAAACGATAAGCAGATCACGGATCACTATGCCATCATACCCACCGGACAGGGGCTGAACAATTTGGGCAGCTTGGCCCCCCTTTCCGCGAAAGTCTATGAACTCATTGTGCGCAGGTTTTTGAGCATTTTTTATCCGCCTGCGGTCTATCAGAAATTCGCCCTTTGCATCAGGGTAAAGGAAGAGCGCTTCTTTGCAAACTTTAAGGTGCTGGTGGAGGAGGGATATCTGAAAGTGGCTGGCAGGAAAGCCTCCGGGCCGGAAAGGGGAAGCGCTGGAAACAAAGCTGCGGAGCCGCAGGGTACAGACGAAAAGAACATGGCGGAGAAAAACGGGGCAAACAGCCAGAAGGGCGCAGCAGACGGCAGCAAGCCGGCAGAAGCCGGAAAGGAAAACGCCGAGGGCCAGGAGACTGAGATAGCCGGCGATGATGCTTTCATCAAGCTATTGGGATCCCTGAAAAAGGGAGATAAGCTGGCAGTGGATTCCTATGAGGTGAAAGAGGGGGAGACCTCTCCGCCTAAGCGCTATACCTCGGGAAGCATAATACTTACCATGGAGAACGCAGGACAGTTCATTGAAGACGAGGAACTGCGGGCACAGATCAAGGGCAGCGGCATCGGCACCAGCGCCACCAGGGCGGAGATCCTGAAGAAACTGGTGAATATCGAGTATCTGGCGCTGAACAAGAAGACCCAGGTTCTGACGCCCACCCTGATGGGGGAAATGATATACGATGTGGTGGGAAGTTCCATCAAGGCGCTTCTGGATCCATCCCTGACAGCCAGCTGGGAGAAAGGCCTGACGCTGGTGGCGGATGGAGAGATTACATCAAAGGAATACATGGACAAGCTGAACGGATTTGTGGGCCGCAGGACAGAGTATGTCAAGCAGCTGCGCAACCAGGGAGCTCTGTTTGCACAGTTCCAGGCGGCAGCCGCGAACTATAAGACTTCCTGAGTCTTGAGAAAGTGGTTTGGCCATGTCCTGGAGCAGCAGAAGAACATGAATATTTTGTGCCGTGAAAAACGGCACTGACGCCGGGAGGCGGTATGGAGGGAAACCGAGTATTTAAAAAGAAGACAAAGTCTGTTCAGGGAGGATGATAAGAATATGATCAACAGCATTACAGTTTCGGAATTATACGATTTACGGGAAACCATTGCATCGGAATTGCTTGAGGGAGTCACCTATCCGTGGGAGTCGCTTCCGAAGATACATGACTTCATCATCCGCCTGGGAGAGAGTCTTCCAAAGGATATCTACGAGGAGCGGGGGGAGCATATCTGGGTGGCGAAGTCCGCTAGGGTAGCGGCCACGGCCTGCCTGAACGGCCCCGTGATCATAGACGAGGAAGCGGAAGTCAGGCACTGCGCCTTTGTCCGCGGCAACGCCATTGTGGGAAAGGGAGCCGTGGTGGGCAATTCCACGGAACTTAAGAACGTGATTATATTCAATAAGGTACAGGTACCCCATTACAATTATGTGGGGGACAGCATCCTGGGCTATAAGTCCCATATGGGCGCAGGCTCCATCACTTCCAACGTCAAGAGCGACAAGACACTGGTGGTGGTAAAGGGAGACGGCATCCGAATTGAGACTGGATTAAAGAAGATGGGAGCCATGCTGGGCGACTATGTGGAGGTAGGCTGCAACAGCGTCCTGAATCCAGGGACTGTCATAGGCAGGAATACCAACATCTATCCCGCCTCCATGGTGCGTGGCGTGATCCCTGCCGGAAGCATCTACAAAAAAGCTAGCGAAATCGCGGAAAAAAGATAGAAATATTCTGCTGTCAGAAATCCGCCTGTTTTTACAAAAAAATACTGGATTTTTTCCCGCAAGTATGAGAAAATAAAGAGGACAAACTGGAAATCAATTTCCAAAGGGACAAACAATGGAGAGGACGCGTTTGCGTACTTTCCTTTGTCATGAATAATAACATACATAATCGAAAGGAGATTTCACATGATTTATTCAAAGGAAGTTGAAGAAATGTGCACAGTCGCTCAGGGTGTGCATCATGGTTGTGCGCCGATCCCCGAAGAAGCCAAGTGGGTTCAGGCAAAAGAAGTCAAGGATATTTCCGGCCTGACACACGGGGTTGGCTGGTGTGCTCCCCAGCAGGGCGCCTGCAAACTGACTCTGAACGTGAAAGAGGGCATCATTCAGGAGGCTCTGGTGGAGACCATCGGATGCTCCGGCATGACTCATTCCGCTGCCATGGCCGCTGAGATTCTTCCCGGCCTGACAGTTATGGAGGCCCTGAATACTGACCTTGTGTGCGATGCCATCAACACGGCCATGAGAGAACTGTTCCTGCAGATCGTCTATGGACGTTCCCAGAGCGCGTTCTCCGAGGACGGACTTCCGGTAGGCGCCGGCCTGGAGGATCTGGGCAAGGGATTAAGGAGCCAGGTGGGCACCATGTACGGCACACTGAAGAAAGGCCCCCGCTATCTGGAGATGGCAGAGGGTTATGTGACGGGTATCGCTTTGGATAAGAATGACGAGATCATTGGATACCAGTTCGTGAACCTTGGAAAGATGACTGATTTCATCAAGAAAGGCGACGACCCTAACACAGCATACGAGAAAGCAAAAGGCCAGTATGGCCGCGTCGACGATGCCGTGAAGATTATCGATCCCAGGAAAGAGTGATAAAAGGATAAAGGAGGACAGGAAAAATGGCTTTATTTGAATCATATGAAAGACGTATTGATAAGATTACAGAAGTACTGAACGGCTATGGCATCTCCTCTATCGAAGAAGCAGAGAAGATCACCAAGGACGCAGGACTTGACGTATACGAGCAGGTGAAGAAGATCCAGCCCATCTGCTTCGAGAACGCCTGCTGGGCTTACACCGTGGGCGCTGCTATCGCCATCAAGAAAGGCTGCCGCAAGGCTTCCGAAGCTGCCGCTGCCATCGGCGAGGGACTTCAGGCATTCTGTATCCCCGGATCCGTAGCAGATACCCGTAAGGTAGGCCTTGGCCATGGGAACCTTGGCAAGATGCTCCTGGAAGAGGATACCGACTGCTTCTGCTTCCTGGCAGGACATGAGTCCTTTGCGGCGGCAGAGGGCGCTATCGGTATTGCCGAGAAAGCCAACAAGGTTCGCCAGAAGCCTCTGCGCGTCATCTTAAACGGCCTGGGCAAGGATGCCGCAAAGATCATCTCCCGCATCAACGGCTTTACGTTTGTAGAGACCGAGTACGATCCCTACACCAATGAAGTGAAAGAAATTGAGAGGACCTCTTACTCCGAGGGCCTGCGCTCCAAGGTAAACTGCTACGGCTCCAACAGCGTTCCCGAGGGCGTGGCCATCATGTGGAAAGAGAACGTGGACGTGTCCATCACCGGCAACTCCACCAATCCCACCAGGTTCCAGCATCCCGTTGCCGGCACCTACAAAAAGGAGAGGACAGAAGCCGGCAAGAAGTACTTCTCCGTTGCCTCCGGCGGCGGCACGGGACGTACCCTGCACCCTGACAACATGGCGGCAGGCCCTGCATCCTATGGATTTACCGATACGCTGGGCCGTATGCACTCCGATGCCCAGTTCGCCGGTTCCTCCTCTGTTCCTGCGCATGTTGAGATGATGGGTCTCATCGGCATGGGCAACAACCCCATGGTAGGCGCTACCGTGGCTGTGGCCGTGGCTATCCAGGAAGCGGCCGAGGCTGGCAAGTTCTAAATATACCTTGTAAATTGAAAACGCCGAAAGGCTTGAAAGTACCGTAATCTTCAAGGGTTGCGGTACTTTTTTCATGCCCAAAAGAGAAAACGAAAATTTGCTCTGAGCAGTCGTGAAAAGTGGTAAAAATCGGAGAGTAGGACACCGGTAGGTAACAAGTAGGAAACACGGTACAGGTAACAGAATTTCGGCAAAGGCAGGCATGAAAAAAGCCGCATCCACAAGGGTTACGGCATCTTTTCCATTTCTGTCCTCAGCCACTCAATATCACGCTTTGTATAGGTACCCTCCGTTATGTCCGTGATTTTGTGGCCGACAAGGAGCTTTATCACATATTCATCTACCATGGCCTTTTTAGCCATAGTGATGAAAGTAGTCCGGGGGTCGTGTGGGCGGTGATCCTCACGCATACCCAGGGCGGTCATAATTTTTGCGAACCGCCCAGCATATTTGTCATAGGTGATAGTCATGCCACCCTTTACAGCGTCCGGGTCGTTAAAGAGATATATGCTACCGAGAGTGGTTGCCTGGTCGTAGTTTTTCTGCACAAGGCTTTTTATGCGGGGATGTATAGGCACGACACGGTTTTTCCCGGCATCGGTTTTCATCCCCCCGGTAATGTACTGTTCGGAAAGGTTGACATCCTCGACCCTGAGCTTTGCAAGTTCCTGCGGGCGCCATCCCATGTAGCATTGAATCAGAATCCAGTCCACAAAGCGGAAAGAATCAAGGTTTTTCCACAGAGTCTCCATTTCCTGGTCGTTGAAATTTATATGCCCTCTCGTAGCAGCCTCTTTTTCTTTGATGATGTCATTGGAGAGGTCAAAGGTCCGGGCATAGTTCTTGTCTACCAGCTCATACTCCAGAGCATAATCCAGCATAAGATTAAACATGGATTTGATCCTTGCCTTAGTTCCCGGAGAGGCCGGCACCTTATGCCCGGCATCCTTACCGCGGGAGGGGATGACATAGCCATCCTCCATAATGCCCTTGATGTGTCTGGCCCGGAGATCCTTTACGCGCATACTATGGATAGCGTGGCAGTATCTCCAGGCGGCGGTGATGGTTCTGGAGGATGATTCGCTTTCCAGGGTTGGGAAGTAACTTTCTGTCCACTTCTGGTAAAGCTCGGCAAGGGTAAGATTGTTGTTTTGTATGTCGTAGGGGTTGGCTCCATATTCGGCCAATGCCTGCAGGGCCTCTTTCTTGGTCTTGAAAGTTCCTATCGGTACACGGTTCTGAACTGTTTTTCCGGTCTGCTCGTCTGTGATCCATCCGAGTGTGACACGGGCCAGGTATGGCTTGCGTCTGTTTCCAGACAATTTGGTTACGCTCCCGTAGCCGTTTGGCAGTTTCATGGTGTCACTTCCTTTACAGTTTGATAGATTCGATTACTGCGCCGAGTCCGGCATAGTCTGTCTTTACAGGCTCCAGTTTAAGGAGAGAGGACAGGGCAATCCCCTTCTGGTTTGGTACTTTTTCATCCAGAACGGATGTAGGCAGCACATAAAAATCCCAATAGTCCAGGTCGAGCAGGGAGACATCCTTTGTCTTGGCGGTAAAGAGACAGAATACATACAGGTCGCAGTTGCGCTTTGCTGAGGCGGCATAAGTGGCGGTCGCATTGTCCCAGGCCAGCTTTTTTCCAATGTCAAAACGAATCTGAGCAAATATATTTTCGGGGGTCCAGGCTTGAATATAAGCGGCAGATTTTACTTCAATCCTGCGTCCGGACGGACTCGTCACGTCAAATGGGAGCCAATTTTCTCGCATTTGCGTATCGGGGGGGTAGTACGATTTAGCGATGAATAAACGAGGAACTCTGCCAGTACCCCACGCTGGGTATTGTCGATTAAATCCGAGAATGCCCAGCGCCAGAAATCCAAAACGGTAATTCCGGCACTTGTGCTATGCAGGGTAAATTCCTCATTTCCTTTTAGTTGATGTTCCATGTAATTCCTCCGTCTTGCTATCCATAGGCACGGCCAGTCAGGACAGATTTAATCCCGGTAACGCAGCCATAAATGGAATAGGATAATAGTTTCTGGCACTCTGCATCTGAAAGAGGCCCATATGAATGCACCAAAGAAAGGAGTTGCAGATCGGAAAGGGAAAGCTGGTTCTGCAGGTTCCGGATTTTGGCGACAGTACCGCAGGGGTAATCTCTGGATGCGGAGTTAAAGCTGTCACAGAAAGAGGAAAGGTAGAAAAGCAGGGCGGCGCTTTCGTTGCCTCTTGTTTCCTCAGCATGTGCCAGCTCGAAGTATTGTGCAGCATTTGCCATAGGCGGTCCTCCTGTCTTTAGTGCCGGCCATATTTCCGGTACCATTCTAAACTGATAATCTTTTTTCTTCATCGAGGTACTTCTGAGACTCCGTATAGGCTTTCAGAAATCCTTTGAGTTCCCCAATGAATTCATATTTTTTTGGCTCCGGCAGGGAACGGAACAGGTCGAGCAAATCATCCTCTTCCTGGGTGGTGTTTTTGCGGACCGGAGCCTCCTGGCCCGTAAGCAGATAATCCAGCGATACGCCGAGGAAATCAGCAATGGTTTTCATATACTTTGCAGGCGGGTCGTTGGTGCGGGCTTTCCAGGTTGACATTGTGGAAGTCCGGATAGAGAGTTTTTCGCAAAGTTCATAAGCACGCTTGTCTTTTTCATCCAGCAGTTGGTAGATTCTTTCAATTATTTCCATTTCATACCTCCGTAGCAAAATAAATTCGTAAATGAGAGCGTAACTATTTACAAACTCGCAGTTGCGTGGTATAATATATACATGAAATACAAATCAATTCAAAGTTGCGAGCAGAGAACGGAATGTATTTCTAAGTGCGTTTGCGAGCCTGTAAATAGGATATTTCCATTATAGCACGCAAACACGCAAAAATAAATAACAAATATTAAGCAAATGCGAGAAAGGAGTGATACTCAAATGGGTAAGGAAACATCACAATGGAGTAAGGATGTCCGAAAAGCCGCTATTGACAGAGATATGACATTAAAGCAGCTGGCGGAAAGCATCGGTTACAGCTATACGACAGTTTCCTCAGTTATCAATGGCCGGTATTCAAACGCAAGCGTCCAGACAATCGCTGAAAAAATCAACGGAGTGCTTGGCACAAAAGGGATGCCGGAACGGATTGATACGCCTTCAGACGAATGGTGCCAGTGCGTGAAGATTGAGCTTTTGAAAAAGAAAATGAGCGTCAATCGGATGGCAGAGAAACTTAATGTCTCCAGGGATCGGCTGTCGCTGGTTATTAACGGCAGGGCGATGGATGAAAAAATCGTGGATGCCGTGAGCAGTCTGCTGGAAATCAAAATGTCGGCTGTACCCTCTGGTGATAATTAGATTATAGCGGAAGGGTAGGTAACACGGAATGGGAAAAGGTCCTATAAACGAGAACAACAATGTGTATTTCAAGGCTAGGAAAAGAGCCGCAGCATACAATGAGAGGCTATATAGCCGGGAGGGAGCATCAGAGCTTTTAGGGATTTCGGTATCAACGCTGGCTGATTATGAGCTTGGAAATACGAAAGTTGTGCCGGTGGATAAGGTCGTCCTCATGGCCGAAATGTGCAACGACAGACGGAAAAGGCAAGGAATATCAAGGGTTTCGGATAATCGGCAATATGCTCTGGTACAAATCTGGTACAGAATGGAGAAAAAAGCATCTGCCCGCCCTCAGATTGCCACGGCTCCCAGGGCAAAGACCGCAACCGGGAACCGCCCGCCCTCTGCCCCTCCAGAATGACCATATCCGCCATTTCTCGGCACAGCCTATCATTTACCCACTCAACAGTATAAAAAGGTTTCCTGCCCCCGTATCGACTCCACAGGCATATTACGACTGCTGCAATTCGCATATGTGAATATACGGCATAAAGCGAGACGCCCCATTTTGCGTATGTGAGCCTGCTGCCAAAGGGGAAATATGCCTTAGTTGCGTATATAGAATTGTTCATAACTGCAAAAAATAGGGCAGAGTGCCTTTTTTGGAGGGATTAGGCAGAGTAAGATACTGCGAGATAAATTCTCGTATTTGTGAATTTTATTATTGACACAGCTCGCAAATGAGTTTATTATATTTCAAAAGGCACACTATAAACCACAATAAACGAAAGGAAAATAAGGATATGACAGAGAGAACCAATGTTACACAGGTCATGGAATATGGGCGGCTCATGGGAATATCTGAGCTTATGCGCTATACCTCACTCGGACGCAATACGGCTATGGAGCTTGGGAAAAATGCAAATGCCATTGTCCGCATGGGAAAGCGTGTCTTATATGACCGCCGCAAGGTAGACAAATGGATTGATGAACAGGCACAGGACATGTAAGCGCCTAGATCATGGGAAGGGATGGTAAATGCTTATGGAAAAATATGTAAAAACAGCAGCTGGCATCATCAGGGACAGAACGCTTTCGGTAAATGCGAGGGTTATTTACAGCATTCTTGCAACCTACTGTACGGAAAAAGACCGGATCTGCACCCCGACACTTTCAGAACTCCTGCAATATTCGGGAATGGGAAAAAATACGTTTTACAGGTACATGAAAGAGCTGGAACAAAGAGGAATTGTCAAAAAGCAGTATGTGCGAACCGGCCCCCGCCCGCTTGACCGCAAGCTCCAGTATTGCCTATTCGATTAAGGAATATCCACGAAAGGGGATCTACCTATGGCACAGAAAAAAGGATATGGCAAGGTTGATTCTGTAATTGCCAGAGACAGCTCGCTTTCGATTGAGTCAAGGGCAATATACCAAATACTGGCTACATACTGCGACAAAAACAGAGAATGTTATCCGAGCATAGACCAGCTCCTACGAGATACCGGCATCAGTAAAGACAGGCTGTATAAGCATCTGAAAATACTGGAGCAGCGGGGAATTGTTGAAAAATTCTATGCCAAAAGCGAAACAAGCACATTCGGGAGATTAACATACCGGCTATGTGATTTCAAATAATAAGTTTCCTTAAAACAAGGACACCTTGCTTTACCGAATACTTGTTTTACCGTGTCCTTGATACAAGCCAACGAACTATACCAATATCAAACAATACCAGGATTAAACATATTGCTTTGAAAAGATAAGCAATACCAGTATTAAACACATGAGTTTTATATTCTGAAAAACGAATATAAAACGGTCATTCCCTCCGGTCTGACCGCCTGCGTCCGGATAAGGACACCTTGATTTTTTGGAGAAAGAATCTCCTGTAATGCCACTCGGCAGCAAAGAGCATCTTGACCGGGAAGGAATGAGAGCATGGAATGGGATAATGAATCAATCGTAAAACAGATACAGACCGGGCAAGGGAACCGGCAAGAACTTCTGGAAAGGCTCTGGACTGACAACCTCGGCCTGATCCGGAAAATCATACACAGGCTCACGGGCCTGCAATATGGGTACCCGCCAGACAGGGAAGATTTTGAGGATCTGGAACAACAGGCATTTATCGGCATCATGGATTCCGTACAGCACTATGACAGCACAAGGGGAGAAAAATTCTTTACGTTTGCGTATTACTACATCAAGCTCAGTGTTTACAGGTATTATGATTTCTCCGGGCAAACGCTCCGCATCCCGGCCTATATGAGAAAACGCATCCGGGATTTTATCGGGGAAAGAGACCAGCTCCGGGAAAAAGGGCTACCCGCCACGGATGAAATGATACAGGAACGGCTCGGCATAACAGACAGAGCGCTCCGGGAAACGCTCCTGGCAATCCGGAAACTGGAACTGCAAAGACTTGACAGCTATCTGAATGAGAGCGACAGCGAATCCGGCACTGTCCTGGATATGATTGCCAGCATAGAGAATACCAGCGAGACAGCAACGGAAAGCGTCCATGACCGTGAACTCCACGAACTGCTACGCTCTGCCCTCCAGGAACTTCCGGAACCGGAAAGGAATGTCCTCATTGCCCGGCATTACCAGAGACACAGCGCAAAGCATATCGCAAGCGAAATGAACTGCACCGCCCAGAATGTATCAAGGCTTACAAAATCAGCGTACCAGAGAATCCGCACCGGGAAATATGGCAAGGAACTGTCAACATTCCTCCCGGAACGTGCCAGCCACCGGGCAGAAAAGCGCATCCAGGACGAATTTAAGGAACTGAGCGAAAAGGAAAGGGATTTATTGATATGAGCGACAGCACACCGGGAATTATGGATTTGAGCGACAAAGGGCCGGATTGCAGGGAATGGCAGGCCTTAGAGCGATATGTCCGGGAATATGCCCGCCAGACTGTAAGGGAAATCATGGCATCAGAGAGCGCCCCTTCAGCACCGCCCCAGGACACAGGAAAGGGCAATCTGAAAACGCAGCGTGAGCGTGAGAGGGAAAGGGAACTGATCCGGCAAGGACTGGAACGGTATCGCACAGAGCCACCGGACAGCAATATCCGGAAAGGGATTGACTGGCTCCTGCAAAAGCACGCCGCCATCCAGAGATGCTTTAGCGGTTCAGAACTGGAGAATTTCAAGAAAAGGCACAATGCCGTTGTCCTGCAGTACATTATAGCAAGGCCTATGAACCGTAACCAGATAGGGAAAAGGCTCAAAACGAATATTTATATTCCTGATAATGTGATTGAGCAGGGTATTAGCGAACTTGCACAAATTCTTTTCGGGTACTGGGATTAAGCCCCAGAATACCCGAAAACTCGGCATTTCGTCACTCACAGGCACAGGCTCCAGCCTGATATGTCACCCCATAAAAAAGGGCAAGGGGTGGAAAGGATAAGGGAATGAAACAGGAAAGCAAGCCCAGGTATTACATAGGCAAACGGCAATATGTTCCGGAAGAATCGGATTTGTTATGTGCATCATCAAGCGACACCGCCAGTTTCGGCAGCACAGCGACAAGAAAGCTCTACCGCACAGGGAAAGGCTCCTATTTCCTTGTCAGCGAGAGCCAGGGAATGGAAACAAGGGTACAGCTCATGGACGAGAAACAGGCATTTGATTTCATGGACGAACACACGGCCTGCATCGATACGGAAACCTATGATCGGATATTCGGGGAACCAGACAGGGCATAGCATCCGCCCTATATGCCGCCAGTATTGCGTATTTGGCGCTGCCCCATAAATATCATTGGCAAATGGCTACAAGCGTTTCCTGCGCCTATAGGGAACGCATGAGCATATAAAAAACCATCAATAGCACAGAAAGGACAAGGGAAAATGGAAAATCTAAAAAAAGTTATCGAACAGACAGAAGAGCAGATCAGCCAGGCAGAACGAAAGCGGCAGACAGCGGAAGTTGAGCAATTTGCCGAACTTGACAGGGAAATTCTCCGGATGAAACTGCATCTGAAACGCTTGAAAGAATCGGAACACTTTCAAGAGTTCCAGAAAAAAGGACAGGCTCCAACGGACACATTCACGCAGGCAAAGCTCCATAACATGGAGATTATGGATCAGCTCAGCAATGAGTTGGTGGATATGAACGGCAGCGATCCCCGGCTGATTGCTGCTTTCAGACTGACAGAGGTTATTGACCGGCTTGAACTGCTTAAAATGGCAAACGAGCCGACAAATATGGAGTTTTCGCCTAACGCAGATTTTACGGAACAATTCAATGCCTTTATCACTGCAAAAAATGAAAAGGTGAAGAGTGCGAGGGAAAAGGTTGCCATACAGGACAGCGAGATACAGCACCTTGAAACGCTGCTTACAGATGCAACGGCGGCGGGGAATCCGGAAGAAATCATAGCATATTCGGATTCTCTGGAAAATGCCCGCAGGACAAGGGAGTATCTGGAGCCTATGGTCCAGGCGGCAGAGCAGAGTGAGACGTTTCCGGCAGGAACCATCAGCACGGCATGGAAAGAAATCTGCAGCCTGTACCGGCCTGAATGGTTGTTACGGCTTGAAATCATCAATGCAGCTCTGGAAATCCACCGCCAGGCATGCGAGGAGTTGACTGAATTTGCAAACAATTTATATTCTCTCCGTTCCGAGATTCAGCGTATCGGCCGAGAGAATGGATCTCCGGATGAAATTGAAAAGTACAATCAGCTGATTTCTGCAGGTACCGGCATGGCAGAGATAAATCAGACTAAGCGTGACGAGTATGAACGTTTGTACCGGATTGTCTATCACTACAAAGATAAACTGCTATAAAGGGTAGGCCATGAAAAAATTTAACGATTATGTAACCAGGAAAGGCATCAGGAAGGGAGCCGTCCAGAAAGCCGTATTCGGACGGTACAGGATATGCAAAAGGGACACGGCGGCACATAGGATATTTGGATTTGCCATCACAGGTACCGAAAACGGAATTGAGAACCCGCAGGGCTACTCGGTCACGGTAAAGGATATGGAATTGGCAATCTATGAATTTATGCTTGCGCTGCCAGTGTCGGCAATCGGCCAGCCCGCAAGCGTCATAGAGTCCTGTGTGTTCACGGAAGAAAAACAGCGGGCAATCGGCATCCCTCCCGGCATCCTCCCGCCGTTCGCATACTGGATTGGGTTTGAGATACACGATCCTAGAATTTGGGAAATGATTCTGCAGAGTGACTTCCCTGTATTCACAATCGAAATCACAGGGAACGCAGAACCGGGATAGAAAAGGCGGCTCATAGCGGAGTTTTAAGGCATAACCCCTATAAATTATCAATGGCACAGCTTAAAACGCTGCACGAGCCTATGACGGCTTTACAGGCATAAGAAAACCGCTCCGGCAACCTCGCTTTGATTTGCCGGAACGGTTCAGCCCCTCGGCGGGACGACTCTTGACCTATGGAGAATATATGCCAGCTCCCCGGAAATGTCAAGTGGGGCGGCGGGAAAGGAGTGGAAGAATGTTACTGTTTCTTATAACGGCGAACTTTGTTTTAGAGCTTGTGCTGCTGGCAATCACGATCAGGAACGGCAGGAAAAAGAAATGACAGAAAGCGCAATACTGCGTTCTGTATGGAAAGGAGAAAAGCATGGACTATATCACAATGGCGTTGATTATGGCTCTCGGAAACATCATAGGGCATCTTATCGGCATGGCGATTGACCGGAAACGGAAAAAGTAAAACGGTAGCAGGGCATGGAGGAATGGGCCGGGGGCTTTGTAAGAAATCAGAGCGTGAGCATATATATTTATATCTCTAATCTCTTTATCTCTTATCTCTGGTAAAGAAACCTACCAGAAATCATGTAAGAAACCTTACAAAAAAGCAGGGTTTTAGCGCATATATGCGCATAAAGGTACATAATAAACTTTTGTTTTTTGGGTGTTCCTGCAAGGATGATCTGGCTCATTTGCCCCCTACCCTGGTATTTTGTAACATGAGACACCAGCAATCAGAACGGAAAGGAAGTCAAAGATGGAGAATATTCAGAAAGCTATTGAGCAGGTGAAAAAGGAGCTTGAACAGGCAGAACAGAAAAGGCAGGAGCCGGGCAATAATGACGCTGCCAGGATTGCCCGAGATATTGTGTGCGCAAATCTCCGTATCGGGAGATATACACAGGGATTAAAGAATCCAACGGAACCACAGGCAGAGGTACAGGAAAGGGCAGACTGCCCGGTCTATGAATGTGCCTGGATGTCAGACAACGAAAAGGCATTACATCCCATGCCGAAAAATTATCTATCTGTTGCAAAGTACCATGAAACGGAAATGATAGACCAGGTAATGAGTGACGGAGGAAATGCTGACAGCAGTCTGAACGTATCGGCTACTGCCAGGCTGGCGGATATGATAGACCGGACGGAATTGCTGAGAATGGCATCAGAAAGCACACAGGGCATTCCTGCACTTCCGGGAGAAAAAGAGATTGCAGATTTAGTGAGTGCGTTGACGGATCAAAACGGAGTCATTCCACCCGGCGAATTGGAAAGAGCCTGGTCCGGGATATGCGATTTATACCGTGACGAGTGGCGTCTGCGGCTCAAATTCATAGATGCGGCTCGGTTACTGGCTCACGCTGCCTGTGATGATTTAATCGCCATGACCCGACAGCTGAAGGCTGTGCGTGGAGAAGTGCAGCGGATGGGAAAGGAAAAGGGATCACCGGATGAAATTGTAAAGGGCAACTGCCAGATTACAACTTTCCTGAGCATCCACCAGATACCCAGGCATGACAATGACAGATTATCCCATGAGCTTTATTGTCCGAAAGGTGAGGATCTGTAAGAAAATAGGGAAAAGCGTATCTGAACAGCTGTAAAGCGTTAGTGAAAGCCGGGAAAGCGTAACAGAATCGCCCCAAAGCGTATCAAGAGGGGTAGAAAAGACATCCGGGGAATCAGTGCCCCGGATATTTTTTCGGCTCCACCCTATGATTGAGCAGGAAAAGCACAGTCCGGCCCTGCATCCGGCCATGTGAATATCCGGTCAGACCGATACTGGACAGGAAAGAGCGTCTGACAGCCCCACAGACAGCCCAGACACCGCCACCCTCATAAATCTACACTGAGAGACAAATAACCGCCACCTGCCCCTATAAACGAACCACAGACCAGCGACAGCAACCGGAACCATGCCCCGGCACCGGACAGGAAAAGGAAATCCCGAAAGGGCAAGACCCCTCCGGGATAAGTAAGTTTAAGTTACGACTGCTACCCCCGCAGAAAAAGAAGCAAATCATGTTTTTAGAAATCCAGACTGGCGAAATCAATCTGTAAATCTGCATAAATGCCTACCGGAATACGGTCATGGAATGTGTACGTTTCCACTTCAAAATGTTCTTGCTCCAGACGGTAAACAAAAATGCGTTCTTTGTAAGGGTCTACAATCCAGTATTCCCGGACACCTGCGTTTGCGTACAGATTCAGCTTTAAAATATAGTCATGGCTGGAATTGCTGGGAGAAACAATTTCAATAATCCAGTCGGGGGCTCCGGTACAGCCACGGTCTGTAAGTTTGTTCTTGTCACAGATAACGCTTATGTCCGGCTCTACTATGGTTTTGCAGTTCTCCCTCAGCTTGACGGCGAACGGTGCAGGATAGACACGGCAGGAACCGCCCTTTGACTTGATATAATTGTTTATGACTGTGTGCAATTCACTGAGTATTGCCTGATGGATTCTGGACGGTGCCGCCTGGTTATAAATCAGGTTTCCCTCGATTAGCTCTGCCCGGACATTCTCCGACAGGTTATAATAATCTTCCTCAGTGTAAATTTTGGCTTGTGCTAATGGCATATTAGACCTCCTTCTGAAATTGGGTTGAAAAGTTACGGATTTGGCAATTTTGCTTTCTGTGCGTTATATTCGTCCTCGGTTATGGCTCCGGCATAGGCTACTTGAATTTTTCAAGAATCGGATCGGTGTCTTTTATATGCTCCGTCCAATCTGTGAACTCGTCACTGCCAAAGGTTACGCCCGCTCCCTCGTCAAGAACCACACCGGCATAGGTTTTGTCGGAAAGGTTAAGGGTTAAGGCATTGCCATCAATGGTATATGTTCCGTAACAGCTGGTGTAACTGGTATCAATGCCCTGGAAGGTGCCATCATTATAGAATTTCAGGAAATCGAAATCCATTGATTTTTCCGACAATGGGCTATTGTTCAGATAGATTCTATCCAAAATCGGAATAGAGTTATCCTCTCCAGTTTGGGTACCAGAACCGCATCCGGCAGCGGACAGTATCAGCATGGCAGAGAGAAAGGCGAGCAATAATTTTTTCATTGATTGTGTTCTCCCTCCGGCTCAACTTTTGCTTTGTTTGTATCTTTTACATCATCAATCGTATAGCGTATTTTTTGGCCATCTTCAAACTCAACATACATAGTGCATCCGACAAAATCAAAGATTTTCAGTAAATCAGAAACAGAAAAGACGTCTCTGGAAAACTTGTTTCGCACACTCTGCACTGGTATTCCGAGACAATCTGCTAATTCTGCAGGTTTGCGCTCTGCGATATTAAGGACAGCTTTTGTTTTACTTGCTACTGACATTATGTGTACCTCGCTTTCGATAGTTTGTCTTGTGCTTTCAGTATATCCTAATCGGATATAAAATGCAAGTAAAAATCAAAAATATATCCGAAAACATTATAAAAACACTTGACATACATAACGATATGGGCTATAATATAATCACAAGAACAAAAACATATCCGAAACGGATATAAAGCAAGCGAAGGTAGACGGGAGTACCGCAAGGGAAAGCAAGAATACCACATAACACCGGGAAACAGGATAAGGGGATAGTGAGACGGACAGAGTCCTAAGATACTTTAAAGCCTGCCGGGGCTTGCAAGAAAGGAGATATAAGCCATGACAGAGAGACAGATTGAGAATAGGGTGAAGAAACTGAGGGAGATTGAAAGCCAGCGCAAGGCTCTGGAAGAGCAGGAGAAAGCTCTGAAGGAAGAACTCAAGAGGGATATGGAGAGCAAGGGCCTGGAAGAAATCAGGACAAAGAATTTCATCATCCGCTGGAAAGAGATCATCAGCAACACGCTTGACAGCAAGGCACTGAGAGCGACATTCCCGGATATCTGCGAACAGTTCACAAAACAGTCCGCAAGCAAACGGTTCACGATAGCATAGGCAAGCGGCTCCGCCCGAAAGGGCGGGCCAGCACCCGGCACCGGGGGATTTGCCAGAGCGTGAGTCCTCCGCACTAAAAGCGCAGCGAGTAAAGGAGGGTCACACCATGAGAAAGGCAATCAACGGCACAGGGACAATCGAACAGCTCTTTGAGAGCTACAAGGCAAGGTACAACGAGGAAACGCCACTGAGCGAAGGACAGGACACGGCAATGAACGAACTGGAAAAGGCAACGCTTACCGGCACGGCATCCGGCCAGACCGCATTTGACAAAGCGATAGCGTTATCCAGGGAATCCGAAAAGGCCGGCTTTATCCTCGGATTCAGAATGGCAATGAATTTAATGAGCGAGTGTCTGGGCTAACAGCCCGGCACCGCCCGGAAAGGACAGGGCAGCATGGCAGGAAAGAACAGGAAGGACCACCGGGGGCGGGTACTGCCCCCAAATGTAAGCCAGAAATCAGATCAGCGGTACATCTGGAGAAAAATGATTGACGGGCGCCAGTATGTGCTTACTGACAATGACTTGAACGAACTGAAAAAGAAGATAGTCCGCAAGGAATCGGAGATACAGAACGGCATCTATAGTGACGCTCCGAAAGTGACGCTTAATGAATGGTTTTATAAGTGGATGGAGGTCTACAAGGGCAATCTGAAAACTACGACCAGGGAGAATTATTTCACCGGCTGGAAGAATTATGTGCAGGACAGCCCGCTCGGCAGTATGCAGATTGGCAAGATAAAGCGGATGCATCTGGTTGAACTGTATAAAGAACTGAGCGAGGGAAGAGAACTTGCCACGGCCACGGTGCATAATGTGCATATCACGATATACGGCTGTCTGGCGGACGCTGCGGAAGATGGACTTATCGCAGAGAATCCGGCCACGAACGCTTTCAAGAAAATCAAGCACAAGGAACCTCAGCACCGCCAGGCATTGAGCATCAGAGAGCAGGAGCTTTTCATTGACTTTGTATCTGGCAATGACATTTTCAAAGTGCATCTGCCTATGTTCGCTTTCTTTTTGGGTACCGGGGCAAGGTTCGGAGAGATGGCGGGGATCACATGGAAAGACATTGACCTGCAGAGGAATGTTATCAGCATCAGCCACACCATGCACTATACGAGGGTAAACGGCAAAATGAAATTCCATGTCAGCACACCGAAAACAAAAAGCGGCATCCGGGAAATCCCTATCATGCCGGAACTGAAAAAGCAGCTGATCCGGCAAAAGCAATATGATTTCATGTCCGGTATCCGGGGAACGGCGGAGATAGACGGATATACTGATTTTGTGTTCCATTCCGCTGCAGGCAATCCTTATACAGAGGCGGGTGTAAATGCCATCATCACAAGAATTGTGAACGCTTACAACAGCCAGGAAACGGACAAAGCGAAGAATGAGGGCAGGGAGCCGGAACTGCTGACGGACTTCTCCCCGCACGTCCTCCGGCACACCTTCTGTACCCGGTTCTGCGAGAATGAAAGTAATGTGAAAGTGATACAGACCATTATGGGGCATGGGGATATTAAGACCACTATGAATATATACGCACATGCGACCGAAGATAAGGTACAGGAAACCATGCAGGAATTAAGCAGCAAAATTAAAATCTGTTAGGCTTTTGATAGAGTCGGCAGCTTGGAGAGGACAGCCAGGCACCGGCTCTTTTTTAGTGCAGATTTTGGTACAAATTTAGGTACAGATAAAGGATTGAGATAAACAAAGATAAATTTGCCATAGTCCGGAAAGCCCCTGTTTCTGCACTGTATGGAACATAAAGGGAAATGATAAAATGTCGGTTCGAGTAATGGCAGACTTATATAACGCCCCGGAACTGATTACAGGGTATTGCATGGAAGAGTGCCCGGTGCATGGTTTTCTTCCGCTGGCGACAGAGGAAAAGAGCATACAGGGAATTACCCTGCGGCTTTTGCGAGGGTTCAATGAGGACGGATTAAGGGCTATGAAAGAGGATTTAATCGAAATAACAGAGGACGGAATCATCAGCAGAGAGGAACTTCCGAAACTGAAAGCAATTCTGGAAAAGCTGGAGAAGATTGCGGAGATCATAAGCGAAATGAAGATTGCCGGGGAGAAGTACATCAAGGGAGAGTAATTGGCTGAGGACAGGAAAGGAGATCTGATTGTGAGTAGAAAAAGCAGGCGAAAGCTATTGTTTGGGATAAAGGTCCTGGCGATATGCGGAGCTGCTGTATTTACGGTTAAAGGTATTGATAATTTGTTTGCGAGTGCCGGAGGCAGCACCGGCAAGAAGGAGGATGCAGAAAGAACAATAGAAGTTTGTGAAATCATTACCACGGATATAGCGGCAGAAATGCAGCCGGAGGAAAAGAAAGAGATTCAAGAAACGGATGCACCGGAAGAGAGCCAGGGGATGATATGGAGCATGGATTGGGATTCTGAGGACGCATACCTGTTGGCAAAAATCGCAATGGCAGAGGCCGAAGGCGAGGATGTTGAAGGAAAAGCGCTGGTAATCCTGGTGGTACTCAACCGTGTATGGAGCAACAAGTTCCCGGACAGCATACCGGAGGTCATATTCCAGGAAAGGCAATTCAGTCCGGTTGGGAACGGGAGGTTTGACAGAGTAGAGCCTGACAGAGAATGTTATGAGGCACTGGAATTGATCCAGATAAACAAATGGGATGAAAGCCAGGGAGCTTTATACTTCGAGAGTGAGGGGAAGTCAAGTTGGCACAGGGATAACCTGCACTTCCTTTTTCAACATGGAAACCACTACTTTTATACAGATAAGGAGCTGGCGGAATGAGAAAAGCGAAGATGTATATATCAAGGAACTGGCTGTGGATTATAGCTGGTCTGATTCTGACAGAGGTATTTGTCAAAATGGCATATGCGGAGAGAGGGTATGTTGCCTACGGCGGGGAATGGCTGACCTTACCGCTGGTGCTTATGCTGGTAGAGGTATCAAGGTGCGTGGGTGATGTCGCAAGGTATCTGTTCGGAACGGAGGGCGGTTATGGATCAGACGAAGATTGATGAAATTGTGAGTGAATGGGTAAGGGCGGGAATCCACATATCCCAGGAAACGGTAGAGTATCTGATTTGGTTTTGTAACAGGAAGATGGATGTATGCGGGATTGAGAATAGTGAGGAATATCTGCCGTTGCTGTTCAAGGACGAGCTGAAAAATTATCTGTTCAGAGAATATGTTAATGTTACAACGCTATTGAGGATGCGGAAAGGGGAGTGCGAAGGATGTGCAGCGTTTGTATGAGCGCAGGGGAATTTATGGAGCTGATCGGAGAAACATTCTCTACAGCGGAAAAGGAGGAATGATTATATGGCAGGACAGCAACCAGCAGTACAGCAGCAGGCCGGACAGGGCCAGCAGCAGACCGGCGTAAGCGTGGCGGTGCAGGTAAAGCAGATGGTATCATCGGATGCGGTAAAGAAGAAATTTACGGAAGTGTTGGGGCAGAAAGCTCCGCAGTTTCTCGCATCAATCACTAATGTGGTGGCCGGGAGCGCACAGCTGAAAAAGTGCAGTGCAAACTCTATCATGAGTGCGGCATTTGTGGCGGCAACATACGATTTGCCGATTGACAGTAATTTGGGGTTCAGCGCAATCGTTCCATATAACGAGAGTGTATATAACCAGCAGACAGGGCAGTATGACAAGATACCGAGGGCGCAGTTCCAGATGATGTATAAAGGATTTATCCAGCTGGCAATTCGTTCCGGTTATTACGAGAAGATGAATTATGCGGTTGTGTATGAGGATGAGCTGAAAAAGTACAATCCGATTACCGGAGAAATTGACTTTGTGACGGATTTCTCAGAATGCACACAGCGGGATGCGGGGGATGAAAGTAAGGTAGTAGGCTATTACGCATGGTTCCGTTTAAAGACTGGATTCAGCCAGGAATTGTTTATGTCAAAGGCGGCGGTTGACAACCATGCAAAGAAGTATTCCCAGGCATATCGGTACGACATTAACAAGAATAAGAAGTCAAGCAAGTGGACTACGGATTTCGAGGCTATGGCGTTGAAAACAGTAATCAAGCTGTTACTCAGCAAATGGGGTATCTTATCGGTCGATATGCAGAGAGCCATACAGGACGATCAAAAAGTTTATGACGAGGATGGCAACGGTGGTTATGGTGACAATCAGCCAGATGTCATAGAGGCGCAGGATGCTTTTGAAATGCAGGAAATACAGGAAGAGCAGGATAGCAACCAGATAGGCGGTTTGGAACTGGAAGAAGTATAAGGACAGGAGGAAAGAAGAAATGCAACTGACAGCAGAAAATTATTACAGCCAGGAGGCTAACAGGGAGTACATGAGTGTCTCCCAGTTCAAAGATTTTTCGGGCACATATGGGAGGCTGGCCTGCGAGTTTGCGGCGATGGAAAAGCTGGAAGAGCGGTGGGAGGATGAAGAAACTACTGCTCTTCTGGTAGGTAGCTATGTGGACGCTTACTTTGAGGGAACGCTGGAGCAGTTCAAGGCAGAGCATCCGGGATTGTTCAAAAAGGACGGCGGACTGAAAGCAGAGTATGTAAAGGCGAATGAGATCATTGCCCGCATTGAGCGTGACAAGTATTTCATGAAATATATGTCCGGACAGAAACAGGTCATTATGACCGGGGAGCTGTTCGGGGCAAAGTGGAAAATCAAGATCGACAGCTACATCCCAAAGGTGGCAATCGTGGATTTGAAGGTCATGGCATCCATTACGGAGCTGAAATGGGTAAAGGATTTGGGCTATCTGGATTTCGTCCGGTATTG
>CATKYJ010000027.1 GCA_949840885.1 uncultured Acetatifactor sp.
CTTCGACTACAGCGGGATCAGGGACTCCTACAGGGCAGACACCATATCTTTCGAGAAAGGGCAAGTGGCGGAGGCCGAGAAGCTTACCGCATTCTATATCGGAGAGTGCATAGGGGACGTGGCCACGGCGGTCGTCCTCATAAAATGCGCGAAAGCGGCCACGGCAGGAGGTTCCCGAGGATTGATGGGAGGCCGCACTGTCATGACAGCCAACATGGTGACGGCGGACGGCACGGTGGTTGCCGTTGAAGTGGAGTCAGGTGGCGCGGTAGCGGGAGTGGTGGGAGGTTTCCCAGATCCCGGTTATGGATCAGGCTATGGCTCGGGAGGGGTGGACGACAGCTTCGGGAACCTCTGGGAGAGCATCTTCGGGGTTAAGGGGATGCATGGAAGTGGTTCAGCTAAAGAAGAAATAACTGGTATTGTAAATGATGGAGCATATCGGGCAAGTAAATATTCAAGTTCTTGGCAAAAAGCAAGTTTGCAGGATGCAGTAAATAGATTCGCACCAGATGCTAAACCAGTAGATACCAGTACGGGAAAACCAGTTTATAGGAATGATGATACAGGCATCGAGGTGGTATATGATAAGAGTGGAAATTATTTTAGGATCAATGATACCAAGGTAACTGGAAGAAGATCATATTTAGATTTAAATGGGAATAGGATTCCTAACAATGTTATGACCGAAATGGGTACACAAAGAGGTATGACTCAGGGAGAATATAATGCACTAACTCATTTTATGAACATTGACTCAGGAGGAAAGATATCTTGCTAAAAATGGCAGAAAGTATGAATTATGAAGTCTATAAGGAATATGAGGCAGTTCTTTTAAAAATAAAAGCCTTAAAGAAAATAGTACGTATTGGAGACTTTTATGGTGATGTGGAAAAGGTTATAATTTCACCAGAAGAAAGATGCTGTGTAATGGCAGGATGTGGAATTATTATTTATTTTCTGCATGAACCGTTTATTCCTTATGAATATGGAAAGGTGTGTGAGCAATGGAAAGAGTGGTATAGATCAGAAAATATATGGATAAGAAATGTAGTGATGGAAAAGGAGAGCGTAATAGAAATAGAAATGGAAAATGGAGAAAAAACAAAGATTCAAATTGGTTTGGATTTAAAAAGAAATTAAATGAATGTTTGGCTTTATCAAGCAGAAATCTCAAGGGGCTGTCGGAAAATAGATAGTTCAGTAAAATCAGAGGCGGCGACATGCAACAATAACAGGACAACAACATTCGTTATATAGTGAGTTCGCAAAAACAGGGAAGAGGCTCACTTTGGATGCTATGAAAGAAATTGAAATCAAAGCATTAATTAATTCTGGAGTACCCAAGGATTATGCAATTAATGCAGTTGAAAAAGCCATTGCTGATTTGATAAAGCATGGAGTAACTGGACCAGTTAGGATTCCATGGAACTGAAACTGATTGGAGGGAGATTTATATGGAAGACATTTCAAAAGAGCAGAAAAAAAAGATTTTAGATTTTTTTGGGAGATTAGTGATATTGAGTGTGCGTGATGGAGCTTTAAAAATTTCTATGGATATTGTACAACAGAAAACACCTAATCCTATCAAAAGAAAGCAATACAGGGAGCTTGAGGGGTTAACACCTCTGCAGCAGGAAGCCATATGCGATTTATTGTCAGAAACTATAACAGATACTATTTATCGATTTATGGAAATGTTTGAAGAAAATTCAAGCAAAATGAAAATTGTTGTAGAATATGAGGGAGAAGAGTTTGATTTGTCACAAATTAGCGAAGTAATGGGAAGTGAAATTGCTTGTTTTGATGAAAGTGGGTGGATACAAAAATTTTCTGAAATAGGTCGCTTTGTGTTATAAAATAATTATGTGTAGGGTATCATGGAAATGTAATATTTGCGGTTCTGTGAAAAGCTTGTGTTTCTACCATAGCTGCACAACTGCAGTTACAACGGAATCTACATCCGGTTATGAGTAGCTGGTGTCAGTCCCGTGCCAGCTGCCCTTACCGAAAAGGCGTACAGCGTCCTGCACCGCCAGGACTACCCGAACCCCCTGCTGGGAGAGTCGCTCCCCCTGTACAGCGAGTGGCGCCCCACAGAGTGGCTAAAGGGGCAGATCGCGGCAAACGAGACCAGGATCCAGGCCCTGACCGGTGAGATAGAGGACAGGAATGCATACTACATCGGGAGGTGTGGCGGGGATGTCCTGACCGGTTTCATAGGATTCGCGGAATCATTTCTCGGAAGCTCCATGGCAACATTCGGTGCCAGTACCCTGGCAGCGGAAGCGGCAAGCGGCGCAGGGCTCGTGCTGGCACCAGGATCGATGGCAATGGTGGTCGGAGGTGTCCTGATCGCGGTCGATGGGGCCACAGAGACGGCCTATGCTGTCCAGATGCTCGGCGAGGACATAGGGAGGTACCGGGAGAGCAAGGCTGAGAGTGAGGGTGGCTCTGAAGCTAGTAATAAAATAACTAGAAGTGAGCACGCAAAATCAAGAGAATTAAACGGACGAAATGTAGGTACTGCCATCAATGACTTAAATAAGGCACGACCAAATGATATTTATTTGCAGGATGATGGTCGATATGTGATAAAAGGATCAAATGGACGTGTTCATATAATGGAACCAGACGGAGAAATAGTGACAACTATGAACAATGTTACAAATTTTAACAAAAGGGTTTCAAGTGGCAGATATGTGCCTTTAACAGAGGCACAAAAAATAGAATTTCCTCAAAAGTTTGGATCATATTTAAATGGTACGTGGTCATCATATAAATGGTAGGGAGGGGTTATTTTGAACTGTAGACAGAAAAAAAAGCTAAGAAAAAGATTGTATAAGGAATTTATAGAAGATGTAGCTTTGGAAATCAGTTTAAATACTTATTGGCGAAAAAGGATTTTGAGACAATCGTTCTATGAAAAGCTTGAAATCACTTATCGTAATCCAACTCAAATTCCAAAATACATTTTAAAAGACATAGCAACATATAAATTAGAATTTGAGGTGATGAGGACTAGATCATGTAGAGAGTATTTTGATAAGGGATTAGATATTTTTAAATTTCAATCCAAAGAATTTCCGGCAATAATTCGTTATACCGGAAATAATCCCAAAGTGTAATTTGGCTGGAGAGAACATTAAATTAGAGATGGATTTCTAATAGTAGATCAAGATTTTGATGGAATCAAAATAGAAATACTCGGCGCGTTTCAAATTACTACCGCACCTACAACTGCTGCGACTACAATGGAACCGGCATCCAGCTGAAAGCAAACGGCGAGGTCAGCCCCACGGAGGAGAAGCTGATTAACCTCATAGCCCCTGCAGGAGCCATCCTTACCAGCAAGTACGAGCTGATCGAGTACGTCAACCGTGAGTATGTGGAAGTCCTGGTGGAGCAGAACATCAACGGCCGCACAGACACCACCTACACCTATGGCGTGGATCGGATCAGCAAAGAACTCTTCAACGAGGCCAACAAAACGTCCTACTACCTGGGCGAAACATAGATTTTCTAAGGCAGTGTATTTTACTGCCTTAGAAAATCTTTTCGCCCTATGACCAAAGGGGCAGCGTAGCCGGCCTGGCAGATGCAAAAGGCCACCTGTTGCAGAGGAGCTGTACGAGCAGCAGATAGAAATGGAATACTACGAGGCCTCCACCTCGGCAGGGGTAGTGGACTCCGTGCTGTCCGCCGCGGCCAACACAGTCATATTTGCCTACAATGTCGTAGCAATTGGCACAAACCTGACACAATCGTTTTTCACCAGGGAGCTTGGGAGCGAATACGGAGACAAAAGGTACGAGTATCCCGTCCCCCTGATCCCATGGGACACTGCGGACAACTACCTGGAGAACAACGCGTCCAAAGTATGGAACATGGAAAGCTACCATGCCGGCAGGTGCGGCGGGGACGTCCTCGTGACTGCCGGAAGCCTGCTGGCGAGCGTCTATGGCATTTACAACATATGCAATGGACTGAAGAACGTGCCTGCCCGGATAAGGTCTGGCTCCAAGGGCAGCAAGCTGTTCGTATTTGCAAATAGCCAAGCCGCGGGACGCAGCTGGAGCCTGGTGACCAGCGGTGCCAAGGCTTTGAATGTTGCCGGAACTGTCCTGGCAGACGCTGTAGCATTCGATGCGCTTACAGATTTCCGGGATCGGGTTTCTAGGATTGGCGGGAATAAAGGCACTGGAGGCAGCATGGGAGCTAAGGAGGCTCTAAGGTTAGCATTGAAGCTGGAGATAAAACTCCCAGAGGGCGAGAGTACACGGAACATGGTGCAAGTCGAGCAAATGAAAGGGGATTTGACTCTCAAAAAATTGATAGCATCATAGATAATAATTATAGACATCGGATAAAGGAAATTGATAAAAAGACAGGATCAGTAACCTGGAGGTATCAAGATAAGCGTGGAAACACTGTGATAAGAAAGGCGAATTGTAAAAATGGAAAATATATTTATAGAACTATTTAACAAATACCCATCTTATGTTGAATTAGGTATGATTATAGATATTCAATCTTTTTTTGATGAGCGAGAAGACATAAAGGAGTATGACCTTAATGTGGATGAAACTGAAAAAAAATTGTTGCTAAATATAAAATTAAAAGCATTTTCCAAATGGTCTGCTCAGAAATTATTTTCTGAATTTGTATGTATTGAAGGATATGACGATATTAATTTACACATTTGCGAGAAAGAAGAACAGCATGTTAGATACTTATATCTTACAGCTAATCAAAATTTTCGTGCTGTTAAGATGGAAATAGTTATTAAATAGTATCTGATTTGTGCTGCCTATGTTACAATGGCAAGAAGACAAATTTTAAGCCTTTAGCGAGGATAGATTATTTCTATAGGCAGTGAGGATAAGAAGATGAAATATAAGTGTCCATGTTGTGGAAACTATACTTTGAATGGACGGCCACCAGGTACATATGAAATTTGTATGATTTGTCAATGGGAAGATGATCAAGTCCAATATGATGACCCGACATATGCAGGCGGTGCTAACGAATTATGTTTGAATGATGCAAGAAAACTATATGAGTTGCATAAAGGAGTTGTGGCCAAGCGGAAGGAAAGATAGATCTACCAGCCTCTGCCATCGCCGTCTTCATGATCGAGGCAATGCGCTATGCCAATAAGGGGATGTCGAGGCAGTGGAACAATGCTCATCAGGGAACTTCCCTATAAGGGGCGGTATGAACCCCTGATAGAGATTTCGGTGGAAAAGGAGGGGGCGGTACGTTCATCATATTTTGCAACTTCAACGCCCTGGTGGAGAAGTCCTATACGGACGCCACGGGACAGGAGAGCGCAAAAACCGTTGACTACGCCTATGACGCCCTGGCGGAGCGGACCTTCATGGCGGACGGCACCGGCGACACCGGAGTACACCTATGATGCCCTGGGGAGCACCATCACCTACCCAGACGGCACAAAGGTGTCCTACGAGTACGATCAACGACAACCTGGTAAAGGTCACGGGCAGAAAAGGCGAAACAACCATGACTGCCTACGGCATCTACAATGGACTGAAGAATGTGCCTGCCCGGCTTTGCCGGGCGATGCTTTAACTGGTGGTATACGAGGAGGATATTGATGGAAGCAAAAGAATTAAATCGATTATTAATCGATAGATTTCCTGAATTGGAAAAGAAGTATCATGATGAAGTAGACTGGCAGGAAGGAAATGAAACAGGGAGTCATGTTGTGTATGGAGATGTGTTAGCGCCATATCTGGAAGCAGCCGTTGCCCAAAACAATCAAGAGGTCTTAAAAAAGATATTTGTTTTTGTTGAGGAGATTCTTTGTCTAAATGAAGATTATTCTGATGAAGTTATTATGTTTAGCGTGTTGGAAAGGATATTATATGACAAAGAACAAGTTCAAAATTGTAGAAAGTATTTTGGAAAACGCACAGAAAAGGTAATTAGAGAGATGCGACAGTAGGCGCTGGTGAAAAGATTTAGACAATCGTCAGCACTGACTGTAAATAATAATGGCCAGGTAGACTTTTCGGTGCCAGGGATGTCTGCCCGACCATTATGCTTTTGAGGAAGAACAGGCTATAAGGTTGTAGAAAGAATCTACTATATGTATAATAGAAATGGCTGTATGGAACATGGAAAGCTACTACATCGGCAGATACGGCGGGGACGTCCTTGTGACTCGGAAGCCTGCCGGCGAGTGCCTATGGCATCTACAATATATACAATAGCTTGAAGAATGTGTCCTCTAGGATAATGTTAGACTCCAATGGAGAGGAAGCAAATGGCTCATATTTGCCAATAACTAGGCGGCCACACCATATTTATAGAACAGCCGGACGGCTCCACGGTGTCTTACAGCTATGACAGACTGGGCAGGACGGTCTCGACCACCGACCAGCTCGGCACAACCACATATCTGTCTTATGACGGGAATGGTAACCTGACCTCCATCCGGGACGATGCCAGGGCCTACACCTATGAATACGACGCAAGGAACTTTCTGGTAAAGACCACGGATTCCCTGGGCGGGACCCACACCTATGCCTACGACAGGGCCGGGAACCTGACGTCCGCCGCCAACGAGCTGGGCAGCAGCACCGCCTACGCCTACGATGCCCTGGATCGCCTGCTGACCGTGACGGACGCCCTGGGCGGAACCCTGACCTACACCTACGACAGGGAGGACAGGCCCCTCACCGTGACCACGCCACAGAAATTGATTCCGCGACTAGATAGAGGTAGTTCTTGTAAATAATCCTTTTGTGGGCTTCAAACCTGGCAATGTATGGCATTGCTTAAGGCTGAAGCCTGCTGAGGAAAATGCAATAAAACAGAGAATAATAAGTGAAATCCCATTTGAAGACCAAATAGTGTCCTTTAGAAGAAAGGCGAATTATAAAAATGGAAAATATATTTATAGAACTATTTAACAAATACCCATCTTATGTTGAATTAGGTATTGTAACATAGGCAGCACAAATCAGATACTATTTAATAACTATTTCCATATGGATATGTAGCCAAGGTCAATGAAGGGCAACAAAAGAAACATATTCCAGGAACTAATGAATACGAGAATTCGGTAATAAATGGAAGCCAAAGAAGCACCATGAATGGAAATCTGGAGGTATGGAAATAAGGGAGCACATATTGTTCCTGCAAGACCAACACGTTAGAATGAGGTGAGAATGATGAACAAGTATTTTTCGAACGAAGAGAAACAAATGATGGACAGATTATTTGGGTCAATTAATAAAAATCCAAGTGAGGTATATATTTTAACATTTTCAAATGGGGATGTCATTGAAGCACAGGCAGACACATGCTTCGAGACAGACAATAGATTAGATGATGATGACCCAAATTACGAAGAGTATCATGCTTGTGCAATGGAAGTAGTAAGGATAATTGCAGACAAAAATAAAATGTTAAAAGAAGGCCAATTAATAGAAATCAATTATCATAACTATCCCCAACAAATAATTGATTCACAAGGTAATGTATTATAAAATACAATAACTCAGTTTCTTGACAGAAAGTGCTCCTATTACCTGCTGGAGATTGGAGAAAGCCTATATATGCTTGAAAAAATGTTGATTTAGAGACGAAATATAGATTTTCAAACATTTAAAACGACATAAATATATTAGACAGGGAAGCAGGAAGCGAAATTCGGGAAAGGTATATAGAAAGCTTCATAGATACATTGTCCTCTCGCTATTATGAGATGATTAAGCAACGTCATAAATTCTAGGATGTCTATTGTTATCTTGGTTATTTGTGGGACTATTAAAAAAACATTGTTATTACAAGAGAATATGTTGAAGCAATAGCGAAAGGGAAAAGAGTTTAGGGGTAGCAGTAAAAAGCAACGAGATAAATGGTATGGAATAAATGATGTAGATTTTCATAAGTGGTGAGAGCGAGAAAGAAAAAGGATGGGGAGGTATGGATATACAAGAGTTAATCCTAGATCCCAATAATATAAACTGTAGAGGAACTTTGATTTATGCTTTACGAGAATTGAACTGTGAACATAAATTAAGTAGGCTAATGCACATAATAGCGGATGGCAATTATGAAGTTAAATGGACGATACAAGAGTTGCTTTTAGAAAAAATAGAGTCTATGAATGAATCTGACAAATCAAATTGCATCAATATATAGACCCAGATGCGGTTTATGTTACAAACAATAATAAACAGAATTTAGTATATCGAAAGGGAAATGATGTGGTAATTGTGGAAAGCCAAGGAAGCTCTAAAGGATATATTATAACCAGTTATGGACCAAGCGGCCCTAGGGGCGAGAGTGGTGCCGCAATATTTGGGGGAAGTCCTAAAGATCCTGGTATGCCTGTTACGCATGAAGACATATTAAATGGAATAAAGCAGCCAGGAGGAACATTCCCTCCAGCCACACAGATACGATAAAACCATGAAAATATATACAAAAAACCAATCCAGCAGTTTATGCAATCATGATGTTAAGTGGTATCTGTTCGATGAGCAGTTATGGCTCACAAAACATAATGAATATGCAGACATTGAAAAGAGTATTGCAACATCAGTAGGTAGCTTTAACTGGCTCTATGAAGTGAATGATACTGTTTTGTTTAGCAAAGAAGATAGAAGATTTGAAACAGCTGTCATTCATTTATCAAGAAAGATAAATATTGGAAATGAGGATAACTTATTGGCCCTGATAAAAAGAAAGGAGAAAGGTGAATTGTTTTTAGCCGAGAAAAGGAATTGTGATTTTGAGTTTCCTTCCCGTATCAATTATGCTGAAGACAGTGATTGTTTGATTTCAAGCCCCTCGGATATAGCAGTTCAAGATTTAAGCATTTTGTTTATAGTTGATGATTTTGGATTTATTGTTATGAATGATCAGCTTCAGGGCTGGATCTTGTTGAATGCAAGCAAGCACATTTGTGCAACGCGAATTTGTGAAGAGGAATCAAACAATGACCGAGAATTGCTTGTTATGTATTTAAGAGCCATGAATTTGTGGGAAGCGGATGAGGAGGATACAGAGGGACTTAAAATACTTTTGGAGAGTATTAAGGAAAAAATGGATCCTTTTAGTTTGGCGATTAAGGATAGCATAAAGAATATTTTATGAAGCCGGATATGTTAACGGCAATGAAATATCAATGGAGTACCGGATGGTAGAAGGAGGAGTATGAAACTAATTATTGAGATAGATAATGATACATATTTACAGAGCTACTTATCAATTTTATCAATCGGGGTTTTAGAATGCTTGGAAAAAGAACTTATTACATATAATGACGCAATGAACATATTGTATTTTCCAGGCATAATAGATAAAATTGAAGAGATATTTCCCGATTTAGGGCATGCGATTCACTTAGGAACTGAACTGGAGGATGTTGCAGAATTTATTCCAGAAAAACTAGGACAGTCGATTTGCGAGATCAAAGAACTAAATAGCAAATCAATTAAATTTGATGGAGTCCCCAAACAACATGTCTTTTATAAAATTATTAGCACATGACTGTTGAGTCTCCGGATTTGCCAGGAAATGTCCTTAAAGACTATTCGATTTTTGACAAGACCTACACCTGTGTGAAACATAGATGTTCTTAGGCTGTGTTTTTTGCAGCCTTAGAACATCTTTTCACACTATGACGCAGGCAAGCTCCCTACCGCCACGGCAAACGAAACCAGGATCCAGGCCCTGACCGGTGAGATAGAGGACAGGAATGCATACTACATCGGGAGGTGCGGCGGGGATGTCCTGACCGGTCTCATAGGATTTGCGGAATCATTTCTCGGAAGCTCCATGGCAACATTCGGTGCCGGTTCCCCGGCAGCGGAAGTGGCAAACGGTGCAGGGCTTGTGCTGGCACCAGGATCGATGGCAATGGTGGTCGGAGGTGTCCTGGTTGCGGTCGATGGGGCCACAGAGACGGCCTATGCTGTCCAGATGCTTGGCGAGGACATAGGAGGTACCGGGAGAATAAGGCTGAGGAAACTGAGGGCAGTACAGGAGCTAGGGGAGAACCTGATTCCGTAAAAGGTTTTACAAAGAAATATGTTCCAGAATCAGGTGAGTGGAAAGCGACCGGGAAAAAACGAAATCAGTGGTTAAAAGAAAATGGTTACACATTAGGTGAGGATTATTTCCATGGAAGAGGTAGACAAAACAGAATGTCTTTTGATGTTTTTGATAGGGATGGCAATGTGATTGGCCGTCTAGATAGATCATGTTCATTTGAATTCTGATAGTGGTAATATCCACTATTGGTTTAATGATTAAATTTATGGAGGAAATCGTGGAGTGCATTGTGGAGTTTGGTAATTTATCGGTCGATCAGCAACTAGATATACTTGAGGCAAAATTGCAGAATAAGGATATATTATTATTCCAATTTTATGAAAAAAATAGTGAATTTATAGGAGAGGAGGAATACGTAAATGAATGTTTTGATAACTACTGCGATGATATTATTCACTATTACAATCCAAAACTTCAGGAGGAAATCAAGCAGGCTATATACAGTGAGTTGATAAAAAATTGTTTTTTGGAGAGAGAATTCAGCGATATAAGAAGAAAAGAGGAGGTGGAGAAATTATATAATGAAATGAAGAGAGGTGAATATACAAATATTTCAGGAGAAAGTATAACAGCTATAAAAGAATTAGTTTTTGATAAAATAATCAAATGCAATAAAAATGAACCATTATACAAGTACATTGATGAAAGAAAATATGGGAAGAGTACATGGATTCTTGATGAGAGAGGAAAAGTTTATAATGCCGGAGAAGCAATTTGGTATAAGCCTGCTAACAGGAAAGAGGCTCTTGAAATCTTGGAAAGATTTCCTATCTTTTCATGTATTGTATTGAAAGAAAGAGAACAGCTAGATAACTTTTTGATAGGCTATACAGTCATAGAAACAGCTTCAAATTATGACTTGCTGATTTTTAATAATACTTGAAAAGGGGCACGTAAATTTTGTATAATCTCTTAAATTCCATGTTTTTGACCAGTTGAAAGCCCTCATCGACAAGCCGTTCGTATCCCAGCTGCCCTTACCGAAAAGGCGTACAGCGTCCTGCACCGCCTAAAAGAAATTATTTGGTGGAGCACTGTGAGTGAAATATTGAATTATTAAGGGGTAAGCCGTTCAATGAATATTAAAGAGTTTATTAATGCAATACCAAACAGGCCGAGGATGTACTTGGAAGAAATGAGACTGGATTATATTTACTATTTTACAATAAGTATCTAAAAGCATAATGGTTCACTTGGTAGGCGTACTTTTAACACGAAATAGGGTTTGGTGACGAAAATAATGCGATTTACAAAGAGACGAACTATGGATTTCCATGCATTTAAAACAAATATAAAAATTTTAGACAGGGAAGAGGGAAGCGAAATTCGGGAAAGGTATATAGAAAACTTCATAAACACATTGTCCTCTCGATATAATGAGATGATCAAGCAACGTCATAAATTCCAGGATGGCTATTGTTATCTTGGTTATTTGTGGGATTATTTAAAAAATCCTATTGTTATTACAAAAGAATATGTCGAGGTAGTAGCAAAGGATATAGGTGAGGTTTATGTCTTTTGGGATATTCAGACTTGTGAAAGAATATTCATTAAAAATTATTGGAAATTGGGAAAAGAGACAGTAATTAAATTAAAGTTTGAAGTATTGCTGGAGAATTATGGATATTTGCCGGAAGACATTTATGTATTTGATGAAACCTTTCAGTGGACATTGATATTCACGCATGAAGAGGCAGATGGAGTTCCTTATTGTATTAAAAGCGGAAATATATAGTTATGATAATATTTCAAAAAGCATCAAAGGGACGTGGGACATATCTGTTGGGTTTAAGGAAATAGAAGGGTGGGATTACTATCAATAGCAATATATCCTGGATGGAATTTGAAAATAGCATGCATGACATCTTTGGAAAAAGGTTTAAGTATGTCGATGAACTGTATTATAATGTTAATAAGCAAATACAATTTGGAGAAGAAACAGAATTAAGCGATGTTGAGGCGTTAGTGTATTTGCAGAAACTACATTATATGAGTGGAATTCTATATGTGATAACGGATTATTGTTATGAAAAAAAGTGTGGGCCATTTATTGTTGATGCAAATCATATAAATAAATTTGTTGAAAATTTTTCAGCTGCTTTTGGTGAGGCATTTTATTCAACAGATGTAATTGTTATAAGCTTTACTGAAAAACTAATTTGGGTTCTGTTCCATGAAGGAATATGCTGGTTAAGCAAAGGATAGCTTTCGTCTGGTCTTGCCTGGTGCTCTTCCGTTGAACTAGACAGCAGAAGCACAAGAAAGGTCTGCTACACCTGCGATGCAGACGGAAACCTGGTAAAGGAGTACAGTCCCACCGACAACGGCCGGACCTCCTGCCAGTACACCGTGGAAAACCGCCTGGAGGCAGTGTACACCGGCAACGCCTACAACAAAACCCTCCAGATGATGTTGGGAACGATGGCTGGCTTCTGGGATATGGTTATAATAATCCTAATGGAGGTATGCCCCATTTACAGATACATCCCGCGAATGGAAAAGAGCTAAGAATATTTTGTAGAAATTAGAGGTAAGATAAAATGAAATTATCTATTGAGCAGATTAATGATCTTATAACAGGTTGTAAATTGGCTGTAGAGTTAAAACCCACTAAACCGGAGTTGAGGCATTTTATGACAGTTTTAGGGTATGAAATAAGTGCAGAGGGGCATTTTAAAGAACTTTCGAGAACGTTATGTAGTAAAAAAATGAAGACCACTTATTTTCAGATACGGGATTATGAAATACCTAAAGAGTATTATAATAATGGCTTAGAGATTTCCGATTTAATATTAAAAAATGACAGGATAACGGATGGCATCGTTGGCATTTTCAATCTCGAAAAAGAATTAGACCATTATTTCAATGATCCTGAATTGTTAGTACCAGAGTGGAGATGTGATAATCTTATCTGATCAGCCAGCCTCAAACCCTGCGAACCGGAAAAGGTTGAGTAAGATAGTGACTATAAAAAGACAACTCTCTGTCCTGCCATCTGCGTACCGCCGCGGACGGTCTGGTGACGGAGTACATCTACGACTTGGAGAATAACCTGACCGGCATCACCGATGCCTCCGGCACCGGCTACTCCCACGGGGAGGGCCGCGGCGATGCCGTGGTGGCCGTGGACATGTTTGCGTGGAGAGAATATGATAGATTTTCTGGTGCAGCAGGAAACGAGGTGAGAATTGATGGAATGTGATGCAAAAATACTTCTGCAAAGGGTAGATGACTATTTTACAGGAACAATATCAAAAACGGACCTTGGAAAGTGGGCAAGCAAAGCATATTATGATATATTAAAAGGCAGCAGGCCTGGCGACGCAAAAGACCACCTGACCCTGAACCGCTACAACTACTGTATCAGCAGCTACACCAACTACATGGAGCCCAGCGGGAACCTGCCGTGGAGGGACATCGTGCAACGGGGGACAAGGACAGGTCCGATCCTGCCAGCTGGTGGGGCGAGCCGCTGCCCCTGTACAGTGAGTGGCGCCGCAATATTTGGGGGAAGTCCTAAAGATCCCGGTATGCCTGTTACGCATGAAGACATTTCCTGCGGCTGTAACCTGGGCCATTATCTTCTGCACCTACGATGACAGAAGCTTCCTGAAAATCCCCCAGAGGGAGAAGTCCCGATGGGAAACGCTCTCCGGGGGAAAGTTTTCAAAGGAATGCCCTCATTTGATGAAATTCTATTACTCCATGGAATGCTTCTCTTTCATGATATCTCTGCCAGTGAACACCGCCACCGAGCGGGGCCGCATGATGAACTCATGCTCAATCCGCACCTCCTGCCCCTCCGGGTAGCAGCAGCGGTTCCGCTCATCTCCAAAGGTGTTCACGCTCAAATACCAGGCCTGGCTGGGGGGCAGGGCAGGCAACGTGATCCGCACGTCCTCCCAATGGGTGTTGACTGCCACATATACCAGATCATCGGCTTTGGTCTTTTCATTGTACCCGGCGAAACTCACGGCCAGCGTCTTGGCATCGCCCGGGATGAACACCTCTTCCGCGTTGATATTGTGAGTCAGGAGAGGCTCCATGCCGCAGACGGCATCGGGAAGCATCTTCCGGATGACAGGATGCTTATGCCGGTAGGCAATCATAAACTTAAAGAATTCAAACAGTTCCCGGTTCCTGTCGAGCAGACTCCAGTCCAGCCAGGAGATCTCATTGTCCTGGCAGTAGGCATTGTTGTTGCCGTACTGGGAATTGCCGAATTCGTCCCCGGCCAGGAACATGGGCGTTCCCCTGCTGCACATCAGCACGGCACAGGCATTGCGGATCATGCGGAAGCGCAGGCTCAATATCTCCGGATCGTCGGTATCGCCCTCTATGCCGCAGTTCCAGCTACGGTTGTCGTTGGCACCGTCCGTGTTGCCCCAGCCGTTCCCCTCATTGTGCTTCTCATTGTAGGAATACAAATCGTACAACGTGAAGCCGTCGTGGCAGGTGAGGAAGTTCACGCAGGAATTGTAGCCCGCGTAGTTGTTGGTGTTGTCGGAATAGAAGCCGCCGTAGAGGTCGCCGGAGCCGGAGATGCTCCAGGAGGCTTCCCAGGAATGCCAGTAATCCCCCTTTAAAAAGGCTCGCAGGGAGTCCCGATAGCGGCCGTTCCACTCTGCCCAGCGTCTGCTGGCGGGGAACTTTCCCACCTGGTAGAGCCCGCCCGCATCCCAGGCCTCCGCGATCAGCTTTACATTCCGCAGGATAGGGTCCGTGGCCAAAAGCTCCAGGAGAGGAGGATTGTTCATGGGCGAACCGTCCTCATGCCGCCCTAAGATGCTCGCCAGATCGAAGCGGAAGCCGTCGATGCGGTAACTCACCGTCCAGTAGCGCAGGCATTCCAGGATCAACTGGCGGACGATGGGATTGTTGCAGTTCAAAGTGTTGCCGCATCCGCTGAAATTATAGTAATTTCCATTGGGTGTGAGCATGTAGTAGACCTTGTTGTCGAAACCCTTGAAGCAGAAAGTGGGTCCTTTTTCGTTCCCCTCCGCGGTGTGGTTGAACACCACGTCCAGGATGACCTCGATGCCATTGTCGTGCAGGGCCTTGATCAGCACTTTCAGTTCATTGTCCTTGTGGGCCTCATCGCCGGAGATATAGTTGGTGTTGGGGGCAAAAAACCCCACCGTATTGTAGCCCCAGTAGTCCAGGAGATTCTTGCCGTCCACCTCTCTGGCATTGATGGCTTCATCGAACTCGAAGATGGGCATCAGCTCCACCGCGTTGATCCCCAGTTCTTTCAGGTAGGGAATCTTCTCCATAAGGCCCGCGAAAGTGCCCGGATGGGCAACGCCGGAGGAGTGGTGGTAAGTGAAGCCGCGCACATGGAGCTCATAGATGACCAGGTCGCTCATAGTGCGGGTAGACTGTGGCGCATCGCCCCAGTCGAATCCGTCCTTGATGACGCGGGCGTGGTAGCAGCCGCTCTTGCGGTTTCCCCATATCCGCTGGCCGGTGACGAAACGGGCGTAAGGGTCTAAGAGCACGGAATGGGGATTGAAGAGGAGCCCGTTCTCCGGCTCGTAGGGCCCGTCTACCTGGTAGGCATATTCAAAATCCTCGATGTCCAGACCGAAGACGATCATGGAATACACGTCTCCGATTTTATAGGCCTCCGGAAAGGGGAGCCTTGCGTAGGGGGTGAAAGCGTCCCGGTGGAAGAGAAGTAAGGTGCAGGAAGTCCCGTAATGGGTGTGGACGGTGAAGTTCACGCCCACGGAAAGCGCCATAGCCCCATGCACGTCGAAAAGGCCGGGGCGGACGGGAAAGCCCTCGATTTCAGCCATGGGCGTCAGGGTCGGATACAGCGCAGGGTCATATTTTTGCGTATATAGGTTCAATGTTTTGTCTCCTTTATCTGGTTGGATCCGGTATAGGACACTCCCGGATCCCTGAAAGCAGTATGGCAACAGTATAGCGAAAGATAGTCGAAAATGCAAATAGAAATTTTGGGGGAAATATAGTATACTATGTCCAAATGGAGGATATAGTATGAAAATCATGATGACAGGCTTCGAGCCTTTTGGAGGAGAATCCATGAACCCGGCCCTGGAAGCAGTGCGCAGGCTCCCGGAGCGCGTTGCAGGGGCGGAGATTGTGAAAGTGGAGCTGCCCACGGTATACGGACGGGCAGGGGAGGTTTTGGAGGAGGCTGTGCGCAGGGAGGAGCCTGGCGCGGTGCTTTGCGTGGGGCAGGCGGGCGGATGCTCGGGAATCCTGGTGGAGCGGGTGGCAATCAATCTCCGAGATGCCAGGATCCCGGACAATGGCGGCAGACAGCCCGTGGACGAGGCGGTGCGGGAGGACGGCCCGGCGGCTTATTTTGCCACTGTTCCAGTGAAGCAAATGGCCGCCGCCATCCGTGAGGCGGGAATCCCCGCGTTCTTGTCATACAGCGCCGGAACCTTTGTCTGCAATGATGTCTTGTATACGCTGCTGCATCTGGCCGCAAGAGAGTACCCTGTCATGAAAGGCGGATTCCTCCATGTGCCCTACGCTACCGAGCAGACCGTAGGCAAGCCCTCCGGCACGCCCGGGATGGCGCTGGAGACCATTGCCAGGGGGCTGGAGAGGGCAGCCTGGGCAGTTGTCAGTCAAATAAGCGAAAAAACATAATAATTAAAACGAAAAAATATTCTACTAAAAACATGAAAAAATCCCAAAAAAACGCTTGACTTTTCGGGACAAAAAGGGTATGATAACTAATGTTGCAGGAGATACTGCCTGTAGTGTTATGTGCGTTTAGCTCAGCTGGATAGAGCGTTTGGCTACGGACCAAAAGGTCGGGGGTTCGAATCCTCTAACGCACGTTATCTTGTGCGCTTGCGTATGCTGTTATGTACGCCTGCGCACATTTTTGTCTGAATGGCGGGAAAGCCTTGAAACAGGTATTCCCGCCATTCTCTGATGCCGCCAGCCGCTTTCCGGCCTGTCTCCCCGGTTCGGTGATGTGATTCCTCCCGAATGATCTCAAACAGATATTTTTTCAGTTGGCTTCCGGGTTCTGATGCCTGCGGATCTTCTTTATTCCCAAGCCAGTATCGCTCGCTCCACAATGCCTGAATCAAGCCTGAATCAACAAAGACTTTTGAAAAAAGCTGTCTCAGAAGGATTGATTTTATAGAATAAAGAAAGTATAATGTCATAAGTCGGTGGAAACATAGGAGCAGACATGAAACGAGAAACCGGGAACCTGCGTACTTACAAAGCGCATTGCCCCGGAAAGAAATGGTAGGACTATGACGAAAAGAGAATTTTTAGAGTCGCTGCGCTTGGCGCTTGGCGGCAGGGTGAACTCCATGCAGCTTACGGAGAACCTGGAATACTATGAGGAATACATCAATACCGAGATCCGCAAGGGGAGGGACGAGGGAGAAGTGCTTTCGGAGCTTGGCGACCCGCGCCTCATCGCACGAACCATTGTGGAAGCCGGTGGCGGCAGCAGACGGGCCTCCGGGCAGGGGGGCGGCAGTTCGCGGTATGATGCCGGACAGGCCGGGCAGTACGAGGAATATGGGGAGAACGGCGGCTGGTCGGGCAGGGAGGCGGACACTGGATACCAGCCGCAGGGGCCCCTGGGACAAGGACGGGTCAGCCTGTTCGGGAGGATTCCGCTCTGGGTATGGCTGATACTGGCGCTTCTGGTGGTGATCCTGATCCTGAGCGCCATATTCTCCGTGATCACAGCCCTTTTGCCCATACTGCTTCCCATATTGGGTGTGCTGTTTTTGGTAAAGGTATTCCGGGACTGGATGAATTAAAAAATTATAGAATTTCGATGCATATTTTAATGGAAATCCTCTCATACTACTGCTGTAACTGAAAATATGGAACCGCCTGAAGCGCACTTTCCGGAACCGCCTGAACTACGCTTTCGGAAATTGCAGAAAAAGGGCGGCTTCCGGCGCAAAGCGCCGCAAGAGAGCGGCAGGATGTGAGGAAAGAAATGGACAACAATAAGTACAACAACGCGAACAATTCTGAGAACTGCAAAAACAGCCAGAATCAGAACAACAACCAGAATCAGAACAAGAACCAGAACAACAATCAGAGCAAGAATCAGAACAACAACCAGAGCAAGAACCAGAACAGCCAGGACAACAACTACTAAGTCCTTTCTGGCGGTAGGGACACTGCACTGCATTGTACAGTGCCCCTATTTACATAGAATTTCCGTGAGCAGGATAAGGCAGCGAATGGCGCTGGCGAGGGGGAGAAAATGCGCAAATTTGAATTGATCGTTCCCTGCCATTTCGGCATGGAGGCAGTGCTGAAAAGGGAAATCGATGAACTGGGATATGACATCACCGAAGTGGTGGACGGTAGGGTGACCTTTTCCGGAGATGAGGAGGCGCTGTGCCGGGCCAACATTTTCCTGCGCACAGGGGAGCGGGTCCTGATTAAAATCGGCAGTTTCCATGCGGAGAGCTTCGAGGAACTGTTCGAGGGAATCAGGGCGCTTCCCTGGGAGGACTACATACCAGAGGACGGGAAATTCTGGGTGACAAAAGCAGCCAGCGTCAAATCGAAGCTGTTCAGTCCCTCGGACATTCAGTCTGTCGTTAAAAAAGCCATGGTAGAACGTCTAAAGGGAATCTATCATGTGAACTGGTTCCGGGAGGACGGCGCCCAGTTCCCTATCAGAGTATTTCTGATGAAAGACCAGGTTACGGTGGGCCTGGACAGCACTGGCGTGTCCCTGCACAAGAGAGGCTACCGCAAGCTTGTGGCTCAGGCGCCTATTGCGGAAAATCTGGCAGCCGGCCTGATCATGCTGACTCCCTGGAACAGAGAGCGGATACTGGTGGATCCTTTCTGCGGCAGCGGCACCATTCCCATTGAGGCAGCCATGATGGCGGCCAATATAGCGCCGGGGATGGAGCGGGACTTTACATCGGAAGACTGGCCTTATGTAGTTGGGAAAGGACGGTGGCAGGACGCTCAGGAGGAGGCTGAAGATATGGTCAATCTGGACATTCAAACGGATATCCAGGGATATGACATCGATGACCATATGGTGGAGATATCCAGGGAAAATGCCAGGCGGGCAGGGGTGGAGAAGCTGATACATTTTCAGCGGCGGGACGTTGCCCAGCTAAGCCATCCGAAGAAATACGGCTTCCTGATCATGAACCCGCCCTATGGGGAGAGGATTCAGGAAAAGGAGGAGCTGCCAGCCCTGTACCGGACGATTGGGGAGCGGTTCGCCCTGTTAGATACCTGGAGCATGTACCTGATATCCGCCTATGAGCACGCGGAGCAATACATTGGCCGCAAGGCGGGTAAGAACCGCAAAATCTATAACGGCATGATGAAGACATATTATTACCAGTTCCTGGGGCCAAAGCCGCCCAGGCCAAAAGCGCAGCCAGAGCCCGAAGTGTGATGCTGGTTAGACACTGGAGAAACTCGCGTAATGAAAGCCCGGGAAGAGGACATGGGACCGGGGGAGGAAAGTGGAAATGCCATTCAAAGCCGGAAAGAGACGGATCCGGACAGCGGGGCATTTTCGGGGAAATTTTTGGGAAACCAATAGTTAAGGATAAGAGGATAAAATGGAACGATTGATATTTGCCACGGGAAATGAAGGGAAGATGCGGGAAATCAGGGATATTCTGGCCGATACATATCCGGAGATTCTTTCCATGAAAGAGGCCGGCATCCGCACGGACATAATGGAGGACGGAAAGACCTATGAGGAGAACGCCATGATCAAGGCCAGGGCGGTGGCGGAGGCGGCGCCGGGAGAGCTGGTGCTGGCGGATGATTCCGGGCTGGAAATCGACTATCTGGGAAAGGAGCCGGGAATCTATTCCGCCAGGTATCTGGGAGAGGACACTTCCTACCGCGTCAAGAACGCGGATCTGATCAGGCGGCTGGAGGGCGTGCCGGATGAGCAGCGCACGGCCAGATTCGTCTGCGCCATTGCGGCCGTGCTGCCGGACGGCAGAGAGCTGGCTGTCCGGGCCACCATAGAGGGACGAATCGACTACGAGGAAAAAGGGAACAACGGCTTTGGATATGATCCCATTTTCTATGTGCCGGAGTTTGGAAAGACCACGGCGGAGCTTACGGAAGAGGAGAAAAATCTGGTGAGCCACAGGGGAAAGGCGCTTCGGCTGATGAAAGAGGAGCTGAAGAAGTTATGAAAGTGCTGATCGTCAGTGATACCCACAGAAAAAACGAGAATTATTTTAAAATTCTGGAATCGGTGAAGCCGCAGCTGGTGATCCACTGCGGGGACGCGGAAGGCAGCGAATATGCCCTGTCCAAAGCTGCGGACTGTCCGGTGCAGATCGTGCTGGGGAACAATGACTTCTTTTCCTATCTGCCCAAGGACCTGGAACTGAAGCTGGGCTCTTTCCGGGTATGGGTGACCCACGGACATAACTACGGTGTGTCCATGGGACGCGAGCGGATCAAAAGGGAGGCTGCGGCCAGGGGAGCGGATATCGTAGTGTACGGACATACCCATAAGCCTGTGGTGGACAAAAAGGACGGTGTCATCGCCGTGAACCCGGGAAGCCTGTCCTATCCCAGGCAGGAGGGGCGAAGACCCTCCTATATCGTCATGGAGGTGGAGGGAGAAAAGGCGGATTTCGCCATCGAATATCTGTAAAGTTCTTGACAGGAAAGGTGATTCTGGGATATAATGGGGGCGTTGCAGATAGCAGTGCGCTGCGGCATATCGGGGTGTGGCTCAGCTTGGCTAGAGCGCCTGGTTTGGGACCAGGAGGTCGCAGGTTCGAATCCTGTCACCCCGATTGTCAAATGAAAGCCGCAAATCCAAGATTTTTTCAGGGAAATCAAGGGTTTGCGGCTTTTTCACTGCCCTGTTTTAAAACTAAAATCAGTGCCAAAAAACAATTACATTTAAAACTTTTTGTCCAGATTTTGTCCAAGCTTGTCCTAATTGAAGAGGGCGTTCCGCAGCTTCTCCGCAGCCTCCCTCTTGGCTTTCTCCTCTTTCTCCATCATCGAATGCCGGTACACGGACTTCATGACATGATCCGTCTCCCATCCCCCCATCTTTAAGATATCAGCTTCCGGTACTCCCAGGGCTGACATCTCGCTGGCAAAATAATGCCTGAGTTTGTGCAGGGGGAATCGCGGTATACCCAGACTAACCTCCACGCGCTCCAAGTGCTTTGTAATGCATCCGGGATGACCCTTGTAGACGTAGCCCTGCGCATGTATCTTTTCTGCCAGGGATTCCGGTATTATGATGCTCCTGGTGCTCTCCGTGGTCTTTGTCGTCTTGACGACCCATTCCCTCTTTTCGTTCAGGACCATGGCTTTGTTAATATGCACTATGTCACCGTCCACATCCTCCGGCTGCAGGGCGCATATTTCAGATCGGCGCATCCCATAGCAGGCCAAGGTGATGGGAACCTCATAGGGAGTGTCCCTGACCTCTGCCAGGATCCTCTTGACGTCCTCCTGAGAGGGCGTGTACGGCTCGGATTTGACCTTTTGCGGCAGGGTGGTACTGATTTTAAGATTCGGATAAAAAGTCCCCAAAACGGCCGTCAGAAAGCCGTGATAATTGCGTACAGTCTTTGGGGAGCGGCCTATGGAGATCTCATTGACCAGCCTGTTGATTTCGATCTGCGTGATGTCGGATACCGGCAGCTTGCGGAACCATTCCGGGAATCGGTTCACGTTTTCGGTATACTCCTTTATCGTCCTGGGAGAGAGGACGTTCCGCTTCATGTCCACATAGCTTTCTGCGGCCCGCTGGAAAGTCATCTGTGTATGGGTGGTTCTTACCTTGTTCAGCTCATCTGTCATGGCGGTCAGAGCTTCCTTTTGGGTAGGCTTGTGGTCAAAGGATACGGTGTACATCTTTCCCTTATACATCTTCCGGATCCGGTAGCTGTCAGTGCCCCTTTTTTCGATTTTCATTGCATCGACCTCCTAAATATGGTATGATTGTCACCAACAGAAGCTCCCACACCTCTCGATGATGTGTCCCATGGGAGCCCGTTTTTTGTATAAAAACAGCAGCCAGCGCATTTTACGCTTGCAGGCTGCCCCCGGAGATGATACAATGGTCTTGTGTGTTAGTATCCCTCCGGGGTATATCATGGGCCGTCCGGTGCTGGTAACACCGGGCGGTTTTTAAAAATTTTGGTTGTAAAATGTGTTTCCATAGTATATAATATGCTTAACGAGGAAGTCGGAGGGTGAGCGCACCTCACCCGGCCCGGCGAAATATTAAGCTAAGAAATAGCCGTCTACTCTGCCAAAGTCAGGACGGCTATTTCTTATTTTTCAGATTCAGAATTGCCACAATCAGCAGCGCTACGGTCAAGATCACCATGAATTCCTCATATGTACTCATAAGCATCATCCTTTCTGTAAGGCTCAGATCGGATGAAAAGCACGTCCCCCGGCTCCCCGGGTAAGCATATCATATTGTCATGGTGCGGGCAGTTGCGACGTCGCAAATTCGCCTTAATGGCGGAGAAGCTTAATAATATGTAACGTAAAAGGCCTCGTATTGCTACGAGACCTTCACATAATAAACTGATATCTTCTTTTAATGCCCTATAGGCGATATTGAGGGAAGTGACTTCCTCTCTGTCAGTTTATTATAGACTATATTATGCTCATAGTCAATAAAAATATTGCCACAATGATAAAAAATTTAAAAAATATATAATTCTTTTACTTTTTTGTTTACTTTTTCCATACTTTCTTTCGTTAGAGAAATACCGGCCAACACTCCTCTTAAATTTCGCGGGTCATAAATACGCATTTTGCTTACAGTAGTAATTTGGTTTACTAGAGCAATGCTGCCCTCTTTCATCTGAGAGATTTCATCGCCTATTTTAGCAAGATAGAATTGTTCTTCACAATTATGTATCAGTTTTTCTTCCCATTGTGTCCTTAATTTATCAGCTGATTGAAGATAGTCGTGTACGGTTTCTAATTTTTGAGAGAGTTCATCGCTGTCTGTGTCAGTTTGTTTTATTTCGGCTAATAATTTTCCGGATAAATCAACAAGTTCTGAACAAGCATCCAATGATTTTCTAATTTCTCCTTGTTCTTCTTTTAACGACTTAAATATAGTATCATACTTCAATTTTAAGGAACGGTAAATTTCGTTTCCGAGGTCAACGCTATTATTGTGTATAGTTTTATTATCTTTCATCGAAGTAAGCGGAATTATTGTTAGGACAGGAGAACTATGAGAGTTTTTATTATCTAAAACTATTCCGTAATGCAGCCCCCCGTATTCACTTCCAATGTTAAAACCAAAATGTAGTTTTACAATGCTTCCTCTTTTATAAGCCATATTTTTGGTAGGGTCGAATTTTTCTTCAAAGGTGATTAATCGGACATAGTCCTTTATCCAGTAGGAAATAAGGTGTGCCTTTTTCAAATATTTCATTGACGGGTCATTAATATACAGTTCTAGCAGTTTATTTAAAGCTTTTATAGCTTCTTTTTTGTTTTGAATAACATCTTCTTTTGTAAAGTCTTTAGCCATAGTGATTTCCCCTTTTCATTTGATTTTTATTAATACGCCGTAGCGTCTCAATCTGACTCACCATATAACCACCTATGTTCAGCAGCTCGAAAAAAGCATTCCGGGCCATAAAGGTCTGATATTAGCTTGATTTCCTTTTCTTTCTCCCTAAGGGCCTTTTGGATTTTCTTCCTTTCTCTTTGCAACTGCTGGATACGTTTCATATGTTCGTTTGCTGGTGCAGCGACAGCTTTTTTGGATGGTTCCAATTCATGGGCTCGGAACTCTATGCTTTGTATATCTGATTTTTCAAAATCCCCATCGTCTATATGACCTAGAGCATGCCGGTAGGCTTTGAGTCGTTCGTCCTGAGACAATTTGGCATTAATCAGGATAGTGTAGGTGCCGTCTTCATTGGAAACGACCATTTCTCTTCCGGGCGCTTGGAAATCGATCAGGAAGACATTAACATCCGGTGTCGTCAATGTAACCACGTTCCTTTCTCTTTAAAGCCAATGCCATGCTATGTAAGGCTTTCAGGTCTTCTGCGTCTGCGTCCCTTGCGGCATCGAACAGCATGCGGAGCTCCTTGTTCTCGAAGATTTCCTGGGCTGCCTTGGCAGTCTCCTCATTAAGGTAATATCCCGTTTCTTGGGATTTTTCCTCTATTAAGTCGGAACGATTAATGTTAAAATATCGGGCTAATGCTTCTACTTTATCCATACGAGGTAATCTTGTTCCGTTACACCATGTAGAAACTGCTGATTTATTAAATCCTAAATCATTTACTAAATCAGTTTGAGTTTTGCCGTATAAAGTCATGTAATGGTTCAAATTTTTAGAGAAAATCTTTTGATAGGATTCTTCCGACATATATAACACCTCCTACTTGCATAATACAACAAAAAGTAGAAAAACACAATACTAAAATTTTAAAAAGTTTACAAAAAGTATTGACAGTCCACAAAAAGTAGAGTATAGTGATATGCAGAAAGAGAGGTGACGCAGGTTGGCGAAATTTCAGATTAGCTTAGCAGCCGCTAGGGTAAATGCAAAAATGACACAAGAAGATACTGCAAAAGCCATGAAAGTCAGTAAAACTACGGTAGTAAATTGGGAGAAAGGAAAGGTCATTCCTGGAATTCCAGAAGTTGAAATGATGTCCAGACTTTACGGAGTCCCGCAAGACTATATTTTTTTGCCTTGCTATTCTACAAAAAGTAGAGAATCGGATAACATACTTTAATAGGGAGGAGGTGAAGAAGATAAGGCTGATAAAGAAGATATTAAAAAAATATGGTAAGAAAATCTTGTTAAGGAATGGGTTTACTCATTGCACTCGATGTAAAAAGATGATTCATAGGGCGGATAAGTATTGCCAATATTGCGGAGCCCCTACGGGAACAAGGATTTCTTAACCGTTTCGCTGACAACATCAACTAAAAGCTGGTGCATCAAATCCTTAATGGTTTGACCGGCATGTGCCATTCCTTTTCGGTATTTGGCAACGGCAAGTGGGGTGGTTGGTGTATCGACCATCAATTCAGGAATTGCATTTTTAATTAGTTCCTTGGATGCATCATCTAAGTAGTCATCAAGACTAAGAAGTTCAACAGCATTGCTTAGAATTTTTTGTGTCCATGGATATGGGGAGCCGCATTCGTAGCAATAAAAAGGTTTTATGTAAGGCCCAGTAATAGCGAGGCCATCTAATTTAATTAAGCCGTGAATAGAGGCATGGCAAGAGGGGCAACGCGAATAGGTTTCTTTTCCGCACATAGAACAGTATTTTTGGAAACTTGCTTTGCAACTGCTGACAATATGCCCATTAAGGCAAATGGTAGCATTATAGTATGCCATATGTAACTTCTCCTTTATCTGTTATATCAGCATGGCAGTGCTGATAAGGGAATTATATCAGATAGGAGATGGAGGGCGCAAGGAAAACATATCGAATAGGGAGGAGGTGAGATGGAAAAGCCAATCAGAATATAGTTGAGGTACGCTGCATTGGAGGATGATTGACAGTTGCAGGCTAAATGCTACTTAGTCATGATATATAGGGTATGGCCATTTCCATTCACGAAATACGACATAGCCCATATCGTATATCCTCGCGCCATAAGAGTTTGGGCCTCTTTGGCAGAATAAACGTATTTCTTTTCTATATTATCACCTCCTTCCATAGAGGCGATTTACAGCGTATCCCTGATATATTCTGATTGGACAAATAAATATTAGCATTAACGAGATAATTATTCCAGTTTTTTTAAAGCTGGTATTAGGGAGGAGGTGAGACGGATATACGAAGTAAAGAAATTTATCAATTCGGAACCGATAATTTCATTTTCTTTGCCCGCCCGCGATTGGTGCTTACTTGAACAGTCAGAGCTGTGGCATCGTCTGGATAGCTTTCTGGAAGCTTGTCAAAGTACAGATAACCGGATGAACCAGCTAGAGAAGCTAGAGATATTGGAAACTGGACAGAAAATTCTTCCCGATGGCTGATGATTTCTTTTCCGGAACGCCGAGTATGCTCACATACCACTGTTGGGATATAAACACAAGGGTAACAAACATTATCTTGAACAATGGAAATATTTAAAATGGATATAGGGAGCCGGGAATGGTTTGCAAAAGAGACAAACATGAGCAAAGATTTGTTTTTGTAACTGTAGCTTTGGATGGATAAGGAAATGTTTTTACGCTGAGCAAGCAGCGTATAGAGAGTTCCGAGGGAACCGAATGCCCCCAACAGGAATGTGATATTTTCTTTTGTAAAGAATGCGAGAATGAGTTTGGTGATTGTTTCCAGATTCATAGTTTTTCTCCTTTGCATTTGATAAGGAGATTATATCAGATAGGAGATAGAGGGCGCAAGGAAAACATATCGAATAGGGAGGAGGTGAGAGGGATGAAAGGAGATATACCAGAGAATCAGTGTTATCTCATTGACAAAAATTTTTGTGAAATAGCGCAGAAAAGAATTGCACAAGTCATGGGAAAGGTCGCAAGTATTCAGGATTCCAGTGATTTGAATACTGAAATCCTGAATGACCTTGCAGACATCAGGGGATTTTTCCAGCGCAGAGAGCTTAGGGCATATTCGAATAAACTTAAAGACTCAATCGATATGGAAAGATTCATCCACCCCGAAAATCCTGTATGCAAGTTCTGAATATTTTGCAACGATGATATTACTGTCTTTGTCTGCATAACCAGCGTTTTCGAGGTCGCTTATGAAGTCAGACATGTCATAGTAAAATGGGATTTCCGGATCGTCAATTTCAATAAGCCAAATATCATTATTAAGATTTTGGAAGCCATCAACATGAGAACTTAGGAATTTAGCAAATTGTTTAAAATCACATTTCAGAGTCGCAAAGTCGCAGTACACAATATATTTAGACATATTGTTTTTCCTTTCTTTCATACTCGGGTATGCCAGTATCCTATACCAACAGTATAAGAGGAAAAGCTGAAAATGGCAAGAGGCTTCGCAGACAAAGAAACAGAGGGAGGTGAGGGAGCAATGAGCAAAGAAGAGCGGCTTATACATCTGCAGGACTACACAAAAATTATTGTGGAAACAGACGAGGAAAACCCTGTAACCATAGCAGAGATAACTTCGGAGGAAATCAATACCGCTGATGGCTACAGGGTTCGGATGACACCTAAGTATGATTAATGCTCGGTGTCACGTGGAGGAAACGGGTCATTACCATAGCTGTCTTTGGAACGAATTTTTCCATCACGTCCTTGGACAACAACTTCGCTTTTCTGGTTCTTGGCAATTCCAATAGCATAGTCTTGCGCTTGCCTTTGAGTATCGAAAAGCTTAGTGTCTTTTGAATTACCAGCACCATGAACGGCCCATTTGTCTCCACGAGGTGAGACCCATTGATCTTTTCCCATAGCAGAATTCCCCTTTCTATGTACTCGGCTCTGGCGGGAGCCTGTATCAACAAGTATAAAGGAGGAGCAAGGGGAAATCAAGACAGGATAGAAGTCAAATCTGGAGAGGAGGTGAGAAAGAGATGCCGAGGGTAGCGATCAACAAGAAGAAATACCTGCAGACGGATCTGCGGGAGTGGATGATCGGCCGCATGGACTCCCTTGGGAAGAACCAGGAATACATGGGGGAGAAGCTGAACATCAGCCAGCAGGCATTTGGCAGAAGACTAAGGGATGGAAACTTCAATAACGTGCAGCTTTATGTGATCTTCAAGGAGTTGGAGGCTACGGACGACAAGATACTTCAATTGATGAAGCTGTAGTATCAGGAGCTGGAAAGGAGGAAAGGAATGAAGAAAGAGGCACAGATGAAAGCATTCGCAAGTGAATCAGAGTTTGACAGAGCTTATGAGAAGTTCCTGGCGGACCTGCCGCAGGCGAGCGGTTTGATCCGTCATAAGCACGCAAGGATGGAGTCCTGCTTCCAGGCCTATCTGGACGCATTTGAGAAGTGGGTATTCCGGCATGCGTACGAGGCCGGATATGCCGCAGCGCTGGCAGGGGCAGCCGATGAGCAGGGCTGCCAGGGTAGGGAAGAGACGGCCATCGAGCAGCTGAGGCGCGAGGCGCTGTACGCGCAGCGGTCTTACTCGGAGGAACTGCTGTACAAGATCTATGGAGGAGCGGTGATGGCAAAGAAACTTGGGGCGATCACAGAAGAGGAGTTCATGGAGATAAACGAGATGACCATCCGCTTCATGAGAAACTACCAGGAGCACATGCGGCGCAGGAACGAGGAGATCCTCCATGGCGAGGATGAGAGCCCGGTAAAAGAATACCGTGTGAAGTTCTGGCGCAGTGACGAGGACGGCAGGGAGGACTATCTGGAGTTCGACAGCGAGGACCAGGCAATGGAATTCTACAACAGCCTGGACGGAAAGGCGGAAGTCCAGAGGTACGTTGAGGGGCGCCACGAGTACGAGGCGTTCGTGTATCCCACGTTCGAAGTGTAGGGAGGGAGCATATGAAGAGACCAGCCCGAAAAAGGCATAGCCTGACGTACAGGATCGATGCAAGCAGCATATTCGGATCCATCGCGTTCCTGGCGATGCTAGCGGCACCCGGAGCAGTGGAGGGCGGGATGTACATGACCGCCGCGGCGCTGACTGCAGCCTGCGGGATATGCGCCTACCTGGCCATCAGGGAGGACGGCAAAAAAAGATAGGCCCCACCACCTACAAAAGCTGGGAGCCTACCAAGGACATAAATAATGTCGATGCATCCATTATAACGGATGCGGAAAGGAAAAGTCAATGGAAACAATGAAGATCAACAAACTGGAAATCGAGAACGTGAAGCGCGTCAAGGCAGTGAAGCTGGAGCCCACGGCGAACGGCCTCACCATCATAGGGGGCGACAACAGGCAGGGGAAGACCTCCGTCCTGGACTCCATCGCGTGGGCGCTGGGAGGGGACAGATACCGCCCCTCCATGCCGCAGAGGGAGGGATCCGCCATACCGCCCACGCTCCACATCGTCATGAGCAACGGCCTGGTGGTGGAGCGCAAGGGCAAGAACAGCGACCTGAAGGTGACCGACCCCTCCGGGAAGAAAGGCGGCCAGCAGCTGCTGAACGAGTTCGTGGAGCAGCTGGCCATCGACCTACCGAAGTTCATGGAGGCCTCCGGACAGGAGAAAGCCAGGACGCTCCTGCGCATCGTCGGCATCGGGGACAGGCTGTCGGACCTGGAGCGGCAGGAGAAAGAGCTGTACAACAGGAGGCAGGCCATCGGCCAGATAGCCGACCAGAAAGCCAAGTTCGCAAAGGAGCAGCCATACTATCCCGACGCCCCAAAGGACATCGTATCCCCAATGGAACTCATCCGGCAGCAGCAGGAGATCCTCGCGAAAAATGGGGAGAACCAGCGCAAGAGGGACAAGGCCGACAGGTTCCGGCAGTCGGTGGCGTTCATGCAGAGCGAGGTGGAGTCCCTGCAGGCCCAGCTTGCAAGGAAGAGGGAGGAACTGGCGGAGGCGGAGGCCTCGCTGAACATAGCCCTGATGGACGCAAAGGACCTCCAGGACATGTCCACGGCGGAACTGGAGGCGTCCATCGCGAACATAGACGAGGTGAACCGGAAAGTACGCGCAAACCTGGACAAGGAAAAGGCGGAGGAGGACGCCGCGGAATACAGGAATCAGTACGCAGGGCTCACCTCGGAGATTGACAAGGTCAGGAAAGACAGGATGGCCCTGCTGCAGTCAGCCCAGCTGCCGCTGCCTGGGCTGTCCGTGGAGGACGGCGAGCTGACTTACGACGGCCAGAGGTGGGACTGCATGTCCGGCTCGGACAGACTGAAAGTGGCCACGGCGATCGTGCGGAAGCTGAACCCGAAATGTGGCTTCGTACTGCTGGACAAGCTGGAGCAGATGGACCTGCAGACGCTGCGGGAGTTCGGCGCGTGGCTGGAGCAGGAGGGCCTGCAGGCCATCGCAACCAGAGTCAGCACGGGGGAGGAGTGTTCCATCATCATATCGGACGGGTACGTGGAGGGACAGGAACGTCCCGTTACGGAGGGAAAGAAGACCGAATGGAAAGTGGGTGAATTTTAATGGAGATCATCAGGGGAAAGATACCGTGCGCGAAGAAAGTGCTGGTCTACGGGCCGGAGGGGATAGGGAAGTCCACGTTCGCCTCCCGGTTCCCGGATCCGCTCTTCATCGACACGGAGGGCAGCACCAAGGAGATGGACGTGGCCAGGACTCCGGCGCCGTCATCATGGACGATGCTGATGGAGCAGGTGAGGCACGTGAACGCACATCCGGAGGTCTGCCGGACGCTGGCCATAGACACGGCAGACTGGGCCGAGATGCTGTGCATAGACCATGTCCTGGCGAAGTACCAGCAGACCAGCATAGAGGGCTTTGCGTATGGGAAAGGCTATACATATGTGCAGGAGGAGTTCGGCCGGCTCCTGAACCTCCTGGAAGAGGTAGTGGGCAAGGGTATCAACATAGCGCTGACGGCCCATGCGAAGATGCGCAAGTTCGAGCAGCCGGACGAGATGGGGGCCTACGACCGCTGGGAGACGAAACTGAGCAAAGGCGTTGCCCCCATGGTAAAGGAGTGGGCGGACATGGTCTTATTCGCCAACTACAAGACCTATTCCGTGGCGGTGGACGACAAGGGCAAGAAGCGCAAGGCCCAGGGCGGCTCCCGGATGATGTACACGTCCCACCATCCATGCTGGGACGCGAAGAACCGGTACGGACTCCCGGAGGAGATGCCGTTCGACTATGCGGGAATTGCCGGCATCATAGAGGACAGGGCACAGACTGGCGGCAGCGCCTCCATGCAGGACGCCGCACGGCGCCAGGTGCAGGAACCTAATCCTGCCGATGGCCCCAAGGGCAGTGCGGCCCAGGAGACGCCGGCAGGGAACCAGCAGGCAAGCGGCGCTACGGCACCGGCGGCAGACGGATCCGCTTCCCAGGGCACCCCGGAAAGCGGGAAGCAGGGCTCCATGATATGGGAGAGCGACCCGGACAAAGTCCCGAAGAACCTAAAGGACCTGATGATGGCGGGCGGCATATGCGAGTGGGACATCCAGAACGTGGTGGCGGCCAGGGGGTACTACCCTGCGGACGTGCCGATCGAGGGGTACGACCCCGGCTTCGTCCAGGGCGTCCTGGTAGGGGCATGGCAGAAAGTGCTGGCGATGATCAAGGAGATGAAAGAGAGCGGGGAGATACCGTTCAACTGAAAAGGAGGTTTTTGTTATGGACAGAGAGCTTGAATGGAACGACGTCATAGAGAAAGACGGGGGCGACTACGTGCTCCTCCCGGAGGGCGACTACGACTTCACGGTGGAGAGCTTCGACAGGGGGAGGCACAACGGGAGCGACAAGCTCCCTCCCTGCAACAAGGCGATGCTGAAGCTGAGGGTGGAGTCCCCGCAGGGGACGGCCTACATCAACCACAACCTCTTCCTGCACACCATCACGGAGGGCATGCTGTCGTCGTTCTTCGCCAGCATCGGCCAGAAGAGGAAAGGCGAGCCGCTGCGCATGGACTGGGGCAAGGTCCCGGGATCCAGGGGCAGGGCGAAGATAGGCGTCTACAGGTACATGAAGGACGGGGAGGAGAGGCAGGTCAACGAGGTGAAGCGGTTCTACGCGATGGAGGGGGCGCCGTCAAAGGCCCCCACATACAAGGCAGGTGACTTCTGATGGAGCTGAGGCCATACCAGAACGAGGCGAAGGAGAGCATCTTCGCCGAATGGGGCAAGGGTGTGAGGCGGACGCTGCTGGTGCTGCCGACGGGGTGCGGCAAGACCATCGTCTTCGCAAAGGTGGCGGAGGAATGCGTCCGCCAGGGGAGGCGCGTCCTCATCCTGGCACACAGGGGCGAGCTCCTGGAGCAGGCGGCGGACAAGATCGGCAGGGTCACGGGGCTCGGGTGCGCCACGGAAAAGGCGGAGCGCACCTGCATGGGCAGCTGGTTCCGGATAACCGTGGGCTCCGTGCAGACCCTCACGAGGGAGAGCAGGCTGGGACAGTTCCCCGCAGACTATTTCGACACGATCATCATCGACGAGGCGCACCACTGCCTGACGGACAGCTACCAGCGCATCCTGGGGCACTTTCCGGACGCGCTGGTCCTGGGCGTCACCGCCACCCCGGACAGGGGGGACATGCGCAACCTGGGCGAGTTCTTCGAGTCCCTGGCCTACGAGTACACCCTGCCGAAAGCGATCAAGGCCGGCTACCTGAGCCCCATCAAGGCTCTGACCATACCGCTGAGGCTGGACCTTACGGGCGTGGGCGTCCAGGCGGGCGACTTAAAGGCAGGAGACATCGGGACGGCGCTGGACCCATATCTGTACCAGATAGCGGACGAAATGGCCGTGCACTGCAGGGACAGGAAGACGGTGGTGTTCCTGCCCCTGGTGAAGACCAGCCAGAAGTTCCGCGACATCCTCAACGGGAAAGGGTTCCGGGCGGCGGAGGTGAACGGCGAGAGCGCGGACAGGGCAGAGGTCCTGGCGGCATTTGACAGGGGCGACTACGACATACTGTGCAACTCCATGCTCCTGACGGAGGGCTGGGACTGTCCCTCGGTGGACTGCATCGTGGTGCTGCGCCCGACGAAGATAAGGAGCCTATACAGCCAGATGGTGGGGCGCGGCACGAGGCTGTACCCCGGGAAAGACCACCTCCTGCTGCTGGACTTCCTGTGGCACACCGAGCGGCATGAGCTGTGCCACCCCGCGAGCCTGATCTGCACCGACGACGAGGTGGCCAGGCAGATGACGGCCAACATAGAGGCCGCTGGCTGCCCGGTGGACATAGAGGGGGCTGAGAGGCAGGCCGCGGAGGACGTCGTGGCGCAGCGGGAGGAGGCCCTGGCGAAGAGGCTGGAAGAGATGAAGAGACGCAAGAGGAAGCTGGTGGACCCGCTCCAGTTCGAGATGAGCATCCAGGCGGAGGACCTGTCCGGATATGTGCCGGCATTCGGCTGGGAGATGGCGCCGCCCTCGGACGGCCAGAAGAGCGCCCTGGAAAAGCTGGGCATCCTGCCGGATGAGGTCACAAGCGCCGGAAAGGCGGCGAAGATCCTCGACAGGCTGGACAAGCGGCGCATTGAGGGGCTGACCACACCGAAGCAGATACGCTTCCTGGAGGGGAGGGGCTTCCAGCATGTGGGGACATGGCAGTTCGACTCCGCCAGGAAGCTGATAGACAGGATCGCGGCCAACGGATGGCGGGTTCCGGCGGGCATCGTGCCCGGGGAATACACACCTGAAAGCGGCGGTACGCCATGCGCAGAATGGACATAAGGACGGTAGCTGGGGATGGAGAGAGCGGACCTTTTGGAGCTGATCGACAACTACATAGACCCTGCGGGGCTCGACTACCAGGAATGGCTCCAGGTGGGGATGGCGCTGAAAGAGGAGGGGTATTCCGTCTCCGACTGGGAGTCATGGAGCAGGAGGGACGCCGCGAGGTACAGGAAAGGCGAGTGCGCCCGGAAATGGAACGGCTTCAACGGCGCGGGGACGCCGGTCACCGGCGGGACGATCGTGCAGATGGCGATGGACCGCGGGTATAGGCCAAAGGGAGACGGGCACGAGCTGGAATGGGACGACATGATCCACCGGGAGGAGAGCCCCATCATCGACACGGGATGGATTGAGGGGCGGGAGGTCTCGGAGCCCGTTTCCTGGAATCCGAAGCAGGAACTGATAAAATATCTTGAAACCCTGTTCGACTCCACGGAGAACGTGGGATACGTCACCCACTCTTTTGAGAAAGACGGGAAGCACATGCCGACAAAGGGGGTATGGGACCGAACGGCAGGGCAGCTCATCCAGGAACTTTACAAGTGCAGCGACATGCTGGACGTGATTGGGGATTACAACCAGGAGGCGGGGGCCTGGATACGCTTCAACCCCCTGGACGGGAAGGGCATCAAAAATGAGAACGTCATAGAATTCCGTTATGCATTAGTGGAATCTGATTCCATGGAGATCGAAAAACAGAATGCTGTCATCAGGGAACTGGAGTTGCCAGTAGCATGCTTAGTCCATAGTGGAGGCAAGAGCTTACACGCCGTCGTGCGTGTAGATGCAGCAGACTATCAGGAATACAGGAAGCGGGTAGACTATCTGTACAACATATGCAACAAGAACGGACTCAAGGTTGACGGCCAGAACAAGAACCCGTCCCGGCTCTCCAGGATGCCAGGCATCATGCGGAACGGGAGGAAGCAGTTCCTCCTGGACACCAACATCGGGAAAGCGTCCTGGAACGAATGGCACGAATACATAGAAAGCATAAGCGACGACCTGCCAGAGCCGGAGCCCCTGGAAAGCGTCTGGGACAGCCTGCCGGAGCTGTCGCCGTGCCTGATAGAGGGCGTGCTGCGCAAGGGGCACAAGATGCTGCTGGCGGGCCCGTCCAAGGCCGGCAAGTCGTTCCTGCAGATAGAGCTGTGCATAGCCATCGCCGAGGGGCGCAGGTGGCTTGGGTGGCAGTGCGCGAAAGGGAGGGTGATGTACGTCAACCTGGAGCTGGACCGAGCCAGCTGCCTGCACCGGTTCAGGGACGTGTACGGGGCGCTGGGATGGCTGCCGTCAGGGCTCGGGAACATTGACATCTGGAACCTGAGGGGGAAGTCCTGCCCCATGGACAAGCTGGCGCCGAAGCTCATACGCAGGGCGCTGAAGAAAGATTATGTCGCAATCATCATAGACCCCATCTATAAGGTCATCACCGGAGACGAGAACAGTGCTGACCAGATGGCGGCATTCTGCAACCAGTTCGACAAGGTGTGCACGGAGTTGGGGTGCGCAGTGATCTACTGCCACCACCACAGCAAGGGGAGCCAGGGCGCGAAGCGCTCCATGGACCGCGCCAGCGGCTCCGGCGTGTTCGCAAGGGATCCGGACGCCCTCCTTGACCTGATCGAACTGGAGACGACGGAGGCGCTACTGAAGCAGGAGGAGAACAAGGCTGTCTGCAGGGCATGCCGGGACTACCTGGAAGAGCACCTCCCGGGCTGGGAGGAGGACGTCTCCCAGGACGACATGCTCAGCAGCGTGCAGATGCTTGCCTACTGCAAAAAGAGGCTGACGGAGGCCCAGAACAGGGAAGCAAATGCTAGGTGCACCGCAGCGGCAAAAAAGGCCAGGACGATGACTGCATGGAGGATAGACGGGACGCTGCGGGAGTTCCCGAAGTTCGATCCGGTGGACGTATGGTTCGACTACCCGGTGCACAGGCCGGACGCCGTGGGGAGCCTGAAAGACATCCAGCCGGAGGCGGAGAGGCCTGTATGGCAGAAAGCGGCGGAGAACAGGAAGAGGCAGGCGGAAGACAAGCGCATGAAGAAGAGGAACGAGTTCGAGATAGAGTTCGCGAACATCGAGCTGGAGGGTCGGGAAGTGTCCGCGCAGGAGCTGGCGGAGAAGCTTGGCACGAACTCAAAAGAGCTTCTGTCATGGCTCGGGGATACGAGACGCCAGAAAAGCGATCTTAAAAAAGATTTTGAAAAATATATGGGAGAAAATGGAACGATGCAAATACGGAGAAAAGCTGATGCGCAAGAATAAATGGTGATCAGTCGTGCGCATGTGGGTGCGCAGTGCTGAAAAAGAGGTTATGCGCACAGGGCGCAAAAGCGGTGCGCAGCACCTATACTACGTATAGGGTTATGCACCCCCCTCATGCGGGGGTATGCAGTGGTTGTCGTGCGGTAGCTTTCGCACGACACCACCACACACCCCGCACACGAGGGGCACCAAACCTTGATCAGGGGAAAGGAGGTAAGGCAAAATGCTGGTAAGGAACAAGGCCACGAAAGCAGAGGGGCAAAGCAACCGTTTCAACAATGCTGCATATGCAGAAATAATTGTCTATTTTCTTGATGGAGACTGTAGCAGCGAGCCGGTAGCTTGCTATGACGTTTATCTGAAAAGCAGCGGAACATGGGTTGATATGGAGGATGCCTTGGCACAAAGTCTGATCATTCCGGATCAGTACGACATCCAGTTCAGGGAACCTGCTGATGAACTGGAAAAGCAGAGGGGATGGTATTACTAATGACAACTGAATTCTTCATGGCAATGGAGCCACCGACATGCACACATCAGGAGAAGCAGGTGGCGGTCATCAAAGGGAAAACGGTATTCTATGACCCGCCGGAGGTGGCCGCCGCAAGGCAGAAGCTGGAGGCGCACCTAGCAGGACACAGGCCCCCGAAGCGGTTTGAGAGAGGAATCCAGCTGGTTGTCAAATGGTGCTTTCCCAGAGGCAGGCACAGGGACGGCGAGTACCGCACTACGAGGCCCGACACGGACAACCTCCAGAAGCTCCTGAAAGACTGCATGACCGCTGTGGGCTTTTGGAAAGACGATGCGCTGGTGGCGTCTGAAATTGTGGAGAAGTTCTGGGCGGAAATTCCCGGAATCTATATCCGGATAGAGGAACTGGCATGAAAGATAGCGTATACAGGCTGGTGGTGGACATCTGGAGGCTCGCTGCGAAGTTCGGTTTTCGCAAAATGGGGGACGACGAATGGGAAGACTTCGTCAGGTCAGGCCAGAAGCTGGTCATAAGGTACCATTCCCAGGGAGACGCGATGGAAAAGCTTTGCAGGGACATGCTGAATGCCATCCAGAGATTTTACGAACGGAAAGGGACTGACGGATGAAAGAATTATATCAGGGAAGCGCAGATTTCAAGAGGTATGTGGACAGGTACTGCAATAGCTATGGCTGCACAGTGGAGGAGGCACTTGGGCACGCCCTTGTACGGGAGGTGTCTACGGCGTATAGGAGCGCAAAGGTTCCGGGCGACGACTTCAGGGAGCACGTCATGCAGCGGTTCATGAGGGTCGGGTGACGCAGGAGCCGGAAAGGAGGAAAGGGTGTATGATAGGTGATCTTATAGCAGGTCAGGATAGTTACGAGCACTTGAACAGAGAGATTAAGAACACAATGAGGCGCTCGGCCAGCGATGCGGTGCGGCTGGGGTACCTGTTGCGGAAAATGTATGACGGGCAGCTGTGGATGGCAAGGTACGACTGCCTTGACGAATACCTGCAGAGGGAGCTGCACATGGACTATTCCATGGCAACCCGCTTCGTGAACATAAACAAAAAATATTCTGTCGGCGGAAACAGCGAGGAGATTGCCGACGACTGGACAGGGTTCTCGCAGTCCGTGCTGATCGAGATGCTGAACATGCCTCCGGAGCTGGCAGTGATGGTGACGCCGGACATGTCTGTCAGGCAGGTCCAGGAAGTAAAGCGGCAGGCACGGCGGGAGAAGCGGAAAGGAAAGGCGGAAACGGAAATGGTGGCCGCTGCGGGGGGCGAGGCTTCGCCGGCATGCAGCATCTTGACGGAGGCGCCGGCCCAGGAGTCTGACCCTCTGCCTGAAAGTGAGTATGGAGGCAATGGGGCGGAAGCCTTTCCTGCAAAGAACGAAGTGCCGGATGCGGAATATAGGGAGTTGGAGCCCGTGGATGGAGTTGCGACGTCGCAATTCCCGGAACCGCAGCCCAGGGTGTCGTTGGTGGCGGATACAAAGGCCCGGCAGTATCTGAACGATTTCGCGGTATTTTTTGTCTCACGGAACTATGGCTGGTTCCGGTCTAACCCCCATTCCAGGGCTATAAATTTAGGGTTGATTCCTGGGGAGATTAAGCTTTTCCTAAAACCCGATTTAAGGTGTTGGCATTTTAAGTCTGGAGATAGAGTCGGCCATATAAATTTATTTGACGATTATGTCCAGCCATGGGATGAAAATGGCGTTTGCCTGGGTGATTACGACTGGAGCTGTCTTGCGTCTGCTATCAGGCGGGCGTATCTGGACGTGAAGTACGAAAAGGATGCCAAAGAGGCGCAGGATATTCAAGAACTTCCTGAAGAAATTGCGACGTCGCAACCAGAGGAACCTATACTTGAACCCAAAGAAGACCAGGAGGGAGATGCCGTACTGCATGAGGATGCCGCTGAAGACGTATCTGGGGCGGAGCCAGATGGGTCCGGACCAGAAGCGGATCCAGAAAGGGGCGCTACCACTCAGATGGCTGCCGGCAGCGCATGTGAGGCGAAGCCGGACAGCGATATCGTGGACAGGCTGGCAGAGGTAAGGCAGATTCTGGAGAATGAGCGGAAGACGCTTAGCGACTATCTGGAGGTGGCGGCGAAAGAAAACTTCCCCCAAAAGCTGATGTTTAAGCAGCAGACAATGGTGGCCGCCCTCGCTGAGATGGTGCGAAGCATGGAAGAAGCGGAAGCAGCCGAACCGGCGCCGGAGCCGAGGGAGCAGCCGCCCCTGCCGCTGCTAAAGAACAACGACCAGCGCAGGGAATGGCTGAAGTCCTACAAGGACTGGGGCCTGTGGTACCGGGACGACAACATCGGGGTGGACTATTACAAATATGACTTTGAGAACGGGTCCAGGCTGGTCGTGGAGGTATACCAGGAGGAGGCCACAAGGTACTATGAGGCCCATGAGTCCAGCTTCCTGCACCTCATAGGTGGGCCGGATCCGATGAAAGGGCAGCACGGCATCTGCAAGTGGCAGAGGCATGAGAAGTACAGCAGGTACCCGAACAGCGAGACAGAAATGATTGAGTTCCTGAAAGAGCTGCAGAGGAAAGGAGGCACAACGCAATAATGAGTAGGCTAACACAGAAAGACGCATCCGGTAGATGGCAGGTGAAAGGAATTCCCTGGGAGCAGCTGCAGGCAGGAGAAACCATTACGGAAGAAATCGGTCAAATCCTGTATGGATGCCTTTGCAAACTGAAAGATTATGAGGATAGTGGGATGAGCCCGGACCAGCTGAAAGGCTGGCAGAACGAACTGACTGACATGGCGGTCCAGGCCTGTGACAAGCTGTGCCGCCACCCGCGGGAGATAGCAGTTCAGGAGGATCTGGATGCCATTTGTGAGAACTGCCTAATCAATACATGTGTAGACCGCATATATGTCGGAGAATGATCGGAAAGGAGATTTAAGTGAAGGTTAATGACGAAAGCAAAGTTTTTTGGATTGTATCAGTTGATGCATGGAACGGTAAAGTTCTTGACGTACAAATAAAAGTTATTAAAAAGAACCTTTTTATTGGCTCTACATCGAATGGAGATGCAACTGTAGATGTTTGTTTATATCCGTCAAAAGAAGAGTATGAAAAATGCGGATATGATAAGCAAAAGGTGCTTGAAAGGATTAAAGAATCAAGTTGGCATGAAGCGGATATTTTAAGACATGTTTTTGGCGTTACAACATTAAGATATCCATCACCCATGGAAAAGAACATTGCAAGCCATACAGGGAAGTGAAAGAAAGGATAGGAGATGCACAAGGTATTGAAATATTCTGGCAGCAAGTGGAACATAGCAGGGAAACTGGTGGAACTGATACCGCCACACAAAAGCTACGTGGAGCCGTACTTTGGCAGCGGGGCGGTGCTTTTCAACAAGCGCCCCTCCCGCATCGAGACAATCAACGACCTGGACAGCGATGTTGTCAACCTGTTCCGATGCATTCGGGAAGAACCCGAAACCATGGCCAGGCTGGTGATGACGACCCCATACAGCAGGGAGGCATATAACGACTCGTTTCAGGGGACTCCCATTACAGGGATACCGCCAGGGGACAACCGGTTCCGCAAGGCCTGCCGGTTCTTGGCCCGGATGTGGCAGTCCTACGGCTCCCGGAATGACGGGTACAAGAACGGCTGGAAATACGATGTCAGCCGGGAAAGGATGTACGCCCTCTGGGACTGGTATGCGCTGCCGGAATGGATAGTCGAGGTGGCGGAGAGGCTACGGAAAGTCCAGATCGAGCGCAGGCCGGCTCTGGAGGTGATACAGAGGTTTGACAGTCCAGATGTATTCATCTACCTGGATCCGCCGTACCTGCTGACTACCAGGAGCCATAAGCAGTACCGGCACGAGATGGAGGACGCGGATCACGAGGAGCTGCTTAAGACCGTCCTACAGAGCAAGGCGTGGATCATGATATCCGGGTATGAGTCGGAGATGTACAACGACTATCTGCATGGATGGCGCAAGGCCAGCTTTTCCAGCTGCGCGGATGGCGGGAGGCCGCGGCAGGAAGTAGTCTGGATGAACTATGAGTGTGGTGCGCAGATGGCATTGGGAGGATCCAAATGATCGAGACGTGGAAAGACATACCTGGATATGGCGGGAAGTACCAGATAGACCAGGAGGCGAACGTGCGGCGCGTGTACGCCTCCGGCAGGACGCGGGCGATGACCCCGTACCACAGGAAGATGAGCGGGAGCCAGCGCCTCGTGGTGAAGCTGACCAGGGACGGGAGGTCGAAAGAGGAGGTGCTGATGAGGCTGGTGGCCCTAGCGTTCCTGGGGCCGCCGCCCAGAGGGTGCGTCCCCTACCACAAGAACGGCTGCCAGTCCGACAACTACCTGAACAACATCGCCTACATAGATAAGCGCGAGCTGGGGAGGATGACGGGGGCCATGTCCGCCAGGAGGCCGGTGGCGAAGATCGACAGGGATGGATATGTGGTGGAGGTGTATCCGTCTGCGAGGGAGGCGGCCAGGCGGAACTACATGAGCTACCAGACAGTGATGGACAGGTGCAACGGAAAGGTGAAAGGCGCGTTCGCGCCAGATGGATATGCCTATGCATGGGACGACAGCGAAGTCAGCATAAGGAGGACCGTGCAGAAAATAGGGGAGGGGAAATGGAGCATAGGGAGAGACAGCAGCGCTATGAGGACTACATAGAGAGGACAAGCCGGGCGGCCACGGCTGCCTGGCGCAGGGTTCCGTATCATCTGGAATACCTGAGGAGGCATGGGAGCCCGCCGGCTCCTGCAGGGAACCTGGATTCAGAAAAGGAAAGAGGGGCATAGCAGGAAACAGAAAAAAGCGGCAGACCCACTCGCCAAAGTTACGGTCTACCGCCACCACCTAAGGCCATCTTATCACAGATGCCCGCCTTAGGCAAGCCTAAAGGAGGGATTTTGTATGGACAAAAATATGCTCATAAACGACATTGTATATGAGATGTCGCCGAACCTTACGAAAGAACAGATAGACAGGCTGAAGATTACGATGCTGGTGAAGATGCAGAATTGTGAAGTGAGCGAGATGCAGTGCCTCCCGGCCGTCAGCACATACGACAACGACTGGATCATACAACGGTTCCGGATAGACAGCATAGCAAAGGGGATAGGGGGCTCCACGATTACTCAGTACGTCATAGCTGTGCGCAGGTTGTTCCGGGAGACGGGCAAGCACTACAGCCAGATCACCGGCCAGGACGTGACGGACTACCTGGCGGTCAGGCAGTACCGGGACAAGATATGCGCCAACTACAAGGCGACCCTGCGTAGGTACTTCTCTGCTTTTTTCGGATGGGCCTACAAAAAGCGCCATATCGGCAGCGACATCATGGCGGACGTGGATCCACTTAAGTCAGTTATCAAACGCAAGGACTGTCTGTCAGAGGATGAGGTGGAGAGCATCCGGGAGTCGGACATGACCCTGAAAGAACGCGCAATCTTTGAACTGATGGTATCCACTGGGCTAAGGGTAGGAGAGATCGCGCTACTAAAAGTATCGGACGTAGACCTTATCCATAAGAGGGTATCAGTGTATGGGGAGAAGACCAGGCAGTACCGCACGGCCATGCTCACCATCAAGGCGGCCAGGGCGATTGGACGGTACCTGGAAGCCAGGCCGCAGGATTCGGAGGCGCTGTTTGTGTCGGACAGGAAGCCGTATGGGCAGATGCGAAATCCGGCGATCGAAAAAGTGGCCAAGAGGATAGCGAGGCGGGTTGGGATCACGCGATTGAGCGCTACGGTGCATGTGTACAGGAAAACATTTGTCACCGCATTGTACCGCAAGACAAAGAATATCCTGATGGTCAGCAAGCTGGCAGGGCATGCGAACACGGATACGACCGTCAAGTACTACCTGATCGACGACCTGGACGACATGCAGCATGTGTATAACATTGCTAATGGATAGTTGCACCGGTGCAACCGGGAGCGGGAGGAGGTTTTTGCATTGGACAAAGCGATTCTGCAGGACTACATAGATGCCTGTGAGCTGGTGAAAGAGACGGAGGCCGAGATACGGAAGCTGAACCGGAAGAAGAGGACGGTCGTCCAGACTAACGTGAAAGGCTCCTCCCCGGACTTCCCTTACATAGAGCAGCACTTCAGGATACAGGGTACTACATTCACCGTTAAGGACGACAGCCACCTGCGGTACGAGGAGAAAGCCCTGGCGCAGCGAAAGGCCAGGGCCGAGGAGGTCAAGCACCAGGTAGACGAGTGGCTGCTGACGGTTCCGATACGGATGCAGCGGATTATAAGATACAGGTACCTGGAGGGGATGACATGGGAGCAGGTGGCCGCGCGGATGGGGAGGAGGGCTACGGCGGACAGCGTCAGGATGGAACTGAATAATTTTTTAAAGTAATTTCGTTTTTTTCGCTTTTTTCGTTTTCAATGTGGTAATATGGTATCGTGTCGTAGTAGACAGGGAAGAGGCAGTCCGGAGGGGCTGCTTTTTCTTACCCAAAACCAACGAATTGAGAGGTGGTGAGTGTGCCGCGGAAACCGGATGACAGGATAGGGCAGGCAAGGGAAATGTTCCTGCAGGGGATGAAGCTGGTGGACATCGCCAGCCAACTGGGACTCCCGGAGGGAACCGTCAGGAGGTGGAAGAGCACCCACCATTGGGATAGCGAGCGTTCGGATAAGAAAGCGAACGTTCGGAAACGGGGAGCGCAGCCAGGGAACAAGAACTCCTCGGGCGGCCCTCCGGGCAATAGGAAAGCAGAGAAATATGGATTCTTCTCAAAATATCTTCCGGAGGAAACCCTGGAGATTTTTTCTGCCATTGGGGAGGCGGACCCGCTGGATCTACTTTGGCACCAGATACAGATAGCTTATGCCGCGATCATTCGGGCCCAGCGCATCGCCTATGTGAAAGACCACAATGACAAGAGTCTGGAGAAGATCGGCCATAAGAACGGCGAGACCGTAGTGGAGGAACGCTGGGAGGTACAGCAGGCCTGGGACAAGCAGAATGATTTCATGAAAGCGCAGGCTCGTGCCCAGAGTGAGCTCAGGTCGATGATAAAGCAGTATGACGAGATGATGCACAAGGACTGGAGTGCTGCCAGCGAGGAGCAGAGGGCCCGCTTGGAGCAGATCAGGGCCCAGACGGCCAGGATCTCCCTGGAGCCGGCTGGAACGGATGATGATGGGGTAGAGATCATAAATGACTGTGAAGAATCAGGTGCGGATATCGGAGATCATCATACCGAAGTACCGGAAGATATTCAATGACAGGAGCGTGAAGCACATTATCCTGACTTCCGGCCGTGCAGGTACGAAGTCGAGCTTTGCGGGGATCCGGGGCATCTACCAGCTGGTGTCTGACGCGACCGGTTCCGTGGTGGTCCTGCGGAAGCGCCATAACAAGCTGCGCAAGACGGTGTATAAGGAGATGCTGCGGGGCATCAGTCGCCTGAAGATACCGAAGAACAGGTTCATCATCGGCAAATCGCCGATGGAGATCACATACAAGAAATACGGAACCACCATGTATTTTGCAGGTTCGGATGGTATAGATGACACGAAGGGTATCATTGATGAAGACAAGCCGATAAAGCTTGTCATTTTGGATGAGCTGACGGAGTTCTTTGATGACGGAGAGGGAGAGGATGAGCTTCTGAACATTGAAGCCACTTTCGCCCGCGGGAACAAGGGGGACTTCCAGATGATCTACCTGTTCAACCCGCCGAAGAACCCGAACAGCGATATCATGAAATGGCTGGACAAGATGCACAGGCGTCCAGACTTCATCCATATCCATACGGACTACAGGGACGTCCCGCGGGACTGGCTGGGGCCTGACCTCATCCAATCTGCGGAGGCGCTGCTGGCCGTGGATGAGCGTCTGTACAACTGGGTATGGCTGGGACAGAGCATTGGCGTAGACGAGGTCATCTACTACATGTTCTGCCAGAGGCATATGGGAGAGGCAGTCCAGAATGTTGACAGGTTCCCCATTATTGTCATCGGAGGTGACTACGGGCAGCAGAATGCCACGGCGTTTGAGGCGGCGGGGCTGGATATGGCAGCCAGGAAGCTGCGGGGGCTGAACGAGTACTACCACAGCGGCAGGGAGAGCGGCAAGCAGAGGGCACCGTCCGAATATGCCGGCGACTTCGTGGAATTCGTAAAGGCACTGGGCAGGGGGTACGGAATGCCGGGAACGCATTTCTACCTTTACCTGGATCCGTCGGCCCAGGGCCTGGCAGAGGAGATCAAGAGGGCCTGCAGGGCAGCCGGCATCTCGGTGCAGGTCCGGGACGCCGAAAACGATGTGAAACTGGGCATCAGCAGGGTACAGAAAGCATTGACGTTCGACATATTGGAGGTGTCCCGAAAGCAGGACAATCTCATCAGGGAGATGGGGGTCTACGCCTATGACCCGAAGTCCATCGAGAGGGGAAAGGAAGAGCCGATAAAGATCGATGACCATTGTGCGGATGCCCTCAGGTACCTGGTGATGGGGGCGTGGAAAAAGATTAAGCATTGGCTTCCGGTGCAGGAGGATGACGGATGAACATTTTCACATATTTCCAGAATAAGGGGATAGACACGCTGGATGCTGCGTTTTACAGGCAGATAGAGGTGTGGCGGAGCTGGTACAATTCCGATGTGCGGAAGTTCCACCGGTACAAGGTGTACAGGGGGAGCGGCTCATCCGTTGGCTGCCGCAGATACTCCCTGGGCATGGCGAAGAAAGTGTGCGAGGACATAGCGGACCTGCTGCTGAACGAGCGCGTGACGATCACCATAGAAAATGCGGCAACTGACAGTTTCGTGAAGATGGTCCTGGAGAAGAATTCTTTCGGCGAGCTGGGGAACGAATACCAGGAATGGAAAGCGGCGCTTGGAACGGTGGCCTATGTGGTGTATGTCAGGGATGCAGTGGTGGATGCCAGTGGGAACATGGCAGGGGGAAGCATCGGAATTAACTATGTGGAAGCATCCAACATATATCCCACGTCATGGCAGAACAAGGTGGTGACGGAGTGCATCTTCACATTCCATAAGACCTATAAGCGCAAGAAGTACGTCCATTTCCAATACCACAGGCTGGAGAACGCGCCGGATGACAGGAAACAGTATGTGATAGAGAATGCTGTGGTGGAGGCCTCCTCCGGCGCAGGAAAGGAGATGTCTCCAGAGGAATGGAATGAGATACCGGCTTTTAGGGGGCTTGCGGAACGTATCGAGACGGGCTCCGACGAGCCGCAGTTTGTCATCGACAGGCTGAACATTGTGAACAATGCGGATGAGGATGTCACGAACCCGATGGGGGTGGCATTGTTCGCGAATGCGGTGGACACGATCCAAAAGCTGGATCTGGAGTACGACAGCTATGCGAACGAGTTTTCGCTGGGACGCAAGCGCATCTTCGTGGCACCGGAGTTCCTGTCCGACCAGAACGGGTCCGCAGTGTTTGATCCGGAGGACACGGTCTTCTACGAACTGCCGGAGGACTACTTCAAGGAGTCGAAAGAGGCCATGCATGAGGTCAACATGGAGCTGCGGATTGAAGAGCACAGCAGGGCCATCAATGACGACCTGAACTGGCTCTCCCTGAAGTGCGGGTTCGGCACGAACCGATACAGGTTCGAGAACGGGAACGTGAAGACGGCCACGGAGGTGATAAGCGAGGACTCCGACCTGTACCGGTCGCTGACGAAGCATGAACTGATCCTGGACGGCGTACTGGAGCGGCTGGTGCGGGCTATCATCCGGGCAGGAGTGGCCATAGGGGAAAAAGGCCTGGTGGTGGATTCTAAGGTGGAGATCCGGTTTGACGACAGCATCATCCAGGACAAGGCTGCCGAACGGCAGAACGACCGCCAGGACGTGGCCATGGGAGCCATGTCGTTGGCCGAGTATAGGTCGAAGTGGTATGGGGAAACAAAGGAGAAAGCACAGGCGAACCTGCCTGAACAGACCGGAGGGGTGATTCCTTAATGAAATCCGAATACCAGTCAGTTCTACAGGCCGGCATCGAAAAGAAGTACCGCGTGTTGGAAGAAGAGATCATGAAAGACGTGGTGCGCCGCGTCAGGAAAGCCGGTAAGATCACCTCCTCTGCGGACTGGCAGCTGCAGCGCTACATGGTCCTGGGGCACAGCACGGAGGATGTGGAGGCCATCGTGCGACAGTCCGTTGGGAACGACTGGGTGGAGACTTTCCGGCTGTACGACGAGGTCATCGAGCAGGAATATGTCAGGTCAAAAGCCATATATGAGCAGGTCAATGCCCATTTCATTCCCTATGAACAGAACTATGAACTACAGCAGCTGACAAATGCGCTGGTGCAGCAGTCCAACGACGAGCTGTTCAACATAACGAAGTCCATGGGTTTCATGGTGGACATGGGGAACGGCCGCAGGGCGTTCGCTCCCCTGTCCGAAATCTACAATGGGTATCTGGACAATGCCATCACTATGATGGCGTCAGGGGCATTTGACTATAACACGCTGATTCGTAGGGTGGTCAGGGAGATGACGGCCTCGGGCCTGCGGACTGTGGACTATGCCACAGGGCACAGCAACCGGGTTGACGTGGCTGCCAGGAGGGCACTGCTTACCGGGATGGGACAGCTTACCGGCCAGATATCCCGGATGAATGGCCAGATGCTTGGGACGGACAAGTACGAGGTGGACTGGCATCCCGGAGCCCGGCCGGAGCATGCGGTGTGGCAGGGGCGCGTGTGGACGTATCAGCAGCTTTTGGACATCTGCGGGCTGGGGGCAGGCGGGGGGCTTCTGGGATGGAACTGCCGGCATACATACTATCCGTTTATTGAGGGGGTTTCCACCCGGAACTATTCGGACGAATGGCTGGAAGCAATGGAACGGAAAGAGGCGCGCAAAATCCCTTTCAGGGGGAAAGAGTACAATGCCTACGAGGCCACACAGAAGCAGCGCCAGATGGAGACCGCAATGAGAGCCCAGCGGGAGAGCGTGCAGCTCCTCAAAGATGGCGGCGCCGACCGGGATGAGGTCATGCTGGCGAGGTGCAAGTACCAGGCACAGCTGGATGAGTACAAGGAGTTCAGTAGGAAGATGAAGCTGCCAGAACAACGTGAACGAATCTATTACGACTTGCGAGGGAGGGTAGCGCCATACGACAAGTCAGTGATGCGTAATTTCCCCAAAGAGATGGTGGATAACGCAAATCGTGATATAAAGCAGTATGAGCGATATAAAAGCGTTTTGGGAAAGGATGCTGGTTCCCTTGCCAATTTCGGTTGGACGAAGTATAATGATAGCAAGGGATGGGAATACCTTAAGGGCTTGAAAAGCTATCTGGAGAAGTATCCTACAAGTGACAAGAGATATTATGACGCAGGTGAAAAGCTGAAAGCGCTTGGGATTAAAAAGGGTGTTGTACTTCCACCAGTTCAGAAGCAGGCATTCATCCTGCCGGAAGGAAAAAAAGACCCCTGCCACATAATGAACCGAATGCTGGAGCGTAATATCACAGATGATGATGTTCGGGCTTATATGAAGAATGCAAAAGTAATGCTTTCTCAATGGGGAGGGCAAAGACAGCGTTTTATAAGCGAGGAAGGAATGTGTGTAATTACGAAGTCAGGGGATGAATGGATATATAAAACCGTATGGTCAAAGTCTGATTATGACGAGGAAGCAGATAAAATTATGGAGGTGCTGAAAAGTGTTGGATTATGAAAGCGACCACTATTGCCCAGCGTACAAAAAGGTGATCACTGCGGATTTGTGCTATGATTCTTTATGCTGCTTGACAGGAGAATTCAAGATAGAATCGACAAAGGAACTGGCGGAAATCCCGAACATTGAAGAGGCGAGAAATATCTGCAGGGAATGCCCGTACAGCGATTTGAACGGCGGTATGGACGAATGGGACGGGAACCTGCAGTAGTGGATAGTTGCGACGTCGCAACAGAAATGAGGATGGATGATTAAGGTTAAAGTTGAGAAAAGCAGGATCCGGGTGTCTGGGCACGCGGATACGGCGCCCAAGGGGGCGGACATTGTCTGTGCGGCAGTGTCCGCCCTTACGCTTACGTTACTGCGGGGGCTGCGGGAGATCGCATGCATGGAGCTGTATGAGAGTGTAGAGCCGGGGAACGTCTGTATCGAATGGCAGACCGTGAACGATACGGGTAAGGCCCTGATTGACACCTGGTTTTTAGGCCTCTGCGGCATAGCTGCGGAATATCAGGTTGTAGAATTCCTATAGCGGGTTGGAGATGCATCCTTAAGGGGGTGCTTTTTTCATATCCGAAAGGGTGGACAGCAGGCAAAAAAAGAAAGGAAAGAGAGGATGGAACAATGAAGAAGAGACGTTTTGATCTGCAGCTTTTCACGGATGTCGGCGGGAGCGGTGCCGGCGTAGGAGCAGGAGCCGGAGGCGGTGGCGGTGATGGCGGACGCGGTGGTGCGGGGGGAGCGCCAGGAGGGCAGAGCGGTGCGGCAGGGACGCCGCAAGGAGGGGCGTACAGCTACGAGCAGACGGAGCAGATTGCGGACGCAAGGGCGGACCGTGCTGAAAAAGCGGCACTTTCCAACTACTTCAGGAGCCAGGGCGTCAGCGAGGAGGAAATCAAAACGGCCATTTCCGAGTTCAAGGCGAAGAGGGCCGCACAGCAACCGGACGCCACTGCAATGGAGAGAGAACGGGACGCGGCCCTGGCAAAGGTGGCGGAGTTGGAGAACAGCAACTATCTGCGCGACAAGGGTGTGAGGCCGGATGACCTGGACTATGTGCTTTTCAAGGCAGGCCAGAGAGTGGATGACAAAACAGACTTCAAAAAGGCTGCGGACGCTTTCCTGAAAGAGAACCCCAGATTCATGGGGCAGGGATACAAGGTCGTCTCCACCGGGAAGCCTGACGGCGGATCCGGCACAGGGCAGACAGTCAATGACTCGATAAACGCTTCCATTCGTTCAGCGTTTGGAAGATGAAGTGGGAAAGAGAGGAGAAATGACATGAAAAGAAACAAGAAGTTGGTAAGGGAGGCATTCGACTTGCAGCTCTTTACGGGAGGGGCATCTACGAATACATCCATCACCAGGGGAGGGGCGGAAGCTCTGATTCCGACCCAGGAGACCCATGAGATCATCCAGGGTGTGGTGGAGCAGTCCGCCGTGCTGCAGCGGGGCCGGAAGCTGGCCAATATGACAGCGGCACAGTACAAGATGCCCGTTCTCGACCTGCTGCCGGTGGCGTACTTCGTCAACGGGGAGGGAAGCTCCGCAAGGAAGAAGCTGACCACGATGCAGTGGGACAAGAAAGTCATCTATGCGGAGGAGATCGCGGTCATCGTGCCGATTTCCGAGGCGGTGCTCGATGATGCGGACTACGATATCTGGGGTGAAGTTAAGCCGCGCTTGGTTGAGGCGTTCGGCCAGAAGATTGATGGGGCGATCCTGTTCGGCCAGGACAAGCCTGCCACCTGGCGTCCCGATGTTGTGGCCACGGCTGCCAGCGCCGGCTCCTATGTGAAGCTGGGGGCGGATCTGTATGATTCCATCTTGGGAGAGGGAGGCGTGATAGCGAAAGTCGAGGAGGGTGGCTACTTCGTCAATGGACATATGGCGGACATCACCATGAGGGCTAAGCTGCGGGGGTTGAAAGACACCACTGGGCAGCCGGTCTTCAAGTCGGACATGCAGACGGGCACGGCCTACACATTGGACGGATCCCCGATGAACTTCCCGCGAAACGGCGCCTTTGACAGGAGCAAGGCCCTGATGATATCCGGTGACTTCTCACAGCTGGCCTACAGCATCCGGCAGGACATCACATTCAAGATTTTCGACCAGGGCGTCGTTCAGGATCCGGCTACAGGGGAAATCCTGTACAACCTGATGCAGAACGACATGGTTGCGCTGCGGGCGGTCATGCGCTTGGGATGGGAGATTCCGAATCCGATCAACGCGCTGGTGCCCGATAAGGAGAAGCGCTGCCCGTTCGCCATCCTGACCACATCGGAGCCGGTCAAGTCCAGCTATACCAGCGAGGAGCTGAATGCGATGACCATCGACCAGATCAAGGGGATAGCAGCTGCAAAGGGGTATACGGTTACCAAGACGACAAAGGCGGAGATCATCGCGGAGTTCCTGGCGACACAGGGCTCCTAAAGGAAGAGGTGGCAGGCGGTGTATGTGGATTTCGAGTACTATAGGGGTGTCTACGGAGGTTCCTCCTTGACGGAGCAGAGTTTTCCCGCGGCCGTCAGAGAGGCAGAGGCGTACATCCGTTACCTGACCCATGTGAACGGCGACATCTTTGCAGAATCTGCACAGGCAGATGCGATAAAGCGCGCTGTCTGTGCCACTGCGGAAGCCTATCACGGGGCTGTCCTGGAGCAGGAGCAGGGTGGGGGAGTGAGGTCCGAGAGCAAGGATGGGCTGTCGGTATCCTTTGTAGTGGCCAGGCGAGAGGGGGAGACCTTGGAGGAATACGCCAGGCGGCACATGTACCAGGCTGCCAGGATGCGGCTGCTGCCTACTGGATGGCTGAACAGAAAGGTGGGATGCGTGCATGGTCACAAATGCGGGGGCGGTGACTGTCTTTAACGGCAGGACGGACAGGAAAGAGAGGAGGGAAAAGTACATTCCTACGGTGATCCGCGGCGTGTCCTATGTGGAGGGGAAAGGGTCAAGGGTCACCAACAACGGAGTATGGAGTGATGACGTGCAGTACAAGATTCGCATCCCGTTGTCCGCAGAGGTACAGGCCGGGAGGCGGTATATGCCTGAATTAGCCTATGCAGTACTGGATGACTCCGCTGCTGCAGGATGCTGGACAATAAGAAAGGGAGACTTTATGCTTCGTGGCGCGCATGCATTGGAGGAGCCATTGCTGTATGAGGATGGCATAAAGCGGTATGCGCAGGAGCATGGCCTGGACCTGATCCGTATTACGGAGTATGCGGACAATACGGACGGTGGCAGGCCATATATGAGGCATTGGCGGATAGGAGGGAAGTGACGGTGATGGACACGATCAAGACACCGCGGGGGAGCATCATCCAGACTGGTGAGGCATCCTGTGAGCTCACCTGGAACTCGGACTTCGGGCGCCGCAGGACGGCCATGTTCGGCCGAAAGCAGGCGATTGTGGACAGCGAGGTGCTGAGGTACTGCTCTCCGCTGGTCCCTTTCCGGACTGGCATGCTGGAGAAGTCCGGTACTTTGGGCACTGTGGTAGGGAGCGGGGAGGTTCGGTATGTGGTGCCTTATGCCAAACAGCAGTATTACCACACGGCGGAGTCGCGGGTCTATGCCCCGAACCGTGGAGCCAAGTGGTTCGAGCGGATGAAGACGGCCCATAAGAAAGACGTTCTGAAAGCCGCGGAAAGGGGATGAGGAGATGGTGCAGTCAATCATAGAGGGGCTGGGCAATTATTTCCTGGAGTGCCCCCTGTTAAAGGACGGGGTCTTCCGGGTGGATGCGCTTGGCAGCGAGCCGGTGGAATATTCCATTGAGACGGGGCTGACATCGCCTGTGCTGCGCAGGTATGTGGACGGTTCCAGTGTGAGGCAGTACCAATTCAACTTCAACAGTCGGGAGGCCTATTCCATGGACCGGATCATGGCCATCCAGAACGAGAGCTTCTATGAGGAGTTCTGCAGCTGGGTGGAGACGCAGAGCGCATCCGGGCACCTCCCGGAGATGCCAGAGGGGTGCGAGGCCCAGGAACTGGAGGTGCTGGCACCGGGGTTCCTGCTGGACGCGTCCATGGAGAACGCCCATTACCAGGTGCAGCTGCGGCTGCAGTATTACAAGGAGGCCCAGACGGGCAAGGAGGTATAAAAGGTTATGTCAGAAAAGAAACAGAGCAGGAACGTGACGAAGCGGCACGAGTTCGCGGACTATCTGAATGTCCAGTCGGGGGAGGGAAGCGGCTTTGTCCTGATGGGGACTGGGTTCACCACGCTGGACGAGAACCCGGGAGCGCAGACGTCAAAGAAGAAGTACGTCAACGAGGCGGCGAGCTCCTCTTCGATCACGAGTTATGAGACGGTTTTTCCGTTTGAGTCGGATCTCATCATCCAGCAGGAGGCCGTCCTGGCGCTTTACAAGGTCGGGCGGAACCACCTCACCGGGTCCGATGCGGAGTTCCAATATGTCAGGGTTGAACTGTGGGACCGGATCCCGGACAAGGACAATGAGTTCGCTGCAAGGCTTTTCACCGTATCTGCGGAGATATCCGGCATCAGCGGAGAGGATGAGATTTCGGTTTCCGGGAACCTGAACGCGGTGGGGGATCCGGTCAATGGTACTTTTAACACGGAGACGAAGACTTTCACGCCCCTGTCGGAGACGGGGGGCAGCCAGGGAGGCGAGGTCTGAGGCACCCCGCCCAGAACCATGGAGGCATATACAATTCACAGGAGGAATGATACATGAATGTTTTAGGTGTAGAACTGGAATATGACTTTTTGGATGCGGATCAGTTGGAGGTATACGAGCGCGAGAACAGGCGCGTTGCGAATGACATTGGAGAGCCCTCACAGTATGAGGGGAAGAGCACTGCCGATTCCATCCGGCTCCAATGCCGTATTGTAGACAGGTTCTTTGACGCCGTCTTTGGGGAGGGTACGGCAAGGAAGATATTCCGCGGGAAAAGCAATATCCGGGACCATATGGAGGCTTTCGGAATCGTGGCACAGGCGGCTCAGGAGTCCGGAGCATCCATTAAAGCCATCGAAGACAAATATGCCCCGAACCGTGCGGAGAGACGTCAAGAAGAAAGGGCCGAACGGCATGGGCAGAAGCAGGGCTCCCGGAACTACCATCGTGCCGCCGGGAACGGCAGGGGCCACGGGCGGCGGAATTGAATATCCTGATAGATGACATAGATTATCCTAACCGGATAGAGGTCAACGGGAAGAAGTACGGGATCCGGACGAACTTCAGGAATTCCATCCTGTTTGAATTGATGATGCAGGATGGCGGAATGGACGCGAGGGGCAAAGTGAGGAGAGGTCTGGACCTGTACTTCCCGATTGTACCGGATGACCTGAATGCCGCTGTAGACGCTGCCCTATGGTTCTACCGGTGCGGCAGGGAAGAGACCCTGCAGCAGAAGCGGATGGCGGCCCGACGGGGAAGAAGACAGATATACTCTTTCGAACACGATGCAGGGCTCATCTATGCGGCCTTTCGCCTGGCATATGGGATAGACCTGCAGGACATCGGGTACATGCACTGGTGGAGGTTCCGCGCCCTGTTCAATTCGCTTCCGAGGGATTGCGAGTTTGTGCGCGTCATGGAATACCGGAGCATCGACATCAACGACAAGATGCCGAAAGAGCAGAAAGACTTCTATAAGAGGATGAAGCGCCTGTATGCCCTGCCCTTATCGAAATCAGAGGACGACAGGCAGGCTGCAATAGAGAAAGCCCTCCTGAACGGCGGGGACATGACGGGGGTATTGTAGGGGGTGAGCGGATATTGAAAAGATAAAAGGGACGGTACGGGTGGAATGCCCGGAATGCGGGTATACAATGCCCATCCGGTATACGGAAGAGGCAGGATGCAATGGCGTGCTGCTCCGGTGCAAGGGCCGGAACTGCCACGCCATTTTTGAACTTAGGATAAGGAACGGAAAGCAGATCAAGTAAATCTGGTAGTGCCATTACGAGCCGAGGATTTCTGACCCTGGAAGAGAGGTGGGAACATTGGCTAGTGATGGCACCCTTAAATTTGACACCCGGATAGACTCCGATGGGTTCCGGAAAGGGATAAGCGATATCAGGGGTATCGCACAAAAGGGGCTGGAGGCGACTGGTGGGATCCTTAAAAGCAGCATGGCGGCCATCAGTGGCCTGGGGGCTGCCGCCATCAAGGTGGGCTCCGACTTCGAGAGCGGAATGTCCAAGGTAGCGGCCATATCCGGCGCTTCCGGACAGGAACTGGCAAGGCTGACCGAAAAGGCCAAGTACATGGGGGCCACGACAAAGTTCTCTGCCACCGAGTCCGCGGCCGCGTTTGAATACATGGCCATGGCGGGGTGGAAGACCAGGGACATGCTGAACGGCATCGAGGGCATCATGAGCCTGGCAGCCGCGTCAGGTGAGGAGCTGGCGGCCACTTCCGACATTGTCACGGATGCGCTGACTGCCTTTGGGATGAAAGCCGGCGATGCAGGGCATTTCTCGGACATCCTGGCACAAGCATCATCGAACGCGAACACCAATGTCGGCATGATGGGGGAGACGTTTAAGTATGTGGCTCCCGTTGCCGGCGCTTTGGGATATACGGCAGAAGACACGGCCCTGGCGATTGGCCTGATGGCAAATGCCGGGATAAAGGGCTCTTCCGCTGGCACATCCCTGCGCTCGGTGATGAGCAGACTTGCAAAGCCGACCAAGGAAGTACAGATTGCCATGGACGCCCTTGGTATTTCCCTGACCAATTCAGACGGCTCCATGAAGACCCTGAACGAGGTCATCGGAGACCTCAGGGAGGGATTCAACGGACTTTCGGAGGCAGAGGCGGCACAACTGGCGTCCTCCCTGGCAGGACAGGAGGCGATGTCGGGGCTGCTGGCCATTGTGAATGCCTCTGAGGACGACTTCAATAAACTGGAGAGGTCCATCTATAACTGTGACGGTGCCGCCGCCAGAATGGCCGAGACCATGAGCGGCAACCTGCAGGGGCAGATCACGATCCTGAAATCCGGCCTGGAGGGTCTGGGGATTTCCCTGTATGAGGAGGTGCAGGCCCCATGCATGGAGATCGTGAAAGAAGCCCAGTCAATGGTGCAGGAGCTTCAGGAGGCTTTCAACAGTGGGGGACTTGAAAACCTGGTGACTGCTTTCGGCAGCATCCTGTCCCGGATGGTGGAGAGGGTGGCCGGTGCGGCTCCAGATCTGATTGACGCGGCAGCCGGCCTTGTGGGATCATTCTGTGACTCGCTGAAGTCCAGCCCGGCGGTTGGGGATGCAGCTGCCAGCCTGATCACGGCGCTTGTCACGGGGTTCTTCTCCTGCGCGGATGACCTATGGACCACGGCAATCGTCCTAGTCGGGAAGATGGCGGACGGACTGGCGGAGGGGGCTCCGGAGATGGCGCGTGCGGCCGCAAGATGTGCGGGCGACATCATAGAGTGCTTCATTGAATGGAGCCCGGACTTCATAGATGCCGGGAAGCGCATCATCCAGGGGATTGTTCAGGGGATCGGGGAGGAATTCCCGGCTCTGGGGGCATTCCTGGGCGGGCTGTTCGATGGGTTCGGCGCGACTCTTGAACCTATCCTGTCCGGCGTCACCAGCATAGTGGAGGGCATATTTGGCATCCTGGGCGAGGCGGATCCGGCCACACTGGAAGCGGTAGGAAAAGCCCTGGGCACCATAGCGGCGGCCATTGTAACGATGCACACGGCAAAAGCTGCGGCATCCCACATTAAGGGTGTCGCGTCCGCTATGGACTCCATGGTAGGAGGAATCCGTGCCGCGACTGGCATCGTGCCGAAGCTGGCGAAGACGGTATCAAAGGTTGGCTCCACAATCTCCGCGGTGAAAAACGTGGTGGCTGGAATAGGACCTACCATAGCAGGCATAGGGGCGGTGGTAGGTGGCGCGGTTCTGGCAGTGTCTAGCTTTTTCGATATGCTGCAGGGCGGCTTCAGTTGGCTGAAAGAGGCCCTGATGGTGGCCGGGATCGCCATAGCGGCAGTCGGAGCCGTCATCCTGGGGGCGCCGGCAGCGGTAGCCGCGGTAGTGGCGGGAATCGTTGCCGCGGTTGCCACCCTGGTGGTCGTCATAAAGGACCACTGGAACGAGATAGCGGAGTTCTTCACCGGGCTGGGTACAGCGATCATTGAATTCTTCCAGGGGATTCCTGAAACGGTAGGAGGGTTCGTTGACTGTGTGGTGGCGTTCATTGCGGAACTGCCGGACAAAGTAGCCACATGGTTCGCGGCGACGGTGGACAAGGTAAGCGCGTGGGGGGCGGAGATGCTGGCGCTGGCGGCAGAGACGGCAGGCAGCTTCCTTAACAATATCATCGCGTTTATCTCTGAACTTCCGAACAGACTTGCTTACTGGTTAGGCTATGCCATAGGAACGGTCATAAAGTGGGGCATTGACCTTTACACATGGGTGACAACAGAAATACCGAACATCATTCAGAGCGTGGTTGACTTTTTCGCACAGCTTCCCGAAAGAATCTGGACATGGCTTGTGGAAACCGTCAATAAAGCCGTCCAATGGGGAGTCGACCTGAAAAATACAGCGGAAAGATGGGTTAGCGATACCATCAATTCCGTGGTGGACTTCTTCTCGACACTTCCCGGAAAGGTCTGGACCTGGCTGGCCGATGCAGTGGGCAAGGTAGCGCAGTGGGGCTCCAATCTATACAGCACAGCCGCCACATGGACAACGAATACGATAGATTCCGTGGTCAGGTTCTTCTCAGAACTGCCTGGGAGGATATGGGACTGGCTGGTAAAGGCCGTAAACAAAGTGGCACAGTGGGGGACGAACCTGCGGTCAGCGGCGGTAACGGCGGCCCATGATGCAATAAATAAGGCGGTGGAATGGTTCGCACAGTTGCCCGGAAAGGTCTGGACCTGGCTGACGGGAACGGTCTCAAAGGTGGTTCAGTTTGGCTCGGAGTTGAAATCAAGGGCGGTTGCGGCAGCATCCGGGTTCGTCTCCCATCTGGTGGATGGGGTAAAGGGGCTGCCGGACAGATTCAAGTCCATAGGATCAAACATCATCTCCGGAATCTGGAACGGCATCTCTTCCGGATGGAGCTGGCTGGTTGATAGCGTGAAAGGACTGGCAAACAGCCTCTTCCAGGGTGCAAAGGCCGCCCTTGGCATAAACTCGCCGTCCAAGGTGTTTGCGCAGGAAGTAGGCCGGTGGATACCTCCAGGTATCGGGGTGGGCATCGAAAGGGCGATGCCGGATCTGCAGGAGCAGATGGATGACGAGATGGAGGATCTGGCCAGCCGTATGCAGACGGCGGTGGCGATAGAGACCGGCGGCATTACGGTAAGATCAGGTGTAAAGGCGCAGCATGAGGCCGCCAGGGAATATCCTGGTGGCGGCGACACATATGTGGAAGAGAAATTTGAGCAGCACAATACCTACAATGTGCCTGTGGCAACGCCCAGCGAGACGGCAAGGGCGCAGCGGGAGGCTGCAAGGAAGCTGCTGGGAGGTGTAAAGTGATTGAAGCTGAAAGACTATATTGACCTGGAGATGGAATGCAATGGCAGGGTGCTGCAGTTCGGAAGGTCCGCATCCGGGGAGCGGAGGGAATTCGGGATCACAAAGATCGAGGGCCTGGAATCTTCGGAACTGGAGGTCACAACTACGGACAATGCCCTTGTGGACGGGGCCACAGTGGCCGGAAAACGGATAGGAAAACGGGTCATCCATCTGGAGGCCACGCTTCGGGACGACAGGAATAACGCCATGCAACGGCAGCGTATCATAAAGTTCTTCAACCCAAAGCATACCGGGACGATTACGGTGGAGCACAGTGGCACGAAGCGGCGGGTATCCTATGAGCTGGAGGGATGGACATTTGCCGTGAGGAAAGCAGTGTACGGGCAGCTGTCCATAGTCGTGGACGTGACATGCCCTGATCCGTTCTTCCGGAACTTGGACGATTTCGGCCGGAACATGGCGGAGGTCAGCAGACAGATCGCTTTTCCATGGCGGGTCGTGAAGACAAAAGCGGCAGTGCCGGAACCATATGGAACCCTGGCACTGCCAGGACAGATCACAGGGTACCGTTCCCTTACCAGGAGGGTGTACCTGCCGAACGACGGGGACGTGCCGGCCCCGCTGAGGATAGTGTTCACGGCGGAAAGAGGACCTTGCACGAATCCGAAGATCATGCTTGACGGTACTGGGAAGTTCGTCCGCGTCAGGGTAGGGATGGAGAAAGGGGATGTCCTGATCGTGGACACGGACAAAAGGCACCAGATAATCGAACTGAACGGGGTAAACGTTTACCAGAAGATAGACCGTCTGTCCAAGCCCTTTGAACTGGAGGTCGGAAACAATTACCTGGTCTATGGTGCGGATGAGGATTATTCGAACCTGGACGTGTGGCTGTACTATACGCCCAGATATCTGGGCATATGAGTCTGGACATCCCATCAGGATGTCTGGGTAGGGAGGGACAAGGATGAATATCCTGATACTGGACAGGAATTTTGAAATCTTGGGGAGTGTTCCGTTGTGCAGGTCGCTGATCTGGACCCGCAGGTACGAGTCGGCAGGCTGCTTCGAGATGCATGTTTCAGGCGATGGGTTTCCGTTGCTGTCAGCAGGCCGGTACCTTTATCGGAATGATGCGTCGGAGCTGGGCGTGATCGATGAGGTAGGATATACCCAGGACGAAAAGGGGGGCAGGGAAGCATATGCAAAAGGGAACTTTGCGGAAGTCCTTTTGGCGGACAGGGTGGTGGACGCTACGGCCATACTGTCCGGAAGCCTAGAAGCCTGTATGCGGGAACTGGTAAGACGGACTGCGGTAGAGCCGGAGGATACAGACAGGGCGATACAGCATATGCGGCTCGGGGAGGAGGCGAACCTGCAGGGAGAAATGTCCCTGCAGGTGACAGGCGCCAATTTAAGCGACAAGCTATATGAGATGGGCAGCACGCAGGGAGTGAGCCACAGGGTACGGTACGACTTCCAGACAAACGACCTTGTATTTGAAGTATGGCAGGGCAAGGACCGCAGGGACATCCAGGAGGAGAACAGCTGGGCGATCTTTTCCAACTCGTTCTGTAATGTGAGGAGCATAGCCTATACCCGGGATGGCAGCTCATACAGGAACTTTGCGTATGTGGCGGGTTCCGGAGAGGGGAAAGACAGGATTATCGTCACGGTGGACCTGAGGCGGCAGGGCGATCCCCGGAGGGAGATATGGGTGGATGCCAGGGACCTGCAGCCAAAAGATGGGAAAGGAAACGCAATCCCGTTGGAAACCTACAGGGCGCAACTGGCGCAGCGGGGCGTGGAGAAGCTGTCTGGCTACCGTATGGTGGAGGATGTGGAGTCCTGTATCGACCCGGAGGCGAACCTTATATATAAGAGGGACTTCGATCTTGGGGACTATTGCACCTATGTGAATACAGAAATCGGGATAGCTGTGGATGAGCGCATCACGGAAGTAGTGGAGACCTATGAGGGCGCTGTGGAGAGGCTGGATATCACGTTTGGAAACAGCGGGATCCAGACTGTCCGGCAGCTGATCAGGAGGGAGGTTTAAATACATGCTGCGTTATGGATTTTTTGACAGTGAGATAACAGGGTTTGATGAGCAGGGGATGCCCATATTCGACAGAGCGGAGTCATCGGACTTTTTGGCCATGTTCATCTCGCATATCATAAGTGATGGAGTGTTGGGGCAGCCGGGGGACTGTTTCCAGGTATTAGCTGGGGAGGGAATGAAACTTAGGGTCAGCCCCGGGTTCGCGGTCATACAGGGCCGTTTTGCGGTGGACTGGAATGTGTCCACGATAACGATCCCCACTGCGCCGACATCACATAAACGAATGGACCGGGTGGTGCTGCGGGCAAACTACCACCAGCGTCTTTGTGAGTTGGTGGTGAAAGAGGGCGTGCCGGCAGCGGTTCCGGTACCTCCGGAGTTGCTGCAGCCGGAATCGGGTGATTATTATGAGTTGTGTCTGGCAACGGTGCTTGTAGGCCAGAACCAGGGTGTCATCACCCAGGCCAACATAACGGATACCAGATATGACAGCAGGGTATGCGGTGTGGTCACGCAGGTGATCGATCATTTGGATACGTCTGTATTCTTTGCACAGCTTGACCAGTTCTACAGGGAGTTCGTAGCAAAGTCTGATGCATCTTACGCTCAGTTCGTTATAGACATGCAGACCTGCATCGACGCGCTACAGGCTTCTGGAGATGCGCAGCTTTTGAAGCTGAATGGGGAGTTCGTGGCTTGGTTCGATAGTGTAAAGAATCAGGTCACAGGTGACATGGCTGTAAGGATCCAGAAGCAGCTGGATGATCATAAGGCTGATGCAGATGTGCATACCACATCTGGAAAAGGGCATCCGGGGCAGGTATGGAAGACAGACGGAGAGGGGATTCCTGGATGGAGGGATGATGAGGACACGACTTATACGGTTATGAAAGGTGCGTCACAAAGTACTGCTGGAAGTGCAGGACTGGTACCGGAGCCGCCGGCAGGAAGCCAGTCAAACAAGTATCTTGGGGCGGATGGTACCTGGAAGATTCCTCCTGATACCAATAATGCGGTGACGCAGACAAGCTCCAACACAACAAATGCGGATTATCGGGTCTTGCTATCAGGAACGGCTGATGATACCACGAGAACTGAGGGGGTGAGAAAGGATAAGGATCTTAAGTATAATCCGAGTACAAATACATTGACCACTGGTAAGGTAAATGCAGATACGGCGGATTCAACGGTTACTTTTTCTAGTGGGGATGCAGATAATCCTACAGGATGGGCGGATGTCGGGGTGATAGCATCCGGGGAGAAGCACAGCAGCCTGTTGCGTAAGTTTTCGCTGGCCGTGAAAAATGTCCGATATCTTTACCATCTGCTTACCAGCGGTGCGTTGAGTACGCTGCTGGGGACTAATTTGACTGCAAGTCGGGCTGTGGTAGCAAACGGCAACGGTAAGCTTGCGACTGCGGGGGTGACGTCCACGGAGCTGGGGTATCTGGCCGGGGCTAAGTCAAAGGTGCAGGATCAGCTTGATGCGCTAAACACGCATTTGCCATTTGTCAGCAATTATAAAGAGCAAAAAGAACTATTGAATACGACAAAATATACCGCCGAAAGCGATTGTATGGTGTTTGTTCTTTGCTCAACCAATAACGTAACTCATGG
>CATKYJ010000028.1 GCA_949840885.1 uncultured Acetatifactor sp.
TGAAAGATAGTGATATTGAATGGTAAGGGAAAAAGGCGGTTGCAGGCTGAAAAGGCAGGCAGCCGCCTTGTTTTGGGGTGTGTCCGTTTCGGTCACATACTGTTACTAACTATATAGCACCGACCGGGAATCTTGACAGCAGGACAAGCCTGGAAGTTATGCTTCTTTTGGAGAAGCTGAACCGTGCCTTTTCTCAAACCATCATCATGATTACCCACAATGAGGAGCTGGCTCAAATGACTTCGCGGAGAATCCGTATTGAGGACGGCCGCATTGTGTCCGACAGCGTGGAGGGCAGACTATGATATTCAGACTTGCATGCTTACAGATACGGTCTCACCGGCTCCGCGCGATATTTGTCGCGGTGGCTGCAGTGCTCACTTCCATTCTGTATATGACCGTGATCAGCATTTCCTACTGCATTCTGGATTCCACCCAGCTTTCAAGAATGCTGGCGGGCGGATCGGATTTTCACGCGTCTGTCTCGGACACAGGCTATTCGGTCTTGGCAGAGACGCTGCGCCGGGAAATCCAGAATGCGCCCGAGGTCGCGGAAGCATTTCTCTTAGGGATGCATAGGGCGGTATCCGCAGATTCCGCGGATACGGACAGTGTGCATCAGGGAATGGAGATTGCTTTTACAGACAGTGAGAAAAGCCTTTCGCATTTGTTTATGACACCTACACAGGGGCAATTCCCGGGGTCGCGGGATGAAATCATGCTGTATGAAAGAGCATTTTCTGCTGTCTTGGTGGGAGATCACATTCGATTCACATATGACGGCTCAGATGGAGAGACAAAGGAAAAAGTCTATACGGTATCCGGTTTTTACGACTGCGATGCGGACAGACCGATCTCGGCGGTCACGCTGTACGATGAAAACAGCGTTCAGGAGTTTGGCATTGCCACCCAAGTGATGATTAGATTTCACAGCGGATTCGGAATTGACAGACGGCTTGAAGCGGTGAGGGAACGTCTCGGAAAGTGGGAGCTTTCAGGCTCGTACAGGGACTCGCAAATCAACTACGCCTATGCCGCCGCGGATCTGGGTGAGTTCTTCCGGCCGGGCAACGTTCTCTTGATTCTTTGTGTTGTTGCGGTAGTTTTCTTCGCTGCGTTTTTGCTGATTTATAATATATTCTCTATTTCGCTGGCGCAGGATATGCGCAAATTCGGGCTATTGCGGGTAATCGGCACTACGCACCGGCAGATGAGGAGGCTGACCTGTGTACAGATCATTCTCATTGGGTGTGGGGCGCTTCCCACAGGCCTTTTGCTGGGATATTTTATCGGTTTCAGGGTGCTTTCTCCAATCTTTATGAGCCTGAGCGGAAAGATGCTGCCCTACCGGTTCAGCCCGTGGATCGCGTTGATAAGCGCAGGATTGACATCGTTTACGCTGTTCTTCTCGGCACTGCGTCCGCTGAAGCGAATCAAAAAGATGACGCCGGTGCAGTCAGTGTCTCCAGGGCCGGAGGAAGACTGTAATAAAAAGGATAGACGTCGGGAAATTCCCGCCTCTGCGCGCAGTCTGGCGCTGGCAGGTATCCGCAGAAGCCGCGGACGTATGCTGATTACGTCTCTCTCCGCCATGGTATCCGTCCTGCTCTTTGTGATTGTGGGAGGTCTTGTGGACGGCTTTATCAGAAGCGCACTGGACAGGCTGGGAAGATTTGACATTGATCTGACGCTGGCATATCAGATGGAAGACTCTGGGGCCATAAGCGTGGCTCCGCCATCCCTTGAAAGTCCCTCTTTTCGGGCTGCGATAGAGCCTGACGTCATTGAGCGCTTTGCATCGTCCGACGCTGTGAAAGAAATATATCTTCTGCGTTTTGAGCGTATCAGAGCAAAAATGATGCCGTTGCTGGAAGAAAAGATACGGGCGTATCTGGCACGGCAAAACAGTGAATTTGCGCGTGAGGAATATAAGGACATCCTTGACAGCGGCCTGATAAACGCAGTTATTCTCGGGATCCCCGACGAACTTTGTCAGTATCTTGTTGTATCCGGGGAGGCCGGGAAACCTGTTTCCTATGATGGGGAGGAACTGTATGATGGCAGCCATGTTTTGTGCGTTTCCACGGCTGACTCCGGGCAGTCTTTTTGCTCCATGTGTTTTTATACCGGAGACGTGCTGTCCTCGGAGGCTTTGGAGAGGAACTATGAGGTGATTGGGACGGAACTGCCTTACGGTATCCACACGGCACTGAGCGAGCTGTGTTCGTGTGAGTATATGGGTTCAAACGAAGCATTGTTTCTGCTTCCTATGAGTGTCTTTGAAAAAGAGTTTCATGACGCACCGGTATTTACCCTTCTTGCCAACGCAGAAGAGAGCATGGGAGAATCACTTCGGGAAGAGGTAGAGGAATATACCGACAAAAGAGGCATGGACCTTAACGGCATGTCATACCGCTACCGTGCTGCCGGAAAATTGAACAGGCTTGCAGATCTGCGGGTACGGTTGGCAGCGCTTCGCCTTACCGGATACAGCCTATGCGGAATCATATTTCTGATCGGCCTTTTGAACATGATAAACAGCGCACTGACTTCAATGGTGCTGCGCCGGCGGGAATTCGCCATGCTGGAGACAGTCGGCATGACCAGGGCCCAGCTTCGCAGAATGCTGCTGTATGAGAACAGCGCAGGCGGCGTGTTCGGACTTGTCTCTTTCGCTGTGGGTTCCGTGTTGTCAAGTGCATTGCTGACACAGGCATTTGGAGTGGATATTGCGCTGATCTCCGTTCCGGCCATGGGAATCCTGCTTTTTCTCTTCGCTGCCGGTGGCGTAACTGCGGAGGTTTCCTATCGGATGCTGACCAGAACATCCCTGACCGAGCGGGTCAGACTTGGAGAGTGAGGCGATAAAATCTTGCCCCAAAACCGGATAAACGGCATAACTGACCAGACGCATTTGCCCACATAACGTATAGCAAGGTCACTGCTGTGACAGTGACCTTGAGCGCGCCGGCCGTAATGGAGGTATAAGCAGTTTGGTAAATTCCGGCAGCCTTGCGTAAGCTGCCAAACGCGGGCGACAGTCCGTTTACAGAAGATAAACGGGAAGAGCCTGGCCTACTGTGTAGGACTCGTTTCCACCGGAGGCTTTGGGAGACTGTGATTTGGCTTCTTTCACAGCGGATTTGGCGCCGGTCTTACGACGGGCCGTTTCGGCTGTCCCGGCTTTTGCGCTTGCCCCTGCCTTTGCGCTTGCTGGAGCTTTTGCGCTCGCCCCTGCTTTAACGTCCGCCCCTGCGCTTGTTGGAGCTTTTGCGTCTGACCCGGCTTTTTGTGACTTTGCTGCCTCTTTTGCGGCGCTCGCCGCCGCTCTCTTGATGCTACCTGCTCCCACGGACATGACTTTCTACCTCCTTTGCCAATTCCATATATTCACCTGCGCTTCTGGCAGATTTTTTATATGCCATCACGGGCCTTGAGTGATCCTGGGCCCATTCGATCTCACTGTCCACCCGGATGATTGTGTGGAATACATTTACTTCCCGGAATTCCTGTAAAGCCTCCAGCGTCTGCCTGCCGTAACTTTTTCTGGCGTCCATCTTTGTGATGACTACGCCCAGGAGGTTCAGCTCAGGCACCAGCTTCTTCACACTGTCCAGAAATTCAAACATGTTCGCCACCCCGAAGAGCCCCCACGGACTTGCCTCCACCGGAAGTATCACATAGTCCGAAGCGCATAGGATATTCATGACCCAGCCTCCCAGGGTAGGAGGCGCATCAATCAGGATATAGTCGTATCCGCCTGTCTCCTTGAGGCGCTTCAGGCTCCTGGACAGAATCAGTTCCCTCTGCCATTTGGCGAAAAGATCGTACTCGATGCCGCTCATCAGGGTGGAGGAGGGAATCAGATCCAGATTCTCGTAAGGCGTATGTATCACATAGTCTTGCAGATCCTCCTCCTTTTTCATGGCTGTATAAAGGTTCTTCTCCCCGCAGGCGTAATCCAGCACCGTATCCTCCGGGAAAAAGGACAGCGTCAGATTCAGCTGCATGTCCCCGTCTATCAACAGCACCCTGCGTCCCAGCAAGGCCAGGGAATAGCCCACATTGGCACAGGTGGTGGTCTTGCCGCTTCCGCCCTTATTGTTGGCAAAGGCTATGGTTTTCACTTTACGTTCCGTCATGCAGGCATTCCGTTCCTTTCTCCGGGAAATCATCTGTCTGTTTCTGCCCCTCTTCTCTGTCGTAGAGACATTGGATTCCTTTCTCCGCGAAATAGTCCATCCACTTCTGCTGCGGCCGGATGTCCGTCACCACCATGTCGATTTCGGACAGTTCGCAGATTCTGGAAAACGCCACATTGCCGAATTTTGTGTGGTCCACTGCCAGGATGCGCTGCCTGGCGGACTTCAGCATGGTATGCTTGATCTGGGAGAGGGACTCATGGGCATCCGTGACGCCCCGCTCCAGATCCACGCCCTTGCAGGACAGGATCGCCTTGTCCGCCTGGAAAGAACTGATCACGTCCGCGGCCCTGGAGCCTACCAGAGTGAGATAATTCTCCCGCAGGGTCCCTCCGGTGCAGATGACTTCCCAGCCGCTTACATCGGAGAGCTCGATCAGCACCTCAATGGAACTGGTGACTACGGTCAGCTTCTTTCTGCTCTTCAGGGCTTTCACCACTGCCACTGCCGTGGTGCTGGGATCCACAATGATGTGCTCTCCCTCCTGAACCAGCCCGGCCACCAGGGAGGCGATTTCCTGCTTTGCTTTCATGTTCCGCTTCTTGCGCACATTGAAAGGCATGTCCATGCCTGTATTCTCGTTGAGAACCGCGCCGCCGTAGCTTTTGACGGCCAGTCCGTCCCGCTCCAGCTTGTCCAGATCCCGTCGGATGGTCTCCTCCGAGACGTCAAACAGGGTGCTCAGCTCGCCGACCACCACTTTCCGCTCGTTCTGCAGCTTTTCCAAAATCAGGTTCCTGCGCTCTACCGCCAGCATCTGCCATAGCTCCTTATCCATTATTTCACTGATTTTTTATTTTATCACGTTGCATAGCGGGCTGCAATACTGAAATGGCCGTTACAGCCACTTTGCATACCGTAATTCTATCCTACTATGCATGCCTGATTTTATCAAGTGTTTCCGGTATATAATAGACAAAAAATTTTATTATTAAGATATTTTTCATTGACAGAGAATGTGGAAAGAGGCTAAAATAAAGAGATAGCAATATGAAATTGAAAGCAAGGAGGAAATGTCTATTGAAGAAAAACGAGATTGTAATGAATGATTATGCACAGTTATGCAAGACGGCGGACCATCTGGAGCCGGAAATGTTCGATAAGTATGAAGTGCAACGGGGTCTGCGCGACAAGAACGGAAACGGCGTAGTGACAGGACTTACCAATATATCGCGCATAGAATCCTTTCAGATGATAGATGGCGTGAAGACACCCTGCGAGGGCCGGCTGTGGTACAGGGGATACGACTGTATCGAACTGGTGAAAGGCTTTCGGGGCCGGCGCTTCGGCTTCGAGGAGGTGGGGTATCTTTTGCTGTTCGGCCAGCTGCCGGACGAGAAGCAGTTAAAAGAGTTCAGGGAAATCCTGGTGGCATGCAGGACCCTGCCCACGAACTTCACCAGGGACGTGATCATGAAAGCGCCCAGCAGCGATATCATGAACTCCCTGACCAGAAGCGTGCTGACGCTGGCCTCCTATGACAGGAACTGCAACGACACTTCCATAGAGAATGTGGTGGGCCAGTGCTTCCGGCTGATCAGCGTGTTCCCTATGTTGGCCGTATACGGATACCATGCCTACAACCATTACCAGAATGACGAGAGTATGTACATACACCGTCCCTCCAAAAAGCTGTCCACAGCGGAAAATCTTCTGATGATGCTGCGGCCGGACAAGAAGTACACGGAGCTGGAGGCTGCGGTGTTGGATACCGCCCTGGTGCTGCACATGGAGCACGGCGGCGGTAACAACTCCACCTTTACCACCCGTGTGGTGACCTCCTCCGGGTCGGACACCTATTCCGTCATTGCGGCGGCTCTGTCCTCCCTGAAAGGACCCAAGCACGGCGGCGCCAATATCAAGGTGGTGGAGATGATGCGGGAGATAGAGGCCAATGTGTCCGACTGGGAGGACGAGGACGCTGTGAGGGCTTACCTGAAGAAGATTCTGAACAGGGAGGCCTTTGACCGCAAGGGGCTGATCTACGGTATGGGACACGCGGTCTATTCCCTTTCCGACCCCAGGGCGCAGGTATTCAAAGGCTTTGTGCATCAGCTGGCGTCCGCCAAGGGCAGGGAAAAGGACTTTGCTCTGTATTCCATGATAGAGCGCCTGGCGCCCCAGGTAATCGCGGAGAAGTCCCGGATATACAAGGGCGTAAGCGCCAATGTGGACTTTTACAGCGGCTTCGTGTACAGCATGCTGGAGATCCCGCTGGAAATGTTCACGCCGATTTTTGCCATTGCCAGGATCGTGGGCTGGAGCGCCCACAGGATCGAAGAGCTGATCAATATGGACAAGATCATCCGTCCCGCTTACAAGAGTGTCATGCAGCAGCGGGAATACGTGGCATTGGACAACCGATATTGAAAATGGAAATACAATGTGAAAAAGAGCAGCCTAAGCTTGTAGAGAAAAAAGTTTCATGGTATATGCACGAGCGATAAAGATTGTCTCCAGTTTATAGTACCTGACGCTCGTGAGTCGGGTATCATGGAAGAGGAGCATTCCATGGCAGATTTTAGTGACTGTCAGTATAAAATATTGAGCATAAAAATTAGATTGAGCCGCGTTGCGGCAGAATGAGTGGATTCATGAAAGTATTAAAGGGCGTCTTCTTTTTCATCATAGGCCTTATCATGGCAGGCTGTACAGGCATCCTGATCTGTGCACTGAACCCGTCCCTGACGGCAATGCTTGCACAGCGGGTGGATAGCATACGCTCGGCGCAGTCCGGGCAGGAGAGTCAGACAGGGGGGCTTGGAGGCCTGTTCCAGAATGGGGACGGGCAGCAGGAGCCTGCGGTGCCCGGGGAAAGTCAGCCGGGAATCAATTTGGACTGGCTGGAGGGACAGAACGGTTATGAAGAGCCGGAGGGCACTTCCGTGGAGGTGCCGGATTCGGTCAGCGGCCGCATGGGCTATGAGCCTGTGCAGGAGGAGGCCCGGGAGATAGACGATGCCGAGGCGGACGATCTGTCCGAGGCGGAGAATCCCGGGGACACTGGCAGCGGCTTGACCTTTGACGGGGAGATCTATCCCTATTATGCCATGCTGGAAGCGGACATGCAGCAGATATACAGCCAGATCTATGCGAATGCCCTGAGCCTTACGGCTTCCTTTACGCCGGTGACGCCTGTGTCCGTGAGCCAGTTGAAGACCGTATTTGAGGCAGTGTACAATGACCACCCGGAGCTGTTCTGGCTGGACACAGGGTATTCCTGTAAGTATCTGCGAAGCGGCAGGTGCGCAGAGATCACCCTGAAGTTCAATGAGACAGTGAATGACCTGGAGCAGGCAAGGGCGGCTTTTGAGGGCGCTGCCGGAAGCGTAATAGTCCAGGCGCAGAGCCTGGGGAGTCGGTATGATAAGGAAAAATATGTTCATGATGCGTTGATGGGTCTGGCGGAGTACGATTTGTCCTCCCCCATGAACCAGAGCGCCTACAGCGCGCTGGTGGACGGCAGAAGCGTCTGCGCCGGGTATGCCAGGGCTTTCCAGTATATGATGCAGCAGCTGGGCATTCCATGCTATTACTGTACGGGCTATGCGGGAGAGGATCACGCCTGGAATATTGTAAAGCTGGATGGAACCTACTACAATGTGGACGTAACCTGGGACGACACGGAGGAACCTACCTACAATTACTTCAACAAGTCGGACAGAGAGTACGCCTCCACCCATAGGAGAACAGGGCTTTCGGTGTATCTGCCGGCCTGTGAGGGGGCAGAACCTGACGATGGCGGCAGCCACGCAGAGGACGGCGGCAGCCACACACAGGACGGTGACAGCCCCAATGGCCCGGATAATGTGGGAGATGCCGGAAACGGCCAAGAGGCTGGAAATACGGAAAGCACCATAGCTACCGGAAGCGCCGGGGAAGCAGACGGGACGGACGACATATCCGGCCTGATCAATCCCAACCCCATTAAGCCCCTGGAGTGGCAGAGCAAGGTGAAAGTCGATCCCGTGCCCTCCCAGCCCACAGCCGAGGAGCGAAAGCAGGAAAATCTGGACAAGGCAGGCATCACAGAGGAACAGGTGCGGGATACCATGGAGGAGTACTACGACGACTGTCTGAAGCTGTTAAAAGGTGTTGGAACGGGAGATAAACAATTTACAAACGTAATTCCGGAAAGCCTTTGGAGCCTGGTGGAGCAGGCTTATAACAATGGCGACTACTGGAAAGGGTATGTGGAGAAAGCGCTTAAGGACATGGGGGCGGAGAACTTTGTGATCCAGATCCAGGCAGAGAAGCTGGGCGGCGGCTATTACAGGCTTTACCACAATGTCTACACGTATTGAAAATTTTCTGACAAATAGTACAGCGACAGCCGAACCGAAAGGGGCGGCTGTTTTTTTCGGAGACAGGAATATCCTGTCTCTTTTTTCATATATTGGAAAAAGGAGGACAGGTCAATGGAAAATTCGATTCTGCAGCTGTTTCCATCCGGCTGCCGGGCCCTGTGGAAGGGCGTGGCAAAGGAGCAAACTTTCATTCAGGAGATTCGAATGCGGATGGGGCGGCCGGTGATCATACATAAAAAGGGGGGAGAGTTTTTTCTGACAGACGCAGGAGAACTGTCCCGAAACCAGGCGGAGGCGCATTTGGCCACGGGGCGGGAGCTTTCGGAGACACTGGAACATATCTGCCATTATTCCCCCTATGCCTTTGAGGAAGAACTGCGGCAGGGATTTGTCACCGTGTCAGGGGGGCATCGGGTGGGTGTGGCCGGACAAGCCGTGATGGAGGCGGACGGACGGATCAGGACATTCAAGAACATTTCCTATCTCAATATCAGGGTGTCCCATCAGGTGAAAGGGGCGGCAGACCGGGTGCTTCCGGGCCTGTACCGGGACGGAGGACTGCAGAACACCTTGATCATTTCACCGCCCGGCTGTGGAAAGACCACACTGCTGAGAGACTTGATACGGCAGATTTCCGATGGCAATGCCTGGGGGCCCGGAATGACGGTAGGGGTGGTGGACGAGCGCTCCGAACTGGCGGGGGCGTTTCAGGGGAAGCCCCAGAATGACATGGGGCTGCGCACGGATGTACTGGACGGCTGTCCAAAGGAGATCGGGATGCTGCTCCTTTTGCGGGCTATGTCACCTCAGGTCATTGCCATTGACGAACTGGGGAGCGAAGGGGAGCTGAAAGCTCTGGAGCAGGCCGCTGCATGCGGCTGCCGGATCCTTGCCACGGTTCACGGACAGGACAGGCAGGACGTGGAGAAGAGGTTCGGGCTGGGGGCGGATTTCTGGGAGCGGCTCTTTGAGGTGTTCCTGGTTCTGGACGGGCGCGAGAGGAGCCTCCGGGCATGTGGCAGAGTGTGAACGCGTGGCATTGGTTTCCGGACGGCTCCTGTGCGGAGGGATACCAAAGGGAGAACTGGGAAAAACGTTCGGAAGAATGCTGGGAGGAATTGGCGTGGCGGCCACGGGCATTACGACACAGATAGAGCAGAGAGAGTCAGAGAGGGCATAGAAAGGGCCAGACAGAGATACAAGGAGGGAGCGGCATGATCAAAATCTTGGGCGGGTGCATGATTTTTTCAGGATGCCTGGGGCTGGGGCTGTGGTACAGGCAGCAGTTCGGCGCAAGGATAGAGGCGCTGCGCAGCCTGGAGCGTATTCTGGAGCTTCTGGCCAGCGAGGTGCGCTATGGGAGGGCTGCGCTGCCGGAATGCTGCAGCCACATCGCAGGAGGACTTGCGCCGGAGTTTGAGGCGGCCTTTCTGGAAGTGGGGCGCAGGATGGAGGAGAATTTGGGGGCTTCCTTTGGAGAAATTTTCAGGGAGGAAATGGAAAGTGTGCTGGCTCTTTTGCCATTGCAGGAGGAGGACAGGGAGCATTTCCTGGGCTTTGCCAGCCGGACCGGATATTCGGACAGCCAGATGCAGCTGCGGGAAATAGAGCAGGGGGCGGAGCTTCTGCGGGACACCAGGAAGAGCCTGGAGGGAGAGAATGCCGAAAAGGGCAGGATGGCCCTGGGGCTGGGCGCCATGGGGGGACTGATGTTGATATTGGTGCTTTGGTAGTGCAGAGAGTGTGGTTTGGGATAGAATTGTTTGGAAGAGTGAGGGGATATGGGAGTAAGTCTGATATTTAAGATAGCGGCAGTGGGAATCTTAGTGACCATATTGAGCCAGATTTTAAAGCATAGCGGCAGGGAGGAGCATGCCTTTCTGATCAGTCTGGCCGGACTGATTTTGGTTCTGACCTGGATCGTGCCCTATATCTATGAGCTGTTCCAGACCATAGAGACCTTGTTTTCGCTGTAGGAGGGCGCAAAGTTGACGGAAATTGTGAGGATTGGGTTTCTGGGGATAGCCGGAGTCTTGCTGGCAGTACAGTTTAAGGGGAGCAAGGGAGAGTATGCCACCTATATCGGACTGGCGGTGAGCATTCTGATATTTGGCTTTTGTGTACGGCAGATCGGGGTTGTCACGGGGCAGTTCATGAAGATCAGATCCTACTTAAGCGGTTCGGAGGGGTATCTGTCCATTTTGTTCAAAGTAATCGGAATTACATATATATGTGAATTTAGTTCCGATATATGCAGGGATGCGGGCTATCAGGCCGTGGCGGGGCAGATTGAAGTGCTGGGGAAACTGACAGTGATGTTCGCGGGGCTGCCCATCCTTTTTGCGGTGATCGAACAGATCCAGAGCTTCCTGTAAAAAGCCGGATTGGGGAGGGGCATATGGACATGGATTTGAACCTGGTCTGGCAGGACTATGGGCTGGACCGGCTGCAGGAGGGGATTTCCCGGCTGTTTCCGGAGAGGAGGCTTGACCTGGAGCAGCTTTTGGCTCAGGTGATGAAAGGGGATGTGTTCGGCGCGCTGGCGAATCTGTTTCGGGACAGCATCACGGATTTTTTTGTAGAGCTTTCAGGCATGCGGAATGTATTTGTGTGGCTTTTGGTGCTGGGAATCGTGTCGGCATTGATGGCGCATTTTGTGGAGATCTTTGACAGGCGGCAGGTGGCGGATCTGGGCTTCTACTTTATGTATCTGCTTTTTACCGCAGTCCTGCTGAAATGCTTTGTGCAGGCGGCGGATATAGCCAGGCAGACAGTGGAGAACATTATCCTTTTCGTAAAGCTTCTGGTGCCTGCCTATCTGCTGACTGTGGGCATCTCCACGGGCTCCGTCACGGCGGGGGCGGCGTATCAGGTAATGCTGTTTGCCGTGTACGGGGTGGAAGCCATTCTGGAAAACGGGGTAATTCCCCTGATCTACAGTTACAGTATGCTGTCTGTGGTGAACGGCATCTGGGTGGAGGAGAAGCTGAACTTCCTCATCGACCTGCTGGGGAAAGCGGTGGGCTGGGTGCTTAAGGGAGCCCTGGGGGCAGTGACGGGCATCGGGCTCTTCCAGAAGCTGATCACGCCGGTGATGGACTCCGCCAGGAACTCCATGCTGCAGAAAGTGATCTCGGCCATACCCGGGGTGGGGAATACGGCGGGGGGCGTGGTGGACATGGTGGTGGGTTCTGCCGTGGTCATCCGAAACAGCGTGGGGGCGGTGCTGCTGATCTTGCTTTTGCTGCTGTGTGCCCTGCCTCTTTTTAAGATTGGGGTCACCGCCCTGCTGTTAAAGTGCGCGGCGGCTTTCATGGGCATTGTAAACGACAGGCGGATCACGGCCTGCGTGAACCGGATCGGGGACGCGGCGCTTCTGCTTTTGCGCACCACTGGGACGGCCATGCTTCTCTTTTTGGTAGCCATTGCCGTGGCCTCGCTTTAAACGGGCAGAGGGAGAAACGGGAGATGGCGGTGCCGCGGCGCTGTAGGGGCGGCGAACGGCGCAGCGAGATAGTGAGGCCGCAGATGCGCGGAAAGGGGAACGTATGGGGAATTCGCTGTTTCAGGCAATCTGCCGCATGGGGATTTTCATGATATGCGCCCAGGCAGTGGTACATTTCAGGCCCAAGGAGGCTTATGAAAAATATTTGAAGCTTCTGGTCAGCGTCATGGTGCTGATACAAGTGTTTCTGCCCATAGGGAGCTTTCTATTGGGGGAGGGCAGGCAGGATGCCGCAAATGCCCTGGAGCAGTTTGGGCTGGAACTGGAGGAGCAGATACAGGAGGCCTCCCGGGAGGCTGCCGCGGCGGATGAGATTCTGGAGGAGATGACGCTGGAGGAGGTCTATAGGCGTCTGGAAGAGCAGAAATCAGAGGAACAGAAGCTGGATGAACAGAGACTGGAAGAGCAGGGGCAGGAGGGGGACCCTGACGAGCATGCCCCGGAGGAGGGATCGCAGATAGGGGATGTGGAGGACAAAAACGAGGGACAGAGCATTGAGGTTACGGTGGAGCCCATAGAGTCCGTAGTCATAGAGCCTATTAATCCTCTGGATAAAGGGCGATAAAGCGGCAAGGGGCGATAAAGCGGTAAAGAACAATAAAGCGACAATAAAAGAAAGGCAGGGACGCATATGGGCAGGGACTGGAAGCAGTGGGCAGCAGATAAGGGGCTAAAGAAATGGTTTCGCAGGGACAATCTTCTGATTCTCGTGCTGACGGGAATCCTGCTGGTCATCATAGCGCTGCCCACGAAAGAGGAGCAGGGGGAGAAAAACGGCTCCAATGCAAAAACAGACAGCCAGACGCAAAACTACGGACAATCGAATGGGCAGTCAAACGGACAATCAAGCCGACAGGACAGCCAGAATGCCTCCTCCCTGGCAGCGGACGCCGGTGCGGAGGAGGACGCGCTCTACGCCGCCCGGATGGAGGAGCGCCTCACACGGGCCCTCTCCCGAATAGAGGGAGTGGGAGAGGTACAAGTAATGATTACACTGAAATCATCAAGTGAACTGGTGGTGGAGAAAGAGCAGCCGGTGCGCCGCAGTTCCACTAACGAAAGCGATGCCGCCGGGGGAAACCGCGCCGTGGGCGAGGTGACTTCTGAGGAGAACGTAGTGTACCGGACGGAAGGGAGTCTGAGCGAGCCCTATGTGGTGAAGACCCTGCCGCCGCAGATAGAGGGGGTGCTGGTAATCGCCCGGGGGGCGGGAAACGGCACTGTAAGCCGCACCATTGTGGAAATTGCCCAGGCTTTGTTCGGCGTGGAAGCCCACAAGGTAAAAGTGGTGCGCATGGAGGAGACAGCGCCCTCTGATCCGCAATAGCAGGAACTCTGAAAATCATCCGTACCAAAGCTGGGCTTTCGGGTGCATATATCGAAGAGAAGGCTCATACAATGAAGTATTAAAAGACAAAGAGGGGAATGAAAGTGAAAAACCTAATCAAGAAAAATCAGCTTATGATAACGGCGCTGGCAATCATGATCGCGATTGCAGGTTATCTGCAGTTCGCCGGCAGCGGAATGGAGGACGATTACCTGAAAGTGGACGACAGCAATGTGGAGGCGGGAAATGCCAGCCCGGTGGACTCGGAGGGTGTGATCACCGAGAATTACACCCTGGACGGCCTGCTGGATCTGTCGGAGGAAGACTTACTGAAGAGCCAGACGGACATCGAGAGTCTGGATACGGATGGGGGCGTCATCGTGGATGACTACTTAGCTGACAGCATGGATGTGGCTGGCACAGCAGGTACGGAGGGCACGGACGGGACAGTCGTGGACGCTTCCGGTACGGCAGAGGGAGAAGTGCCGGAAAACACGCCGGAGGAGGGGGAGATTCCGGGGGAGGCTGTATTCACCGCCTCTACAGGGACAGGTATCCTTTCTGACGCAAAGCTCCTGAAAGAGCAGACCAGGGCAAAAAACAAGGAGACCCTGCTGGAGATCATTAACAGCGCAGGGATTTCAGACGAGCAGAAGCAGGCAGCCGTGGACAGCATGGTACAGATGACGGCCATTGCGGAGAAAGAATCGGCTGCGGAGATTCTCCTGGAGGCAAAGGGATTTCAGGATGTGGTGGTCAGCATCAACGGAGACGCAGTGGATGTGGTGGTCAATACGCCGGTGCTGGACGATGTGATGCGGGCCCAGATTGAGGACATCGTGAAGCGCAAAACCGAGGTTGCTGCGGAAAATATTATCATCAGTACGGTGGCGCAGTAAAAAATGGTTTGTTTTACATAATACATATGATATAATGACCTTATTCGAGAAGAGCATTGTGTTAGCTTTTGATTCCATATATGCAGAATCGCAAGGAAACGTGGTATACTAATACTAGGAAAGCACTATTGGAGAGGACAGAAGAGAGGATGAAGAGAGTATTTTTGATCGTACTGGACAGCTTTGGAATCGGCGGGATGGAGGATGCAGCTTCCTATGGGGACGTAAATGTGAACACGCTTGGGACGGTGTCCTCCAGCCCGTTCTTTTCCGTGCCGAACATGAGGGAACTTGGGCTGTTTCGGATAGACGGCGTCTCAATGCCGGAAAACAGGGGAGACCACAATGCTGTAATAGCCAGGCTGAAAGAGCGCTCCAGGGGAAAGGACACCACCATCGGCCACTGGGAGATCTCAGGGGTCTATTCCCCTAAGCCCCTGCCCACCTATCCGGAGGGCTTTCCAAAAGGAGTGCTGGAGGCCTTTTGCAAAAAGACTGGCAGAGGCGTGCTCTGCAACCGCCCCTATTCCGGCACGGCAGTGATACAGGATTACGGGGACGCCCACATGGCCACCGGGGATCTCATTGTATACACCTCCGCAGACAGTGTGTTCCAGATAGCGGCCCACGAGGAAATCGTGCCTTTGGAGGAACTCTACGACTGCTGCAGGGCTGCCAGGGAAATATTACAGGGGGAGCACGGCGTGGGCAGGGTCATCGCCAGGCCTTTCATCGGCCCCTGCGGCGGAAAATTTACAAGAACGGCGCACCGCCATGATTTCTCCATCCTGCCGCCTTCCGTTACCATGCTGGACCAGTTGTCGGACAGCGGCAAAGCAGTCATTGCCGTGGGAAAGATCAAGGACATCTTTGCCGGAAAGGGCATCACGGAGTCTGTATACACCTCCGGCAATGAGGAGGGGATAGCAAGGACGCTGGAATATCTGGATAAGGACTTTGAGGGGCTATGCTTCATCAATCTGGTAGATTACGACATGCTCTACGGTCACCGCAGGGATGTGGACGGCTACGCGAAAGCCCTGACCTATTTTGACGGGAAGCTTGGCGAAATCCTTACGAAACTCAGGAAAGAAGACGTACTCATGATCACTGCGGACCATGGCTGCGATCCCGGGTATCTTGCCACCACGGATCATACCAGAGAGTATGTGCCTTTTCTCATGTACGGTCCTGAGCTGGAACCGATGAATCTGGGTACCAGGGATACTTTTGCAGACATTGGGGCCACTGTGCTGGACTACTTCGGCATTGCCCCTGCTTTCCAGGGCAAGTCCATGCTGCCTGATAGAGAGGAGGGAGCCGTGACCCCGCCGTAGATAAGAAAGATATTTGCGTGTAGAAAGCGACTGCGAGCTGAAAACAACAAAAAACGGAGGATTCTATATAAATGAACGATTATACGGAAGAAATAAACCGCCGCCGCACCTTTGCCATCATTTCCCACCCGGATGCCGGCAAGACCACACTGACGGAGAAATTCCTGCTCTATGGCGGCGCCATCAATCTGGCAGGGAGCGTAAAGGGAAAGGCCACGGCCAGACATGCTGTCTCGGACTGGATGGAGATCGAGAAAGAGAGGGGTATCTCTGTGACCTCCTCGGTGCTGCAGTTCGAGTACGGCGGTTACTGCATCAACATATTGGACACGCCCGGGCACCAGGACTTCTCCGAGGACACCTACCGGACCCTGATGGCAGCGGACTCCGCGGTGATGGTCATAGACGCGTCCAAGGGCGTGGAGGCCCAGACCAGGAAGCTGTTCAAGGTCTGTGTCATGCGCAAAATCCCGATTTTCACCTTTATCAACAAGTTGGACCGGGATGCCAACGACACGTTTGACCTGTTGGACGACATCGAAAAAGAGCTGGGAATAGCTACCTGTCCGGTGAACTGGCCCATTGGCTCAGGCAAGGAGTTCAAGGGAGTCTACGACAGGGAGAAAAGGTGCGTGATTTCCTATGCAGACACGGAAAAGGGCACCAAAGAGGGCACGGCCACGGAAATCCCGGTGGCGGAGGAGGACAGGCTGCGGGCTCAGATCGGCGACCCCGCGGTGGACAAGCTGTTGGAGGAGATTGATCTGTTGGACGGGGCCGGCGCGGAATTCGACTTGGAGGCGGTGCGGGCGGGAAACCTGACCCCGGTGTGCTTCGGCTCTGCCTTGACCAATTTCGGCGTGGAGATTTTCCTGAAGCATTTCCTTCAGATGACCACCACGCCCCTGGCCAGAAAGGCGGACATTGGGCTCATAGAGCCTGTGACGAATGACTTCAGCGCCTTTGTCTTCAAAATCCAGGCCAACATGAACAAGGCGCACAGAGACCGCATCGCTTTCATGCGCATCTGTTCCGGCAGGTTTGACGCCCAGATGGAGGTGCGCCATGTGCAGGGAGGTAAGGTCATGCGCCTCTCCCAGCCCCAGCAGATTATGGCGGACGACAGGAAGATTCTCACCGAGGCCTACGCGGGGGACATCATCGGTGTGTTCGATCCGGGGATATTCTCCATCGGGGATACCCTGTGCAGCCCTAAGGAGAAGTTCCAGTATGAGGGCATCCCCACTTTTGCACCGGAGCATTTTGCCAGGGTGCGCCAGATCGACACCATGAAACGTAAGCAGTTCGTGAAAGGTGTGGAGCAGATCGCCCAGGAGGGAGCTATCCAAATCTTCCAGGAGTTCAACACAGGTCTGGAGGAGATCATCGTGGGCGTGGTGGGCGTGCTGCAGTTCGATGTGCTCAAATACAGGCTGGAGAACGAGTATAATGTGGAAATCCGGCTGGAGCCCTTGCCCTATGAGCACATCCGCTGGATTGAGAACAAGGAAGAGGTGGACATCGAGAAGCTGACAGGCACTTCTGACATGAAAAAGGTCAAGGACATGAAGGGCAATCCGCTGCTTCTGTTCGTGAACGCCTGGAGCGTGGGCATGACGCTGGATCGGAATAAAGGGCTTGTCCTGGCGGAATTCAGCAGGAATTAAGGCGGGAGGGCCTGGAAAAAGGAGAGCGGGCAGATGGGAAAAAGGGTGCATATGGGAAAGGCTGTGCTGGAGACGGTTTTGCTGTGTCTGGCATGCACGGCCTGTGCGGGGATTGACTTCAGACATGAGGTGCCGCGGGATTATTGTCTACAGTCCGAGGAGGCGGTTCAGAGTACGCTGCGGATGGAAGACCTGCCCCAGGAGGAAGAACCCCAGGTAAACTTTCTGATGGAGGAGATTTACCCATATGCCCGGGATACCTTAAGTGAGGCAGAGCAGATCTGGTATGGGGACATAGAGCGTATTCTTGGGGGCTTCGGGGAGCAGAAAAGCTTAAGCCAGGAGGGGCTTGAAGCAGGGCTTAGCGAGGAGAACATTGATAAGATTTTCCAGTGCGTCTTAAGCGACCATCCGGAGTTTTTCTATGTGGAAGGCTATTCCTATACGAAATATACCAGGAAAGATATACTCACTGCCGTGGAGTTCTCCGGCACCTACAATGTGGATCTGGACACTGCCCTGAAACGGGCGGAAGCCATTGAACTTGCCGTAGCGGAAATTCTGGCAAAGGTCCCGGCCGGGGCCTCCGATTATGACAAGGTTAAATATGTGTACGACACGCTGATCCGCCAGACGGACTATGATCTGAACGCATCGGACAATCAAAACATCTATTCCGTGTTCGTAAACCATGTCTCTGTCTGCCAGGGCTACGCAAAAGCCACACAGTATCTGCTGGGCAAAATGGGCGTGGCGTGCACTCTGGTTTTGGGCACTGTGGAGACCGGGGAGGGACATGCCTGGAACCTGGTGAGGGTGGACGGGGAGTTCTATTATGTGGATACTACTTGGGGAGACGTGTCCTATCAGATGGAGGAAAACACTTCACAGGAGGGAGAGGCTCAGGGGGGAAGTCCGGATGTGACTATGCCGGACATCAATTATGACTACCTGAATGTAACTACAGCGGAGCTTCTGCGCACACATTCCATCGCAGGTCCGGTGCCCATGCCTGTGTGCTCTGCCACGGGGGCGAATTACTATGTGCGGGAGGGCGCTTATTTTTCCTCCTATGACAGAGATCAGATGGCGGCGCTGTTCCAGGCGGCCATGGATGGCGGCAGGCGGGACGTGACCATCAAATGCGCGGATGAACTCTGTTACCGGGAAATCATGGAGGGGCTCATAGACGGACAGGAGATTTTCCAGTATCTGACGGCGTCGGAGGGCAGGGTTGCCTATGCGCAGAATGAAAAACAGTTGTCATTGACATTTTGGGTGACAAATGAATAGGAAATGTGGTATACTATTGATGCATATTTGAGATGCTTTTCAGGAGGAAGTTTTCATGGGAAAAGAAATGGATAACAGCACAGTGGTCTTGCATGAGGAAGAAAATGTAGGCGTGGTGCAGATTGCCGATGATGTGGTGGCAATGATCGCATTCCTGGCCGCTACCGAGGTGGAGGGCGTCAGCGACATGGCGGGCAACGTCACCAACGAGCTTATGGGCAGGGTGGGCGTGAAGAAGCAGGCCAAGGGCGTGCGGGTAGTGGTGAACGGCCGCAATGTACGCGTGGATCTGGCTGTGACTATGGAGTATGGGTACAATATTCCGGCTACCTGCCATCATGTACAGGAGAAAGTGAAGTCCGCCGTGGAGAACATGACGGGCCTTAACTGCACGGATGTGAATATCCGCATTGCCGGCGTGAAGATAAAGGCTTAGCGCACTGTCTGCAGGGGGATGACAAATGGGACGACATGAGCAAAGGGAGCAGATATTCAGGCTTCTGTTTCAGGCAGAGTTTCATCCGGCGGAGGATATGCCCAGGCAGATGCGGCTGTTCGTGGAAGACAACGAGGAAATCAATTCCCAAAAGGATGCCGATTATATAGAGTCGCGCTGTCAGGCAATCTACCGGGAGGTTCCAGGGATAGACAGGCTCATTGACGAGAACACGGTGGGCTGGGATACCAGGCGTATGGGAAAGGTGGAACTGGCGGTGCTGCGCCTGGCCGTGTACGAGCTGCGCTTCGATGATGACATTCCGGCAGGCGTGGCCATTGACGAGGCGGTGGGAATCGCGAAGCTGTACGGTCAGGAGAATTCCGGCGGCTTCGTGAACGCGATCCTTGCCAAAATCGTGAAATTACAGGACATATGTCCGGAATCTGTGAAATCAGGTGATTGAGATTCGCAATGTATATACTGTCGGACAATTGAATTCTTATATCAAAAATATGTTCACCCAGGATTATCTGCTGCAGCGCCTCTTCGTGAAAGGGGAAGTCAGCAACTGCAAATACCATTCTTCGGGACATATTTATTTTACGTTAAAGGATTCCAGGGGGACCATAGGCTGCGTGATGTTTGCGGGCAGCCGTTCGGGCCTCTCTTTTCGTATGTCCGAAGGCCAACAGGTCATCGTGGGCGGCAGCGTGGACGTGTATGAGCGGGATGGGAAATATCAGCTCTACGCCAGGCAGATCATGCTGGACGGAAGCGGCCTGCTGTATGAGAAGTTCGAGATGCTCAAGCGGGAACTGGAGGAATCGGGCATGTTCTCCCCGGAGTACAAGCAGCCCATTCCAAGGTTCATAAAGACTCTGGGGGTGGTGACTGCGGATACGGGGGCGGCGGTCAGGGACATCATTCAGATCGCGGGCAGGAGGAACCCCTATGTGCAGATCATCCTCTACCCGGCCATTGTTCAGGGGGAGGCGGCCGTGCCCAGCATCGTGCGGGGCATCCGGGCGCTGGAGGCTTTTGGGGTGGACGTGATGATCGTAGGGCGGGGCGGCGGCTCCATCGAGGATCTGTGGGCATTTAACGAGAGAGAAGTGGCCCAGGCCGTGTTCGACTGCTCTGTGCCAATCATCTCCGCGGTGGGACATGAGACGGACACCACCATCATCGACTTTGTGGCAGACCTACGTGCGCCTACGCCGTCAGCGGCCGCAGAGCTGGCGGTGACGGACATCCGGGATATTCTGGGCGAGATTTCATCCTGCCGGGAGGCATTGTCAAAGCGTATGCAGCGGCGGATCCAGGAGGAGCGTGCGCATATGCGCCAGGCGGAACTGCGGCTGAAGCTGGCCAGTCCTGTCAGCAGAATCCGGGAGAGGAAGATGACGGCGCTGTCTTTGGAGGGGCGGCTTCAGGAACGGATGGAAAGACTTTTGGAGAGGCGCAGGTCTAAACTGGCGATCTACATCGAGCGCATGAAAGGGCTTTCTCCGCTGGAGAAATTAAACAGCGGATACTCCTATGTGGAGGACAGCGCAGGGCATAATGTCCGCTCTGTCAGGCAGGTGCGGGAGGGGCAGGACATCACCGTCAGGGTAAAGGATGGGCGGATCAGGGCAAAGGTGGTCAGGATACTGCCGCCGGAGGCTCCGAAAGCCGGGATGTGCTGAGAAAAGTGGATAATGGAATATAGACCGTGGATTTGACGAGGAGAGAGGAAAAATGGCTGAAGAGACGAGACAGCCCACCCTGGAGGAGAATTTTGCCAGGCTGGAAGAACTGATCGGGGAAATGGAGCAGGAGGACATCCCGCTGGAGGAGGCTTTCAGAGCCTACAGCGCGGGCATGGCGGTCTTAAAGCAGTGCAACGAGCAGATAGACAGGGTGGAGAAGCAGGTACTGAAACTGACGGAAGAGGGAGAACTGGAGGAATTCGGCAATGGAAGCATCAGCATTTGAGGAGAGGCTGCGGGAGGAGACCGCGTATGCGCAACGGGCGCTCAGGGAGCATCTGCCAAAGGAGGAAGGGCTGCAGGGGCGGATCATGGAAGCCATGAACTACAGTCTGTTAGCCGGCGGCAAACGGCTGCGCCCGATTCTGATGCGGGAGACTTACCGGATGTGCGGCGGCGAAGAAAGCGATGGGCTCAAATGTTTCATGGCGGCCATCGAGATGATACACACCTATTCCCTGGTGCATGACGACCTGCCGGCCATGGACAATGACAGGTACCGTAGAGGCAAGGCGACTACCTGGTATGTTTATGGGGAGACTATGGGCATCCTGGCCGGGGACGGGCTGCTGAACTATGCTTTTGAGACGGCTTGCAGGGCATTTAGAGGGCCGGAGGCAGGAGGCAGGACGAAAGAGGCGCAGGCCGGACAGGGGGCGGCTGCTGAAACCTCCTGCTTGGAAAGGCTTCTGCAGATGGAGCGGTGCGCCGCCGCGCTTTCCGTGCTGGCCGAGAAAGCCGGGATCTACGGCATGATCGGCGGGCAGGTGGTGGATGTCATGGCCGAAAAGGGTATCGTCATGACCGATAAAGAAATCGGTCAGGCCGAAAAGCCGGCTGACGGGAATCAGCCAGAGAACGGAGACAGAATAGTCTTTGTCCATGCCCACAAGACAGCAGCTCTGATCCAGGCAGCCATGATGACAGGCGCAATCCTGGCGGGCGCATCCAAAGAACAGGTGGCGGCCATTGAGAAATGCGCCTACAACATAGGAATTGCGTTCCAGATACAGGACGACATCCTTGACGTAATCGGTGACAGCGGGGAGCTGGGCAAGCCCACGGGCAGCGATGCCGCAAACCAAAAACAGACCTATGTGACCTGGAAAGGCCTGGAACAGTCGAAAGCAGACGTGGAGGCGCTGTCCCTGGAAGCGGTAGAAATCCTGGACAGTTTTTCCGGGGAACATGCGTTTCTGAAACAACTGGTTCTGACATTGATACACCGAAGAAAATAGCGAGGGCAGTTATGTTATTAGAGACCATAGAACAGGCGAACGATATCAAGAAGATCAGGAAAGAAGACTGGGATGACCTGGCTCAGGAGATCAGGGATTTCCTGATACAGACCATCAGCGTCACCGGGGGACATCTGGGGGCCAACTTAGGAGCCGTGGAGCTGACCATGGCGCTGCATCTTGCATTGGACCTCCCCCAGGACAAGATCATCTGGGATGTGGGGCACCAGTCCTATACTCACAAGGTCCTCACCGGCCGAAAGGACGAATTCGGGACGCTGCGCCAGTTCCATGGCCTGAGCGGCTTTCCCAAGCGAAAGGAAAGCCCCTGCGATGTCTTTGACACCGGACATAGCTCTACCTCCCTCTCGGCAGGATTAGGGCTTGTGAAAGCCAGGGAGATTACCGGCGGCAGCGAGACCATCGTGTCCGTGATCGGGGACGGCTCCATGACCGGGGGTATGGCCTATGAGGCCCTGAACAATGCCGCCAAGCTGGAGACCAATTTCATCATCATCTTAAACGACAACAACATGTCCATCTCCGAGAACGTGGGGGGCATGTCCAAGTATCTAAACAGCATCCGCACTGCCTCCGGCTATCTGGATCTGAAAAAGGGCATTTACAATGCCCTCCAGGGCACCAGGCGGGGGGACAGCACCATCAGCCGCATCCGCAGGGCAAAGAGCAGCTTCAAGCAGCTGGTGATCCCGGGTATGATGTTCGAGGACATGGGAATCACCTACTTAGGACCTGTGGACGGCCACGACATAAACGCTATGGTGACCACCATCCTGGCTGCCAGGCGGGTGGAAGGGGCCGTGATGATCCACGTCATGACCCAAAAGGGCAAGGGTTACAGGCCCGCGGAGCGCCATCCGGCCAGGTTCCACGGCACGGAAGCCTTTGACATCGAGACAGGCATTCCCTCCCATCACAGGACAGTGGCCAATTACACGGATATTTTCTCCACGGTGATGTGCAAGCTGGGGCAGCGGGATGAAAAGATCGTGGCCATCACGGCTGCCATGCCGGACGGAACAGGACTGAAACGGTTCCATAACATGTACCCGGACAGGTTTTTCGATGTGGGCATTGCGGAGCAGCATGCCGTGACCTTTGCGGCAGGGCTGGCTGCAGGGGGTATGAAGCCCATTGTGGCCGTGTACTCCTCTTTCCTGCAGAGGGCCTATGACCAGATTCTCCATGACGTGTGCCTCCAGAATCTCCCCGTGGTGTTCGCCATAGACAGGGCCGGGCTGGTGGGCAGCGATGGGGAGACCCACCAGGGCGTCTTTGACTTTACATACCTTTCCGGCATTCCGAACATGCATATCTGTGCGCCAAAGAACAAATGGGAACTGTCGGACATGCTGAAATTCGCGGTGGCTTTTGGGGCGCCCATGGCAGTGCGCTACCCTCGCGGCACAGCTTATGCGGGACTGAAAGAGTTCCGGGAGCCGGTCAGGCTTGGAAAGGCCGAGTGGATTTACAAAGAGAGGGAGATTGCCCTGTTTGCGGTGGGCAGCATGGTAAAGACTGCCGAGGCCGTGCGGGAGAGCCTGAAAGAGAAAGGGCATGAAGTGAGCCTGATCAATGCCAGGTTCGTGAAGCCCATGGACGAAGAGGCTCTGGAGGAAGCCTGTAAGGAGCATAGCCTGATCGTGGCCATGGAGGAGAACGTGGCCTGCGGCGGCTTCGGGGAGAAAGTATTGGCCTATCTGAACGAAAAGGGACAAAAGAACCGGTTTCTGGGCATTGCCATCCCCGATGTGTTCGTGGAGCATGGCAGCGTGGATCTGCTGAAGCAGGAAATCGGCTTAGATGCGGAGAGCATTGTGGAGAAAGTTCTGCAGAAAATCGGCGGGGCCCAGAAAGAAGTTTGAAAGTTCTCAGGAATATTGAATGGTATGCGCGCCGAAGCGCGCCAGGGGTACAAAGATGAAAGAGCGGTTGGATGTCATACTTGTGAAGCAGGGGCACGCAGCCTCCAGAGAGAAAGCCAGGGCTGTCATCATGTCCGGCAATGTCTATGTAAACGGACAGAAAGAGGATAAGGCGGGCACCTTTTTCGATGAGTCGAAGATTGCTCTGGAAGTGAGGGACAGCGGCCTGAAATATGTGAGCCGGGGCGGCTTGAAGCTGGAAAAGGCCATGGAGGTCTGGGGCTTTTGCCTGGAAAATAAGGTGTGCATGGATATCGGGGCTTCCACAGGGGGCTTTACGGACTGCATGCTGCAAAAAGGAGCCGCCAAGGTGTATGCCGTGGACGTAGGGCATGGGCAGCTGGCCTGGAAACTGCGAAACGACGACAGAGTCGTCTGCATGGAGCAGACGAATTTCCGGTACATGGTGCCGGAGGATATCAGGGAGCAGCTGGACTTTGCCAGTGTGGACGTGTCCTTTATTTCCCTGACTAAGATTCTGATCCCGGCCCGCAACCTCTTGAAGCCAGGAGGGGAGATGGTGTGCCTGATTAAGCCCCAGTTTGAGGCGGGCAGGGAGAAAGTGGGCAAGAAAGGTGTTGTCAGGGAGGCGGCCGTCCATGAGGAGGTCATTGGAAAAATCCTGGACTTTGCAGATCTGGCAGGGTTTGCGGTCCTGGATCTGGACTACTCTCCGGTGAGAGGGCCTGAGGGGAATATCGAGTATCTCCTGCATCTGAAAAAAGAAAAGGAGCCGTCTGAGGCTGTGAAAGCCATGTCGGAGCAGGAGGCGGAGCAGCAGCTTGCGGCCGTGGCAAAAAAGGGGACAGGGCTGGCCAGGGAGCCTTTCTGGAGGGAGCTGACTGCCCGGACGGTGGCGGAATCCCATGAGAAGCTGTAAGGACTGGGGAGAACAGCAGCCGCTTTCCATGGGCAGCCTGCGGGCTGGACAAATGCGGAAAGCAGGTAGTTTTGACAGGCATAGAGTACGGATTTTTGTGCAAAGACCAGTTGTGGATCTCAAGGGGGTGGGGAGAACTGTGCGCCGGACAGTGACTCTGCGAGAGCGTCTTCTGACCCGGGAGGCAGGGGATATTTTTTGGAGGGCTGAGGATGAAGCATTTTCTGATTTATACAAACCGGCATAAGGACAGAGAACTGGTTACCACCAGACGCATCTGCAATTTTTTGAAGCTAAAGGGCATGCGCGCCACGGTCATGGCACAGGAAGAGGCGGAACTTTCCGCCCCTGCGGACGTGGACTGTATGATCGTCCTGGGCGGGGACGGTACCGTGCTGCAGGCCGCCAGGCTGGCAAAGAAGCTGCGCGTTCCCATCATCGGCGTGAATCTGGGCACATTGGGATACCTGGCCGAGGTGGAGGTCCAGAATCTGGAGGAGTCCCTGGAACGGCTGCTTGCCGGGGACTATGTCCGGGAGAGCCGCATGATGCTGAAAGGCAGAGCCGTTTTTGCGGACGGCAGAAAAGAGCAGGGGTGGGCGCTGAACGATATTGTCATATCCCGCAGCGGTCCCCTGCAGATCATCCGATTCAATATCTTCGTAAACGGACAGTTCCTGAATGACTACAGTGCTGACGGCGTGATTGTCACTACCCCTACAGGATCTACGGGATACAATCTGTCCGCAGGAGGGCCGTTGGTGGAGCCCGGCGCAAAGCTGATCATGCTGACCCCGATCTGTCCCCATTCCCTGAATCAGAGGAGCATCGTGCTCTCCCCGGAGGACGTGATCGACATCGAGATACCAAAGCGAAACGAGGGCGGAGCCTGGATCATGGAGGCAAGCTTTGACGGCAGCCTCGTGATTCCCCTGCAGACGGGCGACAGGCTGCGGATCATGAGGTCCGAGGAGACCACGGAATTCCTAAGGCTCAACCAAGTCAGTTTCCTGGAGGTGCTCCACCGAAAGATGAAAGAATAGCCATAAAGACGAGAGCGCACGCACAAAAGGGAAAAGGAATACACTGAAAGGAATAAGAATACGCCTAAGGAATACTCACGAGCGATAAAGCTAGCCGCCGGTTTATAGCATCTGAAGCTCGTGAGTCGGGTGAAAATGGAAGAAGAGCATTCCATGGCAAATATTAGCGACCGTCAGTATAAATCGCGGATTTGGGAGGACAGGGGAAAAATGAAAGGAAACAGGCATGAGAGGGTGCTTGAAATCATTCGAAAGTACGAGGTGGGAACCCAGGAGGAACTGGCGGCGCTGCTGCGGGAGGCGGGCTTTGCCGTGACCCAGGCCACGGTTTCCAGGGACATCCGGGAACTGAAGCTGTCCAAGGTGCCCCGGCCGGACGGCGGGCAGAAATATGTGTCGCTGGACCAGGAGGAAGGGCAGCAGGGAGACCGCTATGTCCGGGTGCTCCACGATGCCTTTTCCTCTATGGCCGCGGCACAGAATCTCCTGGTGATGAAGACCGTGTCCGGCATGGCCATGGCTGCGGCGACCGCGCTGGACGCCCTGAAATTTCCGGAGGTGGTGGGCTGCATTGCCGGGGACGACACCATATTCGTGGCGACTCATACCCAGGAGGAGGCAAAGGTGCTGATGGATAGGATTCAGGCTATTATAGCGTAAATGGCTTTATTTCATGCAGAAAGCGCCGAATGGCATAAGTGCTGCGGATGTTGTGCCCATGGTATTATGACCTTATTCAGGACAGAAAATGCCGAATGACATAAATACTATGCACGATACTGCGCACATGATTACAAGACTTGAGAGGCAGATGTGGCGGAGAGGGGAAAGCTGACGGGGACGCCCCTGTTTTGGGAAGGGCAGGGGAGCGCTCCGGGCGGGTGGCCTGAAAGGAGAAAGAAAATGCTGCTAAGCTTACATGTGAAGAATCTGGCATTGATGGAAGAGACGGAGGTGGAGTTCGGCCCCGGCCTGAACATCCTGACAGGGGAGACCGGCGCGGGCAAGTCCCTCTTAATCGGCAGCGTAACCCTGGCCCTGGGGGGAAAATTCGAGCGGGAGATGCTGCGCAAGGGGGCGGACAGCGCCCTGGTGGAACTGGTCTTTACAGGGGACGAGAGAGTGCGGGGAAAGCTTGCGGAACTGGATTTGGAGCCGGAAGAAGACGATACAGTCATCATTAGCAGGAAACTCAGCGTGGGAAAGAACGTGTACCGGGTAAACGGCGAGACAGTGACCGCAAAGCAGGTAAAGGAACTGGCGGAGCTTCTCATCGACATCCACGGCCAGCATGAGCACCAGTCCCTGCTGCACAAGAAAAAGCATATGGAGATTCTGGACGCCTACTGCGGCGGGAAGCTTCGGGAGGAGGCAGAGGAGGTGGAGGCAGCCTACCGGGAATGCCGCGACCTGGAAAGGGCTTTGGAGGAAGAAGCCATGGACGAGGAAGCCAAGGCTAAGGAACAGGCCCTGGCGCAGTTCGAACTTCAGGAGATTGAGCAGGCCCATCTGGTGCCCGGCGAGGACGAGGAGCTGGAGCAGCGCTATCGTCTCATGGTGAACAGCAAAAGGATAACCGAAAATCTGTCCGAAAGCTATCAATATACAGGTAATGACTCGGAAAACGGAGCCGGAGCCGCGCTAAGCCGCGCCCTGCGCGCCCTGCGCAGCGTGTCGGGACTGGACGGCCGCCTGGAGGAGATGGAGGGCCAGCTTTCGGAAATCGATAATCTGCTGGCGGACTATAACCGGGATCTGGCGGAATACATGGCCGACTGCGAATTCGACGATGCGGATTTCGCCGCTGTGGAGGAACGGCTGAATCTCCTAAACCACCTAAAGGAAAAATACGGCGGCACCATAGAGGCAGTGACTGCCTATGGGGAGGACAGGCAGAAAGTGCTGGACAAGCTTATGGACTACGATGCTTATATGCAGGGGTTAAACGAGAAGCTTAAGGCTGCCGAAAAGCGACTTACCTCAGCATGCGGCAGGCTATCCAAAATCCGCCGGAAGAATGCAGCGGTGCTGACCGGACAGCTTAAGGAAGCCCTGGTGCATCTGAATTTCGCAACAGTGGAGTTTGAAATCGCCGTAGAGCCGGCAAAGACTGTCACGGCAAAGGGCAGCGATGATGTGGAATTTCTGATTTCCACCAATCCCGGCGAGGGGCTCAAGCCCTTAAGCCAGGTGGCCAGCGGCGGCGAACTCTCCCGGGTCATGCTGGCCATAAAGACCGTGCTGGCCGGCAGGGACGACATCGATACCCTGATTTTTGACGAAATCGATACGGGCATCAGCGGCAGGACAGCCTGGCGGGTCTCCGAGCAGCTGGACACAGTGGCCCATGCCCACCAGGTACTCTGCATCACCCATCTGCCCCAGATTGCCGCCATGGCGGACAGGCATTTCGTCATTGAAAAAAGCAGTACCCGGGACAACACCATTACGGACATCCGCCTGCTGGAAGAGGAGGAGAGTCTAGGGGAGCTGGCAAGGCTTCTGGGAAGCGACACACTGACCCCGGCTGCCCTTTCAAATGCAAAGGAAATGCGGCTCCAGGCGGCCGCCCACAAGACCCGGTCTTTTTAAAATTTTTATGAATCTGTTTTGTGCTTCTTTTCGAAAATACCAAAAGCTGTCGGAATGAAACAGAAAAAAATCTCACATACTATACACGAAAAAGACTCCCTGAGGGTCTTTTTGTGTGGGCAAAAAACGGCGATTCAGATGGGAGTATGTGGATATGGGACAGAAAGGCAAGGGGAACATAGAGGATATAGAAGAGATCAGAAAGAAAGCGGCGCAGCACAAGGAAGACATTGTGCAGTACAGAAGAAGCATTGCGGGGCAGGCCGATGGCGTGAAAGAAAGGGCGGGACAGGATATGGTAGTCCTGCTGCAGAACTGGAAAAGGAGGCTGCGGCGGTACAGAATTTACCGCCTTTGTCTGAGTTTTTCGCTGGCGGCAAGCTGTATGGCCCTGCTGGCCATGCTGTACTACCAGATCGACAGAAGCATTCCTTCCATTATCAATGTGCGCGCAGGTGAGGAGGAATCCATTCATCTGGGCGTGCCTGCCAGAGGGGAAATTGTCAGCGTAAGCGACCAGGGAACCAGCAATATCCCCCAGGGAGCGGTGGACATAGATTTGAGCAAGACCTTTACTTTAAAGACGGCCATGAAGTCAAACTACCAGATGCAGGTCAGGCTCTTTGGATTCATTACCCTGAAAAATGTAAATATTCAGGTCATTGAAGACCAGGATCTGATTCCCGTGGGCACGCCCATCGGCATCTATGTAAAGACGGACGGCGTCCTGGTAGTGGGGACAGGAGAATTCCAGGGGCCGGACGGCGTCAGTTATTCCCCGGGGAAATACATCCTGAAATCCGGCGACTATGTCCGCAAGATAGGCGGCCAGGCGGTGACGGAAAAGGACGATTTCATACAGCGCGTTAAGGATAGCGGCGGGCAGCCCGTAGTCCTGACCATAGAAAGGGACGGCGAGCTTATGGATGTGGAACTTACTCCCGCAAGGGACGCCACAGGCGACTACAAAATCGGCGTCTGGGTTCGGGACAACGCCCAGGGAGTGGGCACCATGACATACATTGACAATCAGGGGAACTTCGGCGCCCTGGGACACGGAATCACCGATGTGGACACCAGCACCCTGATGCACATGGAGGGAGGCACCCTCTACCAGACCGATATCGTGGACATCCACAAAGGTTCCTCCGGAAATCCCGGCGAGATGACAGGAATGATCATCTACTCCGATGAGCGTATCCTGGGGGAGATCACGGACAACAGCAACCAGGGGATATTCGGCACCTGCAACCAGAGAGCCCTGGAGATGGGAGTAAGGGAACCCCTGCCCATCGGCCTGAAGCAGGAGATTAAGACCGGTCCGGCACAGATCCTGTGCACCGTAGACGGAGAGACCAGGTACTATGACATAGAGATTACGGCAGTACACTTAGACCACGACAATGTAAACCGGGGCATAGAGCTTAAGGTTACAGACCCAAAGCTTTTGGCGCTCACCGGGGGGATCGTCCAGGGCATGAGCGGCAGCCCCATCATCCAGAACGGGAAGTTCATCGGGGCTGTCACCCATGTGCTGGTGCAGGACTCGGCCAGGGGGTATGGGATTTTTATTGAGAATATGTTGGAGCATTGAGAAAGGGAAGGTTTTGAGTACAAGTTAGATGCTTTTCAGGGGAGGTATCTACAGTATAATGATGTGTTTTGTTGTATAAAATCAACAAAAATATTAAAGTGTCATATAACATTTTTGTATAGAATACTTGACGAAGATTCTTAGAACATGTATAATTGCTTATCAACAACAAAAGTTTTATTAAAATTTTATTTGTAATTCAGAGAAGTTAAAATAGCAGCAAAGAGGTCATTCTATGAGGGAGTGCTATTATGCAAGAAGCGCGAATGTTTTCGGGGAAAAGGAGACTCTTGAGCATCATGCGCAGCGCGCCAGCAAATTGTGTGGCGAATTTTTAAAACCAATAGGTTATACTGAAATCGGAGCGATTCTAGGAGGACTGCATGATTTTGGGAAAGCAAGCGAGCGTTTTGCGGAGGTGCTGGAGGGGAAGCGGGTGCATGTGAACCATGCGTATCCGGGAGCGGCGCTGGTGTATTGGCAATATGGTCAAAAGAAAACAGCCAGGATGCTGGCAACTGTGATTACTGCACATCACAGCTGTCTGGACGGCAACTGTATTATGAGTCTGAAAGAATTGATGCAGGGAACCGGAGCCGGGTATGACGAAGAAGGCAATCTTTTTTCGCTTTTTGGCATGGCAGAAATGAAAGAAGCTTTAGATGTGTTTCAGCGGGAAAACCCTCATCTTATGGGGATAAAAATTTCAAAGCCCCTCCCGGATGAGGAGGATGCGGTTGCAGAAATGCTGTTGGCGCGTTTCCTGCTTTCTGCGTTGGCAGATGCAGATTACTCCGCCTCAGCGGAGCATTTTCAACCGGATTACCTGAAGACCCATACAGGACCGGCGCTGAATCCGGATGATGCTTTGGAACATCTTTTGCAGATACGAACTGAGAAACAAAAGCTTTCCAAATCCTCACCCATTCTGAATGCTCTTCGGGACCGGCTTTTCCAGGACTGCCTGCGTGCTGCGGAATTGCAGCCGGGACTGTATACGCTGACAGCGCCTACCGGTCTAGGGAAGACCCTGAGCCTTTTGGCCTTTGCGGCAAAGCACTGTATAAGATATAGACAGATGCGCAGGATTATTCTGATTCTTCCGTATCTTGCGATTATGGAGCAGAATGTGCGGGATTACAGGAGGATTCTCCCGGAACTGTTGGAGAGCCACAGTGCCGCAGTGTTGGACGAGGGGGCCAGGCTTTTGGCGGAGCGATGGGACGCTCCCTGTATTGTCACCACAAATGTAGGGTTTTTTGAACCCCTGTTTTCTGCCAGGCCGACGGACTGCAGGCATCTGCATCAGCTGGCGGGCAGTGTGATTGTTTTGGACGAAGCCCAGTCTTTGCCGCCTGATTTGTTGGAGGCTACACTGCGGACGGTGAATCTGCTCTGTGCGCAGTACGGTTGTACTGTAGTGTTCTCTACGGCCACGCAGCCGTCTTTTCAACATCTGCCTGGTTTGGAATGGAAACCAACGGAAATTGTGCCCAATCCGGACAGGCTGTTTCAGGCTACAAGGCGCGTTACATATGACTGGCGGATGGAGGAGCAGGTCTCCTACAGACAGATTGCGGATGAGCTGATTTCCCATAGACAGGGATGTGTAATCGTCAACTTGCGGGCACACGCGGAAAAACTTTTTCATATTTTGGAAGAAATCGTATCAGATGCTGAGTCGGACGGGATTTTTTATCTGACCAGCGACTTGTGCGGGGCGCATAGAATCAAAGTTTTGGAGGAGATAAAGGAACGGCTTGCGGAAGGAAGATTATGCTATCTGGTGGCAAGCCAGTGCATTGAGGCGGGTGTGGATTTGGACTTTCCCATAATTTACCGGGCACTGGCGCCTTTGGAATCAATCATTCAGGCAGCGGGCAGATGCAATCGAAACGGGGACAGCGCGGACGGCCAGGTGATTGTTTTTCTTCCGGCGGAAGAACGTTTGTATCCTCCTGGCGGGTATTATCAGAGTGCCGCTCTCTGCGTAAAGACACTGGCTTCCCGGCATCCCATTGATTGCTTTGACTTAAAGCATATGGAAGAATACTACGAAATCCTGTATTCCAATGGGGATGGGGATAAGGAAAAGCTGAAAAAGGCATTGGAAGACAGAGACTATCGGAAAGTGCAGGAAGCATATAAACTGATTGAATCCAAGGGCGTACAGGTAATTGTCCCCTGGAAAGAGGAAATGAAGCTGTTTGATTCTCTTCAGGAAGAATATAGAAAAAATGGACTGACCCGGGATTTGATAAGACGCATTTGACACCCTGCGGCGCTATGATGCCCCTCATACAGGGGCGAGAATTGAAACATTCTGGAGCCTGATAAGATGAGCCGGCTTGTAGATGCCCCTAGTACAGGGGTGAGAATTGAAACGAATGAAGATTTTATAGGAAGTGAGCAGAGTGATTGGGTGCCCCTGTGCAGGGAATGATGTGAATATTTTTCTGGCATTGATCAATGTTAATAATATAGAGAAAAGAAGAGGTGATGTTTAATGACAATAGAAGAAATCATGTCCGGAGAATCAGGATATCTCGAATTCAAGCAGATGGTACCTGAAAAAAGCGAAACCTACATGAAAACGGTAATCGCGTTTGCAAACGGCAGCGGCGGAAGAATTGTATTCGGTGTGGAAAACGGCACACTGAATGTAGTTGGAATCAAGCAGGAAAATGTCTTTTCCCTTATGGACGGGATTACTTCGGCGATATGTGACAGCTGTACGCCGATGATTACCCCTATTGTGACATTGGCCTCCATTGAGGAAAAAGTAGTGATTGTCGTGAACATAATGCCAGGAGGCAAGCGACCATATTATCTTACCTCAAAGGGAAAGGAAAAGGGGACTTATATCCGAGTGTCCGGAACTACTAGGCCAGCAGATTCTTTTGTGATAAAAGAACTTGAATTTGAAGGGGCTAACCGTTGCTTCGATCAGACCTATGCAGCACCTGAGGAGAGCGTAACGGAGGATGAGATTAATTGTTTGTGTAACAGGATGTATCAATATGCGGTAGAACATTGTAGGTCAGAGGAGGCCGCGGAGAGAGTCCATCGCCCAACCAGACAGAATCTGCTCAGCTGGGGTTTTTTGGTAAAAAAGGGAGACAAATATTACCCAACCAATGCGTTTCTGCTTATGACATGCAACTCGCTTCCTCAGGCAACAATCCAATGTGCTGTATTCAAGGGAACGGAAAGGGATGTCTTTATCGACCGGAAAGAATATGACGGAGATATTGTGGCGCAGTTGGATGCAGCCTATGAGTATGTCCTGCGAAATATCAATATGGGTTCGGAAATCAATGGATTATACCGAACAGACATATACGAACTTCCGACAGATTGTATCAGGGAAATGATCTGCAATGCCGTGGCTCATCGCAGCTATCTACACCCATCAAGCATTCAGGTGGCAGTGTATGATAACCGGGTGGAAGTGACTTCTCCGGGGATGCTGTTTGGAAGTCTGAGATTGCAGGATATCAGAGAAGGTATTTCTATACCCAGGAATCGCGCACTGGTGTATGCATTTACGTATATGAATATTATGGAGCACTGGGGAAGCGGGATTCCGAGGATTATCAGGCGGTGTAAGGAACTTGGGCTGGAAGAGCCAGAGTTACTGGAAATTGCTGGGAACTTCCGCATCAATCTATTTCGGTATCCTGATAAGACGCGGATTGGAAAAAGTACGGATAAAGTAACGGAAAGTACGGAAAAGTACGGAAAAGTACGGATAAAAAGTACGGATAAAATGAATGACAATCGTAAAAAGATAATTCAATATATAGAAGAGAGAGGAATAATAACAAATAGAGAAGTCCAGAATCTGCTGAATGTGAAAGATTCTCGTGCCTTGAAGATTTTGAAAGAAATGGTTGAGGACGGAATATTGAAAAAAGAAGGGAGATTAAGGGGAAGCTGTTACAAATTGAAATAATCTGTCAAAGTAGTTTGTCCTTTTCTTGACACATTCATGACCGGCAGCCCCATCATCCAGAACGGGAAGTTCATCGGGGCTGTCACCCATGTGCTGGTGCAGGACTCGGCCAGGGGGTATGGGATTTTTATTGAGAATATGTTGGAGCATTGAATTGGCAGACTGGCTATTTTTTGGTATTTAGAGGGAGTATTTTAAGGAGAATTCTCAGTTGTGCAGACATAGACGATATGATATCATTGTGGTATATCAAATTTGACTATACTGTAACCAACCGGCAGTAAATATGAAAGGAGGCAATGCCGGCAAAAGATAATTCAGAAGCGGAAAATTTTAGAAATAATCTGCCGAGGAAAGAAAAATTCAAAGGTTGAAAGAGGAAAACTGCCATGGGAGCATATTTATTTGTTCATTTTAAGGAAAAAAGAACCCCGGACGGGGAGCAGGTGTACTTTGGGCTGAGCCGGGACGGATTTACATGGGAGGCGGTAAACGGCGGCCAGCCGGTACTGTGGGCCTTTTACGGGGATAAGGGTGTGCGTGACCACACAATTGTCCGTAATCAGGCTGACGGAAAATACCATATTTTCGCAACGGATCTGAGCCTGGCCTATGGCATGCGGGGGAAGTATGAGAATAGCTGGGAGAATGTGTCCAGGAACGGCAGCAAGTGCCTGTCCCACTGGGAGTCTGAGGATCTGGTGCACTGGACAGAGCAGGAGCTTGTGGAGTTGGGAGATGCGGGGTTTGGCTGTCTCTGGGCGCCGGACGTGGTTTATGACAGGAAACAGGGGGATTATGTGCTGCATTGGTCTTCCTCCCATGCGGACAATGGATATGGCCCCAAAGGGATATTTTATTCCAGAACCAGGGATTTCAGGCAGTTTACAAAGCCTGCTCTGCTTTACCGGGAAGAGAGCATTGGGGTGATCGATTCCGCCATATATGAGGAAGAGGGAATGTACTACATGTTTTTGAAGCATGAGCACAATCCGGCCAGGATCATAGAACTGCGGGCACCGGAGGTGACAGGGCCGTACCGGAGGGTGGAGCGGTTTGACCAAAGCATGGCTGTGCTGGAGGAGGGCAAGTATGAAGCGCCTACAGCGGTGCGCATTGAGGACGGCAGATGGTGTCTTTTCCTGGATTACTATGGGGTACCTGGGGCCGGACAGGGCTATGTGCCCTTTGTAGCGCCGAATTTGGCCGGAGGAGAATTTGAGCGTTCGGACAGGATGTTTTCTTTTCCATATGGATTCAAGCATGGGACCATTTTGGAGATTGGCGGGGAGGAATACCGCAGGGTCAGGGAGTTTGCGTGGCCGCAGAATTAGAATGTTGGTCAGGAGGGGGATATGAAAGGATATTTTCTGAATCCTGTGTACCGGACAGAATGGTATGTACGCCAGGCTGTTTTTTGGAACGAGGATTAAAGACGGGAGAGCAATGTATAGGAAAAGACCGGGATTTTATTGAGAATATGTTGGAGCATTGAAAAGGATAATGGAGATCGGAAAGAAGAGCGAAGTCCTGGCAGAGGCTTGACTGCCGGAAGAGGCTCTTCTTTTTTTCACCAACCTATTGACTTTCCTTTCAACTTTTGGTAAAGTAATCTCATCCGCAAAAGCGGATGTCAGAAAGTCTTGTAATCTAAAGTAAGTTTGGTTCTGTCAATGTCGGAGTTTCGAGTTTGCCCCGGGTGGAAATGGAGCGGAAAATGGTTTCAGCATATTTGGCAGCATTATTTTAATATGTAGAAACAATGCATAGAAAGGAACGGAAAGACAAACATAAGCAAGCCCCCAGGCGCTTGCCGGGGGACTTGCGTTAGCAGCATTATTTATGGAAAGAAGCACGCTTGCGCAGGGTAGGATCCAGGATCTTCTTGCGGATCCGCAAGGTATGCGGCGTCACCTCCAGAAGCTCATCCGTATCGATGAAGTCCAAACACTGCTCCATGGACAGGATCCTGGGCGGCACCAGGCGCAGGGCCTCGTCCGAGCCGGAGGCCCGGGTATTTGTCAACTGCTTCTTCTTGCAGACATTTACCTCAATATCCTCGCCGCGGCCGGTCTGACCTACCACCATGCCGGCATAGACTTTCTCCCCGGGGCTGATGAATAGGGTGCCCCTCTCCTGGGCATTGAACAGACCATAGGTAACGGATTCACCTGCCTCAAAGGCGATGAGGGAGCCCTGCTTACGGTACTGGATGTCCCCTTTGTAGGGCGCGTATCCATCGAAGACTGTATTTAGAATGCCGTTCCCCTTGGTGTCCGTGAGGAATTCCCCCCGGTAGCCAATGAGCCCTCTGGCAGGAATGGAGAACTCCAGGCGGGTGTAGGTGCCGCCGGAGATGCTGCCCATATTGCGAAGTTCCCCCTTGCGCTGCCCCAGCTTCTCGATGACGGCTCCGGCGAATTCATTGGGCACATCGATGTAGGCCAGTTCCATGGGCTCCGTGCGCTTGCCATTCTCGTCCGTATGATAGAGGACTTCTGCCTTGCTGACGGCGAACTCATAGCCCTCCCTGCGCATGTTCTCGATGAGCACGGACAGATGCAGCTCGCCGCGGCCGGATACCTTGAAGCACTCCGTGGTGTCCGTCTCCTCCACCCGCAGGGATACGTCCGTGTTCAGCTCCCGAAAGAGCCTGTCGCGGATGTGGCGGCTGGTGACGTATTTTCCCTCCATTCCGGCCAGGGGGGAATCATTTACCATGAACTGCATGGCAATGGTGGGCTCACTGATCTTCTGGAAAGGGATGGGCACGACCTCCTCGGGAGAGCAGAGGGTATCGCCGATGTGGATGTCCGAAATGCCGGAGATGGCCACGATGGAGCCGATGCCTGCTTCCTTTACGTCTACCTTGCTCAGGCCGTTGAACTCATAAAGCTTGCTTACCTTGACTTTGGCCTGCTTGTCCGGGTCATGGTGGTTGCAGATGACCACCTCCTGGTTCACCGTGAGACGTCCATTGTCCACCTTGCCGATGCCGATGCGGCCCACATAATCGTTGTAGTCAATGGTGCTGATCAGCACCTGGGTGCCGGCATCCGGGTCGCCCTCAGGCGCGGGGATATAGTTTACGATGGTCTCAAACAAAGGCTCCATATCGGAGCCGCTGCCATCGGAATCCAGGGAGGCGATGCCGGTTTTTGCAGAGGCATAGACAAAGGGGCAGTCCAATTGGGCATCGTCCGCGTCCAGCTCCAGGAACAGCTCCAGCACCTCGTCCACCACCTCGTCCGGCCTGGCCTCCGGGCGGTCGATCTTGTTGATACATACAATGACGGGAAGCTTTAATTCCAGGGCTTTCCGGAGCACGAACTTGGTCTGGGGCATTGGGCCCTCGAAAGCGTCCACCACTAAAATGACGCCATTGACCATTTTTAACACTCGCTCCACCTCGCCGCCAAAATCTGCATGGCCCGGTGTGTCCACGATATTGATTTTTACGCCCTTGTACATGACGGCAGTGTTCTTGGAAAGGATCGTGATGCCGCGCTCCCTTTCTATGTCATTGGAGTCCATGACGCGCTCAGCCACGTCCTGCCCCTCACGGAACACGCCGCTTTGCTTTAGCAGTTCGTCCACCAATGTGGTTTTGCCATGGTCTACATGGGCTATGATTGCAACATTCCTTACATCTTCTCTTTTTTGTCTCATACTTGTTCTACCTCATTTCTGCGCCTTGTGCGTGGATGTGGCGCCGCTGGCAGCCTCGGAATTTACACTGACGGTCGCTGATATTTGCCAAGTTACCTGACTCGCGAGTGTCAGATGCCATAAACCGATGGCAAACTTTACCGCTCGTGAGTATAGGAGGCTGTCAGCAAATGTCTATCTTTGCCGATGGCTTTTTTCAGCAATTTTTCAAACTGTTACAGTATAGCACTATTTTCCCCAAGGTGCAAGGATTATCAGGGTTTGGAACGTGATTATCGGTTATACGGATATTTAGAAATGAAAAATAATATTAATTTGCAGAAAATGGCGAAGTATGCGATGAGAAATTGTACTATAATGGCAATTTCTATTGTATAAATAGTAATATCCATCCGTTGGGAAATCGACTTGATCCCGCCGGAGGTGTTACCGGAAAAAGTCTTAAAACAAGAAGGGAGAACGAAAATGACAGATAAGGTAATTGAGAACAACCAGGTGACGGTTATGGGAGAGATTTCCAGCGGATTTACCTATAGCCATGAAATCTTCGGAGAAGGCTTCTACATGATGGACGTGCGCTGCAAGCGGCTCAGCGAAAGTTATGACACCATCCCCATCATGGTTTCGGAGCGGCTGATGGATGTGTCGGCGGACTATACAGGGGAACTGATATGCGTGAACGGACAGTTCCGCTCTTATAACCGGCATGAAGAGCGCAAGAACAGGCTGGTGCTTTCCGTATTTGCCAGAGAGGTGAGTTTTGTGGACGAGATGGAGGAAAGTTCCAAGACCAACCAGATCTTTCTGGACGGCTATATCTGCAAGGAGCCCATTTACCGGAAGACCCCTCTGGGGAGAGAAATCGCAGACCTGCTGCTTGCGGTGAACAGGCCTTACGGGAAGTCCGATTACATACCCTGCATCTGTTGGGGCAGGAACGCCCGTTACGCCAACAATTTCAAAGTGGGGGAGCGCTGTGCCGTATGGGGCCGGATCCAGAGCCGCGAGTACATGAAAAAGCTGGACGAGGAGAATGTGGAGAGAAGAGTGGCCTTTGAGGTGTCCGTCAGCAAGCTGGAGCTGCTGGAGGACGATGAAATATAGAAACAGAAACAGTGAAGATGTTCAAATGATTTGCCAAAACCAGGAAAGTGTGGTATGCTATAACCGTCCGTAAAATTCCCTTTGCAGGTGAAACGAGGTGTGGTATGGCAAAAGGATTGGTTTTCATATATGCCGGCGGCGGACGGGGCAAATCCCCCGCGGCTCTTGGCAGGGCGCTCCAGGCTGCCATGGAGGGAAAGAATGTGGTCGTCATCCAGTTCCTGAAAGGGAACAGCATGAAATCCCAGGACTTTCTGCGCAGGATGGAGCCCCAGATAAAGCTGTTCAGCTTCGAGAAATCCGATGAGAACTACGAGAATCTCCCGGAGGAGAAGAAGCAGGAAGAGATTGCCAATATCAAAAACGAGATGAACTTTGCCAAAAAGGTGCTGGTCACCAGGGAGTGCGATCTGCTTATTCTGGACGAGGTGCTCAGGCTGGTGGAGAAAAAGATCGTGTCTGTGGAGGACTTAAAGGCGCTGCTTGACTGCAGAGAGGATACGGATATTATCCTCACCGGAAAAGAGGCAGAGGAAGACGTCTGCGCCCTGGCCGATGAGATATCCCGGATCGAGACATGGCAGCCGAAAGGAAAATCCGGAACCTGACAAATCTGTACAATAGAGAAATGAAAAATAATGGAGGAAAGAAGATGTCTATTTTTAAGGGCTCGGGTGTGGCAATCGTTACGCCCATGCGCGACAATGGTGAAGTGAATTATGAGGAGTTTGCGAAGCTGCTGGAATTTCAGATTGCCAATGGGACAGACGCCATCATAGTCTGCGGTACTACGGGAGAATCGTCTACATTGACTCATGAGGAGCATCTGGAGACCATCCGCTACTGCGCAGAGGTGGTGGCAGGGCGCATCCCGGTGGTGGCGGGCACGGGCTCCAACTGTACGGAGACCGCGATCTATCTGTCAAAGGAGGCGGAGAAATTCGGCGTGGACGGCCTGCTGCTGGTGAGCCCTTATTACAACAAGGCCACCCAGAACGGCCTGTACAAGCACTTTAAGGCAGTGGCGGACTCGGTGAAGCTTCCCATCATACTCTACAATGTGCCCAGCAGGACCGGCTGCAACATTTTGCCGGAGACTATCCTGCGGCTGTGCACGGATGTGGAGAACATCGTAGGTGTCAAGGAGGCCAGCAGCAACATCGGCCAGATCGCCCATCTGGCGGCCATTGGGGCAGGCAAGGTGGACATTTACTCCGGGAATGATGACCAGATCGTTCCCATCATGTCCTTGGGCGGCATCGGCGTGATTTCCGTGCTGGCAAATGTGGCTCCTGCCCAGACCCATGAGATCTGTCAGAAATACCTGGATGGGGATGCTGCGGGGAGCTGTAAGATGCAGCTGGAGGCTATGGAACTGTGCAATGCCCTGTTCTGTGAAGTCAACCCCATTCCGGTGAAGAAAGCGTTGAGCCTGATGGGCATGATAGAGGGCGGGCTGCGGGGGCCGCTGACGGAGATGGAGCCTGCCAATGCAAAACGCCTGGAAAATGCCATGCGGACGTTTGGGATACTGTAATATTTATGATGCGACTGGGGCTGCTTCGTCGGGCTTTTTCTGACGCGGGAGCCCTTTTGTGATGAGTCAGATACCCCGCCGCAAGCAGCGGGGTATCTGACCCTCGCGGGAATGAAAAAGCAGGAGGAGAAATTATGGTCAGGATTATTATGCACGGCTGCAACGGAAAAATGGGACAAGTCATCGCGGGGCTTCTGGCGGGGGATGTGGAGGCTAAGCTGGTGGCAGGCATTGATGTGCGGGATGAGGGAAAGAACCCCTATCCGGTCTTTACGGATATCAGGGAATGCGATGTGGAGGCCGACTGCCTGGTGGACTTCTCCACGGCAGCAGCGGTGGACAGAATGCTGGATTACTGTGTGGAGAAAAAGCTTCCCTGTGTGCTGTGCACCACGGGGCTTAGTGAGGCGCAGCTGGCGAAAGTGGAGGAGGCGGCCAGGACCATTGCCGTATTGCGCTCCGCCAACATGTCCCTGGGCATCAATCTGCTTTTAAAGCTTTTGAAAAATGCGGCGGGAGTCCTTGCGCCCGCAGGCTTTGACATGGAGATCGTGGAAAAGCACCATAAGCTAAAGGTGGATGCCCCCAGCGGCACCGCCATCGCCCTGGCGGATGCCATCAACGAGGAACTGGACAATACCTACTCTTATATCTACGACAGAAGCGAAAGGCGGGAGAAGCGCCCGGAGAAAGAAATTGGCATCAGTGCCGTCAGGGGCGGCACCATAGTCGGCGACCACGATGTAATCTTCGCAGGGGCTGACGAGGTCATTACGTTTTCCCACAGGGCATACTCCAAGGCGGTCTTTGGCAAGGGCGCAGTACAGGCTGCAAAGTTCCTGGCCGGAAAGCCTGCTGGCAGGTATGATATGAGTGATGTAATCAGTGTGTAAAGATATTTACGCGGCCAAGAGGAGACGTACATGAGCGATAAAGACAACCAAGTCTTGAGAGTGCTGGCCAGGCAGTACCGGAGCGTTGCGGCAGCTTCCACGGAGATCATCAATCTGCAGTCCATTATGAACCTGCCAAAGGGGACGGAGCACTTCCTGACGGATATCCACGGGGAGTACGAGCAGTTTAACCATGTGCTGAAAAACGGTTCCGGTTCCGTGCGCAAGAAGATTGATGAGGAGTTCGGTAACACAATCAGCAGCAGGGATAAGAAGAGCCTTGCCACGCTGATCTATTATCCGGAAGAAAAACTGGAGATCGTCAAAAAGGAAGAGGATAATCTGGAGGACTGGTACAAGATTTCCCTCCACAGGCTGGTACAGATCATTAAACGCGTGTCTTCAAAATACACCCGATCCAAGGTGCGCAAGGCGCTGCCAAAGGATTTTGCCTACGTGATCGAGGAGTTGATCACGGAAAAGGAAGAAATCCATGACAAGGAGGCGTACTACAACGAGATCATCCACACCATCATCCGGATAGGGAGGGCGCCTCAGTTCATTATTGCCCTAAGCCAGCTGATACAGCGCCTGGTCATAGATCACCTCCACATCGTAGGGGACATCTATGACAGGGGCCCCGGCCCCCATATCATCATGGATACTCTCTGCGCCTATCATTCCGTGGACGTGCAGTGGGGGAACCACGATGTGGTGTGGATGGGGGCGGCCAGCGGGCATATGGCCTGTATCGCCAATGTGATTCGGATAGCGGCGCGCTATGGGAATCTGGACACCATTGAGGACGGATACGGAATCAATCTGGTACCTTTGGCCACTTTTGTGATGGATGTCTATGAGCACACGGACTGCAGCCTGTTCGGCGTAAAGGCAGCCAAGAACCGGAACGGAAAGGCTTTGGATCTGGACATCAGAATGCATAAGGCCATGGCCATCCTGCAGTTCAAGCTGGAGGGACAGCTCATCGGGCGCCATCCGGAGTTTGGCATGGAAGAGCGGATGCTGCTTGACCGGATTGATTACCAGAGGGGGACTATCCGTATCGGTGAAAAGGAATATACCATGCGTGACATGGATTTTCCTACCATAGACCCGGAAGCCCCTTTTGTGCTGACACTGGAGGAAGAGGAGGTCATGAAAGGGCTGCAGCAGGCTTTCATGAACTGCGAAAAACTCCAGCGACATGTGCGCTTCCTGTACTCAAAGGGGGGCCTGTACAAAATCTATAATGGAAATCTCCTCTACCACGGCTGTATGCCCATGGAGGAGGACGGCAGTTTCGCCAGCGTGGAGGTCTGCGGAAAAAAATATAGCGGCAAGGCTTTATATGACATTTTGGAATATTATGCCAGGAGAGGATATTACGCCAGGGACGAAGAAGAGCGGGGCATGGGGCAGGATCTGATGTGGTACATCTGGTCAGGGAAAGGCTCGCCCGTGTTCGGTAAGGATAAAATGGCTACCTTTGAGCGGTATTTCATAGAGGAAAAAGAGACACACGAAGAGCGCAAGAACAGCTATTACGCGCTGCTGGAAAAGGAAGAGACCGTGGATCACATTCTGGAGGAATTCGGTCTCCACGACAGGGAGGCCCATATCGTAAACGGCCATGTGCCCGTGGAGCAGATCCATGGTGAATCTCCCATCAAATGCAGCGGCAGGCTGCTTATCATTGACGGCGGCTTTTCCAAGGCCTACCAGGAGAAAACGGGGATTGCAGGGTATACGCTGGTATGTAATTCCAGAGGCATGCAGCTGGTGGCCCATGAGCCGTTTGAGTCCTCCTATGCGGCCATTGTCAATGAGTCTGACCTGTTCTCCCATTATATTGATGTGGAGACCTATATACGCAGAAAGATGGTGGCGGATACGGACGTGGGAGCCGAGATCAAGGAACAGATTTACTATCTGGAAGAGCTGCTGGAGGCGTATCGGGACGGCGCCATCAGGGAAGAATAGGACATAAAAGGCATTCTCAGGCGCACCCCTTAGCGGCAGGATTGCCGTATGCCGGGGAGGCGCCTGAGATAAGGATTACCTTACCGCACCGCCGGAAGAGGGGCCGTACATGCCGCTGCGTGCGGCTCCGGTGCCGTCAGTGGAACCATTGGTGGTATTTCCGGTGGCATTGCCGTCATTTACCGTACCGCTGCCATTGCCGGCAGCACCATTGTCATCAGCAGCATTGTCGCCGTTGCCTGTCAGGTCGTCCGTGATATTGTCGATGCCCTCAGTGACATCGTTGACTGCATCATCCACAGCATCTTCCGCATCGTCCAGCAGGGAATCGTCCTGTCCCTGGGATGAACTGCCGGTTGTGTTTGCATTGCTGCCGCCGGCATTGGAACTGCTGTCGGTGCTTGCACTGCTTTCATTGTTCGGGGCAGAGCTGCCAGTGCCTGCCTCATTACTTCCGGCGGGACTGCTGCCGTCAGTGCCGTTTCCGGCAGCGCCGGAGCCGGAATCCTGGGTGCTGGTTCCGGCCATGCTGTCGGAGTTGTTGTCCTTTTTGTCATTGTTGGTGCAGGCGGTGGCCATGCACACATAGGCGAGAACCAGCCCCAATGCCAAAATTTTTCTGGCTCCTGAGAAATTTTTTGCTTTTTTCATAGTTTCCTCCATTCTGCTGCCTGTTTTTTGTGCTAATCAGGATAAGCCAGACGATTCTGCGCAATCCTACAGGACAGTGGAAAATCCGCTGGGCGTGCCCTCCACCATAAGCGCAGAATGACTGACATGCCAATAGTATGTGGCAAAAAAATATTTTTATACGCTGAAAATAATGAAAATATAAAGAAAGGAAAATCCAAACAGAAAATGGAATTCAGACCATGCATTGACATTCATAATGGCCGTGTGAAACAGATCGTGGGAGGGAGTCTGCGCGACTCGGACAATGGGGCTGTAGAGAATTTCGTGGCGCAGCGGGGCGCGGACTATTACGCGGGACTCTACCGGGACGCCGGTATCCGCGGCGGCCATGTGATTCTGCTTAATGCCCGGGACAGCATGGAATATGCCGGTACGAAAGAGCAGGCGCTTTTGGCTTTAAGAGCCTATCCGGGCGGCCTCCAGGTAGGAGGCGGCATCACGCCGCAAACTGCGGCAGAGTTTCTGGAGGCAGGCGCTTCCCATGTGATCGTCACTTCCTATGTATTCCGTAACGGTCAGATCGACTATGATAATCTGGAGCGGATGCGGGAGGCTGTGGGCAGCAAAAGGCTGGTGCTGGACTTAAGCAGCAGGAAGACGGAGGAGGGGTACAGAGTCGCCACGGACAGATGGCAGAAACTGACCAGGGAGAGGGTGGATGAGGCGCTGTTGGAGCGGCTCTCAACCTACTGCGATGAATTCCTGGTTCATGCCGTGGACGTGGAGGGGAAAGCGCAGGGAATTGAGCGGGAACTGGTTGCACTCTTGGGCGCCTGGGGCAAAAAGCCCATTACTTACGCGGGCGGCGTGCATAGCTATGAGGATCTTGAACTGCTGAAAAAACTAGGAAAAAACCGCCTGAACGTTACCATCGGGAGTGCACTGGATCTATTTGGCGGAAAGCTTTCGTGGAAGAAAGTGTCGGATATGTGCAAGAAAGACGAAAATAATTGTTGAAAATGTGTATTAAAAAGCCGTTTTTTATGTATAAATGCATAAAACAAGCTTTTTTGTTTGTGGAAACATAACAAAATGCGTTCCCTATCGTTGAAGTGGCATCGTGTTTATGGTAGAATATCCTTATTCACGGCATGGAGCGGCCGGATGGCGAAATATGAAAAGGTTATTTGGAGGTGACATTTATGGTACGCAAGGGACATAAACGAAAGAATAACCATGTGGTGATTGTGACATCCGATGCCACGGACAGTAAAGTGAGGCAGTTTCGTGTCCGCCCCTGGATTCTGCAGATCGTCATCCTTGTTCAATGTGCCATTATCGGCGCATTGATAGGGTTCTTTTTGTATGAAAAGGATGCATGGGCGGGCGAGTTCCGGCAGACGAAAGAAGAGAGCGAGGAGGAGAACGATAAGATTGCGCAGCTGGAGCAGGAAAAGGCGCAGCTGGAGGGTCAGGTGGCCGGGCTAAGCGGTGAGATAGAGGAACTGAACGAAAGAATAGGGATTCTCAGCGAAACCGTGAACCAGAAGACCCAGAGCGAGACCGAACTGTCCGAACAGCTGCAGAAGCAGACCATGCCTACGGAATTCCCTCTGACCGGGAAGACGAGCATGGAGGAAACAGCAGAGGAAAACGGTAATCCGATCTGCATCTTTACGGCTTCAAACGGATCCATGGTGGTGGCAGCGGCAGGAGGCTCCGTGATGGTGGTAAGTGAGGATCCCGAGTATGGAAACAATGTCTGGGTGGATCACGGCAATGGATATGCCACAATCTACAGGTGCCCAGGCGAGGTCAAGGTAAGGCAGGGAGAGACGGTCACCCAGGGGGCGACCCTGTTTGTGGTCACAGGTGATGACAGCAGGCTGGGCTACCAGATGACGCGGGACGGAGTCTATATCAGTCCCATGGAAGTGCTGGAAATCAGCGGCTGATGAAAAGCGGAGGAAAGGGAAAATGAGGAAGAACGAGACACAGATTTCAACTATCATCGGAATGAATGCGGAGTGCAATGGCGACTTTAAGGCCGAGGGGGCAATCCGGATTGACGGAACGGTGAACGGCGGCGTGACAGTGACGGATACCGTGATCGTAGGGGCATCCGGCTGCGTCAACGGCGACATCGATGCAAAGAAAGTCATCATCGGCGGAGAGGTGTACGGCAACCTAAACGTGCCGGAAAAGGTGGAGCTGACATCCACAGCCAGAGTCATCGGCGACATCACCACAAACTGCCTGGTGATCGATGAGCAGGCCATTTTCCAGGGCAAATGCAATATGAACCAGGATGCCGAAAAGCGGCCTAAGCCTGGCCGCCGGGAGATGAAAGAGATGCAAAAGGAAGCTAAGGCTGCGGTGGCTGATGCGCTTCAGGGGATGGAGACGGCTTCTTTCTCAGAGGAGAGCGCGTAGCGTAATAGTTATTTCCTGAATAAGTACATAGGACAGACTATGAGGACGGCAGATAGAAATGAAAAAGCAGGGATGCCTTTCGGGACATGCCTGCTTTTTGCGTGCATGGAAACCTGGGGATATCTCCACCGGCCGGTTCTTATGCAGTGGGAGACTGAGGGTCTGATGGGGTCTTCCTGCCCATGCGCTCAAATACCGTCTCGTAGCCATCGTTTCCGTAATTCAGCGAACGGTTCACGCGACTGATGGTGGCGGTGGAAGCCCCTGTCTTCTCTGCAATCTCCAGATAGGTATTGTGGTTTTTGAGCATGGCTGCCACCTCAAAGCGCTGGGAGATGGAAATCAGCTCGTTCACCGTACATAAATCCTCGAAGAAACTGTAGCACTCTTCCCTGTCTTTCAAGCAGAGAATGGCATCGAACAGGAAATCCACTGCGTCACTTTTTACCTTTTTGTTCATGTCTGGGCACCTCTTGGCTGCTTTGTGATTTTTTTATTTTATCATATTAAAGTCCTAAAGTAAAGCCGCAAAAGATTAAGAAAATATTTCGAAAGAAGATGTTGTCATGTAGTAATGAATACTATATAATGGAACTTAGACAATAGAAAGCGGCACTTGCTTTCTATTGTAGATTAGGACAATAGAAAGCTGTACTTGCTTTCTACTGTAGATTAGGACAATAGAAAGCGGCAGCACCAACATAGCGAGGAAGAGCGGTTATGACAATAGACAATGACGACATATTGAATAGCATACTGGCAAGCCTGGACAGGGTGAAGTACATCAGCCCTGGGGACATTCCCAATATTGACCTGTACATGGATCAGGTCACCACGTTCATCGACAGCCGTCTGCAGTCCTCTGCCAGATATCCCGGCCAGGACAAGATCCTGACCAAGACCATGATCAATAACTATGCAAAGAACGACCTGTTGCCGCCCCCCGTGAAGAAGAAATATTCCAGGGAGCATGTGATGCTTCTGGTGTTCATCTATTACTATAAGGGGATTCTGTCCATCAATGACATACAGACGCTCCTTAAACCCATCACGGAACATTATTTCCAGAATGGGAAAGACTACGACATGGAGGCCATCTACAGGGAGGCCTTTGGCATGGAGGAGAAGATGCTCCAGTCCATGAAAGCGGACATAGAGGAGAAATATAAGGTTGCCCAGGAGGCCTTTGAGGGGGCTCCCCAGGAGGATATGGAGTTTCTCCATAAATTTGCCTTTATCTGCCTGCTGGGCTTTGACGTATACCTGAAGAAGCTGATGATCGAGAAAATGATAGATGAGTTGGCCAGGGACGAACAGGAACAGGGGAAAAAGAAAGCCCATAAAGCCGAGAGCAACGCCCATAAGGACATGGGCAACGCCCATAAGGACATGGGCAACGCCCATAAGGACATGGGCGGGGAAGAATAGTGTAACATAGACAGGCTTTCTTTCATATGATACTTTATAAAATCATATGGAGGTAGCTATGAGGAGGTTATCCATAAAAAAGGCAGGTGCCGTCTGCCTGGCTGTCCTGATGTCGGTAGCGGCCATGACCGGCTGCGGAACAAAGGATGCAGGGGCGGCGAAGGACAGTAAGACAAAAGTAGTGCTCAATGAGGTGGCGCATTCCATCTTTTATGCGCCCATGTATGTGGCCATTGAGGAGGGCTACTTTGAGGAGGCAGGAATCGAACTAACGCTGGTGACCGGTTTCGGCGCCGACAAGACCATGACAGCGGTGCTGACGGGCGAAGCGGACATCGGCTTCATGGGCAGTGAGAGCACCATCTATACTTATGTGGGAGGAACCGAGGACTATGTGGTGAATTTCGCTCAGCTGACCCAGCGGGCGGGAAATTTCCTGGTGTCCAGGGAGCCCATTGAGGACTTTTCCTGGGATATGCTCAAAGGCAAGGATGTGCTGGGCGGCAGAGCCGGCGGGATGCCCCAGATGGTGTTTGAGTATATCCTGGAAAAGAACGGGATTGACCCGCGGGCGGATGTGAATATTGACCAGAGCATTGATTTCGGTTCTACGGCAGCAGCGTTTTCCGGCGGGCAGGGGGATTTCACGGTAGTAAACTATATGTTACTGCACCCCTAAATCCGAAAGCCGAACCCGCATACTCTGCGGGTATCCGGATCCACTTCAATCTGTCGGATGATCTCTTTCCAGTAGGACTTTTTATGGCATATATCCAGGTTCTGGTACATTTGCTGCCATTCCCCTGAAAAGTTCCTGGAAATGGCCTTGTAGGCCTCCAGGGAGGCGGTTACTTCTTCCAGTGGACTGCAGCTCTCCAGTTTTTCGGACAGGCGGGCGTACTGCTCGTCATAGTATGCTTCTTTGATTCTCCCTTTCTGATACATGATATTAAGGCGGTCCAGCTCCGCGTGGATGGCGGCGGACATGTCCGGCTTCTGCAGCAGCTCTTTCTGTTTCCTGGAAAGTTCCCTTATCTTTGCGTTTGCCTCGTCCTCTACATGGGTCAGGAGGTACTCCTCTATAACGGACTCCGACAGGCATGCGCCATTGTGGTATTCCGTGAACTTCGCACCACAGCGGTAACGCTTGTACTCGGAGATACCACCGGACTTCAGGCGCTGGCGCTTCACGAAGCCGTTCATGTTCTTCCCGCAGACCGGGCACCTCACCATGGAAGAGAAGAGGAAAGGCTCCGTCTGGTGCGGGATGATCTTGGAGTCACTGATGGACTGGATGTTCCGGTACTGCTCTGCAGTGATGTATGCCGGACAATAATCCTCAATGCCGTACATCCGGCCCGTATAGGTCTCGCTCTTCAATATGCGGTTCACCTGGTACATGGTAGGGCAGTCGGGGGAGTTGGCATACTTGGAGAGTATGTACTGCACCGTGGCTTTCTTGGAGTAGGTGGTGAAGTACTGCCCGAAGATGTCGTTGACAATATGCTCCGTGGCGGGATCCTTGACCAGCTTTTTTTCCTTGTCCGAAGTGTAGCCATAGGCAGGCTTTCCGTTCAGGTGCTCTTTCCGGCCTTTCTTGTACTGGAAGACGGAGTTAATGCGGTCGGAAGTTCGGTCGCATTCGTTTTCGTTGACGGATAGCATGATATTGATGGCGAAGCGCCCGTTGGCCGTGGAGGTATCGTACTCCTCAAAGATGGTCTTCCAGTTGCAGTGGTGGGCTTCCAGGATGGCTTGAGTGTTATGGTAGTCTTTGATATTGCGAAACCACCGGTCCAGCTTTGTGACCAGGATCAGGTCTATCCGGTCTGCCTCCACATCCCGGAGCAGGCGCATCAGATCCTTGCGGTTCTGCATCTTCTTGCGGGCGGTCAGGCCCTCATCTGCATAATAATCTACGATTTCATAGCCATGTGCAAGTGCGTAGTCCGTAAGGGACTGCTTCTGGGCATCCAGGGAGAGCCCCTCTTTTGCCTGCAGCTCCGTACTGACACGGTCGTAGATTGCGCATCTGATTTTAGGCATTTCATCTTCCTTTCTATTTTTTTCTTTTTTATTCCGCTCCACACTCTCGCACAGGGAGTGACTATGGGCTTTCATGTGTCTAATTTTCAGTTGATTTTATTCTTGCAGGGCGGCTTACTTATTTTCAGATTCATAATCGCTACAATCAGCAATGCCACGGTCAAGATGACCATGAATTCCTCATATGTACTCATAAGCACCACTCTTTCCGCAAGACTCGGAACGAATGGCTGCACGCCCTCCCAGCTGCCCAGGTAAGCATATTATATTGTCATGGTGCAGAAGTTGCGACGTTGCAACAATTTCCGATAGGTACGAAAAAAACCCCGCATTGCTGCGAGGCCTTAGGAGATTGAATGAAATAGATGGGGTGACTGTTCCGATATCTCTAACTTGAGCGACGGCTGCCCGTTCTGTCCTCTGCTTTCATTCAGTATAACTTCTGTCCTTACGACCTCATTATACTATATTCCATTTATTCGTCAAGTTTTCAACTATTCCAGTCGATATCGCTTTCTTTTGTGAATTCCTTCAGTCGGGATCCTTTTCGATAGCCTCCAGCATCTGCAGATCGATTTCATCGGGTTCTACCTCTTCGATGTCTTCCCATGCGGCCGGCGCATACTTCCTTAAGATTATCTTCCAGAATTCTTCTGCATCCGAGTCGCTCATCACTGTAATCGCGTCCATGATTTGTTCTTTTACTGTAGTCATGCTAAACCTCCTTATAGACCTGTCCGCGGTTATCAATACTTTCTATGTATAATATATTTCCGTCTTTATCAAAAATAATCCTATAGCTGTCGACCCTTAAACGATAGCCGCTTCTGCCTTGCAATTTTTTGATGTCGCCCATCGGCAGGCTGTGGATGGCATCCGGGATTCGGCTTCTGGTCGCCGGATTCTGTTTTTTAAGGAATTTTTCTGCCTGTTTGGAATAATGGATCTCCAATGAGGTATTCCCTCCCTTTTCTTAGATTTTTAAGATGCCGTAGCGCTTTACTCTGTCCCGCCGTACAGCCACTTACGATCTGCAGCCTGGAAGAAGCAGCCTGGGCCGCAGAGGGCAGTTACAATGTCGTAAGCTGGTCACGAATGGCAGCAGGGAACATATCCATGTTCTCTTCAGAATGGAAGTCGAATCGGAAAAGTAGGTGAGGAATCCGGAAACAAGTACAACCCATGCATCATAGGAATGGAAATAGGAAGGAGGCATACATATGGCGGAAACTATGGCAGCATGGCCGCGAACAGACATGGAGCTGACCCCAAAGAGGGTGCTGGCGATCAAGAGGGCGCTGGTCAGGCAGTATGCGGACCAGTATGGACTGGAGATTGATGGGTGGACGGAAGAAATCAATGGGAAGCTTCAGACGGTGAAGATCATCAACGATGAGGCGGTGGTTGTATCGGTAGAGGACATATGATGATTCCAGGCAGGAGATCCGGAATACGGATCCCAGCCAGGATGGTGGACAAGCCTAAAAAGGAGGCGCAGTGCAATAATAGGCAGACTCACACGTAAAGAAGCATCCGGTAGATGGCAGGCGCAGGGGATTTTCTGGGAGAGGCTGCGTGCGGGGAGACGATTACGGAAGAGGTCAGTCAGGCGCTGTATGGATGCTTCTGCAAGTTGAAAGATTATGAGGACAGCGGGACGAGTCCAGACCAACTTGAAAGCTGGCAGCACGAACTGACTGGCATGGCGGTCCAGGCCTGTGACAAGCTGTGCCGCTACCCTCGGGAGATAGTAGATCAGGAGGACCTGGATGCTATCTGTGAGAATTGCCAGATCAATGTATGCGTAGATCGCATATATGTCACAGAGCCGGCAGAAAGGGGATGAGTTATGCTGCTACAGAAAATGGCCATTGTAGAGGCGAAAGGTCACATTTTTTGGATGATAGTGAAAAATAGGCGCGTGATTTTCAAGCGCCCATAGACTGTTGTGGGATGCACAAGGTTTCAGGCTGGCCTTGGGGAACAGAGCCATAAGGAAAAGACCATTGCGAAAGATGTCGGACAGGTAATATGGATTTCACGTCCGGTGCCTTATTGTTGCAAAGGCCTATCAAAAAGTTTTCGGCATCGATTATGCCACAGAGGGTGAAACTGTTATGAACTGTTGTTAAACGTGGTCATATTGAAAGACATGTAGTGCAAGGCCATAGATGTCGGCTGTTGACAAAGAGTTACATCCGTGAAGAGGCTCAGGGACAGAATGGGCGGGCATATGATCGGCTAGATCTTGGTATATGACATCATCCCAGCCAGAAAAACGCCCATCTCCCCAGAACTGGATTCGAGATAAGGCAGACTCGGGAGACGCTGCACATATAGGCGGAGTGCCCCTTGCTTCATGCCGCTCTGGACTGGGGTATAGGACATGTTGTCGACTGAACTGGTAGGCAGCATGTGGACAGATGGGGGCCTGTGGCTTTCAGGCTGCCGTCAATTTGCCGCGGAAAGCAGACGGACGATATTTTAATCACATAGGTAGATTGAAAGGCATATGCAGGGGAGCACATGCCTTTTCCTTTTGGTAATGAAATGGAGAAGCCTTTTGCCGGGTTATAAATCCAGTTTCCGGAAATCAATCCATAAGTCATCATAAATATTGACCTTGATGCTATCGGTAAATGAGTAGATAGCGGGAGCTGAATCATGTTCCATATCATAAACAAGGATAGTTTGTTTCATGGGATCTACAATCCAGTATTCCCTCACATTGGCAGAACGGTATAGGGATAATTTTGTATAATAATCCATTCGCCTGCTGCCAGGGGAAACGATTTCTATAATCCAGTCAGGAGCGCCGACACATCCGTGGTCATTTAGTTTGTTCTTAACACAGACTACGGAGATATCCGGTTCCAGATAATTAGAATCGTCTGCAAATAGGAACACGGCAAAGGGGGCGGGGTATACTTTGCATTCGCCGTTATTGTTAGCTATATGGTTTCCGATTGCCAGATGAAGGAATGATAATATGTCTTGATGCTTTCGGCTGGGTGGAGCCATATAGTATATATGGCCGTCGATCAGTTCGGCCCTGCTGCCTTCCGGCAAATTGTAGATATCATCAATGGTATAGGATTTCTCTTGTGCCAATGCTGGTGTCATAGTAACACTTCCTTTCATGGTTATTGTATGTGGTTTGGTGTTGCCTATTCTTCGGAGCAGGCAGCAGCCTTTAGTATGTTGCTGTTTCTTTTTTGGATAATAAAAAGTAGGCCTGTTGCTGATGGACGGAAGATAGGTGCATTTGGTGGTTATTCCGAACAGCTATCTCTGCGGCTTCCATCATTTCCTTGGATCATCAAACAGCTGTCTTGCCTTTTCCAGAAGCTCGGCAAGTACATCTGCTCCAAATGCCTGGCTTATGTCAAGCTGATAGCGGACACTTGTCCAAAGCTTCTGTAGATTTACCTTGGCAGCATCCGCCTCAGCAAATGGTTTGTAGCACTTTTCCGGTTTTGAGGTGTGCGGTTTGGGAGATTGTAGCTTTGTCGTTTGCTGTGTTGCCCCTTGGCTGGCAGCAGATCGCCCCATGCGTTCATCAATGGCCTTTTTAATGTAGCCATTGATTGGTTCACCTGCAGACTCGGCAGCGGCCTTGATTTCCGCATATTTTTCTTTTTTGACATCCAGAGGAATACGTTTTAACTTGTCTTTTGCATATTGTAGGTCATATTTTTTCTTGGCTTCATTTGCTGGCATATGTTCACTTCCTTTCGTTTACACCGATTAGGAACTATATTTGAGGAAACCCTTTGCCACCTTACTTGAAAGTATAGCATATTTCAATAACTTCGTACATAGTAAAATACAACAAATACTATGTATGAAGTTTTCACAATATGTATATTTATTTATGAGAAAACGAAACCAAGAGCGGAAATGCATCTTGGCTTGTGTACCACAATTTGATACAATGCACCCATGCATGAGTTTGGGTGCAAATTTTAACGATAGGAATTTTAGGCATCTATCGGGGAACTATCCGCAGGTGTATGGAAACATCGCAACACCGAAATTGATACAATGCAGCCCTTGCAGGTTCGTGCTGACAATGCGGCACTGGAAAGCATATTGCAAGCCTTATCCTTTTGTTGTATAATTTTTATATGGGTCATTGGTCAGGCAGTTCGCTTCTGGAGAATGGGAATAATGGCAGAACTAATTCATTAGAGTATTTGAACGATGGAGGAAAATATAATGCTAATGTATATAAAGAGAAATTTTACTCGCCTTTTTAGAAGCAAGTGTTTCTGCAATTAGTTTGGCGGTTACTTACGCTGGTTTACCACAAAGATAAAGCAAGGAGCTTTAGAGGGCTGTAGAATAGAGGTGAAAAGGTGCAATATAAAGTTGGTTCTTTTAATATGAATAATTGGAGTTTAGATTCAAAAAAGGACTTTGAAAAAATTGCAGAGATAATAATAGAGGAAAAGCTGGATGTTGTTGCATTGCAAGAGATTTTAAGTGAAGGCAAGGGCATTTTAAGGATGCAGGAAGAACTGCAACAGTGTGTGAAATATAATCTATATGATTGGGATTCTCGCTGGGATTCTCCGAGGGAATCCACAGAGCCCGATAAGATGCCTAAAGATCACAGAGGCGAAGGCTATGCGTATCTTTGGAATAAAAAAAGATTTAAGTTATTGGAATATTCTAAGATGGGAAAAATTAGAATTTTTGATCCCAGAATAATAAATTCGTTATCTAATGATGTTAATGTGGACTGCTCTTTTTTTGCCAGGACACCGTATTATATACGGTTGCAGCCGCTCTATGGAGGATTCTTTGAATTGCGTTTGGTGAATGTTCATATATATTGTGGGAACAACTCAACTTCAACAATAAATAAAAGAAAAAATGAATTTGATACGATTGTGCAGAGTATATATCCTGAAATTAGCCAAAAAAGGTATGGGCAAAACAGAGTAGCTTATACCATTGCAATGGGAGATTATAACCTAAATATTTTCAGCCCACTCGTGCAAGCAAAAAATGCATGTCTGTCAGAAGTATTTACATATAGTGACGGGAAGAAGACGGCTCAAGTTTTGACGGTACAAGATCAGTTGACCACGTTAAAGAAGTCTGACAGTGAAAACGATTCAGATAATGATACACGGTATAGAAACAATTATGATCATTTTACATATAGTCCGGAGCTATCACAATTTAACAGTGTATCATATGAAACAATAGATGCAGTAAACAAATACTGTGGCGGTGATTTTTCGTATTATAGAAAAAATATATCAGACCATCTGCCAATTGTAATGAGTGTTGACATATAGGAGGTGTAAAAATGCTTAACGAAGAAAAGAACGTGCAATTAAGAGCCGCATATGCTTTAAATTTATGGACTGTTTCCATTTCGCAGATAATTGATTATAATGATGTCAATATTATGAAGCAGGAATATGATACCATAATAAACAATCTCAACCTTGAAAGAATGCCTAAAGATGAAGCATTGTTGGACGTGATCAAACAAATCATGGATGAGATTACCAGTTTCCAGATTGATGCCGGAGATACTGAGTTTATTGAAAGGGAATATCAGCATCAATTGAAAAACGCAATTTGGTCTGCAGTTCCGAATGTTGGGGCTATCTTTGCCACTTCCAATCCGATTGCTATGGGCGTTACTCTTGCTACACAGGTCGGTATTGGATACATGAATTATCGGAGAAATAAATCAGAATATGAGATAAGATACGAAAAGTCCAAATGGGAGATTCAGAAAAACAGGATGTTGCATTTAAACGCTTTGCAGAAGCAGTTGTTTGAGACTGCTTGGCGCCTGGCAGATAAATATGAATTTCCAGATGAATATCGGCTTACATCAAAGCAGATAACGGAATATAACAAAACGCTGATGGAATCAAATCCCGTTAAAAGATATAATAGTCTGGAATCAATGAAATCTTTTTTTAGTGCTTATCCAGTGTTTTGGTATCAACTTGGAAGTACGGCAAATAGCATTTACAGAAGTGATATGTACAGGACGGATGCGGATATTAAAGAGCGCTATAAAAAGCGTGCTGTAGATGCTTTTAGTGAATACTCGAAGCTGAATCAGTTCAATCTGTTAAAACATGATGTATTAACATCTGCTTGGGCGCTGGAATACTTAGAACTATTGGATTTAAACAGCAATAACGACTCTTATGGAGCAGATCAGCTGATTAAAACGGCTGAAAGGTATTCAGGTAATGCTTCTGACGTTGTCGAACTGTGCGCCTTTGCATATTTACGTATAGGTGATGAAGAAAATGCGGTCAGGCTTTTTCATAATCTAGTAAATTCAGATTATAATTCTGTCTTGAATACGCAGATTCTAAGTGGCCTCTATATCAAAGCAATGAGAAATCCGGATAAATTGAAAGCTGAAGATGCAAAAGTGGGATATAGGGAATTAAAGAATATTACCGCTAATCCTCAAAACATTTTACCGATTCCGGATGAGTCATTAGATTTAGATAATTGGAAACCAGACTGGAGCAGGGAAGAAAACTTTAACGATTTTATTAAAAAACAAAAAGAAGATGAGGCAAAGAAAAAGGTAAAGAATGAGGAAGAAAAAAAGAAAGTCAGGTTTTTTTATCAGAGACCAATTTTGATTGTATATAATAAAGGAGACGAAAAAATTGCGGACTATTTATTGGATATACTAAATGACAATAGAAAGAACATAGGCGATGATTTACCGTATCCTAGCAGAATGGATATGGAGGAGTATAAAAAGAACAGACAAAATATAGAACAAAAGGGTACACATGTTATAATGCTTGGTGATTCTAAAGAGGCTAAAAATTTATATGAACGTTTTGACAGATGGGATTACTATAAGCTTGGTATGCGTTTTGTTTCTAATGAAAGTAAAACTAAAACAGTCATGCTAATCAGACGACTTAAAAATCAAGACATTAACGATTTGATTGCTCTTGCAAAAGAGGTGAATAAGAAGCACTCTGTAAAAATTCCAGAGGGGGTAGAAACTGTAACCAGTTTTTTTAAAGACGTATATGGGAATATTGACATGGGTGATCCCGCCGAAGTAATTGCCGCAATACTTTCCGGCATTGTGGCTTTTCCTCTTCTTATAATTGGTGATACACTTCAGGATTTATTGAATGTGAGGCAGGGTGTAAAGAATGCATTTTCAATGAAAGATCTTGATTTTTTGAGGTATAGCATTGCTATGTATGAATATCTTGAAAGAGAAAATGCTCTTTACCCCACGGCAAATGAGAATTAAGGAACCTCAAATCCAAAACTGGAAAATCCGCTGCTAAAGCTAAAAGCAGAGTATGATATCCGATTGAATTCAATTGTAGTTGAAAGGAGTGAAAAGTTTAAAAAGGGCGATATTTTTGTTGTTGGCTATCATGACGAGGTGGGCGGGAATGGCCCTGGGAACGAGACAGCGGATACAAGAAAAAGTAAAGAGCTATTTAGTGTCTGCTTTTTAAGTCCCAAAATCATTGATTTTACTGACTTTCTGGCATGTTTATGATAAAATAATTGCAGGGGTTCTGTTTCCAGGCATCGATTTTCCTTGCAGTTTTACCCCGAATCCTACCGCGGAATGGAGCAAAAAGCCATGTACAGACCAACCGACAGAACCCAGCATTCTTTCCTTGACTTCAACCAGCCCATGGGGCTGCATATGAACCCGGACAACCGATGGGTGAAGATGGCCGACAGCATCCCATGGGATGAGTTCGAGACCAAATACGCTGGCCTGTTCCCCAGCGGGACAGGGAATGTCGCGAAACCCCTGCGCATGGCCCTGGGCGCACTCATCATCCAGACGAAGTTCCAGTACTCTGACAGGGAACTCGTGGAGCAGATTGCAGAGAACCCATACCTGCAACGCTTCTATGGTCTGCCCGGCTATCAGGAACAGGCTCCGTTCGATGCCAGCACGCTGGTGCTGTTCCGCAAGCGCATCACCATGGAGATGGTCATGGAGGCCAACGAATCCGTGCTTTCCCGGAAAGATGACCGCAAAGGGCCGCCTTCATCAGGTTCTTCCACTGAAGGAGGGAGCCCGGAAAAGGAACCGGGGAACAAGGGGACCCTGACCCTCGATGCGACCTGCGCGCCGGCCCATATCCGCTATCCCCAGGACATCTCCCTGCTCAACGAGGGCAGGGAGTTCCTTGAGAGGATGATTGGGCGTTTCTGCCGTTGCTACGGCCTGCCCCTGCCAAGGCGCTACAGGAGGCAGGCTAGGAAAGAGTATCTGGCATTCGCTAAGTGCAGGAAGCATACGGCAAAGAAAGTGCGGGCAGCGATCCGTAAGCAGCTGGGGTATGTACGCCGGGACATCGGATACCTGGAGCAGTTCATGTCGGATGGCCTTGTTCCGGACAGGAAGGACATCCCGAAGTTCCTGACCATGCTGAAGATGTATGGGCAGCAGAAGTACATGTACGACCATAAGGTGCATTCCGTCCCTGACCGCATCGTGAGCATCAGCCAGCCATGGCTGCGCCCCATAGTCCGGGGCAAGGCCACGGCCCCTGTGGAGTTCGGTGCCAAATTCGACCTGAGCCTGGACACGGAGGGGTATGGACGAATCGAGAGGATATCCTTTGACCCCTATAACGAGGGGGCCACCCTGCAGGAGGCTGTGGAACGCTTCAAAAAGCGTACCGGGCACTATCCGGAGAGGGTCCTGGCAGACCAGATATACAGGACGCGCGATAACCGCAGGTACTGCAAGGGGCACGGGATACGCCTGTCCGGCCCCCATCTGGGGAGGCCGGCCGCTGTGCTCTCCGTCAAAAGCAGGAAACAGGAATACCAGGACAATACAGACAGGATTGAAGTGGAGCGGATCTTCAGCCTGAGCAAACGGTGCTATGGCATGGGGCTTATCGTGACCAAACTGGAAGAGACCCAGCT
>CATKYJ010000029.1 GCA_949840885.1 uncultured Acetatifactor sp.
CGATGTCCACGATTTCCTCGTTCTCGGCCTCCTTGTGTTTCTGTTCCAGCTCTTTCAGCCGGGCCTGCTGGTCGCTGATTTTGCCCTTGACCTTTTCGATCTCGGCCATGATTTTTGCGCTCTTGCTAATCGCCATTGAAAACCTCCTTTTCACGGTAAGCGTCCGTAGGCATAGAAGCGGGCCTGCCAGTAGCTGCTGTTTAGGTTGGCGTAGCTGATAGGGTCGCCACAGAGTATCATCATCCCGACCCCCATATAGATGCCACAGTGGGAGACGCCCGGGGTGTCATAGGTTCCCTTGAAGAAAATTCTCCCCTATTTTGACTGTACGTCAATTCGATTCATTCCAGATGTAAGCTGTCTGGTTCTCCCATCTGGCAGACAGAATTCACCTCTCAAACCCTGCGGCAAAGCTACTATATAACACACAGCACCCGTTTCCGATTTCTTCTCATACTGAAATTCCACCGTTCCAAATGGAGTTGCTGCCTGTCCCTGCAGATCTGTCAAGTATTCCATATGGGGACATATCCGAACCGACTTCCAGCCAGGCTCCATCGGTTCAACACCTGCCAGCTTCCGTATCATTTCATACATTGGCAGGACGCTCCATGCATGGTTCTCACTACGCCCTTTGTCAGGCTCTTCCGGACATGTGGTACAATGCTTTTCCCTCAAAGCAATCCAACGGCCCATCAGCTTCCTCGTCTCCTCATACATGCCCTCCTGCTCCAATGCCCGAAACAATTCATAGCTGGTTGAAAAAGAACAGGGAATCACATCTGTCTCCCTCATGGCATGCCGCAGCATCTTCTTTCTCTCTTCCTCAGTCCCCATCCTGTTTAGCGCCGCCCAGCTTTGGGCATGCTGGGTATACTGCCGGAATTCCGGGCCATCCCTGTACATTTCTCTCTCCCAATCCCAGCAGAGCTCCTGTACCTTTCTACAGACAGCCTGCTGCCTGTCCAGATATTCCTGTTTCAGGCCATTCCTTCCGGTTGCCTCAGCCAATTCCGCCCCGCACTGCAGTGCATAAGCATACATCAGATTATGTATGGTAGATGGCCCTACGGTTGCAGCTGCAGGTACTCCTGCGTTATCTGCCCATGCTTCCTGCCAGTCCACAAAGGGCCAGTACCCCACTTTCTCTACCAGTCCGCTTTCCCCTACTTTTCTGTCATAATATTCCAAAATAGTATCCACATCACTACGATACCGTTTTATTTCAGCCTTATCCCCCGTCTGCCAGTAGTAGTCTCTCAGCATAAATACAAAGTATAAAGAGAAAGTGGATATAATCTGCGGAAAGCTGCTTGGATATTTCCCATGCATCAGGCCATCCGGTGTCATAGAACAATGAAAATCCCAGAGTGCTTTCTTCGCCAGCCTGGTATCTCCATCTATAGTATAGTGAAAAAGCGCCTGAAGCCTGGTATCCATCAAAAACTGCATCTGCTCATAAAAAGGACAATCCATATAGGTCTCCAACATACAGTTTTGAAGGGTGGCAATACACATTTCCCACAGTTCCTCCACCCATGGTTCTGAACTGCGTATATGGGATATCTGCTTCATGGGATACCCGGTTCTGCGAAAAACAGGCCTGTAAAAATGAATTGCTTCCTCTCCGGCTTCCAGCACAATCTCCAGGAAACGGAAAGAACGTACCCAGAACGGCTCAAAAATAAGCGGTTCTCCCGACAGCAGGATTTCCTCACTCATCCCTTCTATCACTCCGTTTTCATAATCATCCCGGGGAATGTCTTCTCCTTCCTTTACGAATTTTTCAAAGTAAGTAAATCTGACTCTCCCACCATGTCCGCCCCTGAAAATATAACGCATATAAGCATTGGTAACACGCTCTCTGCAAAATACTATCCGCTCCTTCTGCCCAGGCGCTATTTGAATCCATTTCTGCTGTATATCTCCCCTGCCAAAAGCCTCTGTCCCCAGTTCCTCTGTCAGTATTCCCTCTTCTTCAAAGAGAAGCGGAATAGGCCGCTCCTTTACCTGAAACTTGCCAAGAAATCCGACTGCACGCTCAAAATCTCCTGGTAACACAGTTTCCAAAGCAGTTGTGTCCCACCAACATCCTTTTCTTTTTTCTTCCGGCTCTGCTTTCCGGCATATATACCCTGTTTCTTTCCATCCCACCGGTTCCTTACGGAAGTCAATGTCCTCGCAAAAGCCGCCGGAATTACAATTGATTTCTTTGCACTTAATATAATAAGCGCTGTCCAGGTATACCTGCCAGTCTGCCGTGCCGGTTGTCAGTTCCTCCAGACACTCTCCGTCCAAACCGCAGATCTTTCCCTCCAGAGCAAGCCTATGCCCCACCGGGCTGGAAACAGCCGCCAGAATCGGAGTGCGCTCATTGCCATATTGTTCTCCCACATCATAAGGATTCAGAAAAAGTACCTGGACTGCAAATACATTTTCTCCTGTTGTCAAGTATTCTGTCACATCCACTGTTTCATAATAATGGCTGTACCAATCACCTTTACAGGGACCGGACAACACTGGCTTTCCGTTGACCCACAGCCGATACCGGGTATTAGCCGTAATGCTCATGACACATTTCCCCGGCTGGCCGGTACATATTACCTGTTTCCGAAAATACGCAAACCTGCCGTTCAAATCTCCCGCATAAATCTGCTCTGCTTTGATTTGATCAGCAGATATCCCTATGGATGTACTTTCCAAAGCTCAGCTAAATATTTTGAAAATATTTCTGCCACTTCATCAAGAGATGCCTTTTCCCAATTGTAGTGGTTCATTTTATCTAAGACATATGTGGCATCCTTTATTATGTCAAAGCAATCAGAATACTCGATTGAAATACCTCCTAAGGCTGGCTCTGATTTTTCAATATTTATAATTCTGATTTTTCCTGCCCATTCATAAATATCCTGAAAAATATAATGATGCATATCACAAAGCGTTGCAAAATCAAAACGGCTGACGGATTCTCCTGTCACAAGTTCCGCAAGCCGTATACTCGTATATTCTGCTTCCATGCACGATAACATTTCCCTGTCCCGTATATCAGCAAGATTCTTCAGAATATCTGTATGTGGATATAAATATGGATCTTTCATAATATTGTCCTTATTCTTTCATCTTATATTTTTTGTCCAAAACTTTACGCATATCCTCGGTGGTCATTTCTCCACGACTTTCTTTTTCAATTAATTTTTTAAATTCTGGGGATGGCTCTAATCCGTCTACTTTAATCATACCTAATGCATAATCCCATTTTTTATCTGTACTGACTAGCATAAAATCAACTCCCATATTCTTTTTTATTTATTTTATCATGTTTTACGAACAATATCCATCACAACTTTTTACATGATATCACATATTAAAAAACCCCTGCAAATGGCATTCCCACACCATTCACAAGGGTTTCTTCATTCAAAATAACCAGGCAAACTTCGCCTTATGCGTTCATCTGCGCCGCAACCTCAGCCGCGAAATCCTCCTGCTTCTTCTCGATACCCTCACCGGTCTCGAAGCGCACGAATCTGCTGATGCTTAAGTTCGCGCCGTTCTCCTTTGCCACCTGTGCCACATACTGTGCCACGGTCTGCTTGCCGTCCTCTGCCTTTACGTATACCTGCTCTAACAGGCACACTTCTTTCAGCTCCTTGTTCAGACGGCCCATAACAGCGCCCTCGATGACTTTCTCGGGCTTTCCGGCCATCTTGGGATCCTGAGCGATCTGCGCGGCAAGAATCTCTTTCTCATGGGCCTTGTACTCCTCAGACACATCCGAGGTAGCCACATACTTGGGATTCAGGGCAGCTACCTGCATAGCGAGATTCGTCAGAGCCTCTTTCACCGCATCATTCACCACATCGGTCTTCGCTTCAACAATGACGCCGATACGACCGCCCCCATGTACATACGTAGCCACGCAGCCCTCTGCTGCATTCACTTTCTCGAATCTGCGGATGCTCAGCTTCTCACCGATGACTGCGATCTTGTCCACCAAAGCTTCTTTCACTTTCTTGGAGCCGTCCTCAATCCATGCCTCCTCCAAGAACGCATCAATGTCAGCGCTCTGGGTCTTCACAGCCTGCTTAGCCACTGCCTCTACAAACTGCTGGAAAGTCTCGTTCTTTGCCACGAAATCGGTCTCGGAGTTCACCTCCACCACCGCCGCTGCCTTGTCGCCATCGGTGGCAATGCGGCAGATACCTTCGGCCGCAATCCTGCTCTCTTTCTTCACAGCCTTGGCCTGTCCGCTCTTTCTCAGAACCTCCACGGCCTCTTCCATATTTCCATTGGTCTCATTCAGAGCCTTTTTACAATCCATCATACCGGCGCCGGTCTGCTCACGGAGCTCCTTGACCATTGCTGCAGTAATCTCTGCCATTCTTATCATCCTCCTGTTTCATCTATCTTTCAATATCGTCCAAGCAGCCTTATTCCGCATCCTGCGCGGCAATCTCCTCGATATCCTCGGCGGCACCAGCTTCTGCAGCCGCAGCCTCCTCGGTATACACAGCCTCACCCTGGTTGGCCTCAATGACAGCATCCGCCATCTTGGAGACAATCAGTTTCACTGCCCTGATGGCATCGTCATTGCCGGGAATGATGTAGTCCAGTTCCTCAGGATCGCAGTTGGTATCGCCAATGCCGATCAGCGTAATACCAAGAGTTCTGGCTTCCTGCACACAAATTCTTTCTTTCTTGGGATCTACTACAAAGATCGCGTCAGGCACCCGGGTCATGTTCCGGATACCGCCCAGGTTCTTCTCCAGCTTCTCCCACTCTTTCCTCAGCTTGATGACTTCTTTCTTGGGAAGCACGTCAAAAGTTCCGTCCTCGGACATCTTCTCAATAGCATGGAGCCTTCCGATGCGGGACTGGATGGTCTTGAAGTTGGTCAGCATGCCGCCCAGCCATCTCTCGTTCACATAGTACATGCCGCAGCGCTCCGCCTCGACTTTCACCGCGTCCTGGGCCTGCTTCTTGGTACCCACGAACAGAATGGTGCCGCCCTGTGCGGCGATCTCGGATACGGCTCTGTAAGCCTCATCTACCTTGCCTACGGATTTCTGCAGATCGATGATGTGGATGCCGTTCCTCTCAGTGAAGATATAGGGAGCCATCTTAGGGTTCCATCTTCTGGTCTGATGTCCAAAATGGACACCTGCTTCAAGCAGCTGTTTCATTGAAATAACGCTCATGTCCTTACCTCCGTTTGGTTGATTTCTTCCGCATAGCCTCCCTGCCGGATCCGCGTTTTAACCCGGCAGCCTCCGGCAACTACCCTGAAATGAGGGTCATTCATTTCACAGGGCACCATTGCCCGATCAGCCTGCGTGATTTTTGCCGTGTATGGCAGCTTCCGAAAAGCGCGGCTGCGCGCTTTCCAACATTCTGCATTATAACACAATACCTCCTGCCATGCAAGAGGTATTGTCAAAAAATGATATCGAAATTCATCCCGGATTTCATCTGTTTCCCATAATGATCCTCACGATTTCCTCAGGCTCCGTGCCCTTGCGGATCTTATATGTGCCCTGGAGGATGCTTCTGGAATAGCTATTGGAGCAGATATAATAGTCAAGGCTGTCGGCGTCCTCCACCAGGCCCAGTTCCTCCAGAAGCTGGCAGACGCTATAGGAGGTTACCCCCTCTTCTATGACCACAGTGACCATGTCCTCGTCAGTCTCCGAACTTTGGCCATCCCCGGCCTCCATACCGGAAGCGGGATTCGCTGCCTCCCCATCCGCATCGGACGCAGTGCCCCCACCAGGCTCCCTGTCATGATCTGCCGCTTCGCCAGTGCCGTCCTCACTGTCAGGATCTGTCCCTTGGCCGGAACCGTCTCCTCTGTCAGGGTCTTTTGCTTCTCCGGAACCGTCTCCCACGTCAGGGTCTTTTGCTTCAGCTGCGCCGGAGCTGTCCCCGCCGCCCGGTTCGGAATCACCCGCTCCTCCATAGGATTCTGCGCCCCCCTGGGAGGGATTTTGGCTCTCCCCCGAAGCTTTGCTTTCTCCCTCCGGGTCTTTTCGCCCCTCCGATGAGGGTGTTTTATTCGAAATATCCGAGAGCCTGATGGAATCGCTCTCCACCATTCCAAGCTCCGATGCCCTGGCCTTTATCTCCGCATCGCTTAAAGGAAGCTTCTCCCCCTTGACCACTCCCATCAGCAGCGCAGTCACGATGATTCCAATTCCCAATCCACGCATTTGATATCTCAGCTTCACTTATTTCCTCATTTCCGTCAACCCTGGAACAGATCAATCACCAGTTTTACTTCCCCAACCCCCAGTTCCAGTTCCCTGGCAATATCTGCCACGGATTTCCCCTGTCGGTAAAGCGACCTGATCCTTTCCTTATTGCTTCCATATTCGCTGTCCGCCGCCACATCCTCCGCCATCTCCGCGGCGGCTGCCTGCTTCTCTTCCTGCTCTTTGGCCGTTCCGGCCTCAGCCATCGCTTTCTCAACATCCGCAGACAAAAGAAGCGCTTGTTCATCGTCCTTTGCGTCTCCTGCCTCCATCTGCCGCCTTAGAGCCTCCATGGCCTCCCCGGCCTCCCTTACGACCCGGTTCACCTCTGCTGCCGTATTCTTCAGGCTGGCATGCTTGTTGTTGAGCATATCATACATAAACATCACTTCTTCATGGCTTTTATGGATTTCCGACAATACCGTATCGGAATATTCGTTGACCGCCATGATCTTCTCATTGGAAAGCTTCTCTAAAGACCGCTCCGTCTTCTCCATGGCCCCGACTACCGACTCCTCCGCGGCCTCGTCCAGAGACTTTCGCAACGCCTCCAGCTCCCGGTCTATTATCGCTCTGACATCCTCCTGCGACAGCCCGCCCGCGGCTGCCCTATTTTTGTCCGGGATAAAGAAGCTCAGCACAAATATAACTCCCCCCGCAATCAAAAGGATAATCTCCATTATATCCATTTTCGTCCGTCCATTCTATGCTTCCATACAGCATAAATACATCGCATCCTGCCTGCGAACGTCATATCTTCATGTCAAAGCCACCTCGGCCTTTCACCAGAACCTGTTCTTTTGCGGCAGGCTGCTTTTTACGCCCTCTTCCGCCGTCCCCGCTGTACTTATTATTTCCCTTTTCCTTGGCGTCAGGCTTGTTCTCATGCCAGTCGGTGTTGTCGCTCTGGTGCACTCCGCGAATATTCTGCTCCGTGGTCTTCTGGAACTGCTCGCTGAAATTCGCCTGATCTACGTTTACCTTGTTATCTTCGTTGTGTTTAATGGTAGTATAGTCCTGCGCCCTGGAGATCGTTGTCAGTTCAATTGATCCAAATGCCATAATCTGCCTCCTTTTAGCGGAAATCCCTTTTCCATTTTTTACGAAAACTTTACATGGAAACCATCCGCACCTCGCCGTCCTCTTTCACGAATTTACAGTAGCGGTAGTCATTCTGGAGCGTCTTTGTCGCGTTGCGGATCACGATGGTCGTGTTAGGATATGCCTGCTCGTTGATGATCACCTCGCCCTGCTGCCTGTTCTCCATCATGGCCTGAAGCTCTTCTATACGCGCGCTGACTTTCTCCAGTTCGGCCGACTTTTCCTGTATAAGAGATACCACACTCCTCATATACCTCAGCTGGCTCTCGTTGTACTTAAAGCCTTTTTTCTGCTTCTCCTTGAAATTGTCAAAGACCACCTGGGCCGCGTCCACGGTCTTTTTGCTCTCCTCCGCAGTCTTCTGGGCTCTGTCGTACTGAGACTTGATCAGGGGATCCACGCCCACCTCCAGCGTGGTGGCCGTGCTCATGCTGCCGCCTACGGTCTTGGCCGTGATGGAGTTCGCCGCCTGAACCAACCCCCCTAAAATAATGCCCCGCCTGCCGTCCACGCGCACATCCGTGCCCGCTGTCACCACGCAGTGCATGATGGCTTCCGACTCCAGATAGCCCCCTGTCACCACCCTGGCGTTCTCCAGGAACTTCACCATGATATTGCCGCCGGCCCTTAAATATCCTTTTCCCATTCCGTTCATGCCCTTGGCAATGACGATATTGCCTCCGGCAATGACTCTGGCGCTTTCCACACCGCCGTTTATCACCACGTTCCCGCCGGCCTTTACCTCCATATTGGCAGTAACGCTGCCGGAAATCTCAATGCTTCCGTCATAATCAATATTCCCCGTGGATAAGTCCACATCTTTTACTTTATACACAGTGGACACCACCACCTTGCCGTCCAACAGGACTACGTGCCCGTCTACGTCTGAGGTGATAGAAAGCTTATCCTCGGAAAGCGTAATGTTCTTGCCGAATTTCAAAGTCTCTTTCTTCACGTCCCTGGGCTTGATCACGCCCCCGTATACATCGTGGCCTGCCTCCCCATACTGCTCCGGGACAATCTTTGCCAGTACATCTCCCACATGGCAGTGATTGATATTGGTCAGCTTATAATAGTCCACTCTTCCGTCCTCCAGATGGGCGGGACGTTTGTTGTTGTCCGTGTTGAAACTGTACTCTATGCGCGCATCCTCCCCCTGTACCGGCTTGTCTCCTCTGGCCACCAGAATATCCGTACAGAAGATGCCGTCAGACCCGAAATGCTCCTGCATGGCTTCTTTCTTGATTCCATAGACAATGTTCTTCCGGGCGACTTCCTTAAGGAACGCCTCCATGGTCAGTCTTCTGCCCGTCTCTGACGGCGGTATGAAGCGGGCGGTAGCCACCATGCCGTCTTTGCTCACGTTCAAGGTATATGTCTCGTCACAGGCAGGGCATTCGCCGCTGCCCAGATGGCAGACGCTGCCCGTGCCCATGCTGAATTCCATCTCAACCTGTTTTCTGTCATATTTGATATTCTGTTCGTTCAGGTACTGCCAGACCTCGTCTAAGCGTACCTCCTCGCCGCTGCCGCTGGCATGGTGAAAAGCAATGCCATACCCTCTTGAATCATTTACCAGCTGAAAGTAACCATTCTCCATACCACAATCTCCCTCTTTTTTAATTGTCTGAAAGAATCCCCATGTAGTTCCCCATCTTTACTTTCATCTTTTTAAGCGCCCGGGTATGTAGCTGCGATACCCTGGACTCAGAAACCTCCAATATATTACTGATCTCCTTTAGTGTAAGTTCTTCGTAATAGTAAAGAGTGATTACTTTTTGCTCTTTTTCAGTCAAGAGCTGCAGCGCCTCCCCCAGGACTTTTGTCAGTTCCTCCCGTTCTACCCGCTCCTCCGGCGCTTCAAAATGGGAAGTGGTGTGTCTGCTGCCGTCATGGGCCACATCGCTGCCCTGCTGCATATATTCATCCAAAGATACCAGGCCCGTGATCTTCATTTGAGACTGCCAGTCCAGATATTCATCATCAGATATGCCCAGCCCTCTGGCGATTTCCTCATCCGTGGCAGCGTGCCCCTTGCTCTGCTCGATTTCCTTTATGACCGCCTCTATCTTCTTTTGTTTCTGCCGGATGGTTCTGGGAATCCAGTCCATCTTCCGGATCTGATCCAGAATGGCACCCCTGATCCGCAGACTGGCATAAGTCTCGAATTTCACGTCCTTGAGACAGTCGAACTTGTCTATGGCATCGATCAGGCCGAAAATTCCATAGCTGACCAGATCCTCGTACTCCACGTTGTAGCCCAGATACATGCTCAGCCTTCCGGCTACCACTTTTACCAGAGGAGCGTACTGCAGGATAATCGTCTCTCTGGTTTCCGGTGATTTCGTCTTCGCATATTCTTCTAAGAGTTTCTTTCTGCCAGCATCATCCATGAAACCTTCGCTCCTTCTCTACCATATGAATGCTCTAATGCTCTTGTTCATTCTGAACGCATTGCTGCTTCATTTATATCGCCAATTATGCCAGACATCGCCTGACGCGTCAAGCAGATTTTTCTTTTATTCCTGTTCCTGCCCTGCCTCCTGCCCGGGATTCTCCGAATCTTTCTCGATGACTTCTCCCTCTTCCGCCCGCTTCTCCTCATTCTGCTTTTCAAAATATCCCAGGGTCCATATCAGTACATTTCCCAGAATATAAAACACCACCAGCACAACGAACAGGGCGATCAGCTGCGTGTTCACAGGATATTTTTTCAGATAGGTAATGATGCATGTCACTGCTCCGGCCGTCAGCATCAGAAGAAGCGGTATATTCTTCCTGTTCATAGATGTCTCCCCTTATGAATGCTTCTCTTCATTATAAATGCACAACTTCATTTATATGACTTTTTCCGGCTTTCCTACCGCACGGATATGGTAATCCCCTGTCTCAGGGTAAAAAATGACAGTCCTGCCATAATTTAACCCTGTATCCGCCGCCTGGATCGGAATATTCATCTGCTTCAGCTTAGCCCTGACTGCCTCCACATTCCGCTCTCCTACTTTTCCCACGGCGTTGGCACCTCCGCCCTGGAAATTGAACATATTGGCGCCCCCGGCGATCTTCGCCACCATGCGGATGCGCCTGGCCCCCAGCCTCTCCATCTGCCTGACCAGTTCCTCTATCCCGGAATCTGCGAATTTTGCGATATTGTGCTGTCCGCCCGTAATCGCCTTACTATCCGGCAGCATGATATGTACCAGGCCGCCAATCTTCGTCATCGGATCCCTGATCGCAATCCCCACACAGGAGCCCAGCCCCAGAGTCATCACCCCATTGGGGCTCGTGCAGGTCTTCAGATCTGCTATTCCCACTTTAAATATCTCGCTCATGAGCCATTTCCCCTTTTTATCCGTTATTTTTGCTTTCCACGGAGAAAAATAAGAATCTACATAGGTACACCCAACGCTGTCAGTATCTTCTCATAGGATTCCAGATCCGGAATCAATATGAAATATCCGTCCAGCTGCACCTCGTCATAGAACTGGGACTGGATCAGCAGAATCTTATCCCCGTAAATGCCGAACTGGATCGCCGGGACACTGAGAATGGCTCCTGCCATGTCAATGGTCACAGCCGGCGGCGATGGGAACACTTTCATATTCGTCATGGTGGACAGGGAATTCAGATAAGCCCCGGTAATGATATTCCCCACTTCCTGCATGGCCGACAGACCCATCTCCTCAAATTCCATTCCCTCCGGAAGCATTCCCCCGGTAATCTTGGCTATAAGATGTCTGGCACTGCTCTCCTCCACCATGAACATCATATATCCCGTGATATCCCCCTCCACGGCCAGAAGCACCGCTGCCATGATCTGCTCCTCGCCACCCATCAGTTCTCCCACCTCGGAGAATTCCAGCAGTCTGACCTGGGGAACTTTCATGTCCACCTTGCACTGAAGCATCTGGGACAGCGCCGTCATGGCATTGCCGGCACCAATATTACCGATCTCTTTCAACACATCGTAATATTGCTCGGAAACATGATCCAAACTGATATCTTTCATACAATACCCCCGTTCCCGCTTTGGCGGGCACTCATTGAAAATTATGATTCGGAACTAAACTTCTGCTTCTGCCTGCTCTTGCGTTCTTCCTCAAAGATGTACTTGATGATTTCCTCTCTTTCCGAGGGATCTATATCATAATACTGAACCCTGTGCTCATAAGTGCCCGGGCGGTTATCCAGCTCTATGCAGCTGATCACTCTGCAGATCACCTCGTACTTCTTGTGTTCCCCGCCGTTCATCAGATGGTAACTGCAGTACATAAGGCTGTCCTGCTCAAAAGCATGGGTGGACACAAACCGAAGCCCACCGCCGCTGATATCCACGATGACGCTCTCTTTCAGGGGAAGATCGCTCTTCAGGGAGTAGGGCATCCTGCTCTCCACAGTCTGTACCTCATCCTCCCCCAGAGCTCTGGCATGCATTTCCAACGCACAGCGCAGACGGTAGAATTCGCGCCGCTGGTACTTGCGCAGATTGCTGGTCATCTCCACCAAAAGCAGATAGGAATTGCTGCTCTTATAGCGGTCAATAACCCTGCCAAGGCACTGGAACAGGCCGCTGGATCCATAGAAAATCATATCGTACTCGCTGTCTATGGGAAGCAGAATCAATTTCGTCTTCTCCATAGGCATCGTAATCTCGATAGTATCCTCAGACTGAATTTCCGTCACCTCACTATGGTATACCTTTGACGCGTTCCCCTGCTTTTCCTCTCCCTCATGGGACACAACCTGCAGTTCAATCTTATCTCCGATGGATATAAATTTGGAAAACATAACAACCACCTGCCTTTATTATTCATTTTACCGTTTTCTGGTAATAATATTTGAAAAGAATGCTACCATACCTCTCTTGGGCTGCCTCTGAGTCTCCTCTTTATCCAGAAGCCTTGCGGCAATGCGCTCATATGCCGCCGTGGACTTTGCCCCGGGATTGTGCAGGGACACCGGAACCTGCTGCATCACCGACTTGGACAGCTGGGAGTCCTCCGGCACAAAACCCAGATAAGTCATCGGCACTTTCAGATACCGCTCGATCACCGCATTCAGCTTGTTGAAAAGGATCTGCCCCTCCGTCTCTTTCTCCACCCTGTTGGCAATCAGCTTCACTTTCATGGTATCCGCACTGAATCTGGGATGCCGGTAGAGCGCTTTCACCAGGGAATAGGAGTCCGTGATGGATGTGGGCTCCGGCGTGGTCACCAGCAGAATCTCACCGCTGGCCACCAGAAATTCCAGCACCGCATCCGAAATGCCCGCCCCTGTGTCCACAATGATGATATCCGCAATGCTGTCCAGCTGAACCAGGTTCTGAATGATATAATTCAGATAATCCCGGCTTAGATTAGACATCCCTACAATGCCGCTTCCTCCGGAGATAAAACCCACCTCCATGGGGCCCCATGTGATGATATCCTGAATGCTTTTCCCTTTGTAGATCAGATCACAGAGATTATACTCCGGGACTGCCCCGAACATGATTTCTATATTCGCAAGGCCGAAATCCGCATCCAGAATGATGACGCGCTTCCCCATTTTCCTGAACTGGATGGCCAGGTTGATAGAGGTATTGGACTTGCCCACGCCGCCTTTGCCGCTGGTGACAGCGATGACACGGGCCAGTGGTTTCGGCTGCTGTTTATCTGCCTTTAGGATTCGTAATTGTTCTGCCTGATCCATCTCCTGCCTCCTTGCGTGCCTTTTCTTTCGTCATCCCCCTCGCTCCTGCTTCTTGCTTAATATCTGCTTCACAGTCTTCTGGGGGTTGAACACCTCGATATCATTGGGCACGTTCTGCCCATATGTCACAAAAGCGATTGGGTTGTCCGTATAAAGCTTTAGGTTCAAAAGATTCCCCTGTACATCCGTCTCGTCCAATTTCGTGAATATCAGCTGGTAGTCTGCAATCTGGTTGTAGCGGGATACGATCTTCAAAAGATCCCGGTACTTGGTAGTGGCGGAAAGCACCAAAAAGACCTGACAGTCCCCTGCCTCGCGTACCACCTCCACCAGATTCTTCATGTGGCCAAGCTGTTCCTCATTCTGATGGGAATGTCCCGCAGTGTCCACAAATATATAGTCATAATCGTCAAACTCCTGAATTGCCTCTTTTGCCTCGTCCTCCGAATAAATGACCCGAAAGGGCACCTCCAGTATATTGGCATAGGTGCGCAACTGATCCACTGCGGCAATCCGATAGGTGTCCGCTGTCAAAAGCGCCACTTTCCGCTTTTCCTCCACCACATAGTTGCTGGCAATCTTGGCTATGGTAGTAGTCTTTCCCACTCCCGTGGGCCCCATGAAAACCACGATCCTGGGATGCCCCTCCGCCCAGGTGATTCCCTCCGCCCTGCCGAACTTCAGAACCATCTTCTGGTACACATTTCCCAGAATATAGTCAAAGGGAAGATTTGACTGCCCCGACACGTCCACCTCGTCCACGATCTGGTTGGCATACTTTTCGTCCACTTCGCTCTCCAGCATGGTATTGTAGAGAAGTTTCATAAAGCGCTGCTGCTGCGTAACCTCCTCTTTTTCTTCAGCCTCCTCCTGCACGTCTTCCTCTGTCCCCTGCTCATCCTCCTCTAAGAGCTCCCTGCGCTCAGACTCGCTTTGTTGAAAACGGCTTACCAGAAGATTCTGGAGATTGTCAAGCTTCTTCTCGATAGATACCCTGTCTTCCTCCTCTGCCTTAAGAGCCCCTCTTTGGCCTGCCAGAGTGCGGCCACCCTGGAGCACATTGCCCCGCGCCGCCCTTTCGCTTGTCTCGCTCCGCGCGAATGTTTTGGTGTCCTTTTCTTCCTCCAGCGCCACCGTCACTTCCATGACTCTGGGCTGAAATATGGCCAGCAGCCCCTTTCGCTTCACTGTCTTCACGTTCATGATGACAACGCCGGCTCCCAGTTCTTTTTTGGCAGCCTCCACGGCCTCTTCTTCCGTTTTCCCCAAAAACTTCTTGATAATCATTTTATGCTGTCACCATCCCCACAGACTGTAATTCTACATTTGTCTCGACTTCATTATATGATACGACTACCAGTTCCCTGAAATAATCTTCCGTCAGTCTCTTGAAATACATGCGCACAATGGGTGAGGTGATCACAATGGGATTCTTTCCGAGATTCTCCAGCTTCTGAACCTCCTTGCCCACGGAATCGATAATCGCCCTGGATCTGCTTGGATCCAGATTCAGGAAAGCTCCATTTTCCGTCTGCTTCACACTGCCCATGATCTCCTGCTCCACTTTTGGATCCAAAGTAACCACATTGGTGGTCTCGTGGGGCGGGAAATACTTTGTGGAGATGGCCCGCTTCAGGCTCTGTCTCACATACTCTGTCAAAATATCCGTATCCCTGGTAGCCGGCGCATAATCGGCCAGCGTCTCCATAATGGTCAGCAGATCCCTGATGGAGATGCCCTCCTTTAGGAGGTTTTGCAGGACTTTTTGGATCTCGCCCAGTCCTAAAAGCTTGGGCACCAATTCCTCCACCAGCGATGGGTTGGTCTCCCTCATGTTGTTCACCAGATTCTGGACATCCTGCCTGCTCAGCAGCTCATCAATATGTTGTCTGATGATCTCTGTCAGGTGGGTGGCAATGATGGAAGGCGGATCCACCACGGTATAACCAAGGCTCTCGGCGCGCTCCCTCTGCCCCTCCGTGATCCAGATGGCCGGCAGATGGAAAGAGGGTTCAAAGGTAGGGATACCCGTGATTTCCTCCTCCACATAACCTGGGTTCATGGCCATGTAATGGTCAAAGAGGATCTCTCCCTCGCTGACCTGTATACCCTTGATCTTGATAATATACTGATTGGGGTTCAGCTGAATATTGTCCCGCAGACGGATGATGGGAACCACGGTACCAAGTTCCAGTGCGATCTGTCTTCGGATCATGACCACGCGGTCCAGCAGGTCTCCGCCCTGGTTCACATCGGCCAGGGGAATGATTCCATAGCCGAATTCCAGTTCGATGGGGTCTACCTGCAGGAGGCTGGCCACATTCTCCGGCTGGCGCATCTCCTCCGCGGCCGTCTCATCGCTGTCCACCTCCCGTTCGATGGCCTGTGTCTCCAGATTGGCGGCTATTATCCTGCCGCCTACTATAAATACCAGGCCCAGTCCCATGAATAGGATGGTGTTCAAGTCTGTAAATACGGCCAGAAAGGCCAGCGTTCCGCCCACCATATACATGACTTTCGGGATACCGAAAAGCTGTTTGACAATAGCCGGTCCGAACTCTGACTCCTTGCTTCCCTTTGTGACCAGTACACCTGTGGACAGTGAGATGAGCAGAGAGGGAATCTGGCTCACCAAGCCATCACCAATGGTAAGAATGCCGTAATTGTCCAGCGCGGTCATTACATCCATGTTATTTCGCAGCACTCCCATGGCAATGCCGCCTATCAGATTGATGACTGTCAACAACAAGCCAGCGATGGCGTCTCCTTTTACATACTTCACAGCACCGTCCATGGAACCGAAGAAGCTGGACTCCAGCTGAATCTTCTCCCGCCTCTCCTTGGCTTCCCTGTCATCAATGGTGCCGGTGTTCAAGTCCGCGTCAATAGCCATCTGCTTACCAGGCATGGCATCCAGCGTGAATCTGGCAGTGACCTCAGCCACACGCTCGGAACCTTTGTTGATGACCAGGAACTGGATCATGATTAAAATGATAAAGACGATGGCACCGATAATCAGATCGCCGCCGCCTACGAACTCTCCGAAAGTGAGCACTACGTTTCCGGAAGTACCGGTCCTCAGGATCAATCTTGTGGAGGACACGTTCATGGCTATCCGGAAAATGGTGGTAAACAAAAGAATTGTAGGGAAGTAGGACATGTCCAGCACTTCCTTGATGAACATACAGGCAAAGAGGATGGTAAAAGCCACCGCAATGTTGAACGCCATAAACACATCCAAAATGCCTGCCGGAAGCGGCACGATGAACATCATGAACGCTACCAACACATAGATAGCTATCATGACATCTGTCCTTGCCATTTTATCACTCATGCTGTCATCTCCTTTCCCTTAATATTCCTATATCTTGCCTTGCAGCTGGTAGACAAAGGCCAGCACCTCCGCCACCGCCTGATACAACTCCGGCGGCACTGCCTGCCCTATGTCCACATTGGCGTACAGCATCCTTGCCAGAGGCTTGTTCTCAACAATCTCTATATGGTTCTCCTTGGCCACTTCCTTGATGCGGGCCGCCAGATAATCCTCGCCTTTCGCGATCACAAGGGGCGCATCCGCCACTTTGGGGTCGTACTTGATGGCCACTGCATAGTGGGTGGGGTTCGTGATGACCACATCCGCCTGGGGCAGGGACTGCATCATTCGCTTCATGGAGGTCTCCCTCATCTTCTGTCTGATCTTTCCCTTGACCTGAGGATCTCCCTCCTGCTGCTTAAACTCTTCCTTGACTTCCTGTTTGGTCATCTTCATGTCATTGGAGAACTTGAACTTCTGGTAGGCAAAATCCGCAAATGCCAATATCATGTAAAACATGGCCACTCGTATCCCCAGATCCGTCACCGTCTCCGCTACCAGCTGCAGCGCCTGCATCAGAGTCACATCATAGAGATTGAACAATATGGGCCATTTGTCTTTCAGATAGCTGTAACAGACATATCCGATCAACAGGATCTTTGCAATAGATTTGACCAATTCCACCAGGGCATTGGCGGAAAAAATCTTTTTGAATCCGCTGATGGGATTCAGCTTGTTGAACTTCGGCTTCAGCGGATCCAGAGTGGGTTTCCATTTCACCTGGGCCACATCCGTGACAAAAGCGATCAGATACCCTATAAGCAATATGGGGGCTATGATCAGAAGCACCCCCAGCAGAAGCTGCCCAAACACTACGCTGGCCTCCCGCTCAGGCATGGTGTCCTGCCAGTACACGGTAACTTCCGGAATCTTGCTGTATATATTGTTGAAGACCTCCAGAAACTGTATCCCCATGTTTCCCACCCAGAACTTCAAGATCAGAAACAGTGCCAGAAGCTCCAGGCCATTGGTCAGTTCCCTGCTCTTGGCCACCTGCCCTTTCTTGCGTGCATCACTTAACTTCTTCTGGGTGGCGGGCTCTGTCTTCTCCCCGCCCATGCCTTCCTTTGCAAAGAACTGCAGATTATACCGGATCATAACATGCCCCCCACAAAGGACTCAATCATCTTCTTCATCTCTCCAAACACAAAATCAGCTATCCCCGGCAGCATGCCCGCCGTGAGAAAGAGCACGGAAAGTCCCACCAAAACTTTTAGCTGGATGCCCACCGCAAACATGTTCATCTGTGGCGCCACCTTGGCCAACACGCCTAAAACCGCATTCAGCAGCAAAATAGAACAGAATATCGGCAGTACAATGCGGAAGCCTATAATGATGTAATCCGTAAGGAACTCCAACATGGAGTTCAACAGGGAATCCGCCCGCAGCACTGCCCCATTCACGGGGATCAGTACAAAAGTATCCGCCAATGCGCCAAAGAGATACCGGTACATCCCTGTGGCAATCATCATGAACATCAAAATATACTGGTAGAGAACGCCAGTAATGCTGGTACTCTCCCTGGAAGTAGGATCCATCAGCGTCACCATGGAAAGGCCTGTCTCCATATCCGCGATAGAACCCGCAAAATTCACGATAGAGGTACAAATGTTGGCTGCAAACCCGATCAGCAGCCCCACCACAGCCTCTTTCAGCACAATGACCGTATATCCCGTCAATGTGGAATAAGTCACCGCCTCAGCCGGCGTCAGCGCCTGATACAAAAGCACCGACGTGAAAAAGCTCATGGCAATTCGCACATTGGAGGGCGTATTGCGCATGCTGAAAAAGGGGGCCACATAGACAAAGCATGTCACCCTGACCAGAATCAGGAGGAAAAATTCCAAATCATATATGGAAAAGGAATAATTGATCATCCATCATGCCCCTAACTGCCTGCATACATGCCAAAATTCGTCCACAAAGTCATCATAAACTCCACCAGGGAAGTCATCATCCAGTTTCCAAAAAGGATCAGCGAAAGGAAGACGCAGATAATCTTCGGTACAAAGGTAAGTGTCTGCTCTTGAATCGAGGTCACAGTCTGGAAAATACTGACCGCCAGCCCTACGCAGAGCGAAACCAGCAAAACCGGCAGCGAAACCTTAATAATAAGGTACAAAGCCTGCCTGGCAATATCCATAACAGCATCAACCGTCATCCAAAATCCCCTCCTTTCCAATCCTCTCCATTAATCTAACCCCGCCCCAAAAAGACCTGCCCTATAGCCCCATCGCGGAAACCTGGAAGAATGCTCTCCCCTCGGACATTTTTCCGCTCTCTCACTGATACCAGTAGAAAGATTCCACTAAATTCTTGATGACAAGGTTCCATCCGTCCGCCAGAACGAAGAGCAGAATCTTAAAGGGCATGGAAATCGTAGTCGGCGGTAGCATCATCATACCCATGCTCATCAGCGTGGACGCCACCACCATGTCAATGACAATAAAGGGCACATAGATAATAAAGCCTATCCAGAACGCCATCCGCAGTTCCCCCAGCATAAAGCTGGGCAGCAGCACGGACAAGGGGATGCTCTCAAGGTTTGTGCCGTCCCAATCCTGCCCGGAGATATTCATGAACAACTCCACGTCCTTTACCTGTGTCTTAGGGTACATAAACTCCCGCAGGGGCCGGACGCCCCGCTCCAACGCCTCATCGAAGTCGATCTCCCCGGCCTCATAAGGCTGGTAAGCCTGCTCGTTAATCTGCTGCACCGTGGGCTCCATGATAAAAAAGGTAAGGATCAGCGCCAGGCCCACCAGAACCTGGTTGGGCGGAGCCGTCTGCGTATTCAGCGCGGCTCTTGTAAAATGCAGCACAATGATGATCCTGGTAAAGGATGTCATCATGATAAGGAGAATGGGCGCAATGGATATCAGCGTCAGGGTCAGCAGGATTCGCAGCGACCCGTTGATCTCCCCGTTTCCGCCATCGCTCATGGTGATGGAAAGGACATTGGAGGGATCGGTCTGCTCGTTGCCGGCACTGGCAAATACTGTCATTGAGCTTACAATACACAATATGCCCACCGTGACCAGTAGGCATATTGCGGTTACTATTCGCTTGGTTCTAAGCTTATTTTTCATCATGCAACTGATTATCCTTTGGCTCTTCCCGGGCGGCATCCTTTTTATTCATGGCCTTATCGAGAAGCTCTTTGAAATTGAAACCCTGCATGGGCTTCGTCTCTTTCAGCGTATCCTCCGGAATCTCGCCCAACATGGTAACCGTATCCTTACAGACAGCAATGGCCATATATTTTTCGCCTGCCCGTATAATTTGGATATACTTATTATTTGCGATCCGAGTGGTCTCTATTACCTCTATGTTCTCATTTGTGCTCTGCTGCTTCTGGTAATTCGCCATCCATTTCGTGACAACAGCCGTGATTCCCAGCACCGCCACGAACAAAAGGAGCACCGTGATGAACTGGGCATAGGCACCTACGCCCTGGGTCAACAGCACCATCAGCCGATGACCTTCTTTACCGCCTCTAAAACGCGATCCGCTTGGAAAGGCTTCACGATAAAGTCTTTTGCGCCGGCCTGGATGGACTCTATAACCATAGCCTGCTGTCCCATGGCAGAACACATGACAACCTTGGCGCCGCCATCAATCTTCTTGATTTCTTTCAGGGCCTGGATTCCGTCCATCTCAGGCATGGTGATGTCCATCAGCACCAGATCCGGAGAAAGCTCCTTGTACTTCTCCACTGCCCTGGCACCATTCTCAGCCTCACCTGCAACGTTGTATCCTCCCTTGGTCAGGATATCCTTGATCATCATCCTCATGAACGCCGCGTCATCACAAACTAAAATATTCTGTGCCATTAAACTTCCCTCCTACTTGATAATCTCTGTTATTCTTACGCTGAAGCACTCTTCAATTACAACCACTTCTCCCTTTGCAACAAGCTTCCCATTCACCAACACATCTATAGGTTCACCGGCAATACGGTCAAGCTCGATAATGGAACCAGGCGCAAAGTCAAGAATCTCGGAAATCGACTTGTTCGTGCGGCCAAGCTCTACAGTGACATTCAGAGGAACATCCATAATGAGTCCGATGTTCTCCTGTCCTGCTATGGTGCCTCCAGCGCCTGAAAAACTCTGGAACTGCGCAGGCTGGACATTGATGTTTTGCGTGGGCATTGCCCCGCCCATGTTCATCATCTGGGGTGGCATCCCCATGGCTCCCATCTGCATCCCATTCATGTTCATCATCTGGGGATTCATCCCGGCTCCCATCTGCATCCCGCCCATATTCATCATCTGGGGGGGCATCCCGGCTCCCATCTGCATCCCATTCATGTTCATCATCTGGGGATTCATCCCGGCTCCCATCTGCATCCCGCCCATATTCATCATGTTGGGGTCCGTCTGAGGAGGCATTCCCATATTCATGTTCGCCCCGCCGTTCATGTCCGTCTGCCCTGCCATCCCCATCTGGCTCATGTCAGGCTGGGGACTTGCCGCTGTCTGGCCAGGCATGCCGGCGGCTGCTTCCTGTGGCTTCTCCTGCGGAGCCTCGCCTAGCTGGGAATTCATAAAGGTATCCACCACGTTGCGGGCAAAATCTATGGGATACAATTGCATGATGGAACTGTCCACCAGATCATCGATCTGCATCCTGAACGATATCTTGACAAAGATGCCTCCCAAAAAAGGGGAAACGTCCTGACCGTTCTTCACCAGCGCCAAATCCAGCAGTTCGGCCTCCGGCGGGCTGATATCGATTTTCTTCTGCATCATAGTCGAAAGAGAAGTCGCGGATGCACCCATCATCTGATTCATGGCCTCGGAAATAGCGCTCAGGTGGAGCTCACCCAACTCTCCATCCGTATTCGTGCCATCGCCGCCCATCATCAAATCCGTGATGACTTTCACGTCATGCTCTTTTAAGATCAGAATGTTCGTGCCTTCCAGACCTACCGTATATTTAATCTGAATAAAGACACAGGGCCGTTCATACTCATCCAACAGACTATCCCATGTGGCAAACCCCACCTGCGGGGTCGTAATGTTGACTTTCCTGTTCACAAGGGAATACAGGGTGGTAGCCGAAGATCCCATACTGATATTGGCAACCTCACCGACAGCATCTTTTTCGACTTCCGAAAGCAATTCCTGGGCTTCCTCCAGAGTCAGGACTGTACTCGCCGAACTTTCGCTGCTTACAGCAGCTTCCGGTTCGTCATCGGACAAGTCCATGCCGGAAAGTAATGCGTTTATCTCATCTTGAGACAATCCACCATCCATTGCTTATTCCTCCTCTCTAATAACCGATGTAATTCTGACAGCATAAGAGTCCCTCTCTGTGCCAGGCAGTGCAGTAAATTTCCGGATATTGCCTACATAAATATCCATATCCTGATCTGTCAGGGAATTCAGCCTGATACAATCTCCTACCTGCAGATTCATAAAATCACTTACAGATATGGTGCTGGTACCCAGTACCGCTTTCACCGGCACCTCCACTTTCCGAAGCATGGACTCGATATACATCTCATAATTCTCATCATGCTTCTCCTGCATGGTGGAATACCAATACTTCGTATTCAGCTTATCCATGACATCCTCAAGGGTGAGGAAAGGAAGACAAATCGTCATCATTCCCTCCACATCCCCGATCTTGATGCTAAGTGTCACGATTGCCACCATCTCACTGGGAGCGATTACCTGGGCAAACTGCGGATTGGTCTCAAGCCTGCTAAGCACGGGTGAGATATCAATCACGTTCTTCCAGGGCTCTCTTAGGAGCTGAACGAACATCACCAGTATCTTTTCAATGATGATCTGTTCTATCTCGGAAAAATCTCTGCTCTTCTCCAGAGGCTGTCCGTTTCCTCCCAGCATGCGGTCCAGCATGGCATAGCCGAGATTCGTTCCCAGTTCCATGATGATGGTTCCGCTTAAAGGGGCGAAATTCACCACGCCCATGATAATGGGACTGGACAGGGAATTGGTAAACTCATTGAACTTGATTGCCTCGGAACCCATCACCGTTACCTGCACATTCTTGCGCAGGTACACCGGAAGGTTCGTGGAAAGCAGCCTTGCGTAATGCTCATATATAATTTCCAGTGTCCTCAAATGTTCCTTGGAAAACTTTGTCGGACTGCTGAAGTCATAATTCTTAACCTTTTTCTCGTCCTTCTGCTGCATCTGCTCCGTGTCAAGCTCACCGGAAGACATTGCCGAAAGCAGGGCGTCTATCTCCGCTTGGGAAAGAATGTCGGCCACACAGGTCCACCTCCTGTCATATTATCGTAAGCCCACCTGTCCGTCAGCTACCGCCGTATTTCACATTGTTCAGCGTAATACCGTACACGATCTTTGAATTGAGGCGCTTTTGGACAGCGGCAAGGATCTCATCCCTGATGACGCCGCTGAAATCCGCCCGGCACTGTTCCTCTGTGTACTGATCGACAACACTCTCCACTGTATCCTTGATGATGCTGTCATACTGGCTCATACTATCCCCGCCGTAGGCTTCATAATCCTCATGGGTCTTGTTCAGCAAAAGGGCAATGTCGAACACAATGTACATCTGTTTGTTGCTGGTGCTGACTGTACCGTCCTCTCCCACCACCTGGGAGGGAGCCAGATGAATTGTCATGGTCCCTATGTTGTAAGTCTCGGAATCCGACAAAGGCACATCTGTCATGCTGCCCGGACTGTTCCACTCCAGATTCATGGCCGTGGCAATGCTGTCCATGAGCGCAGCCGTCTTTTTGTTCGTACTGGTGACGCTTATCATCATCACCGCCGACATGGCAATGTTCACGATCATCAGTACCAGTATCAGCACACTTAGCAAATTCTTCTTCATAGCGCGGAAACCCTTCCTTTTATCATTGATTCTGTCATTGATTTTCCTGTTAATATTATTTATCCCTTAGTGCTGGGACGGATTATAGATCAAGATCTCGACTCTCCTGTTCCTGCTCCTGCCCTCCGGCGTGGAGTTGTCAGCAATGGGCACTCTCTCGCCCATTCCTGCATGCTTCAGGTTCAGAGGATTCAAGGTTGTGGTCTCAGTCAGATAATAAAACACTGACAAAGCTCTTGCGCTGCTAAGTTCCTCATTGCTGGGGTACTGGGCGCTGTGCATAGGCACATTGTCGGTATGTCCCTCAACTTCAATGATGCCGCCGTTTCCATAGCGTTCCAGTATCACGCCCACTTTATCTATGATCAGCTTTGCATCCTCCTTAAGCTGAGCGCTTCCCGAGTCGAACAGCAGGCCTCCATTCATGGTCAGCTTCACATACTGAGCCGTAAAGCTTGCCTCCACTTCATCTCCAATATCGCTCTCGGCCAGAGCTTCCTCGATCTCCTCCACCCGCTCCTCGTTCTCCGCCAGCATCTTGTCTGCAAGAATCTGCTCCATAGCCTCCGGCGACATCTCGAATTCATTGAAATCATCGCCGTCTGTCTCGCTGTCGGCAATCTTGCCGGTGCTGTTGATATACTGGTCAAGCTCGTTGAGCTGGCTGACCCCATTACTGATCAGGAAGCCGTCTCCGATGGCACTGGCGCCGCCATCGAACACACTGAACGTATTGTTCATGGCAGCCACGAACTCCTGGAGCTTGGACTCTTCGATACTGGACATGGCGAAAAGCATGACAAAAAAGCAGAGAAGGAGGTTCATCAAGTCACTGAAAGTCGCCATCCACGCCGGTGAACCAGGGGGAGGCGTATCCTCTTTGCGCTTTGCCATTACTCCTCACCTCCTGCATCCGAACCTGCAGCGGCCTCTCTCTCCTGAGGAGACAGGAACGATTTCAGCTTCTCTTCAATAACTCTGGGGTTCTCGCCGGCCTGGATGGACAGCAGCCCCTCAATCATAACCTCTTTCAACATCATCTCTGCGGCATTGTCAGCCTTCAACTTATTGGATACCGGGGTACAGATGGCATTGGACAGCACCGAGCCGTAAAACGTTGTAATCAACGCCACTGCCATAGCAGGACCCAGCGTTGCCACGTTATCCATGTGATACAGCATATCTACCAGACCGATCAATGTACCGATCATACCCCAGGCAGGACCCATAGCACCCAACGTATCCCAGAAACCGATGCAGGACTTGTGCCTGCCCTCTATGCTCACCAGCTCCGTCTCCATGATAGCGCGCACCAGTTCCGGATCCGTGCCGTCCACCATCAAAAGGATACCTTTTTTCAAAAAAGCGTCATCCATATCCGCCGCGGCTTCCTCCAGGGACAGGAGCCCTTCCTTACGCGCCACATTGGACAAGTCGATGATTTTGCGGATCATCTCTGTAGTATTGATGGCCGGAGCCTTGAAAATCAGCGCGAAGCTCTTCAGGCCGCTTATGTAATCCGACAAACTGTGCGATGTCAGCGTTGCGGCAAAGGCGCCGCCGAAAGTAATAATGGCCGACGGGAAGTTCCAATACTCTTTTACCAGATTATTGATGCCGGCCTGGTCTATGATACCATACAGCATCATCCCTATACACAAAACAAGACCAAGTAAAGATGCAATATCCACGAGACTCACCTAACTCTTTTGCTTTTTATTGGAATGCCTTTCTTCCATTATTCCGCAAAAATACCCTTTCTATATAATATTACAAGATTTTTGATCTCTTGTCTACTTTCTTTTACAATTATTTTTTTCCCGGTGGTCAAAGTGATCACTGTGTCGGGGGTTTCCTCCACCACCTCGAACAGATGCGGGTTCAGGAGAATCTTTACCCCGTTGAGTTTTGTCACTTCTATCATTACCAGCGCCTCTTTCCCATCTCTTACAAGAATAGAGGGGGCATTCGTTTCAGCCCCCCTATTATATCATAGCCTAAGCCAAAATGCGAGAACAAATTATCGTTTCAGATTAGTTAATTCTTCCAGAAGCGTATCCGATACCGTTATGATACGGCTGTTGGCCTGGAAGCCACGCTGGGTGGTGATCATCTCCGTAAATTCCGAAGACAAATCCACATTGCTCATCTCCAGCTGGCCCGTAGACATATAGCCGCCGTCCGCCGTGATGTCCACGCCGATACCGTCGAAAGCACCGGAGTTCAGGGTAGCAGAATACAGGTTATCCGCCTGCTTCTCCAGACCCGACGCATTGGGGAACTTGGCGGTGGCAATCTGGCCAAGGAGCTTGGTCATGCCGTTGTCGTAGCTGGCGTAGATCTCGCCGTTCTGCTGGATGGCTACACCGATCATTGCGCCTACCCGACGGCCGGAGCCGGTGTTATACTGGTCGTCCTTGCCGTTGGTAGCTCCCGCGGTGGATGTGCCCTTGTTGTCAAATGTGGTCAACTGGGACAGATCCATGTTGATATTGCGGAAGTTGCCTATGGGATTAGGAGGGTTATTATTATCTACACCACTAATCTGGGCAAAATTCAGAGTGATCTGCATTTGTTCCAAATCCTGAATTGTATTGTTGCCGTCTACAAGTTCTTTAATCTTACCGGTTTTCTGGTCAAATGTAATCGTTTTGTCTGCCATTAAGGTATCCATTAACGCCTCATAGTCAGCATCGTTTTTCCCCGCAGGCACTTTCTTCCCTGTGGAATCCTGAATTTCAGTAAGCGACATTGTATACTTATATTTATCTGCCGGCTTGTTGGCGCCAGGATCTCCCGGATCCTGCTTAAACGAGAATTTCGCCGTATAGCTATACCCAAGCGCATCGTAGAAACTCAGGTTCACCACCTTACCGCCCGTAGCCGACACATCCGTATCATTCATATCAATGATACCGGACATATAAGCCTCGCTGGTAGCCTCAGGCGGATAAGTCATATTGGCGGAACTCATGATGCGCAGCGCGGACACCGTGTCCTTTTTAATGCCTCTCACGTCTCCCGTCACAGGATCCGTATCCACCTGCCAGCCCATGACATTGTAGCCGATGCTGGTCATGGCCAGGTTTCCCGCGCCGTCCACGTAGAAAGATCCGTCCCTGGTAAAATAGTTCTGGTTTCCGTCGCTGACCACGAAGAAATTCTCTCCTGTGATCATGATGTCAAAGGGATTGCCCGTGGACTGGCTGGCACCCTGGGCCGTGATGTTGATATTGATGGCGCTGGTCTTAACGCCCAGGCCGATCTGTCTTGCATTCACGCCGCCGGTGCCCGTGGCGGCATTGGCTCCGCTGGCCCTCTGGGTAGTCTGGCTCATCAATGACGCAAAGGTCATGGAGCTGTATTTGTATGCGACCGTGTTTACGTTCGCAATGTTGTTACCGATAACATCCATTCTGGTCTGGTGGGTCTTAAGGCCCGACACACCAGCGAAAAGTGATCTCATCATAGTGCTTGTTTCCTCCTAAAATCTAACTGCTGAATCCAACAAAGCGCGTCCCCCTCTGTCATTCGAAGAACTTGTGACCCCCGTAAGGTCCGGTCACATGATAACCGCCCCGTTGATATTCGTGAATATGTTTTCCTCTGTCTGCGTGCTGTCCATTGCAGTTACTACCGTCTGGTTCGGCACATTCACAATGAATGCCAGTGAATCCACGATCACCAGCGAATCCCTGATGCCCTTTTGCTCCGCTTTCCTGGTGCCGGAGGCGAGCCGCTCTAACTGACTGTCATTCAGCTCAATGTTGCGGTCGGCCAGTCTCCCCATGGCATGCTTGGAAAACTTAAGGCTGTAGGCAGGGGCTTGCGCCTTTTGCTGCAGGACATCCTGAAAGTTCAGACCCTCCGTGGTCTCCCGAACCGATACCTTCTGCTTTTTCCCCAGGTACTGATCCGTCAGCTGCGCAATGGACATATAGCCATTGTTCTGAATATCCATCCCTGTATGCTCCTTTATTTTCGGCAGAACCTTTTGCTGCCCGGCTGCTTATGCTCCCTCAGCGCCTTCCGTGCCCTCTGTGCCTTCTGTTCCCTCGGTGCCCGGCTTCTCTTCCCCTTCGGAGCCGTCCGGATTCAGACCCGCGGCCTCGCGCACTTCCTTGAGCTTCTCGATATACTTCTTCAACTTCTCCACGTTCTCGCTCGTCAGGAAGCTCTTCTCATAAGCGGTCATCTCATTGTAAATCTTCTCCAGCTTGTCGATCTTTTCCGCATAGGACAGATCAATGCCGCCTACCACAGGAAGCTTATTCATCTCCACCACAAAGGCGTATGCCTTGTCAAAGGCGTTCTTGTAATCCAGATCCACCACGGTATCCAGATCGTCAAGTGCATAGAGAGACTCATCAATAGCGAGGTATGCCTTGTTGTTCTCGAACACCACATAGTCCACCTTGCCATATATCAGGTCGGGATCTCCCTTTGAATTGGTGGTCTTGATATAGACCTCCTTTCCTACCAAAGAGGTGGCTCTGGCCAGTTCCGAGGTGGCTGCCATGTTCTGCATCTGCTCTACCTGTGAGAACTGTGCATACTGGGAAATGTACTCTGTGTTGGAGGTGGGCTCCAGTGGATCCTGATACTGCATCTGGGCTACCAGGAGCTGCAGGAATGCATCTTTGTCCATGCCGTTGTTGTCTGAGGACTTTGCCTTTTTCAAAGAGGCCTGGGAATCCGTCTCCAGGATCACGCCATCCTTTACGGGTGCCATCAATACACTGCTCATCTGTCTTCTCCTTTCTCGTTCATTTTCTGCAGGCTCTCCGGAAGTCGTCTTTCTCCGGAATGCCTCATTTCCTGGCTTCTTCCAGGTTCGTTACGCGGTGTACTCCACCGTGCTGCCCACAGCGGCCATTCTGCCCGCTGTCTGCTCTTCCTCTGCGCCATCCGTGTCTTCCATGGAAACAGCTCCGTCCAGACTGATTCTTCTGGCGCGGTTCTTTTTCTCCGGCTGTCCGTTCCTGCCGCGGCCCTGTTCGTCCAGATTCCTCTCGAACTCATGGGTCTGCACTGTGACTTCGATGGACTCCACCCGAATGCCCTGCTCCTCGAACTGCTCTTTGAGCTGAATCATCTGGGTCTCCAGCGCCGCTTTCACTGCCTCGTTCTGGGCTATGAAGTTAGCCGTCACCACGCCTGCCTTGGAAGCGAGCTGTATCTGCAGTGTCCCTAAGCTTGCGGGATGCAGCTGCATCTCCAGATTGTTGCTATCGGCGCTTAGCTGAAGCTTCATGTAATCCAGGATCTGGTTCATGATGTTCTGGGTAGTCTCGCTCCAGGGACTCCCCTGAGCTGCGCCCTGTACCTGTGCCGCCTGAGGCTGGAACTGCTCTGCCCTGAGATTCTGTAAAAACAGATTGAGCTGTGGCTCTTTCTCTGCCTTGCCCTGGGAATGCCGCTCCTGCTTCCCTGCGTCCGCCTGACTCTGATCCTGTGTCTCCTGGCCTTTCTGCAAAGCTTCCTGAGCAGCGTCTGTGCCCACAACCATATCCGGCTGTGCGTCTGCGGGCTGTTCCTCCTGCCTTAAAAGCACCGGGCCGTCCTGAGGCTGTACGGTAGGTACCGTTCCCTCTTCCACAGGCACATTGTCCAGCGGATTTTCCTGAAGCAGCGAAAGAAGCTTCTCCGGCTCTGTCCCCAGCGTCTGGGCGCTTTCCTGCAAATGTCCGTCAAGCTGATCCATCAGCATACGGTAGCTGTCATAGAGCTCTCCGTCCGTAACCAGCGCATACAAATCCTCCGCACCGCCCAGCTTCAAAAGCAATGCGCTAAGCTTAGAGGCGTCCAGCACGTCCATCTGACCCATGTCCAGTTCCCCCATGGCTGCCTGAAGCTCCTCCAGGGTGATGCCGAACTCGTCTGCAATCTCCTGCATCAGCTTAAGTGCTGCGCTGCCAAGCACTTCCATGGCCTGTTCCTGCTCCTGTGCGGAAAGCTCTGCCGTCTCTCCTGCCTCTCCAGTCTCTTCCTGCACGACCTTTTCGTTCTTTGCCTTCAGGGACGAGCCTTTCTGAAGCTGCTCAGTGGAAACGTTTTGCTTTTTAGCCGTCTGCGCAGCACTGTCCGAAAAAGTGCTTCCTGCAGCGTTCTTGTTCATCTGGTCGTTCCAGATGTTCTGGAAATTAGCGGTTTTCACAGCATTTTTTCCCGCCTGTCCTACTGCCATGTTCGCAAACAGCGAACCGACTTCCTTTACAGCTGTACTTGTCATCCTTACCCTCCTTTCCTTTTTATTTGGGATTTATATGAAATACTTTGGTACTTTCGTACCAAAATAGAACCCCCGAATAGAAAATGTATCTTTCCTAATAATATCGGATGCCGATATATGTCCCTTAAGAGTCGGGATCCATCATTTTCGTAAGCTTTGCAGCCACCTCAGGATCCATGGCACCCATGATTTTCGCACGCTGATCCACAGCCATTGCGTTCAGGATCTTTGCCACAAGGCCCAGGTTATCGGTCATCTCCTCGAAGACAGCCGCCGCCTCCTTAGGTTTCATCTCGGAATAGGTCTTTGCAAAGTCCTGTACCTTTTTGTCCGCCTCCAGCTGCGTAACTACCTGTCTGTAGACATATTCCCAGGAAGCCGGGTTCGCGGCCTCGTAAAACTTCTTGTACTCTTCCGGACCAGGCCCCTTTTCCGAATAGACCACTTCCTCCAGGAATTCGGTCTGAATGCGCTGGAACTCAGCCTGTTTCTCCTCAAATTCCTTCAGGCGCAGAACCTCTGACTTCAGTTCGTCCAGTTGGGTGTCCTTGTTCTTGGAAGCGGTCTGCTCCCGCTCCAGTTCCAGTTCCAGCTGCCTGATATAAGCCACGGCCTCGTCAATGCTCTCATATCCCGCGTAGTTCTCGCCCTCTGTACTCTCGGAGGGGATGGATTTGGAGGGCAGGATCTTGTTGACCACCGGCACATCCTTTAAGATGGGAGCCAGCACGCTGCTTCCAAAACCGCCTACGTCCATCTTGATTACCACGCAGACAATGGCCAACCATAAAACAACGATCAGCAGAGTGGCGAAAAAGGTCACAAGCCCATTGCCGCCGTCCTCGCCCAGAGCCTCCTCCTGCTTTGCTATCTCGGCCGCCCTCTTTTTGGCTTCCTTTTTCTGGGCTTTCTGCTCCTGTTTAAATTTCTTTTTCTCTTCTTTCAGCTTTGCTTTTTCGTCCGTCACCACTGTGGTATTGGCAGACGGGTTCACTTCCTTTGCCGCCATATTGTGATCTCTCCTAAACGGGTACGCTTAGCGCGTTCTCTTCCTTTCTGCGCTGGCCATAGGTATAACTGGTCAGCTGGTCTATCTCCTTGCTCTCCTGCCTCTTCTCCTCCATGAGAAAGGCCTCGAAAGCTTTCTCTTTCAATGTCTCGTGGGTCTTGCGCTCCATCCGCACTTCCGTAAGCTTCTCTCTGGCCCTCTCCAGCCTTTCCTGTGCCATATTCACATTGATGCGCTGCTTTTCTATGTAATCCTCCAGGCACCGGACGGCCATTTTGTTCTCATTGATCTCCCGAAGCTTCAGCGTACCGGACAATAATTTCTTCCCCGCCTCCTCATAGCCGCTCTTCCTGTCGAAAAGAGCCTGCAGGCGCTGTTCCTCCTCATCCAGGGCTGCCCTGGCTGCAGAGAATTCCTGCTTTGCCTGAGTCTCCATCTTCATCTTTATATTCAGAATACTCTGCATAGAGTATCGAAATCTCGCCATTTTCTTCCCTCCGCGGGCGTGTCGCCCTTATCGGGTCAAACACTAAGGTCAAAACAGCTTCTGAAGCATGTTTACGCTGTCCTCAAAGCTGAACTTCTCATCCACGTCCTGACAGAGGAAACGGTTCACCGCCTCAATCTTGGATATGGCATAGTCAATGGACGGATTGCTGCCGTTCTTGTATGCGCCGATATTGATCAGATCCTCCGCCTCATTGTAGGTGGCCAGGACATTCTTTAGTTTCCCTGCCGCCTGCTTGTGCTCTTTGGATGCGATCTGGGCCATGCACCTGGAAATGCTCTGCAGGATATCTATGGCGGGGTAATGGTTTTTATGCCCCAGCTTCCTGTCCAGCATGATATGGCCGTCCAGAATGCTTCTGGCCGTGTCAGTGATGGGCTCGTTAAAATCGTCACCGTCCACCAGCACGGTATACAAGCCTGTAATAGAACCTCTGGCCGCGCATCCGGCCCGCTCCAATAGCTTTGGCATCTCCGAATACACGCTGGGAGGATACCCTCTTGTCACCGGCGGTTCACCGCTGGCCAGGCCGATCTCCCTCTGGGCCATGGAAAAACGGGTCAGGGAATCCATCATCAGAAGCACGTCTTTCCCCCTGTCCCGGAAATATTCCGCAATGGCTGTGGCGGTCTTGGCCGCCTTGTTCCTCTCAAGGGCCGGCCTGTCGGAGGTGGCCACCACCACTACCGAGCGCCGCATGCCCTCTTCTCCCAAATCCCGCTCTATGAATTCGCGCACCTCTCTGCCGCGCTCGCCGATGAGGGCGATGACATTGATGTCCGCTTTTGTATTTCGGGCAAACATTCCCATCAGCGTGGACTTCCCTACGCCGGAGCCGGCGAATATGCCGATGCGCTGTCCCTTTCCCACCGTAATCAGCCCGTCCACGGCTTTCACGCCCAGGGGCAGCACGGAATCTATGATCTTCCTGCTCATAGGATCCGGAGGCGCAGCCTCCACCAGGTACGGTACGCCGTCGATCCGTGTACCGTCCACCGGAACCCCCAGTCCGTTCAGGGTCTTTCCAAGCACAGCCTCGCTGACCGGCACCCGCAGGGGATTGTCCGTGTTCTCCACGATACAGCCAAGGCCGATGCCGTCCACGCTGTCATAGGGCATCAGCAGGGTCTTCCTGTCCTTGAAGCCTACCACCTCTGCCAGAATCGGCTTCTCGCCGCCCTCCGGCATGATCTCACAGATATCTCCCAGCCTGGCGTCAGGTCCGGCAGACTCAATGGTCAGGCCCACCACATTGACGACCTTTCCCTTCCTCTTATAAAAGACCTCTTCGGACAATCTGGCATATTTTGCGAAGTCCACAGTAACCTGTCGCAAAGAATCAATCCTCCCTAAAGGCCAGCAACATCAGCCTCTTTTTTAATTCTGACAACTGAGAGCCCAGCCCGCAGTCAAAAATACCGTTCTCCGTCTCAATCATACACTCGTTCCTGTCAACGGCCCCATCCTCCACCACGTCCACCGTGGTGCCCTCCGACACGGCCCCGGCAAGAATCTGCTTCTTCTGCATATTGACATATGCGTAGTCCTCTTTGGACACATGGATGATAAAACTCTTGCTTCCGTCCAGCTTGTGCAGCACATCGGAAATCAGGCTCGTCAATATCTCCCGATAGGAGGACAACTCTACATGAAAAACATGTTCGTAGATGCCCGTGATAGCCTCTACAAGGTTTGGCTCCAGCATGTCTATCTGCTGCTGATACTCTTCCTCCAGTGCCCGGTTCTTCTCCAGATATTCCTGTTCCATGGCGCCCTCGTGGGCCTGGGCCCTGCTCATGCCCTCCATGTACCCCTGCTGCTTTGCCTGTTCTAAGACCTGCAGCTTCTCGGCCTGGGCCTGGGCCCTGGCCTCCTCTAAGATACGCTCTGCCTCCGCCTGAGCCTGGGTGCGCATCTGCTCTGCCTCTGCTTTGGCCTGCTCCAGAAATTCCTTTGCCTCATCCTGAGCCTTGATCACGTTTCCCGTGGCGTCATCAGACACCTCTATCACATCCGCCACGGCAAGCCCAGACACAAAGCCTCCCCCGGAATCTCCCTGTCCTCTGCCCAGGGCTTCCAGGCGCCTGCGAACCCGGTCATTGTTGTCGATGACAAGCTTTTCCTTATCCTCAGGCAATGTCATAAAAAACTGTTTTACCAGATTACTACTAGACAACGATTTCGTCACCTCCGCCTCTGGATATCACAATCTCGCCGGCATCCTCCAGCTTTCTGATGACATTGACGATCTTCTGCTGGGCTTCCTCCACGTCTTTCATACGCACAGGACCCATGAAATCCATATCCTCCTTGATCATGACAGCCAGACGCTTGGACATGTTGTTGAAGATTGCGTCCTTGACTTCGTCCTTGGTGCTCTTCATGGCCATAGTCAGATCATTGTTCTCCACATCACGCAGCACACGCTGGATGGCTCTGTCGTCCAGAAGCAATATGTCCTCGAAGACGAACATCTTCTTGCGGATTTCCTCCGCCAGTTCCGGCTCCTCCACTTCCAGAGTCTCCATGATATGGCGCTCCGTGCCGCGATCCACCGTATTCAGGATCTCCACCACAGCGTCCACGCCGCCGATGATAGTGTAGTCCTGGTTCACCAGGCTTGCCAGCTTGGATTCCAGCACCTTTTCCACCTCCTTGATGATGTCCGGGCTGGTGCGGTCCATAGCAGCGATACGCCTGGCCACGTCCGCCTGTCTCTCAGGAGGCAGCGCCGACATCACCAAAGCCGCTTGGTTCGGCGACAGATAGGACAGGATCAAAGCAATGGTCTGGGGATGCTCATCCTGGATAAAGTTGATCAGCTGGGTGGCGTCTGTCTTTCTCACGAATTCGAAAGGCTTCACCTGCAGGGACGCCGTGAGCTTGCCAATGACATCCATGGCCTTGTCGGCTCCCAGGGCTTTCTCCAACAGATCCTTTGCATAACCGATACCGCCCTCTGCTATGTACTGCTGGGCCAGGCACAGTTCGTAGAACTCCGTGATAACTGCTTCCTTTACCTGGGGGGTGACGCTTCTGATATTGGCGATCTCCAGCGTCATCTCCTCGATCTCTTCCTCTTTTAAATGCTTGAAAATACCGGCAGAGCGCTCCGGCCCCAGGGAAATCAGCAGGATTGCCGCTCGCTGTACCCCTCTGATCCCCATTTCGCTTGTCGCACTATTTGGCATACTTTCACCTCTCAATGAAACTTTCCATCGAAACTTTCCGTCAAAATCAGTTCCAATCTTCGTTCAGCCAGTTGCGCAGCAGATTCGCCGCAGCTTCCGGATTCTCATCCACAAACTTCTCCACCAGCTTGCGGGTATCGGATTTGGTCTCCACATCGATGTTGTCCAGTTCAGGCTCCGGAGGCGTAGACTGCAGCATATCCTCCACGGACAGCTCCGGCTCCTCCTCCACGGCAGCCTTTTTCTTCAGCCCCATGCTCCGCAATATCACAAAAGCCAATAAAGCGAGGATCAAAATGATCATCACGATGCTTACGATGTCTGTGGTGCTCACAGTCTCGAAAAAGCCTTCCTTGTCAAAGAACAGGGGAGATTCATAGGCAACGACTACAACTCTGCTGACATCGATTCCGCTGGCATAGGCCACCATCTGGACAATGTCCTGGTCTACCTCCTGCTTAATGTCGTCTCTGTGGGCCTCCTTGAACTCCTCCCAGGTAATCCCCTCTAAAAGCCCCTGCCTCTCCACATTCTCTTCCCGATACTCCCGATACTTGATCAGCGCCACGGATATGGAAGAATTCGCATAGTCAATGCTTCCGGCAGGCGTAATGGTGTTGGTCTCGGACACATTGTTCTGGTAGTCCACAGAACGCTCTTCCTGGGAACTGCTTCCGCCCCCGGTTCCCAGATAGCCGTACCCGGTCAGGTTCTCCGTATTGGAATCCGTGCCTGGTATGCCACCCGTTTCGTTAGTACTCTCGTAACTGAGCGTGTCCTCATGAGACGGCAGACCGGTCTCACGGTCATCGCTGGTGTAATACTCTACGACTCTCCTGTTGTAATCGGAGAAATCCACAGAAAGATGACTGCTGACCTCCGCCGTATTGAACTGCTTGGTGCCCAACAACACTTTCTTTACCTGGTTGGTCACCATGGCTTCCGCCTGTATCTGCAGTTCCTGCATGGAGTTCGCAATCCCCATTGAAGAATATTCGTCCCCGCCGGCAAAGAGCAGATTGAGATTCTGGTCTACTATGGTTATGTTCGCCGTGGTGGTATTGCCAAGCGCAGTGGCAGCCGCCTTTGCCATGGCTGCGGCGTTTGCCGTGGTGAACTCATCCGTCACAGTCACCTGTATGTACGCAGAATCCTCCGCGTCCATATCGGTCAGCCTCCCGGAACTTGACTGCCTTTTCAGCTGGACCTTCACGTCCTTGATGGGCATGGTTCCGGCGAACATATTCTCCAGTTCTTTCTGGCGAAAGACCGTGTACTGATTCTCCCTGTCAGCGGATGTAGTAGACATGCCGCTCTCTACCACATCGCCGTATTTCAGGCTCCCCGGCACATACCCCTCCGAGGCGATGGCCATATTGGCCTGGGGGAGCTGGCTCCTGAGCACTTCCACGGTTCTGGCATCCGCGCTCTCTTGGTGCGTAATGCCGGCCTCCTCCAATATCTCTACGATCTTTGCCGCGGTAGCGCTGTCCTCATATGTATCAAGTCTCACGTACTGAGGCCTTGTAAAGGTATATATGACAATGACAAAAGTAAATACTACGACTGCGACGATGGCAATGATGATCGTCTTCTGTCTGCTAGTGAATTTATTCCACCATTCCAGTAATTTACCCGGTATCTCTTTTAGCTTGTCAGCCATGGTGCTTCTCTCCTAGTCATTTCAAAATTCCCTGCCTTTCATGCCATCCTAAGCGCCGGATGGATGAATCATGCGTCAGATCTGCATCTGCATCAGTTCCTTATAGGCATCCAGCAATCTGTCACGGACAGCCACCGTGTACTGCAGGGCTGTGGACGCTTTCTGCAGGGCAATGGTCAGATCATGGAAATTCTCCGTCTCGCCCATGGCAAACTTAAGGTATTCATCCTCCCCTTTGGAGAGATAACTGTTGGTGGTCTTTATATTGTCAATGGCGCTGTTCAAAAAGGCCTCGAACAGACTGCCGCTCGCTTTCTCTTCCTTGTCCGTCAGGGTTCCGGTGAGGGAGGTCTTCTTTACGCTCTCCGCCCCGGATACGCTGTTTACGCCCGGAACCCTTTCGAGACCCGTCACTGCTGCGATATCCATATTATGTACGCCCTTCTTTCATTCTCAAATTCTGTGCAGTCTTATACTTAGAAACTATTCAATCAGATTCTTAGGAACTGTTCAAACAGAGCCTTACGAGCCGATCTCCAGCCCTCTCTGAGCCATGGCCTTGCTGGCATTGAACGCCGTGGAATTGGCTTCATAGGCCCGGCTGGCATCTATCATGTTTGTCATCTCGGTGATGATGTTCACATTGGGATATGTCACATAACCATTTTCATCCGCATCCGGGTGGGAGGGATCATAGGCCATGTTCATCTCCGTGACATAATCGTGGTACACGCCGGGCACTCTGACACCCGTGCCAACGACCTGGTTTATACTATGCTCGTGCAGGGTCTTGCCAAAGATATGGCTGAAAGAGCATGGCTTCCTCTCTGTCTTCTCCTCAAAGGCCACTACCTTTCTGCGGTAGGGAGTGCCGTCTGCGGTACGGGTGGTACTGGCATTAGCCACGTTTTCCGAAATGATGTCCATGCGGTATCTCTCCGCCGTCATGCCGGAAGCATTGATATCGAAAGCTGAAAACAAACCCATCTTCCTATCTCCTTTTCCTTTACTTCATCACTGTCTGCAGATTCGTAAACTCCTGATTGATGCTGGTGATCAGGCCCTGGTACTTTAACTGGTTCTCTGCCAGCATCACGCCCTCTGTATCCGGATCCACATTGTTTCCGTCCACACGGTAGGAAAACTCCCTGTGATCCGTATAGACACGGCCTGTCAGCCTCTTCAGATCCAGCCCCGACACCTTTGCGTCCGTGGAGCGGTATTTGCTCCTTCCCAGAGCATTTTTCAGTACGTCCTCAAATGCCACGTCCTGTCTCTTATATCCCGGCGTGTCCGCATTGGAAAGATTGTTGCCGATGGCTTCATTGCGCATCCAGCTGGCGTCTGCCGCCCTGTCCAGGACATTTACATAATCGAATACACTCGATTGAAACATGGGCTTCTCCTTTCTGTCCTAACATCTGTATGTAATCAAAATTGAAAGTAAACACACACAATTATTCATTCTAGTCTATTATAAACGTTTTCTCTAAAAAAACAATACTTTTGCGAAAAATTACTAAATTTCCCACATCTAAATCCGAAATGGCAAACCCTCTTTCCAAATAGTACATATAAAAAGGGACTTATTGCCCTGATTCAATAAATCCCTTTATCTTTTCCTTTACATTTCCGGCCCTGCGGCCTTCCCAAATCCGTTTGGCTATGTAAATTCACTTGTCATTCGCTTCACTGTCCGTGCTGATTCTGCCGCTTAAGCTCCTCTATCTCATCGAAGAGCACATCGTTGAGCACTTTGATGTAAGTCCCTTTCATGCCTGAGGAACGGGATTCGATGACCCCGGCGCTCTCGAACTTCCGCAGGGCGTTCACGATGACGGAGCGGGTGATTCCCACCCTGTCCGCGATCTTGCTGGCTACCAAAATCCCCTCCATGCCGCCCAGTTCGTCAAAAATATGGGTGATGGCCTCCATCTCGGAAAAGGAAAGGGTACTGATTGCTGATTTCACCACCGCCACTTTGCGGCTCTCCTCCGCGCTCTCCTCGTTGATGGCCCTGAGCATCTCAAGTCCTACTACAGTCGTGCCGTATTCCGATAAGATGATATCGTCTATCTCATACTGCCTGTCACATTTATAGAGAAACAGCGTGCCCAGTCTCTCGCCCGCGATTTCTATGGGCGTGATGATGGCCTGGAACTTCCGGATATCCGGACTCTCGAATCCCAATGTCTCCAGATTCACGTTCTCTTTGGTGGAAAGAATGGCCAGAAGCCTTTCGTTGAGCATGGAGTCCACGAAACCGCCCACATTCTCGTCTATCAACTCGGTGATGGAATCGATCCCCTCCGCCTTGCCAACGCCCAGCACCTTTCCCTTGCGGCTGATGACAAGCACATTGGATTCCAAAATTTCGCGCATCACCTTGCAGATATCATTGAACACCACCTTGCTGGAATTGTTATTGTGCAATAGTTTTCCGATTTTTCTGGTCTTGTCCAGAAGCTGTACGCTACTCATTCCCCATCCTCCGCTTTTGTCCCGCGGACTGCAAAACATCCTGCCTTTTGACCGCTTATCTTTTATGCAGCCATGATGAAAGAACAATCATGATATTTCCATCATATCACAAATAATATCAGATTACAATGCACAAACAATCAAAATTTTCGTATTTATACAGATTTGTTTGACAATTCAGACAAAATCTGGAAACCGCACTGAGAATCGCTGCAGACCAGCTTGTTCCCCTTGACCAGAAGCGGGGCATTGCAGCGAGGGCAGTTCTCCCCGGAGGGCTTCTGCCAGGACATGAAGTCGCACTCCGGATTGCCTATGCATCCATAGTACTTTCTCCCTTTCTTGGTCTTCTTCAGCACCACATCCTTGCCACACTTGGGACAGGCCACGCCGATTTTCTCAAAATACGGCTTTGTATTGCGGCACTCCGGAAATCCCGGACAGGCCAGGAATCTTCCGTGGGGGCCGTATTTGATCACCATCTTCCGTCCGCAGAGATCGCATTCCTCGTCGCTGACCTCATCTGCGATGGACACCTCTGCCAGCTCTTTCTCCGCCACCTTTACGGCCTCGTCCAGATCCGGATAGAAATTGGACACTACGGTCTTCCATTTCACGCTGCCCTCTTCCACGGAATCCAGCAGCGCTTCCATACTGGCGGTAAAATGCACGTCCACAATGGAGGGGAAAGCCTCTTTCATCATATGGTTCACAACTTCGCCCAGTTCCGTGACATAGAGATTTTTCTCCTCTTTCACCACATAGCGCCTGGCCAGGATGGTGGTAATGGTAGGCGCATAGGTGCTGGGGCGCCCAATACCTAGCTCCTCCAAGGCCCGCACCAAAGTAGCCTCATTGTAATGGGCCGGAGGCTGGGTGAAATGCTGCCTGGGGTCAAAGGACTTGAAAGAAAGCACACTGTCCTTGCCAAGGCCCACCGTCAGAGTGTTCTCTTCCTTTTCCTCATCGGCCAGGTTGTATACGCTTAAAAAGCCGTCAAACTTAAGGGCCGAGGCCGATACGGCGAAGATATGATCCGCCGCCTGGATCCTGACAGATGTGGTCTCGTACTGTGCCGCCGCCATGCGGCTTGCGGTAAACCGCTTCCAGATCAGCTGGTAGAGCCTGAACAGGTCTCTGGGGAGCTGCTCTTTGATTGCCGCGGGAATACGGTTCAGATCCGTAGGACGGATAGCTTCATGGGCGTCCTGTATCTTCTGGCCGCTCTTCTTTTCAGACGCCGTCTCGCTTAAGTATTTCTTTCCATACTGAGCAGTGATAAACTGCTCTGCCATGTCCTCCGCCTCTTTGGAGACCCGGGTGGAGTCCGTACGCAGATAGGTGATCAGGCCCACGGTGCCCTCTCCCTGGATGTCCACGCCCTCGTAGAGCTGCTGAGCCAGGCGCATTGTCTTCTGGGTGGAGAAATTTAAGAGTCGGCTGGCATCCTGCTGTAAGGTGGAAGTGGTAAAGGGCAGGGGCGGCTTTTTGTGCCGCTCTCCGCGTTTCACCTCTTTGACCGTATATTTCGCTCCTTTCAGGGAAGCCATGATCCCATCGGCCTCTTCCTTACAGGTAATAGCGCATTTCTCGTCCCCTTTGCCGTAATATTTGGCGCAGATGGGCTTCTTCTCCCCCTTTACGTCCAGATTCACGTCCAGAGACCAGTATTCCTCAGGGATAAAAGCATCGATCTCCTCCTCCCTGTCGCAGATGATGCGCAGCGCCACGGACTGTACCCTGCCGGCGCTCAAGCCCCGTTTGACTTTCTTCCATAATAAAGGGGAAATGCGGTAGCCTACCATGCGGTCCAGCATGCGGCGGGCCTGCTGGGCATCCACCAGGTTCATGTTGATCTCGCGGGCGTTCTTTAAGGACTCTTTCACGGCGTTCTTCGTAATTTCGTTGAACGTGATGCGGTAGACTTTCTTGTCCGTCAGGCCTTGCTCCAGCTTCAGGGCATAGAGCAGATGCCAGGAGATGGCCTCCCCCTCGCGGTCAGGGTCCGTGGCCAGATAAATCTTCTCGGCCTTTTTTACCTCCTTGCGCAAGGCGGCCAGAATATCCCCCTTTCCCCGGATGGTGATATACTTCGGTTCATAATCATGCTCCACATCTATGCCAAGCGAACTTTTGGGCAGGTCGCGCACATGCCCATTGCTGGCGGCCACTTGATAGTTGGAGCCTAAGAATTTTTTGATAGTCTTCACTTTCGCGGGTGACTCTACGATAACCAGATATTTTGCCATAATCAATGATCCTCTGCTTTTTATATATGCCATTTTTGCACTCGTGAATTACTATACATCGAAAAAACGAGATATGCAAGTGTAAATTTTCACAAAAAAAATGCCAAACCGCTTATGTCTCAGGTTTCAGCACTTTCTCGGATAGAACTATTCTTTTGCAAGAGCAGCTGATAGGGGAATCGAACCCCTGTTTCCGCCGTGAGAGGGCGGCGTCTTAACCGCTTGACCAATCAGCCATTTCCTTGTCCTGGGAGGTAACTCTGTCACCGCCTCGGTACTTGATTATCTTACTACAGATTCATTCGAAATGCAAGTACTTTTTTCAAATTTTTTTAATTTTTTTATGTTTTTTGATTTTTGCGACAGTTCCGCCCAAAAAGCGCAAAACGCGCTGGCCAAGATGCCCCGGGATCCGGATGAGGTGTTGGTCTTGATGCGGCCAAGAGGCGGGCGAAAGGAGAGACACCCTCTCCTCTCCGCCCGCCTCTGCCGCCGTTATCTTTCACCCGCTTTTACGGGTTGGCCGCTTCTGTCGGTGCTGCCTCTGCTTTCGCTAAACCAGGCTTTCCCTGCAGGGTCTGAAAAGCAACCCTTACTATGAACAAATCAGCGTCCGTCTCCCAGGAGAATTCTCCGCCGCAGGCCTCGGTAAAGCTCTGGGCAATGGAAAGCCCTAAGCCGCTGCCGCCATCGGTACGGCTTGCATCCCCCCTGACAAAGCGCTCCGTGAAGTCCCTGCCCTTTTCCAGTTCCTGGCTGGAGGTGTTCTTTACGCTGGCCACCGCCAGGCTGCCGTCCGTGTGCAGAGCCACATATACCCGGGAGCCCGGGAGGGAGTATTTGCAGGCGTTCTGGAACAGGTTCTGGAAGACCCGGTAGAGGCGCTGGCCGTCCGCACTGATCATCACGGGTGTCTCCGGGATCTGGGTTCGGAACGTCACATTGCTTCCCTGAATCTGCTCCTCCATGTCCGCCAGAGTCTGGCGCAGAAGCTTGCCGAAGTCCAGCTCCTCCATCTGGACGGGCAGTTCCCCGGAGGCGGCCTTGCTCACCGCGAATACGTCCGTAACCATGTTCTTGAGCCGCTTCGATTTTTCGTCCAGGATTTTGATGTAGTCTTTCACATACTCGGGCAGGCCATCCTCCTGTTTGAGGATTTCCACATAGCTGATGATAGAGGTCAGGGGGGTCTTGATGTCATGGGAAACATTGGCAATCAGCTCCACTTTCATGCGCTGGCTCTTCATCTGCTCGTCCACTGCCTTAGCCATGCCGTGGCGGATATCCTCTAACTGATCCATGACGGGCTGCAGATCATGGCCGGAGCCTGCTTTTTGGGGCTCACTCCCTCTCTCATGCTCCGCCCAGGCTGTGCCATCGCCAGTACTGCCGTCTAAAGTCCCACTGTAGGAACCGGTTTCTGTGGATGGCTCAGATGCCCTGCCCAGGCCGTCGCCATATTCCTCCCCATAGTCGCCGTCCCTGATCTGAGCGATGCGGTCAGAAATCGCCTCCACATCCCGGGCCATCTGTACGTTCTTCACCACTGCCCGGTACAGCACCGTCAGGAACAAGACTGTCTCCAGGGCAGCAAGCAGACAGACTATAGCCCTGACGTGCTCTCCTTTCCAGAGGTTATCCACCAACACCACCTGCTCCAGCATCAGGATGGCATAAAGCAGGCCTGCCAGGAAGAGGCTCCTGTTCCTGCGCGTCATTTTCCGGGACAGAGGCTGATCCAGGGTCTTTGCGCTGAATGTATCCAAGAGCTTTACAGTCAGACTTTTGCGCCATATCTTTTTATTGTGCCGCAGATCGTTCTTAAGAAGCCACAGCCCCCAAAACAATAGGATCCAGAACGCAGGAGGAATACTCCTTATTAGTTGCCCGCCAAGCCCTGCAGCCGAAACATAGTTTAAGTTGTAGTCATACGCGTAGAATAATTCCTCCCATATGCCATACCCGTAATTGTTCGTAACGAAACTCAGGCACAGCATGAACAGCCCATAGAACAGCGCCAAAAACAGCAGAATCTTACACTCCATCCAGATTTTTGCCTGAAAGCGGGCAATCCCCTCCGCTGCCTCCAGGCGGCTCTTCCTGCACAGGAAAGACGCGCCCAGCAGCACCAGGCATATCGCCAGGCAGATAAGGCTCTGGTGGATACTCTGCTGCTTTATCTTAAGGTTCACGTTCATCCAGTAGAGGCTGTTGTCATATTGCAGCGCCCCGCCTTTCCCATAGGAACCTTCGGTGTAAAGCACAGGATCCGCTGCCACGGCCATGCAGACAGCGGCTTTTTTAGTGGTTCCATCTGTCTGGAAGTTGGCGTAGCCGGGCACATACCAGTCGCTGTCTTCCCGGAAGTAGCCGTCCCCATAAACGTCCACTTCCCTGCCGTCCTTTTGGATCCGGACTTTCTCCCCGTCAAAATACAGGAGGAAGTTGTAGCCCTCCGGCAGGACGATATCCTCAAAAGCCGAGATCCGCCCGGCACTGTCTGACTGTCCTGCGCTGGCGGAATCCTGCTCTTTCCCGCTGTCGGATCCTGTCCCTGAAAAGTCATAGTTGCCGTACAGCACCTTGCCGTCATAGGCGATTGTATAGAGGAGGTTCCTGTCCCCTTTGATGCTGTCATGGTACTTTGCCGCGATTTTCTGCTTCTGTTCGTCCGTAAGAGGCTTGATCTGTTCCCCGGGCAGGCGGTTCGGCAGATAGTTCTCCAGACTTTCCATCAGGTTCCTCATTTCATCCTGATAGATCTCCAGTTCCGCCCGGAATGCCTCCCGGGCCTTTGAATCCTCCTCGTTGTCCATGACATCCAGCAGTTCCAGATACCCCTCCTGCATGCTCTTAAGGCTTTCCAGATAGTTTGCGAGCTCCTCTCCTGAGATGGTGCCCGTTAAAGAAGCATCCTGCTGCTCCACGATTTCCTCCTGGAGAGCCTCTGTTAAAAACTCAGAATAGCCATACCCATATTCGCCATGAAACCTGTACCCATACCCATCGCCATAATAGGTTCCGTCTTCATACCCCCAGAAGCCCCAAAGCCCCTCTCCTCCCGTGGCCATGATCAGAAAATCCTGCAGGCGATCTTCCACATATGCCCGAAACCGCGCCTCCTCCTGGTAATCTCTTGCAAGCACCCTGTCCAGCTCCCAGACATTGACGTTTCCGGGCTTTTTCCTGAGAATGTCCGCAAGGCTCCCCAAGGTCAGGCTGACGCCTAATAAGAAGACGAGAAAACTAATGATTCTTTTCCTGTTTTTCCATTTTGTATCCAATGCCCCACACCACCTTTATATATTCTGGCTCTTTCGGATTCAGCTCCAGTTTCTCCCGGATGCGGCGGATGTGCACCATGACGGTATTCTCCGAGGCATAGGCGTCCTCCTCCCAGACTCTGCGGTAGATTTCCTCCGCAGGGAATACCCGGCCGGGGTTGCGCATGAACAGGTCGATGATCTTGGTCTCCGTAGCCGTGAGCCTTACTGGCTCCCCGTCTGCGTAGAGGACTCTCTCCTGCGTGTTGTAGATGAGACGTCCGTTTTTGATCTCCCCTGTCCTTGTGCCCGCGTGGATGTCCCCTAAAGTGGTGAAGCGGCGCAGCTGGCTTTTCACCCGGGCCGCCAGTTCCTGGGGATTGTAGGGCTTGGCCACATAGTCGTCCGCGCCCATGGACAGTCCCAGCACCTTGTCAGTCTCCTCGCTTTTTGCACTGAGCACGATCACCGGAATATTGGCCCTTTCCCGGATGCGCATCAGAGCCGACAGTCCGTCCAGCTTCGGCATCATCACATCGATGAGAACCAGATGCACAGTCTCTCTGGACAGGATGTCCAGGGCCTGGAGGCCATCGTAGGCTTTCAGCACATCGTAGCCCTCCTTCCTCAGCAGGATATCAATGGCTTTCACTATCTCTCTGTCGTCATCTACTACCAATACGCGTTCGCCCATGTAGTCTCCCATGCCTTTCCGCGGGTTTGATTCTGCAGCTGTATCTTTGAGCTGCTTACAGGATAGCTTTTGTTTTTTACAAAACAGTCGGGGCTTTTCTTACAAATTTCTTACAATTGCTTTTTCGGTTCCTAAAAATCAAACAGGCTCAGCTGGTTGGACTCCGGCAGATTCCCCAAGAGGTTCAGGGAAGCCATGAGATCCACCATGGTCTTGGACACCTTTGTCCGCTCTCGGAAGTCGTCCTTGGACAGAAAAGGCCCGTCCTTAGCCGCCTCCACAATGGCGTCTGCCGCCTTGTCCCCCAGGCCCTCTATGCTGTTTAGGGAGGGCATCAGTTTTCCGTCCACGATCTGGAATGACCGGGACTGGGCCGTGAAGATGTCGATGGGGGTGAATTCATAGCCCCTTTCATACATCTCCTGGACGATGCGCATGTCGCCATAGGCGCCCTCCTCCCTGTTGGAGAGAGGCACTGCCCCCGGCTCCTTGTCCGCAGCGGCGTCCATGCGGCGCTTGTAGTCCGCCATGTTGGCCTCCAGCCTGGCCTTTCCCAGGCACATCAGTTCATAGGAGAAAGCCTTGGCCCGGATGCTGAAGTACGCCCCGTAGTACGCTAACGGGTAATGTATCTTGCAGTAGGCGATGCGCCATGCCATCATGACATAGGCTGCCGCGTGAGCCTTGGGGAACATGTACTTTATCTTCTTGCAGGAGTCGATGTACCAGTCAGGCACTTTGTTCTCTTTCATGGCATCGATCCAATCGCCTTTGAGCCCCTTGCCTTTCCGGACGCTCTCCATAATGGTGAATGCCAGGCTGGACTCCACCCCCATCTGAATCAGGTAGAGCATGATGTCGTCCCGGGTACAGATGGCCGTGGAAATGGTGGCCGTGCCGCTCATGATCAGGTCTTTTGCATTGCCCAGCCACACGTCCGTGCCGTGGGCAAGCCCTGAGATGCGTACCAGATCCGAGAACGCCTTGGGCTGGGCATCAATTACCATCTGCATGGCAAAGTCCGTGCCGAACTCCGGGATCCCCAGACACCCCAGCTTTGTCCCGCCGATCTGGTCAGGGACGATCCCTAAGGCGTCCGTGTTCTGGAACAGGCTCATCACGTCTTTTCCGTCCAGAGGGATGGTCAGGGGATCCACACCGGTGAGATCCTGCAGCATACGGATCATGGTGGGATCATCGTGTCCTAAAATATCCAGCTTCAGCAGGTTGTGGTCGATGGAGTGATAATCAAAATGCGTGGTGACGATATCCGTCTCCATGTCGTTTGCCGGATGCTGCACCGGCGTAAAGGAATTGATGTCCTGGCCAAAGGGCAGCACCACAATGCCGCCGGGGTGCTGGCCCGTGCTGCGGCGCACCCCGGCCACCCCCATGGCCAACCTCTCCATCTCGCTCTTTCTCCTGTGCCTGTTCCTCTCCTCGAAATAATTTTTTACATAGCCGAAAGCGGTTTTGTCCGCCAGGGTGGCGATGGTGCCTGCCCGGAAAGTCTGGCCCGCGCCGAAGATGACCTCCGTGTACTTATGGGCCTTGGACTGGTACTCACCGGAGAAGTTTAAGTCGATGTCCGGTTCCTTGTCCCCCTTGAAGCCTAAGAATGTCTCGAAAGGGATGTCAAAGCCGTCCTTGTGGAGCAGTTCCCCGCAGTTTGGACAAAATTTGTCCGGCATGTCCACCCCTGCCTTGCCCCCAAAGGCCTTTACGTCATCTTCCTCAAAGTCCACATAATGGCATTTGCTGCAGTAATAATGGGGGCTCAGGGGATTGATCTCCGTAATCCCCGCCATGGTGGCCACGAAAGAGCTTCCAACGCTGCCTCTGGAGCCCACCAGATATCCGTCCTCCACGGATTTCCACACCAGCTTCTGGGCTATGATGTACATTACGGCGAAGCCGTTCTTGATGATGGAATTCAGTTCTTTCTGGAGCCTTGCCTCCACAATGGCGGGGAGGTCGGGGCCGTAGATTTCATGGGCCTTGTCATAACATATCTTCGTCAGCGTCTTGTCGCTGTCGTCGATGACAGGGGCGCATTTGTCCGGGCGCACAGGTGCAATGGACTCCACCATGTCCGCAATCATGTTGGTATTTTTTACTACAATCTCGTATGCCTTATCGCTTCCCAGGTAATCGAACTCCTGTAACATCTCCTCCGTGGTGTGAAAAAACAGGGGTGCCTGCTCGTCCGCATCCTCAAAGCCCCGGCCGGCCATGATGATGCGGCGGTACACCTCGTCCTCGGGATCCAGGAAATGCACGTCACAGGTAGCCACCACGGGCTTGTGGAACTGCTCCCCCAGCTTCACCACAAGACGGTTCATATTCTCGATATCCTCCAGGGAATTGATGTCCCTGATCCTCTCGGCGGAAATCATGAACTTATTGTTGCCAGTGGGCTGAATCTCCAGGTAGTCGTAGAAATTCACGATCCTTGCAATCTGCATGTCGCTTTGGCCGTCTATCAGGGCCCGGTAAAGTTCTCCGGCCTCGCAGGCGCTTCCTAAGATAAGCCCCTCTCTGTACTTCCGGATCAGGCTCTTGGGAATCCTGGGGTGCCTGCCGGCGTAATAGGTCAGGTGAGACTCTGAGATCAGCCGGTAGAGGTTGATGCGTCCTAAGTCGTTCTTGGCCAGGATGATGGCATGGTAGGTGGGCGCTTTCTTTACCAGATCCGTGCTGGCCGCCCCCAGGGCGTTTAGTTGCGCAAGTGTATGGATGTCCCGTTCCTCCAGCATCTGGATAAGCTTCATGAATATCCATGCCGTGCACTCCGCATCGTCCACAGCCCGGTGGTGGTTCTCCAGAGAGATGTTCAGGGTCTTTGCCACAGCATCCAGGGTGTGCTTGGCCTGGTTTGGCAGCAGTACCCTGGCGATGCCTACGGTGTCGATATATGCGTGCTCCATGGAGAGATTTTGTCTTCTGGCATTCTCCAGCATAAAGCTCATGTCAAAGCCCGCATTGTGAGCCACCAGGATGCAGCCCTGGCAAAACTCCAGGAACCGGGGCAGCACTTCCTCAATGAGGGGTGCGTCTACAACCATGTCGTCCCGGATACTGGTCAGTTTTTCGATTTCGAAGGGGATGGGCACCTGGGGATTCACAAAGGTGGAAAAACGCTCCGTCACCTGCCCGCCCTGTACTTTTACCGCTCCGATTTCAATGATCCGGTTGTTCACAGGGGAAAAGCCCGTGGTCTCAATGTCGAACACCACGAAATCGTCCGTAAGCTTCCCCCCTTTGTCTCCGGTGACAATCTCTTTCAGATCGTCCACCAGATAGGCCTCCACTCCGTAAATGACCTTGAAGAAATCCTGCTTATCCGGCGGCTCTTTCCCCGCTTCCTTGCATTTGCCGCATTCCGCTTTCCACAGATCCTGCCACACATGGTAGGCGTCCGTGAAGCCTTGAACCACGCCATGGTCTGTAATGGCAATGGCTCTGTGCCCCCACTGGAAAGCTCTCTTTACAATGTCCTTGGCCTCTGAGACCCCATCGAAGTCGCTCATCTTGGTATGACAGTGCAGCTCCACCCGCTTATGGGCCGCAGTGTCCGAGCGTACCGTGGTGAAATTGGGGATCTTTCGGATTCCCGTAAGGGAGCCTATGGTGATCTCATGGTCGAATTTGTCCATGGTGGCCATGCCTTTGAGTTTCACAAAGGAGCCTGGCTTTAAGCTGTCCAAAAGCTCCTTGACATATTCGGTTTTCACAAAAAGCTTGATGGTTATGGTGTCTGTGAAGTCCGTCACATCGAACATGACGATGGTTCTCTCATTGCGGATCTCCCGGCTGTCCGTCTTTAACACCTTTCCGCGGATGGTCACGTCCCCCACCTCGCCGATGATCTCATCGATGGGAATGGCCTCCTCGTCAAAATCCCTGCCATAGATCACATTGGGGTCGTCTGACTGCTTTAAGGGGCGGTCTCCTCTGCGGAATTCGCCGCGCTTAAAGCCGCCCTTACCGGGACCGTTCCGGTAGGCGCCGCCTTGAGACAGGCTGCCATCACCAGCCTGTCTGGTGATGCCGCCTGAAGAAGCGTCCCCTCCGTTTCCTGCGTAGACGCCATTCTGTGCTGCGCCGCTTCCCTGGCCGCTCCCTGCAGCGCTTTTTCCGAATCCTGCGTTCGTACCGTCTTTCCCGCTTGCTCTGCCAGCGCCGCTTTTTGCGCCTCCGGCAGCCGCGCCGTCGTTTCTGGATGCCTGGCTGTTTTTTCCGCCTCTTTCTGATCCGCCCGCTTCTCCTGCCTCCGGGGCCTGTCCGTACTGCCATCCCTGGGTCCCTGCCCTGCCGCCCCCTGCCCGCAGGATAATTTCGTTGACCCGCATCTGCAGCTTTGTCTCGTCATCCTCGGAAAACCTGCTGCCCTGGGGCTCTCTGTACTCCACCTCCACAAAAGCTTTCAGGCCGCAGCGTTCCACCAATATCTTCTCCAGCACCCGGACAAGCTCTCCCTCCTTGCTCCGATTCAGCACGGTGTCATCAATGGAAAGGCGTATCTGTCCGGGCTCCGGATAAGTGATCCGGGCCGTGCGGAAAGCATTGTACTCCACATGGCTGTATTCCCTCAGTTCCGCCAGAATGCTCTCCCGATAGGTCTCCATCAGGTTCTCCGGCGTGTATTGGGAAGAAAGTTCAAACCGCTCGAATATCCGCACGGTTAAAAGGGCATGGGGAAAAAGCTGGGTCTTGATGGCTTTTTCCGCTGCCCAGATATCCTCTTTTGGCAATAGCCTGGTGCTGAACAGATAGACGGAGAGCCTGTCTTTCTGCTTTGTGGCGGACACCCGTTCCACCTGGGCCTGCTCCAGCTTGTCATGTAAAGTCCCCTTTAAATCCAGTGTGGGGAACACTTCAAAAAATGGCTTCGTCTTTGTACTCATTTCCAGTTGTCCAACTCTTCTTTCAACGCATCCAGCAGCTGCTCCTCCGGCACCTTCCGCAGGATTTCACCTTTTTTGAATAAGAGCCCCTCTCTCTCCCCCCCTGCTATCCCTAAGTCGGCCTCCTTTGCCTCCCCGGGGCCGTTCACCGCACAGCCCATGACAGCCACCTTAATGTCCAGGGGATAGTCCTCCACCAGTTTCTCCACCTTGCCCGCCAGGCCGATCAGATCGATTCTGGTTCTGCCACAGGTGGGACAGGACACCACCTCGATGCCGCCCTCCCGCAGGCCTAAGGTCCGCATAATCAGCTTTGCCGATCTGATCTCTTCCACCGGATCCCCTGTCAGGGAGACCCGGATGGTGTCGCCGATGCCCTGATGCAGGATAAGGCCCAGGCCAATGGAGGATTTGATATTGCCGCTCCAGACAGTCCCCGCCTCCGTAATGCCCACATGAATGGGGTAGCGCGTCTGCGCCGCCAGCAGTTCATGGGCTTTCACGCACATGAGCACGTCCGAGGACTTGATACTGATGACTATATTTTCGTAATCTTCTTTTTCTATCATGGCCGCTTTTTCCAGGGCGCTCTCCACAATCCCCTCCGCCGTGACGCCGCCGTATTTTTCCAGAAACGCCCTCTCAAGAGAGCCGCTGTTGACCCCTACGCGGATGGGAATATTCCGCTCTTTCGCCGCAGACACTACTGCCTGCACCTTGTCCGGCCCGCCGATGTTGCCCGGATTGATGCGGATTTTGTCCGCCCCGTTCTCTATGGCGGCAATGGCCATCTTATAGTCAAAATGAATGTCCGCCACCAAAGGGATATGTATCTGCCGCCTGATACTGGCAAGGGCTTTCGCTGCCTCCATATCCGGCACCGTACAGCGCACGATTTCACACCCCGCCTGCTCCAGCGCCAGGATCTGCGCCACCGTGGCGGAAACGTCCTGGGTCTTCGTATTCGTCATGGACTGGATCAGGATAGGATTGCCGCCCCCGATCTTCCTGTCCCCTATCTGTACCACTCTCGTCTTCTCCCTATGCATGCCGGTCTCCTTTCCCACATATCTCTTCCTACCGCCTATGACAGATTTACTCACGAGCGGCCGCTACTGAGTTATCATGAACAACTATCATGATATACGAAACTTTCCTAAAAAGCAACAGCAAAAACCACCCCGCTCCTGAGCCCCCTTAGTTCCTCCGGCGGCAGAACCGTCCGGGGCTGACCTGGACGGCAAGGTTTTCCATGCAAAGCTGCATCAGCCAGGTGACAATCTGCCTCTCCGGATATTTGCCGGATAGCAGCCCGCTTATCTCCCCCGGCGTCCTGGGATTGAAGTCCAGCGCCCCCCAGACCTGTTCCTGCTCCCCTGACAGGCCGATTGTCTTTGGCTGATCCAGAAAAGCATTGGGAAGTTCCCCGGAAAACGTCTTCTTCCCGGTCTCCCAGAGCTGCCAGACCTCCTCCAAAAAGCTCTCCGGACTGAGCAGAATCCCCGCCCCCTGCTTCATCAGGCGGTTACAGCCATCGCTGAGCCTGTCCGTCACCCGGCCGGGAACCACATACACTTCCCTGCCCTGCTCCAGCGCCATGTCCACCGTGATCAGCGTCCCGCTCTTTGCCCTGGCCTCCACCACCACTACCACATCTGCCAAGCCGCTGACAATGCGGTTCCTGGGCGGAAAGTTCTGGGGGCGTGCCGGGGCTTTCAAAGGATATGTGGACAGCACCGCTCCTGTTTTAATCAGTTTTTCGTAAATCCCTCTGTTCTGGGCCGGATAGCAGACGTCCACCCCGGAGCCCAGTACTCCCATGGAATACCCTCCCGCCTCTATAGCCGCCTCCTGGCTGATGCCGTCAATGCCCCTTGCCATGCCGCTTACCACCGTCACGCCCCTGCGTCCCAGAGCCTCTCCCAGAACCCCTGCCACATATCTGCCATACTCCGAGCACTCTCTGGCGCCGATGACGGCCACTGCCGGGGCATCCGCCCGGGGCAGCTTTCCCCTGACAAAGAGACTGTAGGGCGCATCGGGAATCCGCCGAAGCCGCTGTGGATACCTTTCGTCCCCTATGGTCATCACCTCGATTCCCTGGGCTCTCATCCTGCGGTACTCTGCCTCCGGCTTCCACCCGGCGGTATGCTGTACCAGGCTCTCCACCTGTTTGGGGGACAGCACCTCTCCCCATTTTTTCCTGTCGGCCTGATAGACTGCCTCCGGCCCGCCGCAAAGATCGGAAAGCCTGTGCAGCTGCTTATTGCTGATGTCCGGGAAATTGCAGAGCCAGCACGCGTAGATGCCCTCCCGTTCTCTCCATTCTTCCTGATTCATGTACACCCCTCCCTGCCGAATTCCCCGTCAAGTCGCCCGAGGCCTTGGCATGTATCAATTGATAATTCCTGGTTTAGGAATGTCTTACGATCAATGTCCCCAATACTCCATGGACGGCCTGTAAAACGATGCCTCCATCAGATGGGAGACTCCGATTTCCTCCTCCCCCTCCAGATCTGCTATGGTTCTGGCCACCCGCAGAATCCGGTGGTACGCCCTGGCGGAAAGCTGCAGGGAAGCATACAACTGCTCCATACACAACTGCTGTTCCCGCCCCAGCCTGCAGTACCGCTCCATCCGCGAAACCTCAATGTCTCCGTTAAAGCGGTAGGCCGTGCCCTCGAACCTGGCTTTCTGTATCTGCCTGGCCCGCTCCACCCGCCTGCGGATGTCCGCGCTGGCCTCCCCTTTCGTTTTGCTTTTCAGGCTCTCATACTCCACGGGCGCAAGCTCCACGCACAAGTCTATCCTGTCCAGGATAGGCCCTGACACCTTTCCCATATACTTGCGCACCTGGGGCTCAGTGCAGCTACAGCGCTGGGCATCCGGATAATATCCGCAGGGACAGGGGTTCATGGCACAGACCAGCATGAAGTCGCTGGGGTATGTGACGTTTCCATTGACGCGGGAAATGGTCACCTGCCTCTCCTCCAGGGGCTGGCGCAGGGCATCCAGGGAAATCCTCTGGAATTCCGGCAGCTCGTCCAAAAACAGGATGCCCCGGTGGGCCAGCGATATCATCCCTGGCCTGGGAAAAGCGCTGCCCCCTATGAGCGCAGCCTGGGAAATGGTGTGGTGGGGGCTTCTGAAAGGCCGTCTCGTCACCAGCGTCTCCCCCTCCTTAAGCAGTCCTGCCACACTGATCACAGAGGTCACTTCCAGGCTTTCCTCCAGCGTCAGCGGCGGCAGAATGCCGGGAATCCGTCTGGCGATCATGGATTTCCCCGCTCCGGGCGGCCCCACCATCAGCAGATTATGGAACCCTGCCGCGGCGATCTCCGCAGCCCTCCTGGCCGTCTCCTGGCCTGTCACTTCGCTGAAGTCGGGGGAGTTTGGATACAGATATACATGCGCCTCCCCGCCCTCCCCGGAAAAAAGGCTGGCCGTGTCCACCTGCACCGGAGGCAGTATCTCATCCCTCTCTGTCTGTCCTGCCGTCAGAAAGTGCATGATTTCCAGAATGTTCCCCGCGCCCCTGACCCTGATCCCCGGAATGACCCCTCCCTCTCTGGCATTGGCCGCAGGCACGATGCACTCCCGAATGCCCGCCTCCGCCGCAGCCCGCACTATGGGCAGTACGCCCCTGGCTTTTTTCAGTTCCCCGCTTAAGCCAAGCTCTCCCAGAAACAGGCAGTCCATTGCCGCGCCGGCCGGAACCAGTTCCAGGGCCTCCAGCATCCCCACTGCAATAGGCAGATCAAAGGCCGTGCCCTCTTTCTTTCTGTCTGCCGGAGATAAATTTACGGTAATACGGCATGGCGGCAGATGCAGGCCCACATTCTTCAGAGCCACCGACACCCGTTCCCGGGACTCCCGCACCTCCGTGCTCAGAGAGCCCACCATGAAAAAGGCCGGGAGCCCTTTTGCGATGTCCACCTCCACGGATACCATATAGGCAGATACCCCCTGGAGCGCACCGGTAAAAATCGCACTGTACATAAATTTGTAACCTCCTGTTCCGCAGCCCCTGCATGGGCCGCGCTGTTTTTCTCAAATTACTGTTTTTCTTACTGACATTGTTTTCATAGAACCCGGCCCATTGCCTGAAAAATCGCCTGTAAAAATCCGTGAAATATGTACCGAAATGGGAAGACATATTTACAATGAATGATTGGAATTCGCAAAAGAATTATCTGGAAAATATTTTCTGATGGTATTTAAAAAAGCTATGCATTCGTGATATCTGTCAGGCACGCGTGGGCCGTGCCTGACAGAGAAAGTTGTTTTGTGAGAATTTTTCAGAATAAATGCTCCACTGCATCGTAAAGTGCAGAGAACCTGTCCGCGCGGATATGCCCGCGCACCTCCTCGTCGGCAAGGAGTATCTCGAACGTGGCCTCTCTTCCGTCCCCGTCCGCCGTGGGACTCAGCTGCTGGTACACCACAGCCTCCAGCGCAGCGGCCAGCCGGGCGCGCATACGCTCTCTCCTTGCGGCCGGAATCATGTCCACGATATCTTCCATGGCCTCTACCGCGCTGGCTGCATTCACCGCGGCAAATACCAGATGCCCGCTCTCCGCCGCCATGATGGCTGCCATAACGCTCTCCGCGTCCTTTAATTCGCCTATCATAATGACATCCGCGTCCTCCCTGACGGCGGCGTGGATGGCCTCGCTGTAGCTTATGCTGTCCAGACCGATCTCCCGCTGATTGACCATGGATCTCTTATAGGAATGGAGATGCTCCACCGGACTTTCCAGAGTGATGACTACAGCCTCCCTGCTGTCGTTGATCTTGTTGATCAGGGAAGCCAGTGTAGTGGATCTGCCGCTTCCGGAAAGCCCTGCTACCAGCACCAGTCCGCTCTCTTTTTGATACATCTCTGCCACCGGATCCGGTATCCCCATCTCCTCCGGCAAAAGAATTTCCGAGTCTATCATACGAATAGCCAGAGCCACGCTTTCTTTCTGCTTATAGGCACTTGCTCTGCAGCGCCCTCCCCGGGACAATGTAAAGGAAAAGGTGTATTCTCCCCTTTCCTCGAACCTGTCGCGAAAGGCCTCTGGCATGATCCTGATCAGGATATCCAGCATATCCGCCCCGGTAATCCGAGAGCAGTTCATGGAGAACAATTCCCCTCCAATCCGCATCTTCGGCGGTATCCCCGCCGCCAAATGCACATCGCTGGCACCAGCCTCCCTGGCACTGCAGATGATTTCCTCTATCGCAGACATCGTAATCCCTCTCTTCCCTTTCCTGTCCTGTCGCGTTTATGCAGTCGTGTTTCTATCGTTTCCGAAACACATATCGCTGCCGCCTCACAAACCTTATGACCATTATATACAATTGTTTGGCAAATGACAACCGTTACCGGGAAATTTCTTACAGCATTTCGCCAGCATTTCAAAGTCGCAGCAGTCGCATTCCAGCCGGAAGCTCGGTGACGCCCCTTGAAAATCCTATGTAAAAAGTGTATAGTGAGGCTGGAGGTATCTTTATGGAACACAAAATCGGCAAAAAGATAGCAGCCCTGCGCAAATCCAGGGACATCACCCAGGCCCAGCTGGCAGAGTATTTGTTTCTGGTGCCCCAGACCGTCTCCAAATGGGAGGCGGGCAACGGTTCCCCCGACATCTCCCTGCTGCCAAAGATTGCGGACTTCTTCGGCGTAAGCCTGGACGAGCTCTTCGGGCGGTCCGATCTGGATTACGCCATAGACCTGGTGCTGAAATATTCCGTCCTCAGGGACGACAATGTTTTCCGTGAAGCTTTCGATGCCCTGCAGACCCAGCTGGAGGCCATCGATTCCTCCCTGAAGCTGGGCCTGGGAGATCCGGGGAGACTGGAGAAAGACAAAATTGAGCTGGAAGCCTACAAAATGCACCTGCTCCTGCAGCAAAGCCGGGAATCCGCCAGCAGGGCGCTGGCGTTGGCAGAGGACGTTGGAAAGAGAACCGGGGACATGCGCTTTCGGATGCAGAGGGTCCAGCTGCTCATAGAACATGGGAATCGGCGCGAGGTTCTTTCAGAATGTGAGAGCCAATTTCGGGCATATCCCAGTCCGGACACGCTGAGGCTGTACTTTGAGGCATTGCTCCTCCTAGAACAGGGCGAAACCATTCCAAAACTCCTTTCCAGCGACCTTTCCGTACAGGCGCTGATGCAGCCGCCCTCCCCGGAAAACGCGCCTTTATGGCTGCAGTATGCGGACGCCGCTGCCCAGGCCGGGGAGGTTTGCTGCGTGGAAGCCTGCCGGGAGGCAGTTTTCGGATGCTGTACCAAAGAGGGCAGGTATGAATTCCTTTTCATTCTGGCTTCCCTGTACTCCAAGAAAGGAATGCATGAAAAATGCCAGGCGCTGAAGCCGGAACTGACGGCTTTTTTAGAGGAGCTGGAGCCAAACGCTTACTTCGCCGCACGAGAGCGCCAGGTCATCGACTCCCTCTGACGCAACGTTTGGTTGCATTCCTCCCAATTTTGCATTGCTGGACGATATGAAGCGGATAGGCTACACTCCTATTATTCCCCCAGATCTGCGCGGCTGCCTGGCCCGGCCGGCAGTCAGGGGATTCGGAATGAAATCTCAGATAAAGGAGTGTCCCGCAATGAATGCAAAAAAGTCAAAAATGTACCATTATCTCCTGATGCGAAAAGGGATCTGCCTGTTGTTTTTTATACTGTTAATCCTGAAAGGTGCAGGCGGCAGCCTTTTCGCCCTAGTCATGAGCTCTCTGGTGGATTGTGCCGGAAAAATACGACGCAACTGTCTTCCACGCTTCTCGGAAGTGTTCTCTTCGTGACCGTGCTGGTCTGCCTGGAGAGTCTGTTTTATTATCTCAAATCCGGAATCCTGGCAAAGGCCAGATATCATTTGAAAAAAGATCTCTTTGCCGGCATCATGAGCCGGAGCGTGTCTGATTTTGACGCTTCCGGCAGCGCGGAATACATCAATGAACTGACCAATAATGTAAATCTGCTGGAATCCACCTATTTCGTCAACCTGATCTCCGCGTCGGAGAGCCTGGTCAGTTTCGCTTCCGCAGCTGTCATATGTCTCATGATACAGCCTGTCATGCTGGTTCTGATGATTCTGCTGGCCCTGGTCGCAAGGGCCGTGAGCAAACTAAGTTCTGGTTCCCTGGAGAAGTCCATGAAAAAACAGGTGGCATGTGCCGAAGCCTATACGGCGGAAATCCAGGACGATTTCGGAGGCTTCCGCCTGATCCGCTCCTACGGCGTGCTACCTTATATCCTGACAAAATATGCCGGAAAGAACCGGGCTGCGGAAGACGCAAAGCGCCGCAATGCCAACTGTCGGATGTTCTGTGTAGAAGCGGGAGAGCTTACCGGGCTGCTCTCCACCGTACTTGTCATGGGGCTGGCAGCATACTTTTCTATAAAAGGAATGATTTCTGCCGGTATGGTGATCGCTTTCGGACACCTGATTGGACATATCGTAGCGCCCATCACTTCGCTCCCCTCCCTCATCGCAAATTTTGCCGCCGCAAAGCCTCTTCTGGAGCGCTTCGCCGCACTGTTGGAGCAAAGGGAGCCCGTGGGCGGCGAAGAGCTAAAAGACTTCGGGCAGGCAGTCGCCCTGGAAAGTCTCTCTTTCGGTTACAAAAAGGGGCAGGATGTCCTCCAAAATCTTTCTTTCCGGTTTGAGGCTGGAAAGCATTATGTGGTGACCGGACAAAGCGGCAGCGGAAAAAGTACCCTGCTTTCCCTGTTATCCGGATACTATCCCGACTATAACGGCTCCATCTCCATTGACGGCAGGCAGCTGCGAGAGATCGGCCAGGAGTCCCTGAGCGTTCTGGTGGGAACGGTCTCCCAGGATACTTTTCTTTTCCAGGACACCATCCAGAACAATATTTCCCTGTATGACGAAAGATATGGCACTTCGGAAATTACGGCAGCCATAGAGCAGGCCGGGCTGAAAGACCTTGTAGACTCGCTTCCGCAGGGGCTCTCTACCCCTGTCACTGAAAGAGGCAAAAACTTCTCCGGCGGCGAAAGGCAGCGCATCAGCCTTGCCAGGGCGCTTCTACGTAACAGCAGAATTCTGCTTTTGGATGAGTTTACCGCCAATTTAGACAGGGAGACCGCTGAAAAAATAGAAAGTGAGGTGCTTAGCCGGACAGATTGCCTGACCATCACGGTCACCCATCATTTGAGTCCGGACATGCTGCGCCGGTATGACGGGCATTTGAAGCTGGAGAGGGGCTGATTGTAGGGTACAGAGTCCCCCGGCTAACACCATACCCAGCAGAAAATAGCGGGTATGCCATATACCCCTGCTCGAACTTCTCCCGCAGCTTCAAAAGCGCTTTCTTCTCAATCCTGCTCACATTCTCACCTGTCAAGTTAGGGCTAAAAATTAATCAGCTTTTAATCAAAACTTCTTTCACTTCAAAGGCAAATCCATATTTCCTGATACGGTCGCCAGCGACTCCCCGGTTCTCCAAATCTGCTTGGTATCGCTGTTCTTCAATCTGTTTCAGCGCTGCATCAGCAGTGTCCTCCAGAGATTTCTC
>CATKYJ010000030.1 GCA_949840885.1 uncultured Acetatifactor sp.
GAATTATAAATATTATTGCGATTGCTTAGTTTTATACTTATGTGGAATATATGTGTATTGCAAGACTATTAAATATTTTAATATGATTTTTTAAATGGAGGGATTTATATAGCGAAAAGAAGAAAATTTAATCAATTTGATTTATCTGATAAAAACAAAGATGGTACAGCGATTTTGATTTATGATAATCAAAATTACTATTTCGATATAGAAGACTATGACAAGATTTCTCAATTTTATTGGCGACCAAATAATAAAGGATATTTAGCACACTGGTTTGCAGTTTATGACTCGCAAGGCAAAAGAAAATCAGGATATATTTATTTCCATAAACATGTCTTAAATTTAGATAAATCAAAAAGCAGAGTGGATCATATTGATAGAGATATTCATAATAATAGAAAAATAAATTTAAGAGAGTGTACGCATCAAGAAAATATTTTTAATTCGTCTATTGGAAAAAATAATAAATCAGGAATAATTGGAGTGAATTTTAACGCAGCAAAACATACATGGGCGGCTTCATTAATGATAAATGGAAAACATATTTTTACAAAGAATTCTATTAATAAAGACGAAGCTATTAAAAATAGATTACTTGCTGAAATTAAATTTTTTGGGAAAGAATTTGCACCACAAAGACATTTATTTAAAGAATATTTACAAGAAGGAGAGTATTGATGGAAACAGAAAATATGCAGGATGAAATAATAAAACAAACAGAGAGAGAATTAAAAGAGTATGACAATGTGAATCGACCAGCGCATTATGCAGACTCAAAAATTGAAGTTATAGATTATATAGAAGATAAGAAGTTAGGATTTTGTCTTGGTAATGCAGTTAAATATATTTCTAGGGCTGGGAAAAAGAAAGATAATGGTAGAAGCGTAATTGATAAAGAAATAGAGGACTTACAGAAAGCAATATGGTATATCAATAGACGGATTTATGAATTACAAGATTTAAAATAGGAGGATTTTAATGAATAGAACAATTTACCTCGCAGGAGCCATGTCCTGTTATTTCAATACAGAACAACATGATTATCCTAAACAGTGGAGGGAAGATGTAAAGCAATATGTTGAGAAAATATACGATGATATTACGATTGTATCGCCAACTGATTTTTATGAAATCGGCAAGGGCCATCATAACACAGAGTCTGAAGTTATGCGATTTGATCTCAGGATGGTTAGAGAATCGGATATCGTGTTAGTTAATCTTAAAGATTTACATAATTCTCTTGGGACTTCAGATGAAATATTATATGCATTTATCAAAGGAAAACCAGTTATTGGCTTTCTGGAGGATGAAGTTGATTATGAAAATGTTCATCCTTGGAAGATTGAACAAATTGACAGGATTGAAACTGGTAAAGACGCAATGAAAAACGCGATTGACTATATCTACAGATACTATGTAGATCGGTGAAAATAGAAGAAAAGAGGTTATGCGATATAGAATTGATATCTACAGGACATAAATTGGCTAAGGAGTTGCTTATCAAGCCAGATGGCTTCATTACAGCAACGCTTGATGGGAAAGAGTATGTCATTGAAGACATACAAAGGATACCTACACATGCTAACATTGATGATACAGTGATGCATTGGACATTGAATTTGCGTGATGGTGGAAAAGGAAATATTAAAAGGTGAAATCAACCAAAGAAGATAAGAAGGTCATGGTTGAGTTAAGCTGCAATAAGCAGACTTATATGATTATTAAGTGAGGTGATATGTAGATGATTGTGGGATTGCTGATTGGAGCATCTGGAGGTATTTTTATTGGTATGGTGATTATGGCATTATGTGTAGCAAGTTCTCGTGAAAGTAGAAAAGAAGAAATGAAAAATAATACAGATGAAAGTCTTAAAAAGAAAGAGGAGGTTTTATGAATGAAGATTAATTTATTTGATGGGTGGATTGAACTTGATTTTGATTGGAAAGCAGTGATTGGTATTGGAATTATAGTTTTGGGATGTGCATTGCTTTGCATATAGGAAGGACGCTGTATAAACATGATTGTGATAAATCTATTTGGCGAACCTGGGGCTGGTAAAAGTACGGCTGCTATGGATCTCACGGCAAGGCTAAAAAGAAAAGGAATTAATGCTGAATACGTCTCTGAGTTTGCGAAAGATAAGGTATATGAAAATAATGGTGAAGTATTCAAACATCAGGAATATTTATTTGGAAAACAATCTTTCAAAATGGGCAGAGTAAGAGATAAAGTTCAGGTAATGGTTGTAGATTCGCCGTTAATTCTTTGTATTGTATACAACAACGATGAAACGCTTGGAGAAGATTTCAATAAGACTGTTTTGAATGTATTTGATTCATATGAAAACAGAAATTATCTGCTTACAAGAAAACATACATACGAGGATGAAGGAAGATTCCAGAACGAAGAGGAGGCATTAGAAGTTAGAGAGCGAATTATAAGTGCATTGGATAATATGAATATTCCTTATAACTTTGCTACATCTAGCGAAAGTGATTGTGAAATAATAGCAAAGAAAATTGCAGAGGAGATAAGAGAGAATGAACAGTAAGGGACATTTGTATATTAGCCTTAGTAAATCGGCTATTAGAGTTTGGGGTAGTATTGTTGCTCTTATTAAGAAGTCTGTTGTTCCACTGGCGATAGGGATTATTGTAGCTGAAGTTGGTGGAGTGTTGGAAGAATTAGTTGATAAGAGATAATAGATGATGGAGGATATTGTTATTGACAGTACAAAAAAGAGATGGTCGTAAGGTTCAATTTGATAAAGAGAAAATTAAAATAGCTGTATTAAAAGCTTTTATTGATGTGGATGGTGAAGAAACAACTTATGCAAAAGAAAACGCTAGAGATATTGCAAATTACATAGAATCTCTGAATAAAAGTATGACGGTTGAGGAGATTCAGGATCAAGTAGAAGAAAAACTAATGGCAAGTAATCGTAAAGATGTGGCAAGAAAATACATTATATATAGAAATAACAGAACTGCCATTAGAGAGAAAAATACTCAGCTAATGAAAGATATTTCTGAAAAGTTAAACGCAAATAACGTTCAAAATCAAAATGCAAACGTAGATGAGAAATCTTTTGGAGGAAGAGTAGGAGAAGCAAGCGACACTGTTTTAAAAAAATACGCATTAGATAATTGCATGTCAGAAATGGCAAGGAATAATCATTTGAATAATGAAATCTATATACATGATTTAAATAGTTATGCCGTTGGGATGCATAACTGTTTATCAATCCCATTCGATAAATTATTAGCCGAAGGGTTTAATGCAAGACAGACAGATGTAAGACCAGCACAATCGGTAAGCACAGCATTTCAATTGGTAGCAGTTATCTTCCAATTACAGTCTTTACAGCAATTTGGAGGTGTCTCAGCAACCCATCTTGACTGGACTATGATTCCTTATGTCAGAAAAAGTTTTTATAAACATCTTAAAGATAGTCTTATGTATATGGGTAAGGCTGGTGAGTATAAAGTGTATAATGAACATTTTAGGGAAATTAGAGAAAATTGCGATGTAGGGATTGAAAACTGTGACTGGTCAAATTATTTCACAGAAGACTTTTACATTCCACAAGAAGTATATAGTTATGCAATAGATATGACAGAAAAAGAGGTTTATCAGGCAGTTGAAGGACTTTATCATAATTTGAACACTTTGCAAAGTAGATCAGGGAATCAATTACCATTTACCTCGATTAACTATGGTACTTGTACAGAGCCAGAAGGAAGAATGATAACAAAGGCGTTATTAGAAGTTTCAATTAATGGAATTGGGAAATTACATAAGACAAGTATTTTCCCATGTGGTATTTTTCAATGTATGAATGGTGTAAATAGAAAACCATCAGATCCAAATTATGATTTATTCAGATTGGCACTCAAATCTACAGCACAGAGACTATATCCAAATTATGCAAATGTAGATTGGTCTGGTAACGATGGTTATGACAGGAACGATCCAAAAACATTTTTTAGTACGATGGGCTGCAGAACTGCAAATGGGTGTGATATTAACGGATTTGGACAACTAAAAGATGGTAGAGGAAATATTTGTCCAGTAACAATTGTTATGCCGACATTGGCAATGGAAGTAAAAGAAGCTATAAATGGAGATTGCACATATTCAGAACAAATTAAATATGTGGATATTTTTTTGCTTTTGCTTGATAAAAAAATTCATGAAGCTAAAGATATGTTGCTTGAGAGATTTGAATGGATTTGTAGCCAGTCGCCAGACTCCGCAAAATTCATGTACGAAAATGGAGTTATGGAAGGATACGATGGAAAAGATATTCGCTCAGCATTAAAACATGGAACTCTTGCTATTGGTCAGTTGGGATTAGCAGAAACACTTCAAATTCTTATTGGATGTGATCATACAACAGATAAAGGTATGGAATTAGCAAAACAAATAGAACAGCTATTTAAAGATAGATGTGCTGAGTTTAAAGAGCAATATAAGCTGAATTTTGGAGTGTATTATACTCCTGCTGAAAATCTGTGTTTTACGGCTATGAAAAAGTTCCAAGAAAAATATGGTGTAATTCCTAATATATCTGATAAGAAATTCTTTACAAATTCAATTCATGTTCCTGTGTGGATTAAAATGACACCAACAGAAAAGATTGATATTGAATCACAGCTTACTGGTTACAGTAGCGCAGGATGTATAACATATGTTGAACTTGAGGGAAGTGTAAAGAACAATATAGATGCGATTGAAACTATCGTTGACTATGCAATGGACAAGGATATTCCTTATTTTGCAATAAACGTTCCTAATGATATGTGCACAAATTGTGGTTACTGTGATGATATCAATAATAAGTGTCCTATGTGTGGATGTAATGAGATTCGTAGACTTCGTAGAGTTACAGGATATTTAACTGGTGATTACAAAAGTGCTTTTAATTCTGGGAAACAGCAAGAAGTAGAAATGCGAGTAAAACATCAAAAATTCTAAAGTCATTTAGAGAATAAGTAAGTGGAGAGATCAAAAGTCTCTACTACTTACTTATTGAGGTGATGATTATTAGAATTTTAAGTGAAGAAACAAAAAGAAAAAGAACTGAAACATTTAATAGGAAAAGAGATGAAAAAGCACAAAAGGAAATCGGTATTACATATTGGAATCTCATTGTGGAAAGTATTAACGAAGAACTAACAAAAAAATACAATTCTAACGGAATGAGAAGAGGTGTGTACTTCAATTTTAGGTGTAAATGTGGGAAGTTAATCTCACATAGGTTATCTGATGTAAAAAATGGTCACTGTAAATCGTGTGGATGTACCAAATTTAATAATCCAAATAGAGTTGAAGATTTAACAGGTAAAAAGTTTGGTAGATTAACTGTTATAGGAAGAGATATAAAAAGAGATTTTGAACAATACAAAAATAGAAAGAATGGAGTTCACTGGTTATGCAAATGTGATTGTGGAGATTCCAAAATTCTGAGTGTTGCAGGATATCAATTAAAAAGTGGACATACACAATCATGTGGCTGTTATGCATCTGAACAAATTGCAAAACGTAATAAAATGTATTCTACAAAACAGAATTTATTTACTGAACTGGATGATTATAAGATTGCCATTAAGGATGAAAATGATAATCAATGTATTATTGATAAAGAAGATTATGGAATTATAAAAAATTGGTATTGGAGAAAAATAGAAAAGCGTGGAGATATCAACAAAGGATATTGGGTGACAAATGTTAAAGAAGATGACAAATACAATAAATCAGTATTAATGATTCATCAGGTAATTGCAGAAATTAAATATGGCGAATACGATTCCAAATCAAAAGTACCAGACCATTTATCAAGAGATACGGATGACAATAGGAAATGTAATATTTACTTGAAAAGCAATCAGAACAATTCACATAATAGAGGTTTGAGTAAAGCAAATACATCTGGTAAAACTGGTGTAAGTTATAACAAACAAAAAGGATTATGGACGGCATACATAACTGTAAACTATAAAACAATTCATCTTGGAAATTTTTCTGATTTGAATGAAGCTATTAAAGAAAGATTGGATGCAGAGAAAAAATATGGATTTACTTGTGATGATATTGTTGCAAATTATGATTATGATGAGGTGGTAAATGAGTGAATTATTTAAAAATTGATAAAGAAGATTTATGCAACGGAGAAGGCTTGAGAGTCGTACTATGGCTCTCGGGCTGTTCACATAAATGCAAAGGCTGTCAGAATCCTCAAACATGGGATGCTAATAGCGGTATCCTATTTGATGAATCAGCAAAAAAAGAACTGTTTAGAGAATTAGACAAGGATTATATTTCAGGTCTGACACTGACAGGGGGTGATCCGCTCTTTGAAAGCAACTTGGATGGTATGTTAGATTTAGTCGCTGATGTAAATAAACGATACAATACTTCATCCGATGAAATCCGTCTTTCAAAACCAGAGAAATCTATCTGGCTATATACAGGATATACACTAGAAGACATAGCTGGCGGGAGGGCATATGACAAAAATGGAGCATTCTTTATGTTCGAAGATGATAGGAAGAGATATCAGATTATATCCTCGTGTGATGTACTGATTGATGGACGTTTCATAGACACACAAAGAGATATGACTTTGAAATGGCGTGGTAGTAAAAACCAAAGAGTCATCGACATTCAAAAATCTCTTCAAAAAGGAGAAGTAGTATTATGGGAAGATTAGCAGAGAATAGTTACAAACTAGACGTCACAAAAGAAAAAATGAAAAAGCTGGGATTCAGATATGATAATGAAGTTGATGGTTATGTATATAAGTTTCCAGTTTATAAATACAATAAGATCCCAGTTTTATTTTGCAAAATTGGGATGGACGAGGAAACAAATCGAATATGGTTTAACGTTTATGATAACTATGGTTTATATATGCCATACTATAATGCTGAATATGGGAAGAATATGGTGGTACCTTTGATAGAAGAACGAATAGAAAATGAGTTTACGAAATTAGGGATAAGAAAGGTGCGTTAATATGGGTATGATTCTTACATCGGAATGCGTTGAGTGCGATTATAGTGTTATTGATGATAGGAATAAGGCACGAATTAAAGTAGTATGCACATTAAAGGGAAAAGAATATTTTTATGGGCAATGCATCCCATGCGACAACAAGACGAAGAGGAGAAAAAGAACCGATGAAGATAGCAGAATTTGAGAAAGTAAGCCTTGAACAATACACATTGGCTTTAAAAGGATTTAACGACAAAGAAAGAATCAAGAAAATATATAATTCAATAAAACTTCCGGTAAGGAAGACAAGATATAGTGCTGGCCATGATTTTCACATGCCATATAGTGTAAGTATTCGGCCAGGAGAATCAATGTGTATACCTACTGGCATCCGATGCAAGATGATGGACAACTATGTCATGATTATATTTCCTCGAAGCAGCCTCGGGATTAAAAAGAATATGAGGATAGCAAACACGATTCCTGTAATCGACTCGGATTATTACATGAATAGTGAAAATGAGGGACATATCTTCATATGCATCAAGAACTGCGGGGAAGAAACCCTAGAGCTAAGTGGTGGTGAGGCATTTACACAAGCAGTATTTGTGGAATATGGAGTTGCTGATAATGGGGATATCGAAACGGAGCGTAACGGTGGCATCGGAAGCACTGGAAAATAGATGAAAGAGCATCACATTATAGAAGAAACGCTACATATATAAAAAGAAAGGAGCTGGAGCCGTGCGCACAAAAGGATATCCTGGCTACTTTTGGTGCAATTATGAACGAAGACTTATTGAAATATGCCGTTGAAAATGGTATGATTGATTTGTCATATGTACAAGAACAAGTAGAAATGAACAGAAGAAAGCTTTTGTTAAACAAGCATCCCTATTCTATTTGGAAAGGCAATGATGGTAAATGGTATACTTATTTACCAAATGTAGAGAAAGGAAGAATATTAAAAAAACGTACAAGCGAAAAGGCTATCGAAGACTTGGTTGTAGAATTTTATTCAATGCAATCCGTAAGTGAATCAAAAATTCACAAAAAGAATGAAATAGCGGAGAATCGTTTTGATTTGAATTTTGAAGCATGGAAAAATAAACAGATTGCATATGGAGTATCTAATAATACTGTATCAAGGTATGAATACGATTACAAGCGTTTTTTCAGTGGGACTGAGTTCGAAAAGATGAATATACAGGATATGACAGAGGAAGACATAACTATCTTTATCATTTCCAAGATAAAGGAACTCAATTTGAAAGAAAAAGCAGGAAAAACCTTATGGGGTTATATTTCCGGAGTGTTCCGGAGTGCAAGAATAAACAAAAGAATCCCAGATGATCCATGCCAATATGTTGATACAAGAGCATTTTTCAAATTTTACAACAAGGATTCAAGACCGATTGATAGTCGAGTTTTAAGCAACGATGAGATTGACATGATTATGAGAAGGGTCAGGGAAGACCATGAAGAGAAACCATGGTACATGCCATCATATGCTGTTGAGCTTTCTGCATATACTGGTATGAGGGCAGGAGAACTGGCTGGACTGGAATGGAAGAATGTCTTTATGGATGAAAGATATATCACTATTTCTAAGTCTGAAAAATATGATCGGCTTACAAAGGAATACTATATGTCATCCACAAAAACAGGAAAATCTAGGAGGTTCCCCATCTCTGGCGAAATAATGGATCTGCTTCATAGGATTAAGGAAGTACAGAATGAATATGGCTCATATAAGGACTTCATATTCTCAACAGCAGATGGCCAAGTTCATGGCAAAACTATATCAGACTGCATGAGGAACAAATGTATCCAGATTGGGATGGAACAGACAAAGGGCATTCACGCGATTAGGAGAACTGTCAACAGTAGGATGAGATGTGCAGGAGTATCATCTACAGTAGCGGCTTCGCTACTTGGGCATACGGAAGAAGTGAACAATTCAAACTATACCTATGATATCACAGGTATGGAGTACAAGATGGAAGTTGTCGAAAAAATAAATAAAGAGATGACGATAAAAAAATGATTACCTTTTTGATTACCTTTCAATTTGAAAGTCATGAAACGTTGATTTTACTGGCTTCCAAGAGTTCACGAAACAGTTCAAGTCCCGCTGCCGGCAGTAGGAAAAATCGCTGAGAAACCAGTAATACTAGGGATCGAGCGATTTTTTTGTTTTCTGTTTATCGGATAAAACAGAAAGGATTCAGTGTCAAAACGTATCTAAAGGCAGGTAAATATTATGGATGAAGTAAAGATGCTGGTTTCCTGTGTAGTGGAGAAAGAGGGACGGAAAATCGTCAGGATTTCTTTTCTGCGGGGAATGGAAAAGGGGCATTCCACGGACTATGCGGAGGGCATTCTGCCGGATGGAATCATAGTGAAGTCTGATGGCTTCTCCGAGGAGGAAGTCCGAAAGCTGGAGGCCTATATAAGAGCGAACAGACAGGAAATCCTTAAGCAGGCCAAAGAAATCAATCCGCTGCGGAACTGGATGAACGGCTGACAGAAATATGGCTGGCTAAAAATGGAAGTCCCTCTTGACTTTTATGCTTTAAACCTCTAAAATCATAAAGAGCAAACGGACCAAAGCGCTGATAGCAAAATCGGCGCATCCTTGTGGAAAACAGCAAACGGATAGCGTACAGACAGCGCTTCCGGAGAAAAGGGAAAAGGGAGCAGAGTATCATGAAAGAGATATCAAATCTAATCGCATACCGCCCGGATGTCAAGGTGGTGGACGCCACGCTGCGGGACGGCGGGCTGGTAAATAATTTCTATTTTACCGATGAGTTCGTCAAGGCGCTGTATCTTGCCAACTTGCGCGCCGGCGTGGACTATATGGAGTTTGGCTACAAGGCCTCCACGGAGATGTTTGATGAGGACAAGTTCGGCAAGTGGAAATTCAGCAGGGACGAAGACATCCGAAAGATCGTGGGGGAGAACGCCACGGACTTGAAGATTTCGGTGATGGCGGACGTGGGCAGATGCGAGAAATCGGACATCATTGATCGGGAGGACAGCCCCATCGACATGATTCGCGTGGCTACCTATGTGAATACCATCCCGGGGGCGGTGGATCTGATCGAGGATGCCAAGCGCAAAGGCTATGAGGTCTGCTGCAATATCATGGCCATCTCCCACTCCCTGGAGGGAGAGCTGCGGGCCGCCCTGGAGATTCTGGGGCAGTCGCCGGTGGATGTGCTCTACATTGTGGACAGCTACGGCGCCATGTATCCGGAGCAGATAGCGCGCTTTGCGGACATGTACCTGGAAGTGGCTGCCAAATACGGCAAAAAGGTGGGGATCCACGCCCACAACAATCAGCAGCTGGCATTCGCCAACACCATAGAGGCAGTGGGGGACGGCGTGGACTGGTTAGACGCCACTTACGCCTCCATGGGAAGAGGGGCCGGGAACTGCGCCATGGAACTGCTGTTAGGGTTCCTGCGCAATCCCAAATACAATATCTACCCTGCCATCCAGTTCGTGGATAAATACATGATGCAGCTAAGGGAAGAGGGCGTGGTCTGGGGATACGACCTGCAGTACCTGATGACAGGGCTTCTGAACCAGCATCCCAGGGCTGCTATCCAGTTCACTAAGGAGAAACGGACGGACTATACGGAATTCTACAGGGAGATGGTGTCCCAGGAGTAAGGTGAGGGCGCTGCAGCAAATATATTTGACAGTGTTGCTGAAAACGAAAGAGAAGCCCCGCCTGGCATAAAACCCGAGAGGCTGTGGCAGACGGACAGAAAGCAGATATTTGAAACGGAGGCAATAGATGGGCGAAAGAGTATATATAAAGGATATAGCCGAAAAGATCGGCTCGGAGGTAAAGATTCAGGGGTTTGCGGAAAATGTCCGCAATAGCAAGACCATGATGTTCATTGTCCTGAAAGACATCACAGGAAAGGTACAGATTACCCTGGAGAAAGAAAAGGCGCCCGAACTGGCGCAGCAACTGGAAGCGGTCACCAACGATTCCGTCCTTACCGTAATCGGCCAGGTGGCGGAGAATGAATACGTAAAGCTGGGCGGAATCGAAATCATCCCCAGCGAGGTCCGCATAGAGAGCATCGCGGAAGCCCTGCCCATTGCCAGAAAGGAAATCCCGGCCACCAAGAAGAAAAAAGCCGTTGAGCGCTCCAGCATAGACCAGCGCATCGACTACCGCTGGATCGACCTGCGGACTGACGAGAACCAGCTGATGTTCCAGGTGCAGACGACCTTGGTGAATGCCATGCGGCAGTATCTGTTAAAAGAGAACTTCATCGAAATCCACACCCCCAAGCTGATTGGAGCGGCCAGCGAGAGCGGGGCGGACGTGTTCCAGGTGGAATATTTCGACAGAAAGGCCTATCTGGCCCAGAGCCCCCAGTTCTACAAGCAGATGGCCATGGCCAGCGGCTTCGAGCGCATTTTTGAGATAGGGCCGGTATTCCGGGCGGAGAAGTCCTTTACCAGCAAGCACACTACGGAATTCACGGGCTTCGACCTGGAGTTCAGCTATATCGATTCTTTCCGCGATGTGATGAAAATGGAAGAAAACCTCCTGCGGGCAGGGTTAGAGGCCGTCCAGGAAAAACACGGGGAGCAGATAAAGGAGCTGTTTGGCATGGAGGTCATCGTGCCTGACACACCTTTCCCCATGGTCACCTTAAAGGAGCTGTACGAGGGGCTGGAGCGGGACTTCGGGTATACGGTGGAGGAATCCGAGAAAGGCGACCTCACCACAGACGCGGAGCGTCTCAGCTTCGAGTGGGTGAAAAAACATTACGGCCATGAATTCCTGTTCGTGACGGATTACAGCGCGGAAAAGAGGGCATTTTACCACATGCGGGATGAGAATGGAGTGCCTTTCGGGTACGACCTGATCTGGCGGGGCGTGGAGATCACCACGGGAGCCCAGAGAGAGCACCGCTATGAAGTACTGAAACGGCAGGCAGAGGAAAAAGGCCTGGCGGAGGACGTGAAGTTCTATCTGGAATTCTTCCGGTACGGCTGCCCTCCACACGGAGGCTTTGGAATCGGCATAGACAGGCTGACCATGCTGCTTATGGGCCTGACCATAAAGGATGCCATGTTCCTCTTCCGTGGGCCCAACCGCTTGACTCCGTAGCAGCTATTATTTTGCGAATAAATCGACGTGTGTTCCGGTTCGGGATGCCGCCAAGATCAGCTTGTCAAAGGCGGGTTGAATTTCCGGTCTGAAATGTGTATACTGAAAGACATATTTTACCAACTATATCTTAAGATAGAAAAATCGTGAAAACTGTAGGAGGAGACCAACATGAAAATCGACAGCATATGTGTACAGGGCGGCTATACGCCGGGAAACGGGGAGCCGCGCCAGATTCCTATCGTCCAGAGCACTACTTTTAAATACGATACCAGCGAGGAGATGGGGAAACTTTTCGACCTGGAAGCCAGCGGCTATTTCTATACCAGACTCCAGAATCCTACCAACGACTATGTGGCGGCGAAAATCGCCCAGCTGGAGGGCGGCACCGCGGGAATGCTGACAAGCAGCGGACAGGCCGCTAATTTCTATGCGCTTTTCAATATCTGCAGCTGCGGCGACCACATCGTCTCCTCCAGCACCATCTATGGCGGCACTTTCAATCTGATCTCTGTCACTATGAAGAAGATGGGCATAGACGTGACCTTTGTGAGCCCGGATGCTACGGAGGAGGAATTGAATGCGGCTTTTCAGGACAATACTAAGGCTGTGTTCGGTGAGACCATCGCCAATCCTGCCCTCACCGTGCTGGACATCGAGAAGTTCGCCGGCTGCGCCCATGCCCACGGTGTTCCCCTGATCATCGACAATACCTTTGCCACCCCTGTCAACTGCCGTCCTTTTGAGTGGGGCGCGGACATCGTGACCCATTCCACCACCAAGTACATGGACGGACATGGCGCGGCGGTGGGCGGAGCCATTGTGGACAGCGGCAGATTCGACTGGATGGCTCACGCGGACAAATATCCCGGGCTGTGCACCCCGGACGACAGCTACCACGGCATCACTTACGCGGAGAAATTCGGAAAAGAGGGCGCTTTCATTACCAAGTGCACCGCTCAGCTGATGCGGGACTTCGGCTCCATCCAGAGCCCCCAGAATGCCTTTATCCTGAATCTGGGTCTGGAGAGCCTCCATGTGCGCATGCAGCGCCACTGTGAGAACGGCCTGGCGGTGGCTGAATTCCTCTCTAAGCATCCTGCGGTGGCCTATGTGAATTACTGCGGTCTGCCGGGGGATAAATATTATCCTTTAGCGCAGAAATATCTGCCGAAAGGCAGCTGCGGCGTAGTCTCCTTTGGCTTAAAGGGCGGCAGGGAAGCGGCCAGCAGCTTTATGAAGAACCTGAAGATCGCTGCCATTGAGACCCATGTGGCGGATGCCCGCACTTGCTGTCTGAATCCGGCCTCCAGCACCCATCGGCAGATGACGGACGAGCAGCTGAAAGAAGCGGGCGTGCCTGCGGAGCTGATCCGCATCAGCTGTGGAATTGAAGACAAAGAAGACTTGATTGCGGATATTGCCCAGGCGTTGGAGGCCTGAACGAAACAGCAGGAACCGGGAATAGGGACTGGGAGGTGAAATGATTGGCATTGCTGGAGAGGGAAGAGAAAATAGAGTGCAGGGAGTTCGAGCGGCTGATTCCGGGATTCCTGAAGCGGAAGCTGGACTACCCCACGCTGAAGCGCTTCTACGAACACCGGGAGTCCTGTGAGGAATGCAAGGAGGAACTTGCTATCCAGTTTCTGGTGGCCGAGGGCATGCAGCGCTTAGAGGACGGCAATGCCTTTGACCTGCAGTCCGAACTGGGGCAGCGCCTGGAGGAGACCAGAAAGAAGATCAGTGCAAATTCCGCTTTCCTGTACTTTGGCTCTGCGGTGGAAATTGTGGCGGCATGTCTGCTTGTGGGGACTTTTGTCTGGATTTTGCTGTAGTCTGTGAGATTGATAGAAAAGGAACGGTGTGTATGGAGAGGAGCAGGAAGCTAGTACTGATAGACGGACATAGTATTTTGCACAGGGCCTTTTACGGCGTGCCGGATCTGACCAATGCCCAGGGTCTGCACACCAATGCGGTATATGGCTTTTTGAATATTATGTTCCGAATTTTGGAAGAAGAGAAGCCGGATTTCCTGGCTGTGGCTTTCGATGTGCACGCACCGACTTTCCGGCATGAGATGTATGAGGCGTACAAAGGAACCAGGAAACCCATGCCGGAGGAGTTGAGGGAACAGGTGCCCGTGCTGAAAGACGTGCTGAAAGCCATGCAGGTGACTCTGGTGGAGCAGGCAGGGCTGGAGGCGGACGATATTCTGGGAACCCTGGCCAAGAAAGCCCAGGCCCAGGGGCTGGAGGTGGCGCTGGTGTCCGGGGATCGTGATCTGCTGCAAATATCGGATGAGCACATCAAGATCCGGATTCCCAAGACCAAAATGGGCAGGACAGAGGTGGAGGACTATTACCCAAAGGACGTGGAGGCCGCCTATCAGGTGACGCCCCTGCAGTTCATAGATCTGAAAGCTTTGATGGGGGACAGCTCCGACAATGTGCCCGGTGTGCCCAAGGTGGGGCAGAAGACTGCCACGGAGCTGATGGTGCAGTACGGTTCCATAGAGAATATCTATGCCCATGTGGAGGAGATCTCCAAAAAAAGCATTCGGGAATCCCTGATGGAGAACAGGGAACTGGCGGACTTGAGTAAAGTCCTGGTGACCATCCGGACAGATGCGGATGTGTCCATAGATTACGAGGCTTCCCGGGCTGAGGGCTTTTATACGGAGGAAGCCTATCAGCTGTTCAGGCAGCTGGAATTCCGCAACATCTTAAGCCGCTTTGACCAGGAGAAGCGGGAGGACAACAAAGACATTTCCGCGACATTTAAACGGCTGGAGAGCCGGAAAGCATTTCTGGGGAAACTTGGGAAGATCAAGGAAGACCAGAGAGCAGGCCTGTTTTTGGCCGCTGAGGGCGGGAATCTTTTGGCCGCTGCGGTATCCGTAGAGGGAGAGACATTTGCTTTTGCGATGCCCGTGAAAGAAAACGTACAGCTTTCCTTTTTCCAGGAGAGTGAGCTGTTTGCCGAAGATGAAGACGAGACTGCCTGCAAAGAGGCCCTGAGGGCGCTCTCAGCCAGGGCACGGATATCTGCTTTCGACATCAAAAGGCTGTACCCTTATCTGGAACAGGATACCACGAAGCGGTACTTTGATATCCTCATTGCGGCATATCTGCTCAATCCGTTAAAGAGCGACTATGCGCCCGAGAGCATTGCCTCGGAGCATTTGGGGCTGCAGATTCCCGGCTGGGCGGAGCGCTTCGGAAAGCAGAGGCCGGGAGAGGCTCTTGCGTCCGCACCGGACAAATTTGTGGAGTACTGCAATTATGGCGCCTATGTGTCCCTGAAAGCCGGGGAGGCGTTGGAGAGGAAGCTTAATGAGACCGGCATGGACAGTCTTATGCGGGATATAGAGATGCCTCTGTCTTTGGTGCTCTACGATATGGAGCGGGAGGGCGTGGAAGTGCGCAGGGAAGAACTCAAGGCGTATGGGGACGCTCTGATCGAGAGGATCCGGGAATTGGAGAAATCCATCCACAAACAGGCTGGCGTGGAATTCAATATCAATTCCCCCAAGCAGCTTGGGGAGGTGCTCTTTGAGACCATGAAGCTGCCCGGCGGCAAGAAGACCAAAACGGGCTACTCCACGGCGGCGGACGTGCTGGAAAAGCTTTCGGAGGAGGCGCCCATCGTCAGGGACATTCTGGAGTACAGACAGCTGACAAAGCTGAAATCCACCTATGCGGACGGGCTTGCGGTTTATATCGGCCCGGACAGGCGGATCCACACCAATTTTAACCAGACCATTACCGCCACGGGCCGCATCAGCTCCACGGAGCCCAATCTCCAGAACATCCCCATGCGCATGGAACTGGGCAGGCGCATCCGGAAAGTGTTCGTGCCCAGGGAGGGGTGCGAGTTCATGGATGCGGACTATTCCCAGATCGAGCTGCGGGTGCTGGCCCATATGTCCGGGGACGAGCAGCTCATCGAGGCCTACCACATGGATCAGGACATCCACCGTATCACTGCCTCCAAAGTGTTTCACACGCCTTTCGAGGAGGTCACGGATCTTCAGCGGCGCAATGCCAAGGCGGTGAACTTCGGCATTGTCTACGGCATCAGTTCCTTTGGGCTGAGCCAGGATCTGAGCATCAGCAAGAAAGAGGCGGCTGATTATATCGAACAGTATTTTGCCACCTATCCGGGGGTGAAGATATTCCTGGACGGGCTGGTGGCGGATGCTAAGGAAAAGGGATACATTACCACTATGTTCGGCAGGAGGAGGCCGATTCCGGAACTTACCTCCTCCAATTTCATGCAGCGCTCCTTTGGGGAGCGGGTAGCAATGAATTCCCCCATACAGGGCACGGCTGCGGACATCATCAAGATCGCCATGATACGGGTATGGCGGGCGCTGCGGGAGAGCGGCCTGAAATCCAGGCTGATCCTCCAGGTGCACGATGAACTTGTAATAGAGACCTACAGAGAGGAAGAAGAGCAGGTACGGGAAATCCTCATCACCAACATGCAGGCGGCGGCAGATCTGGCTGTGGCGCTGGAGGTGGATCTGCACACCGGGGACAACTGGTACGAGGCGAAATGACGAAAGCCGGGCGCGCAAAACCAGTCGGGCATAGAAATCGTCCACAGGGCAGAAAAGCAGTCGGACATAAAATCGGCCCGACAGAAACCGGTCTGTAGCGGTATCCTGGCAGAATGCAGCAGAATGCTGCCGCGTAAGGATGAGGGGAGGGCATGAATGCGTTTCATAGGAATCACGGGAGGCGTGGGCGCTGGCAAGTCCGAAATCCTGCGCTATATCAAACAGCATTACAAGTGTGAAATCTACCTGGCGGACGAGGTGGCCCATCTGGTAAAGCGCCCGGGCACAAAGGCCTATGAGGCTTTGCTTTTGCTGCTGGGTTCCGGCGTGGCAGGCAGCGACGGACAGATCGACAAGGCGGCCATGGCAGCCAGGATTTTTGCGGATCCCGCTCTCTTGGAGCAGGTGAACGGTATCATTCACCCGGCGGTAAAGGAATTTTTGCTGGAGCGGCTTAAGGAGGCGAAAGCCGCCGGGAAGACGGAGCTGTTTTTCGTGGAGGCTGCGCTGCTCATAGAGGGCGGATATCTTGCGCTGGTGGATGAAATGTGGTATATTTATGCGGATGAGGCCGTGCGGCGGGAGAGGCTTCGGGCTTCCAGGGGCTACAGCGAAGAGAAGATCACGCAGATCATGTCCAGCCAGCTGACGGAAGAGCAGTTTCGGGACAGCTGCGGCTTTGTCATTGACAACAGCGGGGATTTTGGGGAGACCTGCAGACAGATCGACGAAAGACTCAGGGGCTGCTGAACGTGGAAAGCCGCCAGGCGGACGGGGCAAGATATACTTGCAGCCACCGGAATTTGCCATGCCCCCCGACTTACAAGCGAAAGATGCCATAAACCGGAGGCAAACTTTATAGCTCGTGAATATACATAGAGGTCTTGGGAGTCATGGGTTTACAAGCCCCCGGAAGACATGAAAAAAGGATGGAATCAGACAAAATGAGATTGTGCAGCATTGCCAGCGGAAGCAGCGGGAATTGTATCTATGTGGGATCGGAGGCCGCGCACCTGTTGGTGGACGTAGGAATAAGCGGCAAAAAGACCGAGGCGGGCTTAAAGGAACTGGAATTGTCGGGAAGAGATATAGACGGTATTTTGATAACCCATGAACATGCGGATCACATACAGGGGCTGGGGGTCATTGCCAGAAAGTACGAAATCCCCATTTATGCCACGGCCGGTACCATAGAGGCCATGAAAGACTACGGGGGGCTGGGAAACGTGGATCCGGCGCTGTTCCATGAGGTGCAGGAAGACCGGAAATTCATCATAAAGGATCTTACCATCAATCCCATGCGGATTTCCCACGATGCCGCCCAGCCGGTAGGCTACCGGATTGCCTATGGCAGCAGGCGGGTGGCGGTGTGCACGGATCTGGGAATCTATAACGACTACACGGTGGAATGCCTCAAAGGCATGGACGCGCTGCTGCTGGAGGCCAACCATGACGTGAACATGCTGCAGGTAGGGCCCTATCCCTATTATCTGAAGCAGCGCATTCTGGGGGAGAGGGGGCATCTGTCCAATGAGAATACGGGCAGGCTCCTGTGCCGGATTCTGCACGATGGGCTTAAGGCGGTGCTTTTGGGGCATTTGAGCAAGGAGAACAATCTGCCGGAGCTGGCCTATGAGTCGGTGCGGATGGAGATCAACATGGGCGACAATCCTTACAAAGCCGGTGACTTCGACATCCGGGTGGCCAGGCGCAGCGAAGTGACGCCGGCAGTTTTGGTGTAAAAAAGCAATCCCGCAGGTCAGAATGCACAGGCGGATTCTATTCGATTTGCAGAGAGGGTTCGCTTTGTGCAGGCATTCTTTGAGGGTTTGTGCAGGAATATTTTTTTGTGCGGTTTTAGGGACATGAAGAATGGAGGAATGAAAGCATTTATGAAAAGGACAATTATTACGGTGGTAGGAAAGGATACCATAGGCATCATTGCCAAGGTCTGTACATATCTGGCGGAGAACGGGATCAATATTTTGGACATTTCCCAGACTATTGTGCAGGGGTATTTCAATATGATGATGATTGTGGACACCAGCAAAACAGAAAAGCCGTTCGGAGATATGGCGGACGAGATGACGGCCCTGGGGGAGGAGACGGGCGTGCAGATCAAATGCCAGAAAGAAGAGATATTTGACAAGATGCACAGGATCTGATCACGATTCTATTGTCAAGAATTCTGTCAGGCAGAAGCGGCGGATACCAGCATGGAGGTTATAAATGATAAATATATATGAAGTGGCTGAGACCAACAAGATGATCACGGAAGAGAACCTGGACGTGCGTACGATCACTTTGGGCATCAGCCTTTTGGACTGCATTGATTCGGATCTGCAGAGACTGAATGAAAAAATTTATGATAAGATATATGATGCCGCCAAAGACCTGGTGAAGACCGGGGAGGAGATTTCCAGGGAGTTCGGCATCCCGATTGTAAATAAGCGGATATCCGTGACGCCTATTGCGCTGGTGGCAGGGGCGGCCTGTAAGTCCGCGGAGGATTTCGCCTCTGTGGCCAGGACCCTGGACAGGGTGGCAAAGAAAGTGGGTGTGAACTTCATCGGCGGCTATTCCGCTCTGGTGAGCAAGGGGATGACGGCGGCGGACGAACTGCTGATCCGCTCCATTCCCAGCGCCCTTTCGGGCACGGAGCGGGTGTGTGCCTCCGTAAACTTAGGCTCTACCAGGACGGGCATCAACATGGATGCGGTGAAGCTGATGGGAGAAATCATCAAAGCTACCGCGGAGGCCACGAAAGAGGCGGATTCCCTGGGCTGTGCAAAACTGGTGGTGTTCTGCAACGCTCCGGATGACAATCCTTTCATGGCAGGCGCTTTTCATGGGGTCACGGAGGGCGACAAGGTAATCAATGTGGGAGTCAGCGGCCCTGGCGTGGTAAAGACCGCCCTGGAAAAGGTGCGGGGCGAGAATTTCGAGGTGCTTTGCGAGACCATCAAGAAGACGGCTTTCAAGGTGACCAGGGTGGGGCAGCTGGTGGCGCAGGAGGCGTCCGCCATGTTAAACGTCCCTTTTGGGATCGTGGATCTGTCCTTAGCGCCCACGCCGGCCATCGGCGACAGCGTGGCGGACATTCTGTGCGAGATAGGCCTGGAATACGCAGGGGCTCCCGGCACCACGGCGGCTCTGGCGCTTTTGAACGACCAGGTGAAGAAAGGCGGCGTGATGGCATCCTCCTATGTGGGGGGATTGAGCGGAGCATTTATCCCTGTCAGCGAGGATCAGGGCATGATTGATGCGGTGCAGGCAGGAGCCTTGACGTTAGAGAAGCTGGAGGCCATGACCTGCGTGTGTTCCGTGGGACTGGATATGATTGCCATTCCCGGCGACACGAAAGCCTCCACGATTTCCGGCATCATAGCGGACGAGATGGCCATCGGCATGGTGAACCAGAAGACCACAGCCGTCCGTGTGATTCCCGTGGTCGGCAAAGCCGTGGGAGAGACTGTAGAATTCGGCGGACTGCTGGGCTATGCGCCCATCATGCCGGTGAACCGATTTGGCTGTGAGGCTTTCATCAACCGCGGCGGGCGGATTCCCGCGCCGATTCACAGCTTCAAGAACTAAAGGAACACCGCAACCGCTATGGCGTGATTTATCTGGACATCACATGGGCACAAAGCAGGGAGGCGCTTCCCGTCATATGATTACCAGTGGTGTGGAGAATTCATTCATTGGCGGCTGTCCCGAGTGGGCGCAGGCCATTGCCTGATAAATTGCGCTGCTTTGGATATCCAGTTTCAGGAGCCTGTAGGCATCTGCCGACAGGTTCTTTTTTGCGTCCGCCAGCTTGGTGACAAGCGGGACGGAGGAAAGTTTTCCTATGACTCCGAGCAAAGGCGCTGCCTGGCGGCGGAAGCCCAGTACCCTGGCATAAGGGGCATGGCCCAGATTCCGGCCCGGCGCCATATGGGCTTTTTCGATGCCTAACAGGATGTGCAGCAGGCATCTGCTGATTCTGGTATAGGTCATATCCTTTGTCTTCAATAGGTCGCAGAAGCCCTCATAACCTGTGAAACCGTTCAGCTGCCGCCTGATGCGGTCTGAGAGACCCTGGGACACATCCAGATATTTTTCATAGCCCTGTCCCCGCTCCATCAGCAATCTGTAGTATAGGAGAGAAGAGAAGTCATCGGCGTGGAGGAACCGGGTCTTTTCCATATAAGAACTCAGGATTTGCAGCGCCTCCCGCGGCATGGAGCCCGCCAGCCGGGGCAGCGGGCATCCCTGCAGCAGCGCCTGGCGGATGGCCAGGGCGGAGGATAGGGACAGACGCGGCTCCTGTTCCTGCCCCGGTCTGGAATCAGGTTGCCTAGAACCAGGTTGCGAAAGGGATTCGTCACGGAATCCCTCGTGGTATCCTGCCCCGACCCTTTGTACCGTCACGGGAACCATGTCGCTGTGGGAACGTAAAATAGCCTTGATATAATCAATGCCAAGTATGTTGTTCGGGGAGGCGAGGATTTCCGCGAATCCCTCCGGAAGAGCTTCTCCGCAGACAGACAGAGATCTGACTCTGGCATTTGGATAGGAAAGTCCCTGCCTCAGGCAATCTTTCAGGGCAGTGCGGTAGGTTTCCGGCTCCTCCAGGAGAAATGCGGCGATTTTCCGGAGGGCTTTTACGTCACCGCATTCGCTGCCGAAGCACAGATGGGTGACGACTCCCAGCCCATGGAGCAGCGAAACAGCCCCGGCGGCGAAAGTCTCGGCGCTGGAGGCAGCGTACAGCACAGGGAGTTCCAGCACCAGGTCTGCGCCGCAGCGCAGGGCCATTTCGGCCCTGGCATGCTTGTCCGCCAGAGCCGGGGCCCCGCGCTGAACGAAATCTCCGCTCATAACTATGACAGTATAGTCGCATTCCGTGAGGCGGGCCGCCTCACGGAGCTGATAGAGATGTCCGTTGTGGAAAGGATTGTATTCAGCAATGATGCCGGTCACTTTCATGGGAATCCTCCTGAGTCATGTCTACAAATCTATTCGATACGCAGTATTTGATTGTCGATATTCCGAATAAAAATATAGGACGACAATGTGAAAAAAATAACAGTCTTGAAAGCGTTTACATCTGCACAACCATGGGTCTTGGCAGGAAGCGGAAAAAGTGCATATGTATCGGAAAATATACAATTAATCGCATATTCATCCTTGTACATTGTTTCCTTTTTTAGTATAATATGGATAATACAGTTTGTTAAGTGGAAAATTTATCAAGAATAACCCCAAATAGAACGAACTGTAATGCAGAATGAATATGGGGATAGCGAAAAAAGCGCTGGAAAGGAGAAGGGATATGTCATATATTGACAAAATCAAGGAAAGAGCCAAGCTGGACAGGAAGACCATCGTGCTGCCGGAGTCCAAGGACAAAAGGACGCTGTTAGCCGCCGCAAAGATTGTGGAAGAGGGGATTGCGGACATCATCATGGTGGGAAATGAAGAGAAGATCATGGACGGCGCTGGCTGGCTGGAAGTGGATCTTTCCGGCGTCACGGTGATAGATCCTGCCCAAACCCCGAAATTGGAGGATTATGTCAATCTCCTGTATGAGACCAGGAAATCCAAGGGCATGACTGAGGAGAAAGCAAGGGACATTCTGCTAAACGATTATCTGACTTTCGGTATTGTGATGGTAAAGGCAGGGGATGCGGACGGCATGGTGGCAGGCGCATGCCATTCCACGGCAGATACCCTGCGGCCGGCCCTGCAGATTTTAAAGACTGCGCCGGGCGTGAAGCTGGTCTCTGCGTTCTTTGTGATGGATACCCAGTTCAAGGATCAGGGGGACAATGGCGCTTTCCTGTTCGCGGACTGCGGTCTGAACCAGGATCCTACGGCAGAAGAGCTGGCGGCCATTGCCGAGACCTCCTACAGGAGCTTCAAGTCCCTGATCGGCCCCAAGCCCGTCATCGCTATGCTGAGCCATTCCACCAAGGGAAGCGCCAAGCACCAGATGGTGGACAAGGTGGTGGAAGCCACGAAGATTGCCAGGGAGCAGTATCCCCACCTGTTGCTGGACGGCGAACTGCAGCTGGACGCGGCCCTGGTACCTGGCGTGGCAAAGTCCAAAGCGCCCGGAAGCCCGGTGGGCGGAAAAGCGAACATCCTGATCTTCCCGAATCTGGATGCGGGAAATATCGGATACAAGCTGGTGCAGCGCCTGGGTGGCGCGGAAGCCTACGGCCCCATGCTTCAGGGCATCGCAAAGCCGGTCAATGACCTGTCCAGGGGCTGTTCCTGGCAGGATATCGTGGGTGTAGTGGCTCTTACTGCGGTACAGGCGCAGCTTGTCTGAGGGTTTTGCTGGCCACGGCCTGACCAGGACTGTGTGCATACAAATGAATGGACAGACCTCTCTATGAAAGGAAATCGCATGGAGTTCTGTGTGCACTGCAGAAAATTGGATAAAGAGAAAACTTATATTAGAAATATCATATTTAGAAAGGAAGCATTTTATCATGAAAGTTTTGGTCATTAACTGCGGGAGCTCCTCCCTGAAATTCCAGCTCATCGACTCGGAGTCCGAGAAATGCCTTGCAAAGGGCCTTTGCGAGAGAATCGGCATTGAGGGAAGCATGATAACATACGCCCCTGAAGACGGCGAGAAAGAAAAGACCGTAACCCCCATGCCCGACCATACCGAGGCCATCCGCCTGGTGCTGGAGGCGCTGACCAACCAAAAGACAGGGGTGGTGGGAAGCCTGGACGAAATCGGTGCGGTAGGCCACCGGATAGTCCACGGGGGAGAGAAGTTCGCCCAGTCTGTGGTGATAGACGCAGAAGTGCTGGCTGCAGTGGAGGCGTGCAATGACCTTGCCCCGCTGCACAATCCGGCGAACCTGATCGGCATTGATGCCTGCAGGAAGCTGATGCCAAACACGCCCATGGTAGGCGTGTTCGACACTGCGTTCCACCAGACCATGCCGGAGGAGGCCTATATGTACGGCCTGCCATATGAATATTATCAGAAATACAAAATCAGGAGATACGGCTTCCACGGCACCAGCCATTCCTATGTGTCAAAGAGGGCGGCAGAGGTTCTGGGAAAACCTTATGAGGAGCTGAAGATCATTGTCTGCCACTTGGGCAACGGTGCCAGCGTCTCCGCCGTAAAGGGTGGCAAATGTGTGGACACTTCTATGGGGCTGACTCCTCTGGAGGGGCTGATGATGGGCACGAGGTCAGGAGACATGGATCCGGCCATCATCGAATTCCTGGCTCACAAGGAGGGCAAGGGCATCGATGAGATCATGGCCGTGCTGAACAAGAAATCCGGCGTGCTGGGTCTGTCAGACAATCTCTCCTCCGACTTCAGGGATTTGGAGGACGGCTACAACGCGGGGGACGAAAACGCCATCCGTGCGCTGAAAGCTTACTGTTACCGGGTTGCAAAGTGCATCGGCTCCTATGTGGCTGCCATGAACGGCGTGGATGTGATATGCTTCACGGCAGGTATCGGCGAGAATGCGCCGCTGGTGCGCACCTTTGTATGCAGCTACCTGGGCTATCTGGGCGTGGAACTGGATCAGGCAGCCAATGCAAAGCGCGGGGAGGATATCGCGATTACCACGCCCCAGAGCAGGACTACAGTCATGGTAATCCCTACCAATGAGGAACTTGCCATAGCCAGAGAGACCGTGCGGCTGGTGAAATAAAACGAGGGATTGTGTCTGTCGGTACAAAGAGAAAATGAAGAAATAACGAATGAAGAGAGGTCGGCCGGAAAGCCAGGCCTCTTTTTCTTATCTGCAGCTGCGAGATTTATACTGACAGTCACTAACATTTACCAAGGAATGCTTTTCTTTCAAGGAATGCTTTTTTTCATGGCACCTGACTCACAAGCGGCAGATGCTGTAAACCGATGGCAAACTTACCGCTTGTGAGTATAGGAACCGTCACGAAATAACCTGCCGAAAGTCCGCAGGATTTTTCTTCCGACAGTTTACAAGTATGATACAGATATGTAGAAAATTTGTTACATGTCTCGGTTATCCTCGATAACAGAGCGAGGGACTGGCGGATTGGAGCGAGAATCCTGCCAGGAGAAAAACGCACGTCAGATATTTGGAGAAAGCAGTGTGCCGGCGGAGGGGCTGTACCGCCGGATAAGGAACGCCGCACGGCAGACAGACGGATGGAATCAGGCGCCGGCGGAGGGGCTGTACCGCCAGATAAGGAGAAAGCCGTAAGTCTGGCAGATGGAGGGAGAGCGTGAGAGACAGCAGGGAATACGATGAAAGAGGGGCAGGGCGCCCCGCAAATCATGGAAGAGAGGCATTTCGTGGAGGAGAAGAATTCCATGGAAGAAATGCATTCCAGGGAGAAAGGGGAGACAGGCCATTGCCTCGCAGAATGCGGGAACGGGAGAATGGAAGAGAGGCATTCCATGGAAGAGGGGCATTCCATGGAAGAGAGGCATTCCATGGAAGAGTGGCATTGCATGGAAGAGGAGCATTTCCCGGAAAGAAGCGCAGGATGGCAGGGTTTGTGATTGTCTGCCTGCTTCTGGCCATGAATGTCGTGCTGCTGCTGGAGCTCCACCTCCAGGTCAGAAGACTGGACAGGGATCTGGATCAGGTGATGGGACGGATGCCGGGCCAGGTGACAGGACAGGTAGCTGGCCAAATGACTGACCAGAGGACAGATCAGATGGCAGACAATCAGACCAGCGCCGACAGCCAGAAAGAGCAGGAGCTGCCCTGGGAGTCCGGGGCGAAAGAGAACGTGTCCAGCCCCACATACGGCTCTTCCGGGGCAGAAGTGAAAGAGAATATAGTGGATTACGTAAAACTTTGCGGCCTTGACGAAGTGGACATGCCCATAGATCGGGATCCGGAGGAGGTGCTGGTCTGTCTGGAGGAACTGTCCCAGAGCAATGACCAGGTTGCGGAGATCTATAAAAAGCATTCCCAGTACCCTGACAAAATGCTCAAAGCCCTGGCCAACAATCCGGAGATGGCGGACTTTGTGAAGAATTCCCTGAATCCGGACAAAAGCCGGGGAAAGGCGGAGTTTTCCGCTCTGGAGAAAGAGCAGGACTATCCGCTGTTTCTGCAGTGGGATCCCAGATGGGGCTACGAGGAATATGGGGATGACAACATCGGCCTGTCAGGGTGCGGCCCCACATGCGTATCCATGGCCATGTACTATCTGCTGAGGGACGATTCCGTCACGCCGAAGACAGTGGCGGAATACGGCATGGACAATGGCTACTATGTGTCGGGGACTGGCACGGCCTGGGCGCTATTGAAAGAATTCCCTCTTAATTATGGCATTAGCGTGGAAGAGCCGTCCGTATCGGAAAGGGTCATGAAAGATGCCTTGGACAGGGGCAGCGTCATTATTTGCTCCATGAGCGAGGGGGACTTTACGGCAGGCGGACATTTCGTGGTCATTTATGACTACGACAGAGATGGATTCCTCATAAACGATTCCAACTGCGTGGCCCGCAGCAAAAAGAAATGGGATTTTTCCAGGCTGGAATGGCAGATCAGACATATGTGGGTCTACGACATCATGTAGGTTCTGTGCGCGCCGACATAAACAGCTTGGTGTCTGACTGATCGGTTATGCCAGGCAGGACAGGAGTGATATTTGGATTTTTATGGTTGCAGTTTTGTCCCAAAGGTATTAAAATAGGTACATGATCAAATGCAGAAAGAGGAAGAGACCATGAAAATCAGAACTAGATATGCGCCCAGCCCTACGGGAAAGATGCATGTGGGCAACCTGCGCTCGGCATTATATGAGTTTTTGATCGCGAAGCATGCGGGAGGGGTCTTTATGCTCCGCATTGAGGATACCGATCAGGAGCGTTTCGTGGAGGGAGCCACCGAAATCATCTACCGTACGCTGGAGCGGGTGGGACTGGAGCATGACGAGGGGCCGGACAAGGACGGAGGCTATGGCCCTTATGTCCAGAGCGAGAGGATGAAGACCGGCATATACATGAAATATGCAAAGGAACTGATCGAAAAAGGAGAGGCCTATTATTGCTTCTGCGATAAGGAGAGGCTGAATTCCCTGAAGACAGAGGTGGTGGAGGGAAAAGAGATCACCATCTATGACAAGCACTGCCTGTCGCTGTCCAAGGAGGAAGTGGAGGCGAACCTGGCTGCGGGCAAGCCCTTTGTGGTGCGCCAGAACAATCCGAAAGAGGGCACGACTACATTCCACGATGAGCTCTACGGCGACATTACGGTGGAGAACGCAGAGCTGGACGACATGATACTGATCAAATCGGACGGATACCCCACCTACAATTTTGCCAATGTGGTGGATGACCATACCATGAACATCACCCATGTGGTGCGGGGGAACGAGTACCTGTCCTCCTCGCCCAAGTATGCCAGGCTCTATGAGGCCTTTGGCTGGGAGACGCCAAAGTATGTGCATCTGCCCCTGGTGACGGATGAGAACCATAAAAAGCTGGCCAAAAGAGGCGGCAGCACATCCTTTGAGGATCTGATCGAGCAGGGATTCCTGGCGGAGGCGGTGGTGAATTTTATCGCGCTGCTGGGCTGGAGCCCGGAGGACAACAGGGAGATCTTTACCCTGGAGGAACTGATAGAGGCTTTCGACTACCACAGGATCAGCAAATCTCCCGCCGTGTATGACATCGTGAAGCTTCGCTGGATGAATGGCGAATATATCAAGGCAATGGAGTTCGATGCCTTTTACGGGATGGCTAAGCCCTGGCTGAAGAAAGCTTTGACAAAGGAGCTTGATTTGGAGAAGATTGCGGCCATGGTGAAGACGCGCATAGAAGTGTTCTCCGATATCCCTGAGATGGTGGATTTCTTCCAGGAGTTACCTCCTTACGATGTGGCCATGTACACCCACAAGAAGATGAAGACGAATGCGAAGTCATCCCTGGAGGTGCTCACGGATCTCTTGCCCAGGCTGGAGGAGCAGGAGGATTACAGCAACGATGGGCTCTACCAGACCCTCTCGAAGTACGTGGAAGAAAAGGGCGTAAAGAACGGCTATGTGATGTGGCCGGTGCGCACTGCCGTGTCCGGTAAGCAGACCACGCCCGCCGGCGCTACGGAGATTATGGAGGTGCTTGGCAAGGAGGAGTCCTTAGGACGCATCCGCAGGGGAATTGAACTTCTGCAGGCTGCCACGGGAGAAAAAGAGAATTAAGTCTGACCGCTACCTCTGGAGGCTGTTCCTGACTGCAGGCACGGCTCCAGAGGGCGGCTATATACACAAATCTGATTTTGACTGTAAATCTGACATCGGCCGTGGAGCCGAAACAGGCTGTAAATCTGTGTAATCACGATAGAATCAACAATACATCATAAACGCAAAAATCAACAAAAATTATTCAGAACCGCTAAAATGCATCAAAAAATCGACTATCATCAGAAGCACACCGGGGAATTATTACAACACATCAAATAATCAACTATTACCAGAACAATGCCGCAGGGCTTATAACAACTTATCACAATGGAAAGGCAGCATTCCATAGAAAAGGAGACAACCATGGATTTGACAAATGCAAATCAGGCTCAGAAGAACGCAATCATGCATTTGAGGGGGCCCTGCCTGGTTCTCGCGGGGCCGGGAAGCGGGAAGACCTACACCATTACCAACCGGATCTTATACCTGCTGGAGCAGGGCGTCCCGCCGGAACAGATTCTGGTCATTACTTTCATGAAAGAAGCCGCCTTGTCCATGCAGAATCGCTTCCAGGAGATGGCAAAAGCTGCCGGGGGCTCCCGCTTCTACCCGGTGAATTTCGGAACATTCCACTCCATCTTTTATCATATTCTGAGAGAATCCAAAGTCCTCAGATCGAACGAACTGCTGAAGAATTCGGAAAAGAAAAATCTGATCCTCCCCATACTAAAGACATACGCAAGAAACCATGAAGAGGTGCAGGACGCCAAACAGGGGCCGGATACCTTAAACGAGGATGCGGCTTCGGTGCTCTCGGCTATCGGATATTACAAGAATACCATGGAAATGGACGCTGCCGCAGCCAAGGCGCCAGCCAGATGGAGGCAGGACTTCCAGGCAGTCTTAAAAGAATACGAACAAGCGGTAAAGAGAACAGGCCGTCTGGATTTTGACGATATGCTGTATAACTGCAAGCAGCTGCTTCAAAAGGACGATACGGCCAGGAACTACTGGCAGAAGCGTTTCCGGTACATCCTGATTGATGAGTTCCAGGATATCAATCCCGTACAGTACGAAGCAGTAAAGCTTTTGGCAGCCAGCCCCTATAATCTCTTTGCAGTGGGGGACGATGACCAGGCCATCTACGGTTTCAGAGGCTCCCAGCCGGAATGTCTCAGGCGCTTTCAGGAAGAATTCGGAGCAAAACAGCTTCTGTTGGACGTGAACTACAGAAGCAAAGCTGAAATCGTGGATGCCTCCCTTATGGTCATTGAAGAGAACAAGGACAGATTCTTAAAACATCTGCGGGCCGCCTCCGGTTCCGGCAATCCGGACGGGACGGTTCCGGTGGGCATTCATGCATTCCCGGACAGGGAGGGACAGTATGGGTATCTGTGCCAGAGCATTGCTGCAGGGCTTGCAGCCGGGGAGAGCTGCGCCGCGCTTTTTCGGACCAATTCCTACATGCAGGGATTTGCGGCCAGATGTAAGGCTATGGGCATTCCTTACGAGATGAAAGAAAGCGCCTCCAGCATTTATGAGCACTTTATCGTTAAGGACGTGATGGCTTATCTGTGGCTGGCCACAAAAAAAGGAATGAGGGAACATATGCTCCGGGTCATGAACAAGCCGTCCAGATATATCAGCAGAGAGGCAGTGGGCCCGGGAGAGGCGGACTTTGGGAAGATGCGGGAGTATTACGACAGAGCCGAACTGCCGGGGAGACAGGCTATGGAGGCAAAGGAGAGACTATCATTCCTGGAAAGGCAGCTTACAAGCCTTGCAGGCCGGTCCCCACGCCTCTCTGTCAGCTATATCTTAAAGGGAATTGGTTATGAACAATATTTAAAGGAGCTCTCCGGAAAGGAGCCGGAGAAATGGGAGGAATGGCAGGAACTGCTGGAATGGCTAAAGGAGGATGCCGCAGCCTATAAGGACGTGGAGGAATGGGCAGCCTTTCAGGAAGAGTACGCCAAAACCCTGGAGCAGGAAAGGGAGGCGGGGAGGAAGAAAAGAGGTCCTGAAGAGAAGAAACAGGCCGGGAAGCAGGGGGTGCATCTGTTGACTGTCCACGGAGCAAAAGGCCTTGAATACGACAGAGTGTGGATTCCGGACTGCAATGAGAAAGTCTTTCCCCATGGGACGATGCCGGAGGAATCTGCGGTGGAAGAGGAGCGCAGGATCTTTTATGTGGCCATGACCAGGGCAAAAAAGAACCTGGAGCTTTCCTACCTTACCGGTACAAAGGAACGCCCCAGGCAGCCGTCCAGATTCTTAAATCCACTTTACTCCTCTGTCAGCTCATCGAACTCGCAGCCGTCCAGATATTCGTCAAAGGCCTCCTCCACCTTTTCATACTCCGCATCATCATCGATGTAGTCGAGGACAGGCTCCTCATTGGGATCGTCAGGGTTCTCGCTGTAGCGGTAGAACCATACTTCACCCTCCTCGTTTTCGCCATTTTCGTCCAGAGGGAGCAGAACGATATAGTCCTTTTCCTCCACTGTCAGAATGGTGATCACGGCGCTGTTGACCACGGAGCCATCGTCCAACTCCAGTTCAACGGTCATCTCTTCCTCTTCATAGTCATTTTTCTTTTCCATAGGAAAACCTCCTCTATGTTTGCTAAGGCCTGATAAGATTATTATACCCAAATTACCGCAGCAGCGCAACAATTTTCTCTTTCTATTGTTCCGATAATGTGCTATACTTAACGTACTTATTTTTTCTGAATACTTTTAATGGAATATGGAGGGGAAGCGATGACAAAAACTTATTCGCACAAGCAACCGTACCCTTTAGGAGCCCACGTCTGGGACGGTGGAGTTCGTTTTTCCTTCGTGTCCAGAAGCGAGGCCTGCGGAATCCTGCTTTATGACAGACAGACGGGCAGTCTGTCAGAAAAGATCCCTTTTGCCAGGGAGGACAGGATTGGAAATGTCTATTGCAGGACAGTGGAAGGGATAGACACGAAAGAGTGCACTTATCTGTTCTATGAGGACGACCGTCTGGTTCCTGACAGCAGGGGACGCGCGTTCCCGAAAAAGCTTCCCTTTGGAAGGGAGCGCTCCGCAGAGGATATGAAAGCAGGGTTTCTTACAGAAGAGTTTGACTGGGGGGAGGACCATACTCCTCGGATTCCCTATCACCAGGCGTTATGTTACTGTCTGCATGTAAGGGGCTTTACGAAACACGCCTCGTCCGGGGTGGAGCACCGGGGCACCTTTGCCGGAATCAAAGAGAAAATCCCATACCTGAAAGAGATCGGCATTACGACTCTGGAACTCCAGCCCGCGTATGAATTCACGGAAATTCCCCTGAAAGAGGAGTGCCTGCACAATCCGCCCTGCGCAGTGAGCCTGGACGGAGCCGGGGAGGGGGATGGCGCCAGGAAAAAAATGAATTACTGGGGCTACAAAGAGAGCTACTACTATGCTCCCAAGGCCGCTTACGCCGCCTCTGCGGATGCGGCAGGCGAGTTCAGGGAGCTGGTAAAGGCGCTCCATGCAAATGGGATGGAACTTGTGATGCAGTTTTATTTCCCGGACGGGGCAAGGCAAAACGAGATCCTTGACATTCTGTGCTTCTGGGTGCTTGCGTATCATGTGGACGGTTTCCATCTGCTGGGGGAGAATCTCCCCGCGGACATGCTGGCAAGGGACGATGTCCTGGCGGATACGAAGCTTTGGTACTACGGTTTCGATACGGACAAGCTTTACAAGCGTGGCGAGCAGCCGCCCTGTCCCCATCTGGCCGAGTACAATGACGCGTGGTATTATGACATGCGCAGGTTCTTAAAGGGCGATGGGAACATGCTGGGGACCGCGCTTTACCACATGCGCCACATCCCTCAGAAAGCGGGCAGGATCCACTATCTGACCAATTATTACGGTTTTACCCTGGCGGACATGGTGTCCTATGACTATAAGCACAATGAAGCCAACGGAGAGGAGAACCGGGACGGCAGCGACTACAACTGCAGCTGGAACTGCGGCGATGAGGGAACTACCCGCAAAAACAATGTCCGTAAACTCAGGCTGCGGCAGATGAAAAACGCCATGTGCCTGCTTTTGCTCTCCCAGTCCACGCCTCTGATCTTTATGGGGGACGAATTCGGAAATTCCCAGAAAGGGAACAACAATCCCTACTGCCAGGATAATGGGGTGACATGGCTGGACTGGAAAGGGATTGAAAGGAATGCCGAATTGCATGCATTCTGGAAGATGTTAATAAGGTTCAGGCGGGACAATCCCATCCTGCGTCCTGAGAGGGAACTTCGCCTGATGGACTATATTGCCTGCGGGTATCCCGATCTGTCCTATCACGGGCAGTATGCCTGGCGGCCGGAGACAGAGGGAAACTACAGACACATAGGCATCATGCTGTGCGCCAGGTACGCGGGATTCCACGATGACTGCGACAATGCCTTTTTATATCTTGCCATAAACATGCACTGGGAGCAGCGCAGCCTGGCGTTGCCAAAGCTTCCGAAAGGGATGAAATGGGAACTGGCGTTTTCTACCGAAGCGGAAAGGAGAGCGGAGGAAAAGGATGCCTTTCTGCGGCAGGTGCCGCCCAGAAGCATTGCGGTGTATACGGCCAAGTGACCGGCTGCCGACTGCCATCCGTTTTGCTGAAAGGACAGCGGTCGGCACACCTTGAACTTGCACCATTCGCCAAAATCTGCATATGATACCATAAATCTATCATATGGAGAAAGTTATGAATTGTATCATCTTATTGTTTCTGCTTGGATGCTGCGGGGGATGGGGGAATGACTGCAGCTGCAAAAACGACTGTGGCTGCGCAAACGCCTGCGGGAGAGAAATGAACCGCTGTAGAAGGGAAAACAGATCCTGCGGCTGCGGCGAAAGGAGGCCTGAACCCTGCGGCTGCGGCGAAAGGAGGCCTGAACCCTGCGGCTGCGGCGAAAGGAGACCTGAGCCCTGCGGCTGCGGCGAAAGGAGACCTGAACCCTGCGGCTGCGGCGAAAGGAGGCCTGAGCCCTGCGGCTGCGGCGAAAGGAGACCTGAGCCCTGCGGCTGCGAGAGGGAGCGGCCCTGCCAGGAGCCTGAACCCTGCGGATGCGCCAGGCAGGACTGTGATGCGCCTGCGTCCGGGCTGATTCCGCCTCCATGGCAGGACTATCCCAGATTTCCCCACAGAGACAATGGGGATAACTGCGAAGCGTAAAGCGTCCAGCGCCACGAACAGACAGAATCCGTGAACAGAAAAAAACAGCGGTCCCCATGGAGGTTGACCGCTGTTTTTTTGCAAAAAGTATTTCAAAGAGAAGAAAACCGTGGTATAATGGAAACGCTATAACGGAACGGAGGGTTTTCTCATGGAAAAAGAAAGGTATGTGGCATATGTCTCCACCTATACGCGGGGAGACAAGAATGGGATCAAAATATATGACGTGGATATCGAGAAAGGGCGTTTTGTGGAGAAAGACAAAGTGGAGATTACCAATTCCTCCTATGTGACCATTTCCCACAACAAGAAATATCTGTATTCCATCACGGACTTCGGCGTGGAGTCCTACCTGATCCTGGGGGACGGCAGCCTGGAACTTATCAATTTCGCTTCCATCAACGGCATGCGGGGATGCTATCTTTCGACGGATTATACGGACAGCTATCTGTTCGTGGCAGGCTATCACGACGGGAAGCTGACCGTGCTGAAGCTGGGAGACGATGGCTCTGTAGGCGATATTACCGATGAAATCTATCACAAGGGCCTGGGGATCATTGCGGAGCGCAATTCAAGACCCCATATCAACTGTGCCCGCATGACCCATGACAACAAATACCTGTTAGTGGCGGATCAGGGCATGGATCATGTGAATGTATATCGGTTCGATGTGACGCTTGGCAAGGTGACGCTGGCGGATATCGTCCACAGCGAGTTGGACGCCAATCCCAGACATATCAAGATTTCCAGGGATGGCCGCTATATTTATATAGTAAATGAATTCAAGTGCACCATTGATGTGTTTTCCTATGAGGAAAAGAAAGGCCAGCCTATCTTTGAGAAGCTCCAGACGGTTTCCACCTGTGAGCAGGAGATGGGCAGCTTTAATGCGGCCAGCGCGCTGACATTTTCAGACGACCACAAATATCTGCTCAGCAGCAACGCCGGAGCCAACTCTGTGGTGCTGTTTGAGGTGGACGAGACTACAGGGCACCTGCGGGAGATTTTCGAACTGCCTGTGGGCGGAGAGTATCCGAAAGACGCAAGCCTCTTCCCCAACAATAAATTCCTGGTGTCCCTGAACCATGAGTCCAACAGCATGACTTTCTTTCATGTGGACGTGGAGAAAGGTACCATGATCATGAATGGGCCTCCCATTAAGGTAGACGTGCCTAACTGCATCACATTCCACAGGCTATAACATTTCATGGGTTGCTGGAAGCGGCAGCCCTTTTTTTCGGCATATATACTTCGGCATATATATTTATAGAAGAAATAATTCCTGAAGTTTGCCAAGCCATCCGATTAACATGGGATGCGCATCATGGACCGGCGGCAAAGTTTACCGTTAGTGAATACAGAAAGGAAGTCAGGAAAATGGCGGGTTCCACATATGGCACTATATTCAAAATCACCACATGGGGGGAGTCCCACGGAAAAGCGCTGGGCGTGGTCATCGATGGCTGCCCTGCAGGGCTGCCCCTGGAAGAAAACGATATCCAACGCTATCTTAACAGGAGAAAGCCCGGCTCCAGCAGCATCACTACCCAGAGGAAAGAGGACGATGCGGTGGAAATCCTCTCAGGCGTGTTCCAGGGCAGGACTACGGGTACCCCGATTTCCATGATGGTCCGCAACACTTCCCAGATTTCCAAAGACTACAGCGAGATAGCTTCCTATTACCGCCCGGGGCATGCGGACTATACTTTTGACGAGAAGTACGGCTTTCGGGACTATCGGGGCGGCGGGCGCTCCTCCGGCAGGGAGACTTTGGGGCGGGTGGCGGCAGGAGCCGTGGCCTGCAGGATATTGGAGGAACTGGGGATAAGGGTGTGGGCCTACACCCGCTCCATCGGCCCCATAGAGGCGGACATGGGCAAATTTGACAGGAGCGTAAGCCTGTCCACACCTACGGCCATGCCGGACGAGACGGCAGACAGGGCGGCTGTGGAATATCTGGAGAGAGTAAAGCGCGAGACGGATTCCGTGGGCGGCTGCATGGAGTGCATTGTGGATGGGCTTCCGGCCGGAATCGGGGATCCGGTCTTCGAAAAACTGGACGCCAACCTGGCAAAGGCTGTCATGTCCATCGGTGCGGTGAAAGCCGTGGAGATCGGCGATGGCACGCAGGTGGCGGCCAGAAAGGGAAGCGAGAACAACGATGCTTTCAAAATCGAAGACGGAATTGTGACAAAAGATACCAACCATGCAGGCGGCATTCTGGGCGGTATCAGCGATGGGGACAGAATAGTGGTGCGGGCCTGGGTGAAGCCCACGCCGTCCATCTTTCTGGGACAGAGGACGGTGAACCGGTTCGGGGAGGAGATAGAGGTTCATATCAAAGGCCGGCATGATCCCATCATCGTGCCCAGGGCAGTGGTGGTCATGGAGTGCATGACAGCGCTGACCGTGCTGGACGCCATGCTGGTGAACATGTCCGCGCGAATGGACTTTGTGGCGGATTTCTATGGACGAAGGAGGACAGACAGATGTACCAAATCTTAAAACAGGAGGGGAGAGCAAAGCGGGCTCAGCTTGAAACGGTTCATGGCACCATCCAGACCCCGGTGTTCATGAATGTGGGGACTGCGGCGGCCATCAAAGGAGCCGTGGCCACATCGGATCTGGAGCAGATCGGGACCCAGGTGGAACTTTCCAATACCTATCATCTGCATGTGCGCCCCGGGGACAGCGTGGTAAAAAAGCTGGGCGGACTGCATAAATTCATGTCCTGGGACAGGCCTATCCTTACGGATTCAGGCGGATTTCAGGTGTTCTCCCTGGCCGGACTTCGTAAGATCAAAGAGGAGGGGGTCTACTTCCACTCCCATATAGACGGGAAAAAGATTTTCATGGGGCCGGAGGAGAGCATGCAGATTCAGTCAAACCTGGCCTCCACCATTGCCATGGCCTTTGACGAGTGTGCGCCCAGCAAGGCGGACAGAGACTATGTACAGGCTTCCGCGGACCGTACGGCCAGATGGCTGGAGCGGTGCAAAAAAGAAATGAAGAGGCTGAACGGTCTGGAGAACACCATCAATCCCAGGCAGCTCCTCTTTGGCATCAATCAGGGTGCAGTGTACCCGGATATCCGCATAGAGCACGCAAAGCGCATATCCGAACTGGAACTGGACGGCTATGCGGTGGGAGGCCTGGCCGTGGGGGAGACCCACGAGGAGATGTACTACATTCTGGACGAAGTGGTGCCCTTTCTGCCAAAGGACAAGCCCACCTATCTGATGGGAGTGGGGACGCCTGCCAATATATTGGAGGGCGTGGAGCGGGGAGTGGACTTCTTTGACTGTGTGTATCCCTCAAGGAATGGCAGGCACGGGCATCTCTACACGAACCATGGAAAGATCAATCTGTTCAATGCCAGGTATGAGCTGGACAACGGGCCCATTGAGGAGGGCTGCGGCTGCCCTGCCTGCAGGCGTTATTCCAGGGCTTACATCCGTCATCTGCTGAAAGCGAAGGAAATGCTGGGCATGCGTCTTTGCGTGCTGCACAATCTCTATTTCTACAATACAATGATGGAGGAGATACGAAACGCCCTGGATGAGGGACGCTTTGCGGCATATAAGAGACAGAAGCTGGACAAAATGCGGTCAGCTACTTGACCAATCGGTATTTTTTGTGTATTATGTTTATTTAGACAAGTTTACGAACGACTGGCGGCCAGCCGGCGTTAGAATGGAGGAAAGATGGGTATATTATTGACGGAAGGCGAAATGCCGGCAGGAGCAGGAGGAATGGGCCTGATCAGTATGATTTTAGTGTACGTCTTAATGTTCGGCGCGATATGGTTCTTTATGATGCGTCCCCAGAGCAAGGAGAAGAAGAGGGTGGCAGCCATGCTGGCGGCGCTGGAGATCGGGGACGTGGTTTTGACCACATCGGGATTTTACGGCGTTGTGATCGATATGAAAGACGATATGGTCATCGTAGAGTTTGGCAGTAACAAGAATTGCCGCATTCCCATGGAGAAAGCCGCCATCAGCCGGGTGGAGAAAGCGGGAGAGAACTGAAAATCAGATGTTTTTTGTTGACAACGAGTGCGACAGGTCTGTGCGAAGTTTGCATAGACCTGCTTTTAGGGAAAAAACCTTTAAAGTCTAAAAGAGACAAAATAACAGGAAATATGCAACAAAAGAGTTTCATAAGCCTGGGGGGGGTAGACAAAACCACCAAAATATTGGTAAAAATGAAATTGGGCTTGCATTATGACCATATTAAGTATAAAATAACATAAGTACGGTACAGAAATGCGATAACAATTATCAGGAAAGGAATAAGGGGGACTGCTGGGACATGAGAAAGATGGACAAGGATGCGGGTGGGAACAATGCGCGTGTCTGGAAGATTGCAGGGGCGGCATTTCTTATAGTCGCTATTGCGTGTACAGTAGTAGCCTGTGCGGGAAAGGCCAAAGAGGAAGAGGCAGAGAGCCAATACGAGAGTCTTGCGGAACAGACTACGAAATCTGTTGAACCCACGCCAGAACCCTCGTCAGAGGAGAGCAGCGAAGAGCCAGAGCCAGAGGCAGAGCCGGAGGAAACGGATCCCTTAGAGGAACTGAAAGAGATGGGTGTGCCTATTCCGGAGAAAGAGGTGGACTTCGAGGATCTTCAGGAAAACACCAACGAAGACATCTATGCATGGATTTATATTCCGGATACTCCCATTGATTATCCGATACTGCAGCACGATACAGACAATACTTTCTATCTGGAGCACAATATAGACGGGAGCCTTGGCAGGCCGGGATGCATTTATACGGAGAATTACAATGCCAAAGATTTTTCGGATTCCGTTACTGTGATGTACGGACATAATATGAGGGTCGGCACCATGTTCGCCGCACTTCACAAATATGAGGACAGCGAATTCGCCGAGGAACATCCATATATATATATATATACGCCGGATGGTTTACTGGTTTATGAGATTTTTTCGGCACATAAGACATCGAATGAACATATTCTATATGCCCACAACTACTTTACGAACAAGTGGACCGTAGAGAAATATATAGAGGACAGCAGGAATGTCCGTGTGATGGGGGGCGTTCAGAGGGAAGATGTGGAGGCAGACGCGGATAACTGTATTCTTGTGCTGTCTACCTGCGTAGGCAATGAGCCGGACAAACGCTATGTTGTACAGGGGGTATTACTGAATGGCGGAAAGGAATGGGAAGAGGAACAGGAACAGGAATAGGGGCACCGAGGCATCAGCAAAGAGGGTAAGACCGGGTCGTCTTTTTATCAATTTGCTGCTTGGAATGGTAGTGCTGATATTTGTCATGGCGATTTCGTTTCTCTTGCTGCAGATATCCGGTAAGAACAGCCTCTACAGCAAGGCGGATAGCGGTAAGATGGTGACAACACTGTCTGACATAGCTATTGCCCTGGGCGGAAGTCTGGATAGCGGGGACGGAGAGGACTGGCAGGAAGGGGATTTCCGATTTGAGGGGGTTCATTACCGGTACAATTCGGATATACTGACTTTTCTCTTCATGGGAATCGACAAGATGACTGAAGTAAAAGTTGTGGAGGAGGGAATAGAAGGGGGCCAGGCGGATGCGAACTTCCTGCTGGTGCTGAATCCGCACAGCAAAGAGATTTCGGTTATCAGCATTCCCAGGGATACCATGACCGAGGTAGACGCATATGACAGCAATGGGATCTACTGGGGATCCATGACAGCCCAGCTGGCTGTCCAGCATGGATATGGAGACGGAGGCAAGATAAGTTGTGAACGCAGTGTACAGGCTGTCTCGAATCTGTTTTACGGACTGCCGATTCACGGATATTGCGCTATCAACATGGGAGCCATCCCGCTGATCAATGATGCGGTGGGCGGCATTGACCTGCAGGCCCTTGAGACGCTGGACTTCGGAGAATACCGAATCACGGAGGGCGAGCAGCTGCACTTAGAGGGAATGGACGCTTATTACTACCTGCACAACAGGGATATCAATAAACCGCAGACTGCCGTGGGCCGTCTGCAAAGGCAGAAGCAGTATCTGATGGCTTATGCGGGCAAAGCCATGGAGGCCATCAAAAAAGATGTGACATTTCCGGTATCCTTGTATGGAACTCTGAGCAAGTACATGGTGACCGACATCAGTGTGGACGAGGTGGGATATTTGGCCACACAGATATTGAACTACAGCTTCGGGAGTGATGACATGCATGTCCTGGAGGGCGAGGTCACAAAAGGGGAGATTTATGAGGAGTTTCGGGTGGACGAGGATGCGCTGTACCGCCTGATATTGGAGATATTTTATGATAAGGTAGAATGACCTTATTCAGGACATGAAGTGGCCGGATGGACATAAGGGCATGCGCGGATTGTGCGCATGGCAGAACAGCGCATAAGACTGATTGATTTGGTATTAGGCCGAGAGGCTTGATATAACCACATGGATGAGGAAAGGAGGACGATTAAAATGAAGAAATTTGCTAAAATGCTGGCTCTGGGTCTGGCTCTTGCTATGACCTTTGGTATGGTAGTCAGCGCAGCGGAGAATCCTAGTGTAGTGACTAAAGCTCCGGAGAATGTTACTGTTGATTCGGAAGCCTGCAGTGAGAACCTTTACTTTGTTAATCCTACAGCTGAAGAGGAAGAAAAAGTTGCTGAAGTTGCAGGTAAGGTAGCTGATTATTTGCCTAGTTCCTTTGTGAACGCTAAAGTTTTAGGTACTTACTATGTTGAGTCTACTAATGGCGAGCCTGTTAAGCTGGTGATCAACGTTGGTAAGGTAAGCACAGGCGAGTACTATGCTCTGCATCTGAAAGATGACGGCACTGTTGAAGGTATTAGACTGGACAAACCCGCATCTGACGGAACTCTTGTAATCAACCTGACAAGCTGCTCACCGGTTATGATCTTAACAGGTGACTACCAGGGAAATGCTCCTGCTGCTGGTTCCACAACCCCTGCTACACCCGACGGTGCTGCTCCCGTGTCTCCTAAGACTGGTGAGACCCTGCCCGTAGCCGGCATGATGGCTGTTCTTTGCCTGGCTGGCGCTCTGGTTTGCGCGAAGAAAGCTCGCTGCAACAACTAATAGTAATTGTTTTGGCCCCGTCCATGCGGGCTAATGCATGGGATTAATCATGCATGATTAATCAGCAGGACGATGTCCTGTTGGCAGGATTTGTGTTTTACGCATTGAAATGTATCAAAGAATGAAGTAAAAATAATTATCCTTTGACATGTGGTTATCCAGCCTTTCCCTCCGGGGAGAGGCTGGATGTTAAAAAAGGAACAAATGCTTTTAGGGCGGATTTACGATTCCGCATCCTGCGCCGGGAGCGCTGCCTGAGACGGAAAAGACATAAATCGGCAGAAGTTCACGGCGCAGGATGCCGGATTGTATAGCAGAGCCAGATTTACAGGAGAGAGGGGCGTTGCGTCCATGTATAGAAAAAAGGCCGGAGGGTGGCTGAAACACCTTGACTTTATACTGCTGGATGTAATCTGTATGCAGGTGGCCTTTCTCCTTGCCTATTCTGTGCGCATGGGGCCATCCAATCCCTATCAGGACAATGAGTACAGGGAAATCGGTGCCATTATTTTACTGGCCGAGGTGGTAGTTCTTCTTTTGACAGCCGCTTTCAGCGGCGTGCTGCGGCGAGGGCGCTATGAGGAGTTCAGCGCCACGATGAGCCAGGCATTTTTTGTAGAGGCAGTCATTATTGCCACTTTGTTCACAACGCAGACCAGCGCTGACTATTCTAGGTTTGTCATTTATCTGACAGGCATTTTGTATGTCTGTATCAGCTATTTTGTAAGGCTCCTGTGGAAAGCCATATTGCTGAAGCGAAAGGCAGGGGCAGATCAGCGTTCTCTTCTTCTGGTGACGGATTACGATCTTGTGCAGGAGTGCATGACAGACCTCATAAAACATGACATGGACGGTCTTCTGATAACAGGGATTGCAATCCTGGACAGGAACATGCAGGGCAAAAAAATCCAGGGGATACCTGTGGTGGCGAGCCCTGAGGACGTGGCGGATGCCATATGCCGCAGTTGGGTGGATGAGGCTCTTGTAGTTTTGCCCAGGGAGAAACCCTATCCGGCACAGCTGGTAGAGCAACTGGCAGGGATGGGTGTGGTAGTTCATGTCAGTGTATTCCGGGCGGAGGACAGCGGCGGGATGCGTCAGTTTGTGGGCCATGTGGGCGGCCATATGGTGCTGACCACCAGCATCAGCTATGCAACGCCAATTCAGCAGTTCGTCAAAAGAACCATGGATATAGCGGGCGGTATTGTGGGCTGTGTCATAACAGGAGTGTTTTTTGTGATATTGGCCCCGATGATTTTCATTGCTTCTCCCGGTCCTGTTTTCTTTACCCAGGAGCGGGTGGGCAGGAATGGAAAGCGCTTTCGGATATACAAGTTCCGGAGCATGTATATGGATGCGGAGGAACGGAAGAAAGAACTCATGGAGAAGAATCAACATGGGGATGGCCTGATGTTCAAGATGGAGGGGGATCCCCGGATCATCGGATGTAAGATTCTGCCGGATGGAACTGTGAGGAAAGGTCTGGGAAATTTCATACGGGACTGGAGCCTGGACGAGTTTCCCCAGTTTTTCAATGTGCTGAAAGGGGATATGAGCCTTGTGGGTACCAGGCCGCCCACTGTGGACGAATGGGAGAGATATAAACCCCACCACAGGGCCAGGCTTGCGGTGAGACCCGGCATTACCGGGCTGTGGCAGGTCAGCGGCAGGAGCAAGATCACGGATTTCGAAGACGTAGTCAAGCTGGACACAAAGTACATCACAGAATGGAGTATGGGACTGGACATCAAAATCTTGCTGAAGACCGTGAGAGTGGTATTTGGACGGGACGGAGCGATGTAGAGACAGTTACTGTTTGCTGGGAGCAAAATAGTTGATGAAGGATGGTTGCGATGGATAATAGTCAGAGATATGAAGAGGAAATTGACCTGAAAGATTTAATGTTCCACATTCTGGACAGATGGCGCAGTGTCCTGTTGGTTTCGGTTCTGGTATGCGCTTTGGCGGGAGGTTATGCCGCGCTGTACAATCAAGTCATCTTCCCGAAAGAGAGGGCGGGAGTGCAGGAGAGACTGGACGAAGAGAATGCGATATTGGCGGATCTGAAGGCCCAGGCTCAGCCGGAAGCGGCTGCACCCACGGACAATCGGGGCAGGACGGCAGATCAGGTGCAGAAGCAGATAGATGAGATCGCGAAAGAACTTGACGGCATGAAGAAGCTTGGAATTCCAAAGTATGCTGCTGTCGGCTTTGCAGGAGGTTTCTTTGTCTTGGTATTCTGTATAGCCATAGGCTATGTGTTCAGCGACAAGATGCGGGGCGAGAGAGAACTAAGAGAGCGGTACGGCTATTATCTGTTGGGGGCGATTCCAAAGCAGAGACGGAAGAAACCTCTGGGCGGCATTGACAAATTTCTGAGAAAATGCCAGGGGACAGAGCGGATTTCGGAGGATGAAGCCTACAGAATTGTAGCCACGAATATCACAAATTTGTCAAAGAATGGGGGGACTTTTCTGGTGACGGGAACTGTGGGCATTGAGAGCCTGGAGGCGTTCACGGTAAGGGTGGTGCCCCAATTGCCGGAGAATATCATGCTTATGACCGGAGCCTACATGGGCGCAAATGCCAATACGCTGGAAATGCTGGCGGAGTGCGATGCAGTGCTTCTGATAGAGGAGCGGGACGCATCGCTTAGGACAAAGATCCAGAAAGAATATGAGAGCATAGCTGCCCTGGAGAAAAATGTGATAGGCTATGTGCTGATGTAAACAGCAGGAAAACGATAGAGCGAATAAATTTACACCTGACAGGGCGTTTTGGCTTTGTCAGGTGCCTTTGTATAAATGGAAGAGTATTGCATGGAAGAAAAGCATTGCATGGAAGAAAAGCATTGCATGGAAGAAGAGCATTCCAGTATAAATTTTTTGGGAGAGAAAGGGTGATGGAAATGAAGAAGTTGACACGGCTGTTGGTGGTATTTCTCTTATCTTTGGCAATTTCTGCCTGCGGGGTAGAGACGGAGAGCGAACAGTCCCTGGCCGGTTCGAAAGCCGGCGCTTCGGTGGAGAGCGCTATTGGCGGGTCAGAGGATACTGCCCGGGACGATAGCGGAAGCGAGCCGGGAAATGTAGCTGAAGATGATATTGGGAACGAGTCGGAAAATGCTTCAGTACAGAGCAGCGCAGGGAACGATCATTCTGAAGACGAGATGACCGGTAGTTTGGAGGAATCCGAAGACGAGACGACTGGTAGTTCGGAGGAATCCGAAGACGAGGCGACCGGTAGTCCGGAGGAATCCGGAGACGAGACGACAGGTAGGCCGGAGGAATCCCCTGGGGATCAGGAGAGCCTTTCGGAGAACGAGGGAAGCGGGGAAACCCTGCCTGAGGAGGGTACATACACCGCCAAAGACGATGTGGCGCTGTACATTCATCTGTATGGCAAATTGCCTTCGAATTTCATTACCAAGAAAGAGGCGCAGAAGCTGGGATGGGAGGGCGGTTCCCTGGAGCCCTATGCACCCGGAAAATGCATCGGCGGCAGCCGTTTCGGAAATTATGAGGGGCTTCTGCCGGAGGCGGAGGGGCGATTCTATACGGAATGCGATATTGATACTTTGGGCGCGCAGAAGCGCGGAGCCAAGCGAATCGTATTTTCCAATGATGGTCTGATATACTATACGGAGGATCATTATGAATCTTTTGAGCTTTTGTATGGAGAGGAGTAGAGATGCGCATTTGTGTATTGGACGGAATGGAGATCAGGGATAGAGGGCAGCTGCATGATCTGCTGGCTGCCTCGCTGGAACTGCCGGATTGGTATGGCAGAAATCTGGATGCCCTGTACGACTGCCTGACAGATATCAGGGAGGATACGGAAGTCCGGATTCTGCACAGAGAGGCGCTGTATGAGGGGCTTAAGGGATATGCCGCGGCTCTGGAAAGAGTTCTGCGAAAGGCAGCGGAGACTAATCCAAACATAAAACTTCATTAACTTTTGCAGTATACCCTGCTGCCTGCTGATTTTAGATCCTGAATCTTACGAGATTGATTCTTTATAACATTTTATTGATATTTATGGGCGAATCAGTTATTATATATAGAATATATTCAGCGGCGTGAACTGCAGATAGGAAAGGAAGAGGAATATGGAGCTACATATCACATGCATTCCCGGCGATGGCATCGGGCCGGAGATCGTCCGGGAAGCTAAAAAAATTCTGGAGAAGATAGCCGTAATCTACGGCCATAAAATGGTATTCGAGGACATCCTCATGGGAGGGGCTTCCATTGATGTCCACGGTGTACCTCTGACAGAGGAGGCTATTGCGAAAGCAAAATCCGCCGATGCCGTGCTGATGGGCTCTATCGGCGGCGATACCACAAAATCCCCCTGGTACAAGCTGCCCCCTAATCTGCGCCCGGAGGCAGGGCTTCTGGCTATCCGCAAGGCCCTGAATCTGTTCGCCAATCTGCGCCCTGCGGTGCTGTATGATGAGCTGGCAGATGCGTGTCCTCTGAAAGAGGAGATCAGCAAAAAGGGGTTTGACATGCTGATCATGCGGGAACTGACCGGCGGATTGTATTTTGGAGAACGGAAAACCATTGAAGAGAACGGGGTTCGCAAGGCTATTGACACATTGACTTACGATGAGAATGAAATCCGCCGCATCGCCATCAAAGGCTTTGACATCGCCATGAAGCGCCGAAAGAAAGTCACCAGTGTGGACAAGGCCAATGTGCTGGATTCTTCCAGGCTCTGGAGGAAAGTGGTGGAGGAAGTGGCTGCAGATTACCCGGAGGTAAAGCTGGAGCATATGCTGGTGGACAACTGCGCCATGCAGCTGGTGAAAGATCCGGCCCAGTTCGACGTGATCCTGACGGAGAATATGTTCGGAGACATCCTTTCCGATGAGGCCAGCATGGTCACTGGCTCCATCGGCATGCTGGCCAGCGCCAGCTTAAACGACAGCAAGTTCGGTCTCTATGAACCCAGCCACGGATCCGCGCCGGACATCGCCGGACAGGACATTGCCAATCCCATCGCCACGGTTCTCAGCGCTGCCATGATGCTGCGATACAGCTTCGACCTGGACAGAGAGGCGGATGCGATAGAGCGGGCCGTGAAGCAGGTGCTGAAAGACGGATACCGCACCGGGGACATTTATTCCGATGGCTGCGTGAAAGTAGGCTGCAGCCGGATGGGAGATTTGCTTGCGGAGCGGATTTGTTAGTGTGTGCCGCATACAGCAACAGTTTGTACTGACGGTCACTAAATTTGCCAAATTATCAGACTCACGAGCGGCAAGCAGAATGAATTGGTGGCAAATTTGACCGCTCGTAAAGTATAGAAAGGTGAGAAAAAGATGAGAAGTGATTCGGTTAAGACGGGTACCGCACAGGCGCCCCACAGAAGCCTGTTTAACGCCCTTGGATATACAGAGGAGGAGAGGCAGCGTCCGCTGATCGGTATTGTCTGTTCCTACAATGAAATCGTGCCCGGACATATGAACCTGGACAAGATAGCGGAGGCCGTGAAGATGGGCGTGGCCATGGCTGGCGGCACTCCCATCATGTTCCCGGCCATTGCGGTGTGCGACGGCATCGCCATGGGGCATGTGGGCATGAAGTATTCCCTGGTGACCAGGGACTTAATCGCGGACAGTACCGAGTGCATGGCTCTGGCCCACGGTTTCGATGGCCTGGTGTGCATCCCCAATTGCGACAAGAACGTGCCGGGGCTATTGATGGCAGCGGCTCGTGTGAACATCCCTACGATTTTCGTGTCCGGAGGCCCCATGATGGCAGGCCGCATCCACGGACAGAAGAAGAGCCTGTCTTCCATGTTCGAGGCCGTGGGCAGTGTGGCGGCGGGAACCATGACCATGGAGGAACTGTGCGAATATGAGGAGAAAGTATGCCCGACCTGCGGCTCCTGCTCCGGCATGTATACGGCCAATTCCATGAACTGCCTCACAGAGGCCATCGGCATGGGCCTGAAAGGCAACGGTACCGTGCCCGCGGTCTACTCCGAGCGCATCCGTCTGGCTAAGCATGCGGGTATGAAGATCATGGAGCTGGTGGAAAAGGACATCAAGCCCCGCGACATCATGACCGAAAAAGCGTTTATGAATGCCCTCACCGTAGATATGGCCCTGGGCTGCTCCACCAACTCCATGCTCCATCTGCCAGCCATTGCCAGGGAAGCCGGAGTGGACCTGAACCTGGATATTGCAAACGAACTGTCCGCAAAGACTCCGAATCTGTGCCATCTTGCGCCTGCAGGCCCCACCTATATGGAAGATCTGAACGAGGCCGGCGGCGTCTATGCGGTGATGAACGAACTGACAAAGAAAAATCTCCTGAATCTGGACTGTATGACCGTAAACGGCACTTCCATCGGCGAGAACATTAAGAATTGCAGGAACCTGAATCCGGAGGTCATCCGCCCGGTGGAGAATCCCTACTCCGAGACCGGCGGCATCGCCATCCTGAAAGGCAACCTGGCCCCGGACGGCGGCGTGGTGAAGCGCTCCGCGGTGGTTCCCGAGATGCTGGTGCATCAGGGGCCTGCAAGGGTCTTCGACTGCGAGGAGGATGCCATCGATGCCATTAAGGGCGGCAGGATCGTGGCGGGAGACGTGGTGGTCATCCGCTATGAGGGCCCCAAGGGAGGTCCCGGCATGCGGGAGATGCTCAACCCTACCTCTGCCATCGCAGGCATGGGATTGGGCTCTTCCGTAGCGTTGATTACGGACGGACGCTTCTCCGGCGCATCCAGAGGGGCATCCATCGGCCATGTGTCTCCGGAGGCAGCGGTAGGCGGTCCCATAGCGCTTGTGGAGGAGGGAGACATCATCAGCATCAACATTCCGGAGAATAAACTGGATGTATTGGTGTCCGACGAGATTTTAGCGCAGAGGCGCGCCAACTGGCAGCCCAGAGAGCCCAAGGTCACCACCGGGTATCTGACCAGATACCGGGAGATGGTTACCAGCGGCAACCGCGGCGCGGTTCTGGAAATCCGGAAATAAGGACGGGATTTCGGGCGGAAAGTGGCAGTATCCATATTGACCGTGGGTAGAACGGCAGCCGGGAAATTTTCGTGCGTGCCGGTGGAGAAGCAGATTACAGGAAATAACAGGAGGAACCAATAATGCAACTGACCGGATCAGAGATTGTAGTAGAATGCTTAAAAGAACAGGGCGTAGACACTGTCTTCGGCTATCCAGGCGGCACCATCCTGAACATATACGACACACTTTATAAGCACAGCGATGAGATCAGGCATATACTGACTTCCCACGAGCAGGGCGCAGCCCATGCCGCGGACGGTTATGCCAGGGCTACGGGCAAGGTGGGGGTGTGCCTGGCCACCAGCGGCCCCGGTGCCACGAACCTGGTCACAGGCATCGCCACAGCATATATGGACTCCGTTCCCATGGTGGCTATCACGGCCAATGTGACCCTGCCCATGCTGGGTAAGGACAGCTTTCAGGAGGTGGACATCGCCGGCGTGACTATGCCCATCACGAAGCATGGCTACATCGTAAAAAATGTGGAGGAGCTGGCAGGTACCATAAGGAGGGCATTTACCATTGCAAAGAGCGGCCGGCCCGGCCCGGTGCTGGTAGATATCACAAAGGATGTGACGGCCGCCGTCTGTGAATATACGCCCAGGCCTGTGGAGGAGAAGAGCAGGGCATACCGCTGCACAGAAGAAGAGATGGACAGGGCAGTGGAATATATCCGGTCTGCCAGGAAGCCTTATATCTATCTGGGCGGCGGCGCAGTCATTTCGGATGCCTGTGAGGAGGTGGCGGCTTTTGCGGAGCTGATTGATGCGCCCGTATGCGACACCCTGATGGGAAAGGGCGCGTTTGACGGCAGGAGCGACAGGTACACCGGCATGATCGGCATGCATGGCACCAAGACGTCCAATCTGGGCGTCAGCCAGTGCGACCTGCTGATTGCCCTGGGAGCCAGGTTCTCCGACCGCGTCATCGGCAATCCGAAGAAATTCGCGGAGAATGCCAAAATCATCCACATGGACATTGATGCGGCGGAAATTAACAAAAACATCCGTGCGGATGCCAGTCTGGTGGGGGATTTAAAACTCTTGCTTCAAGAACTGAACAGGCGGCTGGAGAAACAGCAGCACAGCGAATGGATGGAGACGATCGCTGACTTGAAAGCGAAATATCCCCTAAAATATGACGATTCCCAGTTATCCTGCCCCTATGTGATAGAGACCATCGACAGGGTTACCAAGGGGGAGGCCCTGATTACCACGGACGTGGGGCAGCACCAGATGTGGGCGGCCCAGTATTACCGCTACACGAAGCCCCGTACATTCCTTTCCTCCGGCGGCCTGGGAACCATGGGCTACGGTCTGGGCGCCTGTATCGGCGCACAGCTGGGACAGCCGGACAAGATCTGCATCAATATTGCAGGAGACGGGTGCTTTAGGATGAACATGAATGAGTTGGCTACGGCGAGCCGCTACAATATTCCCATTATACAGGTAGTCATCAACAACCATGTGCTGGGAATGGTGCGCCAGTGGCAGACCCTGTTCTACGGAAAGCGATATTCCCAGACGGTCTTAAGCGACAAGGTGGACTTCTGCAAGGTGGCGGAGGGGCTGGGCTGCGAAGCCATCCGCGTGACCAGGAAAGAAGAGGTGCAGCCTGCCATAGAGAAAGCCATTGCCCTGAAAGCGCCGGTGCTGATCGAGTGCATCATACCGGAGGATGACAAGGTATTCCCCATGGTTCCGGCCGGAGCGCCGATCGTGGAGGTCTTTGACGGGGACGACCTGAAGAAAAAGAACGAAAGCTAAAAGGACTTTATAAGCGCTATGAAAAAGTTGTTTCGGTTTCTGCTGATGTTCCTGCTTGGGGGCCTGTTTCTGGGACTTTTGGGACTGCTTGCACTGACAATGTACTATCGCAGCAATTTCCCTGTAAATACCTGGATCAATGGGGTGTACTGCACAGGAAAGTCGATAGAGCAGATAAATGAAGAATTGGTGAACGCACAGGAGGCATCCGTGATAACAATCGTGGATGCCGATTGTGTGAATTGGGAAATCGATATGCTGGCTGCAGGGATCAGGCCGGATTTTTCAGATGCGCTGAAATCCTATTTGAGGAAGAACGCATCTGTGTTCTGGATGGATAATCTAAAGAAGCCTGTTTCCAGCAATCTGGTACCGGGAAAATACGTTGCAGAGGAAGAAAAACTTCTGGCCTGCTTTCAGGAACTGCCCTTTGTGGCACAGGAGCGAGAAAAGCCGGAGGGCGTCAGGGTGAGCCTGTCCCCGGAAGGTTTTGTGCTTCAGGACGGAAATACAAATCGGCTGAATGTGCAAAAGGCCTGTGATTATCTAAGCGACTGCCTGGCAAAAGGACAGACGTTGATAGATTTGAGCGCAGGGGAGTGTTATGAAGACCTTGCAGACAGCGCTCTGGACAAGAGGCAGAGGGATATCTGGGAACAGGTGGACGGATTTATCGTCCGGGGGAGCCGTATCGTGTATGACATGGGCGCAGAACAGATTCCCCTGACGCCGGCAGTTCTGTCAGGTCTTCTGGTGACCGGGACGGACGGCTGTCCGGCGCTGGACGATGAGGGACATATTGTGCTGGATGAAGAAAAGGTCCTCTCCTGGGTGGACGCGCTGGCGGAGGACTATGATACCTGCGGTATGGAGAAAGAGTTCCAGTCCACCAGAGGGGATATCGTGACGGTCTCCTATGTCACATACGGGACAAAGCTGGACAGGGAGGCCGAGAAAACGTATCTGCTGGGGGCGCTGCAGGGACATGCGGGCGGTCAGCCGTCGGACACAGGACAGACCGGGCAGGATACGGCCGGTCCGGATGCAGCCGGCGGAACGGATATGCATGTGCCGGCATATATTCAGGAAGGGTATGTGCGGGGCTTAGACGATATCGGCGACACGTACATTGAGATAGACATGTCGCAGCAGAGGATGTACTATTACGCCAAAGGAAAGCTGGAACTGGAGACGGATATCGTCACAGGCAACACTGGCAGGCGCATGGGGACACCCCAGGGCATTAATTATGTCCACGCGAAACAGCGCAACCAGACTCTGCGGGGGGCCGACTATGAATCTTTCGTCAAATATTGGGTGCCCGTGGTAGGAAATATCGGAATCCATGACGCCAGCTGGAGGGGAAGCTTTGGCGGGCAGATCTATCAGACCAACGGCTCCCACGGCTGCATCAACACGCCCTCGGGCAATATGTCGCAGCTCTATGATATGCTGGAAGTGGGAATGCCGGTCATAATGTTTTATTGAGCGCAGCGGCATCCGGCGGCCGTTTCCGGAGATTGTTTTTTAAAGAGGTTTTTTTAAAGATTTTAACGATGTACTTGACTAAAGTGCCCGGAGAGAGTATTCTTATCTGAGCGGCTATGCCGATTTACCGATTCAATTTAGGAGGGATGAGAGATGAGAAGAGTATATAATTTCTCCGCGGGGCCTGCCGTCCTGCCGGAGGAGGTGCTGCGGGAGGCGGCGGATGAGATGCTGGATTATAAGGGCACGGGCATGTCCGTCATGGAGATGAGCCACCGCTCCAAGGCCTATGATACCATTATCAAGGAAGCGGAGGCTGATCTGCGTGATTTGATGAAGATTCCCGAGAATTATAAGGTGCTGTTCCTGCAGGGAGGCGCCAGCCAGCAGTTCGCCATGATTCCCATGAACCTGATGAAGAACAAAGTGGCGGATTACATTGTCACCGGCCAGTGGGCGAAAAAAGCTTACCAGGAGGCGCAGATTTACGGCAAGGCCAACAAGATTGCCTCCTCCGAGGACGAGACTTTCTCTTATATTCCGGACTGCACGGATCTGCCCATCAGCGAGGACGCGGATTATGTCTATATCTGCGAGAACAATACCATCTACGGCACCAAGTTCAAGACCCTGCCCGACACCAAAGGAAAGCCGCTGGTGGCGGATGTGTCCAGCTGTTTCCTGTCGGAGCCGGTGGATGTGACGAAATATGGTGTCATATATGGCGGCGTACAGAAGAACATCGGACCTGCCGGGGTGGTCATCGTCATCATCCGGAAGGACCTGATCACCGAGGACGTGCTGCCCGGCACGCCCACTATGCTGCGGTACAAGATTCACGCCGACAATGAGTCTCTCTACAATACCCCGCCCGCTTACGGTATCTATATCTGCGGCAAGGTGTTCAAGTGGCTGAAAAAACAGGGCGGCCTGGAGGCCATGAAAGAATACAATGAGAAAAAGGCGAAGATTCTCTACGATTTCCTGGATCAGAGCAAAATGTTCCGAGGGACAGTCCGGAAAGAGGACCGCTCTCTGATGAACGTGCCTTTCGTCACCGGGGATGGGGAGCTGGACGCAAAATTCGTGAAAGAGGCCAGGGAGGCGGGCTTCGAGAACCTGAAAGGCCATCGCTCCGTGGGCGGCATGCGGGCCAGCATCTACAATGCAATGCCCATGGAGGGAGTGGAGAAGCTGGTGGAATTCATGGGGAAATTCGAGGCGGAGAATCAAAATACATGAAAATCCAAATTTGTATCAAGCAGACGAAGCGGTTGACATGCAGAACGACATATACCGGCATCCGGGAACCACAATGGACGAAAATGCAGAATTTCTGACCAAACGTCCCTTAAAAGTAAAAATGATCTGTGAATGCTGAATGGCCGGAATGCGTTCGGATAGGAGAAGCTATGTACAAGATTAATTGCATGAATCCCATCGCCCAGGTGGGCTTACAGAATTTCAGCAGCCAATATGAGATCACCGCGGACGTGGAGGCGGCGGAGGGCATTTTGGTGCGCAGTGCGTCCATGCACGAGATGGAGCTGCCGAAAGGCCTTTTGGCCGTGGCCAGGGCCGGCGCCGGCGTCAATAACATTCCGCTGGAGAAATGCGCGGAGCACGGCGTGGTGGTGTTCAATACGCCGGGTGCCAATGCCAACGGCGTGAAAGAGCTGGTCATCGCCGGGATGCTGCTGGCAGCCCGGGACGTGGTGGGCGGCATTGAGTGGGTAAAAGCGGCAAAAGAGGATGCGGATATTGCGAAGTCCGCGGAGAAAGCCAAGAAGAATTTCGCGGGCACGGAGATTAGGGCCAAGAAGCTGGGGGTCATCGGCCTGGGGGCAATCGGCGTGAAAGTGGCCAATGCGGCGGTGGCGCTGGACATGGAGGTGTACGGGTATGATCCCTACCTCTCCGTGAACGCGGCCTGGAGCCTGAGCCGGGCGGTGCACCATGTGACCAATGTGGAGGATATCTACGCCCAGTGCGACTACATCACCATCCATGTGCCGCTGCTGGATTCCACAAGGGGGATGCTGAACGCGGATGCCATTTCCAAGATGAAAGACGGGGTCATTCTGCTGAACTTCGCCAGGGATCTGCTGGCGAATGAGGCGGATGTGCTGGAAGCCTTAAAGAGCGGCAAGGTGGCCAGGTATGTGTCCGACTTCCCCAATCCCACTACGGCAGGGCAGAAAGGCTGTATCGTCATTCCCCATCTGGGGGCCAGCACGGAGGAATCCGAGGACAACTGCGCTGTGATGGCTGTGGAAGAGATGATGGACTATCTGGAGAACGGAAATATACGTAACAGCGTCAACTATCCCGCCTGCGACATGGGGATCTGCACCAAGGCGGGCCGCGTGGCGATTTTCCACCGGAATATCGCCAATATGATTACCAAGTTCACCGCGGAGTTTGGCGAGAAAGGAATCAACATCAGCGATATGACCAACAAATCCCGGGGGGAGGTGGCCTACACCATGCTGGATGTGGAGGAGGTTCCCACGGAAGAGATCATCCGTGCACTGGAGGCCATAGGAGGCGTGTTCCGGGTCCGGATCGTGAAAGGGTGAAAGCCTGAAAATGACAAAATATTGAAATAACGAGACCTTAAAATGATGTAATCTTAAAATAATGAAATCGGAAGCCCCGCGGCCTGGCTGCGGGGCTTTTGCAGAAAGATAGGTTGACAACTTTCCCGTGGTTCTTTTACCATAAAGAATGTAACAGGGTATGATTTCTGTAGGTTCGCTTTTAGAGGATGTCAGGGCGGGAGGGAGGCTTATGGACAGGATACTGGTTGTGGAGGATGACAGGAGCGTCCGGGAGGAGCTGGAACTGCTTCTTAGGGCCAATGGATATGAGGTGGTGGGCCGGCCGCCCTGCGAACTGGCGCTGCTGGACGTGAACCTGCCGGGGGAGAGCGGATTCGAGCTGTGCCGCAGGCTTCGGACAGAGTCGGACATGCCCGTGATATTCCTCACGGGGAGAGAGTCTGCGGAAGACGAGCTGCTGGGCTTTGGCGTCGGCGCGGACGACTACATCCGCAAGCCCTATCATTCCGCGGTGCTGCTGGCCCGGATGGAGCGGCTTCTGAAAGCCCGGAGGGGCGCTCTGTCCGGGCATGGCGCTTCGGGGAGCGGAGATTGCGCGCTATCCGTCAGAGGGCTGACGCTGAATCTCGAGCAGCTTACAGTGGAGCACCAGGGACAGGAGGCGGAGCTGACGAAGAATGAGGCGCGGATCCTGGCCTGCCTTATGCGAAAAGGGCTCTGCGCCAAGGAGGAGATTGTGGAGGATTTGTGGCAGAACAGTCTGTATATCGATGAGAACACGCTGTATGTGAATGTGAACCGGCTGCGGGAGAAGCTAAAGCACGTGGGGGCAGGAGAATTCATCCGGACAGTCCGGGGCGTGGGGTATCGGCTGTGATGGGGAGGAAAAAACACACGGTTTTTCGCTATTTTGTGGACGCCTGCGAGTCCAGGACGGTGACGCTCTGCTTTCTTGGCATGGGAGGGCTTGGCTTTGGCATGGTTCTGGCTGTGGCGGGAACGGGGGCAGCCCTGATCGGGGTTCTGGCAGTGGCGTATCTGGCAGCCATCCTGCTCTGGCTTCTGACCGTGGGCCTGTTAGAGGGGAAGCGGATGGAGGAACTGGAAAAGCTCCTTTCGGATCTGCCGGAGACCTGGCTGCTGGGGGAGGTGCTGCCGAAGCCTGCGGGCGCTTTGGAGAGGCGGTATTTTCGCATTATGCGGGAGCTGTCCCGGTCTGCCGTGGGCGTGGCGGAGCAGGCCCGCAGGGAGAAAGAGGAGTACTGCGATTATGTGGAGAGCTGGATTCATGAGATGAAGACGCCGCTGACGGCATGCTCCCTGATTCTGGACAACGGGGGAGAGCTGCGGAAGCTGCGCCGGGAACTGAAGCGGGCGGACAACCTGACGGAGAGCATATTGTACTATGCCAGACTGCGCACCGCAGAAAAAGATGTGAAAATCCGTTTGTTTTCCGCATCGGATGTCATAGGCGAGGCAGTGAAGAGTCAGATGGAGCTGCTGACAGGGGCAGGCATCAGCGTGGAGGCGGAGGGGGACTTCTCCGTCTATTCGGACAGGAAATCGGTATGCTTTATGCTGAAGCAGCTTCTGATCAACTGCGCGAAATACTGTCCTGGCTGTCAGATAAGCATCCGGGCCCGGGACGGCGCGATTCTGGTCCGTGACAACGGGCCCGGGATTCCCGCCCATGAGCTGCGCCGGGTCACGGAGCGGGGGTTCACCGGAAGCTGCGCGAGGACAAAAGCCCCGGGGAGCGCTGCCTCCGGCGGCACCGGGATGGGGCTGTACATTGTGCAGGAGCTGTGCGGGCGGCTTGGAATATCCCTTGGGATAGAGTCCGAAGCGGGGAAGTTCACTTGCATCAGTCTGAGGTTTCAGAGCACAGGCTGAATGCAGGACGCATATTTTCGACAGCCCCATGGGAAAGGCCATTGGACTTCGCAAGGCGCTCCCAGTTTTGCTTTATCGCAGAAAGGATTCCCTTGGCCAGGGACTCCGCAAGGTCTTTCGTCAGTCCGTAGTACGGCGCAGAATCAATCGCCAATTCCAGTGAGATGGCATTATCATTGGCATCAATGTTCAGGGCAAGCGTATCGCCGTAAGGAACCGGATTCACATCATAAAGGGGAGACAGCCGCCATCCGCCTCGCTGTAGAAGAAACCCATGATTCCGCAGATGGTCGTCACTATTGGTAATCGCCATATTGAATACGATTCTTTTCCAGAGTTCTAAAAGGTCTTCTTTTGGGGAGACGCCGTTTGCTCTTAGAAAAGAAGCGATATCCAGGTAGCTTGCTCCATCCTGGGCTGATGCGCCGTCGGTTTTCCCAAGCATTGTCATGGCGGAGGCAAAGTGGATCCTTTTTTTCCCGATTCTGTCAAATCGCCTTGCCAGAAACGTGCTGCCCAGCTTGGAGAAATTTACGAGCTGGGAATCCGGTGTACACAGCCCGCATAGCTTGGCCAGATCCTGCGCCGTTTTTTCCCATGCTCCTACATTGAAGTCGTCTTTTCTGGACGGGAATTTGGCAATCCAGAGGTCTCCTTTTGCATCCTGTACAGTGGCTTTCGGCCTTGCGCCGCCCAGGGAGGAGCCGGGTCTGATCAGCTGGTTTAGCCATCTTTCCTGCAGGGTGGCGTTTTCGTTTTCAAAATTTCGGGAGGCTTCTTCCAATGTGCACAGACTTGCCCAGGGAGGAATGGCCGTTTCTTTGTCGTTTGACAAGAATTCGCCGGTGGGCTCGGTTTTAAAGCGAATGGCTCCCATACGGGTCTCGTCGTACACGCCAAGCAGGTAGTCGCTGTCATGTAGTTTCCTGGGTTTTCGGGATTCCCTGTCTGCCGTAAAGCGTTCTCTTCGCTCCATCAGGGTTCTGCCCCAACGATCGGGCGAGGCATCGGCAAAGAGGCCGAAAGTTGCCTTGCCCGGCGGGTACTGTCGTCCCTGCACAGGGTATAAATCCGGGTCCAGGATGAAGCTGTTTTTGCTTGCAGCCAGCCATGCCTTGTCATATTCGAAAGAATGATGCTCGATTCCCCGGGACATATCGATGTATAAGCATCCCATTAAAACCGGAGCTTCGGTACTGAAATCATCATAGACATACAGGGTTTGCGACATTTCAATCTCCTTTCGGCGCTCGTCTGCGGACAGGGAGGTTTAGATCCTGCAATGTCCGGCCAAGCGCATCGTCTTTGGCGACCAGCAGCAGATCCGTATCCATGTTGCCCAGGGCATGCAGCGCTGCGGCATAGATTCCGATGGCAACGGAGGGGTCGCCTTTTTCCACTTTCCACAAGGTGGCACGGCTGATGTCCGCGCGCTCAGCCACCAGCTCTACCGGCAGATTTCGGCGAAGCCTGGCCAGTTTTATTTGTTCCCCCATTTTAGCAAGGATATCCTGTGTGGACGGGAGAACCACAACCGCTTTTCTTCCCATGGCCTTATCTCCTTTAATGTTTTTAATTATATACTAAATAGTTATAAATGTAAATAATTAAAAACATTATATACCCTTACAAAAACGTAAGGAAAAACAGGATTTCCGTTAGAACGAAACCCTCTGTCCTGTGGTAAGATAAGGACAGAGAGGTGACAGACATGGAAAAGACTGCTATGGAAAAGACGGACATGACAAAGACAGACATGACAAAAATTCTGGAGATCGAAAATGTGACAAAGTACTACGGCAGCGGAGCCGTGGTCACGAAAGCCCTGGACGGCATCTCTTTTGATGTGGAAAAGGGCGAGTTCACCGCCATCATGGGGGCGTCCGGCTCCGGGAAGAGCACCCTGTTAAACGTAATCTCCACAATCGACAGGGTAAGTTCCGGCGAAATCCGCGTGGAGGGCAGACGGC
>CATKYJ010000031.1 GCA_949840885.1 uncultured Acetatifactor sp.
TACGACACGCCAGCACATGTGGACGCCGCCGTGGCCTATGAGACCGCCACCATGGAGGAAAAGGACTACGCCAGCGTTCTGGCCCATGCCCCCCGCCACGGCTATTACGGCCAGTGCACCTACTGCGGCCACTGCGCGCCCTGCCCGGCGGGCATCGACATCGCCATGGTGAACAAGCTCTACGACCTGGCTATGATGCAGCAGGAGCTGCCCGCCTCTCTGAAAGCCCACTATGACCAGCTCTCCGCAAACGCGGATGCCTGCATCGGCTGCAAGAGCTGTGAGAGCCGCTGTCCTTTCGGCGTAAAAATCGCGGAGCGGATGGCGAAGACCAGAGAGCATTTCAGGGGGTGAAGCCTCCGGTTATTCGGTCTATCTTTCCGGAAACCGCCGCTTCAGCGCCCGCTCTATGGGAAGAATGGCCAGTACCATGATAATGCATTCCAACGTGCAGAGAATGAGCCCCCACAGCCCCACTTTTCCATCGCTCTCCCCCATACAGGGCAGCATGGCCAGAACCGACGGAATCAGCATGATCAGACCTGTCCTCAGCCAGACTTTTCCAAAATATACCTGAGCAAAATCCCATGCCTCCTGACTTTTCATGGATTTTGCAGTGCGGTATCCGTATAACCCGTTGATTTCCCGGGGCGGCCAGTGCAGAAACACCGCCCCGAAGATTACCATCAAAATTGGCATAATTAAATTCGCGCATACCATAAAGATCCAGAATCCCATATGCATTCCTCCTTTACGATGGGTTCGATTTTCATCGTCTCTGTTTGCGTTTCCGTTTCTATCCCATTTCCGTTTCTATTCGCGATGTTTCTCTTTACGTCCGTCTACTGACCGGTTTTGTCCTGCACCTCCGGCAGCTTATACTTTCCGAAAGCCTTATCCATATCCAGATGCACATCCTTAAAAAACAGCACCATCCATATTCCATAGGCCGCCAGTGCCACCCATCCCGAGATCCACATGGCCCCCATTGCCCCCAGCAGCATAATAATCCCCCATAAAAAACTGGCATTCCTCTCGTCCCGGGCCATCCGCGCCCTGTCGTATTTTGCCCTCTCCTCTTCCGGCAGCCAGTGGAAGCCGCCGAGCCAGTTAGCAGCCCGCTCCCTGCCAAGGGCAAAGAACAGGGACAGCAGCCAGAAACAGGGCACCATCACAATACACGCATAAAATCCAATCAAACTTTCTCCTTCCTCGCCTGCCCCTATCACAATCCCTACTCCCCGGACGCGTGCCACAGGCTCATACAGCGGCTCATTTCTCTATTTCACATAGAATCCGTACAGTTCCATCTGCCGGTTGAAGCTCATGGTGAATGTCACATTAGCGTTCTCATAGGAGACATTTACCTGCACCGCCGCGTAAACCTTACCCCTTTCGCGAATCTCCGCCATGTATATCCTGCCTGTGCTCCGCAGTTCTCCCCAATCCTCGCCGATGTAGCCCCGGATATGGGAAAAAGAGGTTCCGGCCATAGCTTCCCGCATCTCTTCGCTGACATAGCCCTCCAGGGTCTCGTAATCCTGAGCGCTGAAAAGAGCGATGACCTCCTCCGCCCGGGACCGTACCGTTGCCGCATCGAAAGTTTTACTGTCTTCGATATTCCTCTCTTTGGGCAGCATCCAGTAGACGATTCCCGCTCCTACAGCCAGCGCCGCCAGTATAGCCCCAAAGATACACAGAATCCGCCTGGCCCATTTCCTGCGCCTCCCCCTCTTTCGCTCCTCCGGGTCAAGATTCTCGTTGAATTCTCCGGCCAGAGCCCGGGGGCTTCCCATTTCCTCCAGGATCTCCCACAGTTCTCTCCCCTCGTCCAGCCCAATCTCAATATCGGAATCCAGCTGCCTGAGGATTTCCCCTTTTTTCGCCGGAGCGCACTGCAGCGCCTTTCCCACCTGCCTGATATATTGCTGCTTCGTCATCTCAAACCAATCCTTTCCCTGATCCGGTGAAAGCCCCTACTTCCTCTCATATTTATTTTGTATTACCAAAATGTACACTGCCATGGCCCCTATGGTCTCCGCCATCACGCCCAGTATGGAGATTAAAATGATTGCGGAGTTCTGGCCAAAGAGCAACGGCAGCCCCAATGCAGCAAAAAGAATCCCATACCCGATGAGCAGCTTTCCCACCGCCCGGTTATAAGCTTTCACGTCCCTCATGGGCAGCGGCTTTACATTGTTAAAGAAGCCCACTTCTTTCTTTGCGAAGAAAGCGCCGATCCCCAATGCCACTAAAAGGCATCCTACTGCCAGCCACATAACAAATCCGATCATTCTACCTGTGTTCATACTCTCTCCTCCTGACTTACTTATTCAATCTCCCAATTGCTTCCGTAACGCTCTGCTCTATCGGGCAAGTGTCAATTGTCTGCCCGCGCGGCTGGTACCACAGACGGATTCTGACCTGGTAAATTCTCTGCCTTTTCGTCCCCGCGTTCCGGCTTTCCTGCCGTCACAACGTATTCCGCTGCCATGTCCTCCCGGTCATTCCCATGCTCCGGCTCCTGTCCCAGGACTGTGTCCACTGTCCGGGAAAAAGTCCTCCAAAGGGACTTAAGCTCCTCCAGAGTATCCCGTCCCTCCTCTGCCAGGCAGTAATACTTCTTGGACACCTCCTTACCCTTTGGCTGGCTCCATCTGCTTACTACCAGTCCGTCGTCCTCCATACGGTACAGGATGGGGTACAGGGTGCCCTCTTTCAGGAGGAACATTTCACTGCTCCTCTCTTTCAACTCGCAGATCAACTGATAACCATACTTCTCTTTCTCCGAAAGAAGCTGCAGCACCAGCATCTCCAACACGCCTTTCTTCATCTGCTGTTCATACTTCTGCTTCAAGCTGCCACCGTCCTTGTATAGAGAACATTTACATGGAAACACTTGTCTGAATCCATTACTCAAGTATTTAGCATTACTAAGTATATAGTAGCACCGTGTCTTGGATTTGTCAATAAAATCATAGTTGTCTAAATTTTCTTTTTATAACACAAATAGAAGCTATCTCTCCCAGCGCTTTCGGCAGCCAATAGCAATCCCGCATCCCGGCACATTTGGGCGATAGTATCCCGATCTTGGGCATCCGCCTTTCCTATGCCATAGGTGGTGGAAATACGTTCCGTTGGCAATTGAATCTCCACATCAACGCAGAAAGGCTCCGGATATGCAGATGCAATGTCACAGTCCCAGATATGGAGCATGCCGTCGTTTTCCAAAACCCGTGCCGCTTCTCCAATTGCCTGCTTTTGCTCTTCTGCACTCATAAACATCAGCGCGAAAAAACAGGTTACGTGCCGAAAAGAAGCATCGGCAAATGACAAGTCCGTGGCATCCATGCATATTTTCTCGTATCCTCCCGGCGCTTCGTCCAGTTCCTCCTGACAATTGTCAATGGCAGTAACCTGCTCCCGGTAAAGCCGGCCGATTACGCCTTCACCGCCACCGCCCATATCCAGTATTTTGCCGTCCAGTTCCTTTATAAGCCGAATCATCTTCTTTCCTCCCCAATCTTTATCTTATCTTTTGTTTTTATAAAAAAGATCTCCCCTCCATACCATCCGGCCAAGATAAGCGCCTCCAGAATCTTCCTCATGCGCAAGTTTAGTCTGTGATAGACCCTGCGCCTCTCCCAGGGCAGCCCCTCCACATACTCCCGCTCATCGCCCAGGGCCTGAAGCATCCTTTCATATTGATCCGGCTCTTTGGCCGCCACTGCCCCGAAGTCGCAGGCGACATAGGAGAATGCCTCTCCATTTTCCGCCAGCTTCGCCGCAAGCAGTGCCGGCAGTCCCCCGGCCCAGGCATCCTTTCCGGCCTCCAGAAGCGTCTCTCTCCAGCAGACAGGCTCCGGCTCCCTTTTGGAGCAAGACACCCTGCGGAACGTGGGCTTGCCGTGTCTGTCGTATTCCTTTACATAGGAAGCTTTCTCTTTCTGCCTGCCGCTGCCGGGCTCCTCCAGCAGTATGACGCCTGTATCCGCCAGATGCTCCCACACTGCCTGGCGCACCTTTTCATAGGGTGCAGGAAAATCCAGCCGATCCGTAATCTGCTTTGCCGTATACCCCCTGTCTGCCAGGTGACGGACCGCACCGCCGTATGCCGCCTCATGGACAAAATCTGCAAGCGCTTTCTGAAAATATCGGTTTTCTCCCATCGTGTCCTCTTTCCCTCCACTGATGCTGTATCCCGGATACGCATTTCTGCCCACCATTTTCTCTGATTATGTCACAAAACAGCGGCTTATGCAATACCCTGCACCTTTGCGTCTGTCTCCGGGTCTGTTTCTGCCATGGCATTCTACGTTGCTTTGCCGCCTTTTTCGCAGTTCTTCCCGCAGCCCTTTTGGCAGTCCTTTTTGCCGCTTTACCTACCGCTTTTTCATGGAAGAATGGGCTTGCATTTTAGCGGAATTGCGAGTACAATAATAGGCGGCTACACATTACATTTAATGGTTGTGGAATAAAATACATAAAAGGAAACGAGGTACATCATGAAAAGCAAACAAAACAAATGGGTGAATGCCGCCATTCCGGCATTGCTCCTCCATTGCAGCATCGGTACAGTCTACTGCTGGTCCATCTTCAGTCAGGAAATCGCTGACTACATCGGCTTCTCCAAAGGAGCCACGGAATGGGCGTTCAGCTTCGCCATCTTCTTCCTGGGCATGTCGGCGGCTTTCCTGGGCAATATCGTGGAAAAGGACATCCATAAGTCCTCCCTTATCGCAGCCATCTGCTTTGCCTGCGGCATGGCAGGAACCGGTTTCTTCATTTACTATGGCGGTACCCATCAGCACAGCCCGCTGGCGCTGATCGGCATTTATATCTGCTACGGTTTCATCATGGGTATCGGTCTGGGTACGGGCTATCTGTCCCCTGTAAAGACCCTGATGCTCTGGTTTGAGGACAGGAAAGGCCTGGCCACAGGACTGGCAGTGGCAGGCTTTGGCGCCGCAAAGGCCATCGCAAGCCCTATCATGCAGGCTATGCTGGACAATCTGGGGGAGGGCGGCATCTACAAGATGTTCCTGATCCTGGCCGTAGTGTATTTCATCATGATGTTCGCAGGACATCTCCTGCTGCATAAGCCCGCCTCCTGGCACGAGCCCCAGAAAGCAGAAAAAGGCAAGGGCATGATGGACGTCATCAAGTCCAGGCCTATCACAAACTATATCGGCATCTGGCTAATGTTCTACATCAATATCACCTGCGGCCTGGCTCTGATCTCCCAGGAGAAAATGATCGTAAAGTGCATCGGCCTGGCAGGCGTTGCCGGAATCATCTCCACCGTATCCGCCGTCTTCAATGCGGGTGGCCGTCTGGGCTTTTCCGCATGGGCTGATAAGATGAAAGACAGAAATACCATTTACAAGCTGATCTTCATCCTCTCCATTGCTTTCACTGCCATTGTCATGGTAACCGGGGGGATCAGGAACGGCGAGGGCAATACCCTGCTGGTGATCCTGGTGCTGGGTCTTATCTTCGCAGTGAATGCCGGTTACGGCGGCGGCTTTTCCAATGTGCCTACATTACTGTCTGACCACTACGGCATGGGCAACATCAGCGCCATCCACGGCCTCACCCTTTCCGCCTGGGCCATCGCAGGCCTCACCGGCAATCAGATGGCCAACTGGATCGTGGACCATACAGGGGAGTTCTTCGACCTCCATGGCATCCAGGTCAATCCCGTGGGGTATCAGAACGTGCTGTATGTGACTGTTGTGCTGTATATCGTGGCTCTGCTGATCAGCCTGTTTATGGTACGTGCTCCCAAAGAGGGCAAGAAGTAATCACGACATGTGACAGAATATCAAGAAAAGGATTGCCGCCTGCTGGTATGTTCATGCAGGCGGCAATCCTTTTTATATTTTCTGAATCTTATTACAGGTTTCCTTTTTTCATACTCCCCGCCGTGCAGATGCAGTCGGCACGTACCCCAGAAAACAATTCCTTTATTTTAGATATTCTTCTCGGAATGATTTCGATTTTCAAGCGCCATGCCTTTGGCGCTTCAGGCAGTGTCTTTCCGCTTAGGATCCGGATGCGCTCCTAATCTTCTACCCGCATCATGGCAATCAGCTTCACAATCATATCCCCGGTTCCCACATTGTAACCGGCCACACTGTAAATTCCCCGCATTCTTTGGTCAATCAGCACTGCCAGCGGCAGCTTTCCCGGTTCCAGGTACAGACTGCGGGCCAAAGCCTCCATGTTGGCCCCGAAATCATCATACAACAGCCGTATCTTCGGCAGCACCTCCAACACTCGCCTGCACGCAGGATTTTCCCGCATCTGCGGGCGGGCAGCCACCAGGAACAAGCCGGCCCTTATTGCCGCGTAGCTTTCCCTGCGCTGGTATATCTCGTTCAAAATGTGCTCCGTAGGCTCCTCGTCCTCTCCCAGCCAGATGAACAGGCCTCCGGTTTCTTTCACGAGATCCGAGATACTGGCTTCCTCTCCGTCCTCCGTTTTCATGGCAAAGTTTGTAATGGAGAAGTCTGTCAGCATGTCTGACGGATTTGCTTCCGCCAACTCCAGACGGATTTCCCGCTCCTCCCCCTCTCTCAGCTCGAAACAGAACTGTTTTGCCAGGAGATTGCCGTTTGGGAGGCGGTTTGCGGTCAATACCCGGTATCTTCCCGGGGTAACGGAAACGGATTCTCCAAAGTGCTCCTGGCTCCAGGGCGCCCGTCCCAGGATTTGACAGGCATCTCTGGTAAAGCGTGCCAACGTCCAGTTTCCGGAATAATTCCATTCGATATCCTTTTGTCCGGTAACTACAATCCGGCCGGTTCCGCCATGGAACTCCAGCGGAATAAAGCATCCGTCCGATTCACACATGGCTGTCTTCTTTTCGGACAATACTGCCGTTTCACTGCCCCCATTCTGTTTTCTGCCAGAACTCACCCAAGCTTGCGGCAGCCCCTCCACAGGATCCAGCCTGGCGGGTATTCCCAAAGTCCTCAGAATCTGTATACAGACCACTCTTTGAGTAAGCCTGCTCCCATAGCCGCTCCTTAGCGCGCCTGCCGCGGAGGTGACAAGGTCTCCGTACTCGACCTTTTGATCGGATACGATTCTTTCCTTTACCAACCGCCATGCAACAGCCGGATCCTGGCGGATTTCCTCCGCCAGGTTTCTGCCTTCCAAAGTCCCCTCCCGCTCCAGCCAGCCGCGGATGAATCCCCTGAAAGGACGAAGCATTTCGTTCTCTACCCTTGGACAGAGAAGATAGGGCACAAGCAGCGAGTCCTGGTAAATCTCTGTCCAGGCGGCCGCCTCCAGGCAGCTCTCTTCCAATAGATCAGCCGTGATATCACGATAGTCCTTTTCCCGCAGGCTCTCCAGCACTGCAAGTTTCCACCTTTCCGGATAGGCTCCATCAGCAGGCTTTGACAGAAATTCCACTATCTCCCCCTGATTCCTGCAGGCCTTTTTCATAATGGCAATAGCTCTGTCCCGTTCACCGGCCTTCATCCCCTCCGTCACCTGCCCGGCTAATTCCCTGTCATAAAAACGGCTTTCTTTTTCCCGGCGCAGACGATTCATCTCCTCCAATCGTTTTCTGCCCCTGCTTTTTTCTTGTTCCGACAGGATGGCGCAGTGTTGAACAGAATCCCCGGGAGCAGAAAAAGTCATGCTTTCCCATGTGTCCAGCGGCGGCAATGTAACGCCCAAAATAATCTCGCAGCATTTCCTCTGCCTGGTATCTGCCAACGCCTCCCCATACACGCCATCTTTTGACGCTGTGATATGGAGACTGCCCAATCCTGTCCGAAGGAAGCATCTTCCCTTTTCGTCTGTAAGGGCAGAGGCTATCTCCCCATAGGCTGCACCATTCATAACTTCAAATCGTACTGTCGTATCCGGCTGTGGCCTGCCCGATTTATCGTACACGGCCACTTCCTGCTCTGCAGTCACAGCATAGCGCCCTATGTGGTTTTGTACATGGCACATATCATCGCTGGGCAGTACCTGCGGCATCTCTGTCTCTATGTCCTCTTCCTCCACCGGAAGCAGCCACTTGGAACGCACTAACATGGCTCTGGAGGATGCCCCCAAAAACCAGCCTTTATTCAGGATCTCCTCCGGCTCACAGGCACCGAAAAACACCCACTCTCCGCCGCACCAGGCCTCCACCCAGGCGTGGTTATCGTCGCAGTGGGACCATAGGGGCACATACACCTGCCTGGCCGGAATGCCGAGACTGCGAAGTACCGATACCACAAAGGTAGATTCCTCCCCACAGCGGCCGTAAGCGCAGTTGTATACGCTCATGGGGCTGGCCGTCCGCTCATCGGTTGCTCTGTATGTAACCTGAGAGGCGCACCAGTAGTTGACTTCCATCACAGCCTGCCGCATATCCATTCCGGCAATTCTATCCTTTAACTCTCTGTAAAAGTATGCCCGGTGTTCTGTTATATTCTCATTGTTTACCCGATGATGAAGTACATATCCGGCAAACAGCCTCTCCGGAACACAGCCGGCAAAGGGACCTTTTTCCCACAGGAAAGCTCCGTGTCTGGCGAATGCCTGGAAAAGCTCCGCCGGATAGTCCACCGCATCGCTCACTGGCATGGAAGCGTACAGGCATTTCAGGGCTTCCGCCACATGAATGTGGCTTTCCTGCCTCTCCTGCTTCCATCCATTCTCTTCCTCCGGCCCAGAAAGTGCCTGCACCATGTGAGCCACCTGCGCTGCCTTTTCCGCACAGCCTCCTGCTTCCATGCGCACAAGCTGTTCTCTGAACGGCGCCTCCATTTTTTTCATCATTTGGCGCGTAAACATAAGTATCCTCCCTTTCACATTCACAAATCGCCTTTTACTCCGTAAACCTTGCAGCGGCAATTTATGCGCTTCACTTTTCCCCTGATCTTTCTTCCTGTAACCGCTTTATCATTTCCTCTGCAAGCCGAAGCTTTTCCTCCGCTCTTTCTGCTCTTTGCTGTTCTTCTGCTCTCTGCCGCTGTTCTTCTGCCTTCTGCTTATGCATCTCTTCTGTCACTGCCTCCTATCCGGCTGCCCAGCCGGATATCCGCTGTCCATTCCGACCTCCCCTCATAATATAGCTTATCAGAAGCACGTATTATGCTTCTGATAAAAGGCGCGTCCTTTGCGCCGCGTTCGATTATAGGAAGCTGTACTTGCTTCCTATAATACAATCGGAATAATCACGGGATATCGGAATCCTTTCCGGCCACTACATCTTTCTTTCACTGCCTCCCTCTCCCTGCGGTACTCTGTCCATATGCATACCATGTACCGCAACAACTGCATAGACACATCATAATCCACAAAGCTTTTATGTTCTATGAGGGAAACCAGGAAAGGCGGTTCATTGCTTCCGGTCTTCTTTCCCTTTTCAATATCAAGAATCCATATCTTCTTTACAGTATCGGAATCGAACTCCATGCCCAGATAAGGATGGTACCGTTCCGTAACGTCTTCGATATCCTCCGGCTGTAATTCACTGTTACTTTCCGAGTCCTCCCCGCCTGTCCGTTCATGGCAGACAATCCGTTTTCGTTTTTTTCCATGCCTCCTGTTCCTCTACAGACAGGAGAAAGCGCCTTTCGCCTGTCTGTATCTTGTTTTATTGTCCCTTTTGAATAAATGGCGAAAAGCCGATATATGGAAACACTGTATTTCCATTGTAGTGAATATAGATGTTTTATTCGGAATGCAAATGACATTGCTCCGATTGTTTTATCCTGTGCAATCCACAAATTCACAAATCCCCGGACACGGCTTTGTGAATTTGTGTTTTTACTATAGCATAAAAAGACTATATTCGCAAGCCCGGAATCAAAAAGGAATCAAAAATATAAAAAACTTGCGAAAGACGGCAAACTATTATATGATACTGGTAGTCGGGCTATATATGCCATTATCAGCCAAACAGAAAAGAGGTAGACCAATGACAAACAATGAGAAGTCTCTTATGATGCACGAACAGTGGAACGGCAAGCTGGAAATCGTATCCAAAGCTCCTGTGAAATCCAGGGAGGATCTGGCAATCGCCTACACCCCGGGCGTGGCAGAGCCCTGCAAGGTCATCGCCAGGGACAAAGAAGAAGCATACAAGTACACCATGAAAGCCAACACCGTGGCTGTGGTTTCCGACGGAAGCGCTGTTTTAGGGCTGGGCAATATCGGCCCCCATGCCGCCATGCCCGTCATGGAGGGGAAAGCCGTTCTCTTCAAAGAATTCGGCGGGGTCAATGCCGTCCCCATCTGCCTGGACACACAGGATACCGAGGAAATCATCAAAGCCGTCATGTGGCTGGCTCCCGCTTTCGGCGGCATCAATCTGGAGGATATCAGCGCCCCCAGGTGTTTTGAGATTGAAGAAAGACTGAACGCGGCTCTGGATATCCCGGTTTTCCATGACGATCAGCACGGCACCGCCATCGTTGTGCTGGCAGGCATCATCAATGCCCTGAAAGTCGTGGACAAACGAAAGGAAGATTGCCGTGTGGTCGTAAACGGGGCCGGCAGCGCAGGTGTAGCTATCACGAAACTGCTGCTGACCTATGGTTTCTCTAACATCCTCATGTGCGATAAAGTGGGCATCCTCTCCAAGACCACAGAGGGCCTGAACTGGATGCAGCAGAAAATGACGGAGGTCACCAATCCGGCAGGCGAGATCGGCACCCTGGCCGATGCTCTCAAAGGAGCGGACATCTTTGTGGGAGTATCCGCCCCCAATATCGTCACGGCCGAAATGGTGCGCTCCATGAACCATGACGCCATCCTGTTTGCCATGGCCAATCCTGTGCCGGAGATTATGCCGGATGTGGCAAAAGCCGCAGGCGCCCGGGTGGTGGGCACCGGACGCAGCGATTTCCCCAATCAGGTGAACAATGTGGTGGCGTTCCCCGGCATCTTCAAGGGCGCGCTGGAGGGACGGGCTTCCCAGATCACAGAAGAAATGAAACTGGCCGCCGCGGAGGCTATTGCAGCCCTGGTGCCGACAGAAGAGCTGAACGAGGACAACATTATGCCGGAGGCTTTCAATCCAAAAGTAGCCGAGCTGGTGGCGGAAGCGGTAAAATCCCATATCCGCTAACGGTACCCGCAAACTGCGTCCGGGCTTGAAAGCACCGCGCCAAAATCCGTATGCTCCGGAAAAGGCGGCAATGCTGCCCCTCTCCGGAAAAGACAAATACAGAATTTACGGCTAGAAAAGGAAGTGTGGGAAATGTTGCAGGATCCACTGACCCTCTACAAATTAATCGTGCTGTATATGCTGGACCGGGTCAACTTTCCTATGACCAACGCCCAGGTCAGCGATTATATTCTGGAAAAAGAATACACCAATTATCTCACTCTCCAGCAGGTTATCAATGAGCTCACAGAAGCACATATGATCGCCCAGGAGACCATCCGCAACCGCACCCATCTGTCCATCACGGCGGAGGGGCGGGAGACTCTGCGCTTTTTCCGGAACCTGATCAATTACGGCATCAAGCAGGATATCGATAACTATTTTAGGGAAAACGAATATGTGCTGCGCAATGAGGTCTCCGTGCTGGGTGACTATTACTACACTGCCAGAGCCGGAGGATATGAAGCCCATCTGGTGGCAAAGGACAAAGATATCAATCTGGTGGACATCCGGATATCCGTGCCTACAGAGGAAATCGCCGAAGCCATCTGCAACAAATGGCAGGAGAAAAATCAGGAAATCTACCAATACCTGGTGGAGAAGCTTTTTTAGACATGGAAAGAGGCGCAGGTTCTACTCCTGCGCCTCTCTTTTGATTCTTTGCATATGCTCCCGTATCTTCGCCTCATAGCCGTTGCCGGAGGGCTTGTAGAATTCTCTTCCGTCCAGCTCATAGGGCAGATATTGCTGCCTGACATAATGATTGGGATAGTCGTGGGCATATTTATATCCGGTGCCCCGGCCCAGCTTTGCAGCCCCTTTGTAATGGGCGTCCTGCAGATGAGCGGGAATGGGCAGGTTTCCGGTACGCCCTACCTCTTCCATGGCCGCAAAGATAGCGTTGCAGGCCGCATTGCTCTTCGGAGCACTGGCCACATAAGCCGCAGCCTGAGCTAAAATGATCTGGGCCTCCGGCATGCCGATGCGCTCTACGGCCAGAGAGGCATTAGTGGCCACCACCAAAGCCTGGGGATCCGCATTTCCCACGTCTTCCGCGGCGCAGATCATGATGCGTCTGGCCACAAAGGCAACATTTTCTCCCGCATAAAGCATCCTGGCAAGGTAGTACACAGCCGCGTCCGGGTCGGAGCCCCGCATGCTCTTGATAAATGCGGAAATGGTATCATAATGGTTGTCCCCGGACTTATCGTACCGGGCCGCCCGTTTCTGGATACACTCCTGCGCCACATCCAGGGTGATGTGAATCTTGCCGTCTTCGCTGCGTCCCGTGCTCATGATCCCCAGCTCAATGGCATTCAGTGCATGCCTGGCATCTCCGCCGGAGATGTCCGCCAAAAAGTCCAGAGCATCCTCGTCAATCACCGCGCCGTAAGCCCCCATGCCCCGGTCCGTGTCATAGACTGCCTTTCTTAAGAGCTCCCTGACGGCCTCCATGGGAATGGGCTTCAGTTCAAAAATGATGGAGCGGGAAAGCAATGCCCCATTCACCTCAAAATAAGGATTCTCCGTGGTAGCGCCTATCAATATGACGGTTCCGTCTTCCACAAAAGGCAGCAGATAGTCCTGCTGGGCCTTATTGAAGCGGTGTATCTCATCGATGAAGAGGATGGTGCGTTTGCCGTACATCCCCTGGATTTCCTTGGCTTTCGCCACCACTTCCTCCATGTCTTTCTTCCCGGCCACAGTTGCGTTGATTTGGGTGAATTCAGCGCTGGTGGTGCTGGCGATGACCTTGGCCAAAGTGGTCTTGCCCGTGCCGGGAGGGCCGTAAAAAATCACGGAACTGATTTTATCCGCCTGAATGGCCCGGTAGAGCAGCTTGTCCTTGCCGATGATATGCTCCTGCCCCGCCACCTCGTCCAGGGTCCGGGGGCGCATCCTGGCCGCCAGGGGAGCCTCCTTTTCCATGTCATTGCTTCGCATGTAGTCAAATATGTTCATGTCCATGCCGTCTTTTACCGTCCCCCATCTGTTCCCTTTCAATCCTAATCCCTGGTTCCTCCGTATGCATCCCAGAAGTGAACCAATCCCCTGGTCACCGCTTCAGATACACCTCATTCTCATGGACGGTGACTGAGCCAAGGCTGCGCAGGAAACTGGAAATCCGGCTGTAGCCGAACTGCTTGTAGTCAAGCTGCTTGTACTTTTTGTGCAATTCATCGTTTAGGCTGGCCAGATTTTCCACCATGCCCCCGTTCTTTTCGATCATCCGGCAGATTTCCCGTTCCAGTTCCTCCTTGGTCAGAGTGGAACGACGCTCTACATAATACTGGTTGCTGATCTTCTTCACATGGAGGTCGGTAAGCTCCTGGTCTATCATGGTGCTCAGCTTGGAGTACCCGTAATTTCGCACGTCAAAATCCGAAAATTTGTCATTCAGGCGATTCCCCAGTTGGGCCAGGTCCACATGTTTTCCGCCGTTCTCATTGATCAGGGTAAGAATCACCTGGCGCACCTCCGCCAGCGAAGTCACGTTCTGCTCGTCAGTACAGGCACTGTCCGCCTGGCTGCCATACCCCGCTGCTTTGGAGCCCTTTTCGCCCGAAACGCTGCGCTCTTCGGATACGCTGCCCGCTCTGGCTGGCAGGGCCTCAATATTCTGCTCCGCCACCAGATTCAAATGAATGAACCTGTTGCATGCCCGGGTCAGCGCCAGCGGCGTCTTGGACTCTCCCATGCCCAGCACGAACATGTTCTCCTCCCGCAGGCGCATGGCAAGCCTGGTGAAGTCGCTGTCGCTGGTGACCAGGCAGAAGCCCTGCACCTTATTCTTATACAGAATGTCCATGGCGTCTATCACCATGGCCATGTCCGTGGCGTTCTTTCCCGTAGTATAGGAGAACTGCTGCACCGGCATGATGGAATATTCCAGGAGCATCCCCTCCGACCAGCCGTTCCCTTTCGACCAGTTGCCGTAGATGCGCCGGTAGCTGGTGGAGCCGTACTTCTCCAACTCCTCAAATATGGTGACCGCGTACTTCGAACTGATATTGTCAGCATCAATCAGCACAGCAAACTGCATTTTCTCATTGGACATTGATTCCATGATTTCTTCCATAAATTCCCCATACCTTTCCGTGAGCCGCCTGACCGTCCCATTCCTGATTCCCCTGGACGACTTGCCCTGCGAATGTGCCCTCTGCCGATTTCCTTTTTTAAAAGTATAACACATTCCCTGGCTTTTTTCTATCTTTTTCTCTATTCCGGCATGAGTCTGGCGTGAGTCTTTTATCGTTTTTTCACAACTGCGGCTATTCTCTGTGCCCGCGCATTGTGAGCACCAGGCCGACTATCATGAATATCAGCGCCAGCACATGAAACGCTTCCTTTGCAGGCTCCTGCACCATACTCAGCCAGCCGCTTCCATCCATCCGTGGTATCAGAAACCCAATCGCGTGCAGAATGAGACCCAGGGAGAAAAAGCCGGACAGTCTCCCTATCCCTGTCCATGCGTTCCTTGCCGATTCCATCCCTATCCTCTCCCGCAGTTCCCGCAGAATCCCCTCCACCCTGGCGATTTCCCGGAAAAAAGCTAACGGGAATACCGCCATCAGACAGGCAAACCCAAGCGGCAGTGCCATCCCGCTTTCCTCCCTCATCCTGACCGCGCTGATCAATTCCGTCATAATGCACATGATTTCCACAATTGTGGCTATTTTGAACATCTTCTTGATCTTCTGATAATGCTCGATGGTGGACTCCACATCTGTGTATAGCACAAAAGGACCCTCCGCCGCTTTTTTGCGCAGGATGACCCAGGGGCCCCACAGACATATGATCTCCACCCCCATCTCCTGCATGAATTCCCTGTAGTCGTTGCTTACCCGAAACATTCCCTCCGTGATGTCCACCTGGTAAATATAATCCCCGGGCCTGCAACTGTCAAAAGTATAGACTCCCGCAAAGAATCCCGTCATGGCATACCCTTGCTTTGCCATCTCATTGAGGTAATCCGTCTCCTTATCCTTATTGAACATCAGCTTGAATTTTACCATGTCCCCTCCTCCATTTTCTCCGCGTTTTGCAGAAGTTCCGCCAGACGCTTTTTCTCTTCCGCAAATATTTTCCGCCCCAGATCGGTGATGATGTACTCTTTCTTCTTCCGGGACTCGGTCTCTTCGCTGTAGATCCGTATCCATCCTCTGGCTGTCATGGTCTGGATGGCACCGTAAAGGGTTCCCGGCCCCAGCACTACCCGGCCCTTTGTAAGTCCCTCCACTTCCTGGATGATGCCGTAGCCGTGGTTGGGCTTTCGCACGGACAACAGGATATAGAATAGCGCTTCCGTAAGCGGTGTTTGCTTCTCCATTTTCGTCCCCCTTTCCGCTGCATGGATGTGTGCTTATACGGCAGACTGCCAAAATTTACAATTACGCACCCCACGAAATATCTGACTGGCGGTCTGCAGTGGGGGCATACATATATTGTCTTCTGATATATCGCCGGATGATATATCATATTTTCAATATATCATCCGGCGATATATTTGTCAAGGGCTGCCTTGCTGCTTTGCAGCCTGCTTCCCATGGCCTCACAGCACTTGCAGCTGACTCCGTACAGGATTTGCATAGTAATTCCATGTGGGTTTACATGGCAGTTCCATACGAGTTTTGCACTCAGAAAAGGCACCAGCCGCTTCCGGCTGATGCCCCTTTCCTGTTTTTCCTCCTGTCTTCAGAACCATCCCGATTCCGACCCATGGAATCTATCCCTTTTTTCAGACATTATTTCCTTGTCCAGTATCCATCATAAGCAAATCCGGTCTTACCGATCAAAAAATCTTCAGCCTTGGAAAAGCCTGCCTTTTGCACGGCTTTCAATCTCTCCACCGCGTATATGGGCACTTTTGTGAGGATTCCGTCACAGTCCAGCAATTCCGGCATGTGAGGCGTTATAAGAGCCATAATGTCATACAATGGTTCTTCTCTCTCATAGTCGCTTCTCACATCGATTCGCAGGATCCCCATGTCGTTGAAAGCGTCCTCCGAGGCTCTCAGGCACAGTTCAACTGTCCCCACCACAGCGAATGCCGCCTTATCCACAATGGAAAGCCTGGCAAACCAGCCGTTTTCGTAGGATAATTTCCAGAAATCCAGTGCCTGAGCCATTCTTTCCCCTGTGGCATAGTAGAAATTATCGCCATCACAGTTATCGCTGTTAAAAAATGGCAGGGCATTCTTATCGCTGTAGACCTTTAACAGATCCTGGCAGTCTTTGTCTTCAACCGCTCTCAGCATAAACCTTTCGCTTTCTAATACAGGGCATTTTTCGTAAATATTCATCTTTTCCTCCATTTTGCATAAGATTTTCGAAGCACCCGTACTTTCCCATATTCCCATTGCTTAGGGCTGCACGGATACCCTGCTGCCTACGCCGTCCCTGTCCCGGTACTTTGTGACCACGATCTTGTGGTCAATGCGCTCTTTCAGTTCGGCCACATGGGAGATGATGCCTACCAGGCGGTTGCCCTCGGTAAGCTGCTGCAGGGCTTTCATGGCCTGTCCCAGGGCTTCCCCGTCCAGGGAGCCGAAGCCCTCGTCCACGAACAGGCTGTCCATCTGAATGCCTCCGGCATGGGACTGGATTTCGTCCGCCAGCCCCAGGGCCAGGGAGAGGGATGCCTGGAAAGACTCTCCTCCGGACAGGGTCTTCACGCTGCGCTGGGTGGCATTGTAATGGTCTATGACCGCCAGTTCCAGCCCGGCCTTTTCCCTGCGGTTTCCGCCCTCCTCCTGGCGCTTCAGTTCATACTGGCCGCTGCTCATGGTCAGCAAGCGCAGGTTCGCCCGCCTTATGATGCGGTCAAAATAGGTCATCTGGACATAGGTCTCCAGTTCTACTTTGTGCTTGCCGCTTAAATTGCCGCATGCAGTGTCCGCCAGGGAGCGCATCCACACATATTTCTTCTCTACCGCGGCGATCTCGCTTCTCCTGCTCCTCACCTGCCCGAGAATGTCCCGGTTCCGGGAAAGCGCCGTGTACTTCCTATCCCTTTTTGCGCTCAGTTCCCGTTTTGTCTGCTGCCTTTCCTCCCTCTGGCCGGCCGCTTCCTCCAGGCTGTGCAGGTTGTCCTCCCCCACTGCCGCGATCTGTCTGTGCAGAGTTTCGATTGCCGCGGTAAGGCGCTCTTTTCTGGTAAGGCACTGTGACAGGCTCTGCTCTGCCGCCTGATACTTTTCCTCCAGGGCCGCTTTTCGATTCTGCAATGCAGATATGTCTTTCGATGTCTGGTCTCTGGTGGCGTCTCCCAGCTGCTCCATAAGGGCTTCTATCTGCTTTTTCCTCTCCGCATTCTCCGCAGCCTTACCTGCCAGGTTCAGCTCAGCCTGTCCGATTTCTTCCGCCAGTTGATCTTTCTGTGCCTCCCTTTGGGGAATGCTCTGCTCCAGTTTCCGGCGCTGCTCCAGGTCTGCCTGGTTCTTTCTGATATCCTCCTGCGTCAGCAGCAGCGTACTGTCCAGCTTTTCCAGGGCCTCCTGAGCGAACTCCCACAGCCGGGCTTCCTCCGGCTGAGGCTGGGTATCCTGAAAAAATCCGAAAGCATCCGAAATGTGACCAGACTCTTTCAGGGTCTCGCAAAAGGCCGTCAGGCTGTCGCGCAGCTGCACGGATTTCTCCTCTTTTCTGCTGGTAATTCCTGCCAATTCCTTTTCCAATTCCCCCAGCGAGGCCTGGATTTGGGACAGTTCCTCTTCTTTCTGCCGCCTGGCCTCTTCCAACTGCTCCCGGAGCGTGATATCGGCCTGAATCTGCGCTTTCCATTCCGCCAGGGCACTGAGGTAATTCTCTGCCTGCTTGAGGCATGGGGCAGTTTCTCCCGGGTAAAGCACAGGGGTGTCACGCGTTTCAAGGCAAGGTCTTTCAGGCTCCCTTTCCCCATAAGCCTCAAACAAACTGTCCGCCGCCTTTAAAGATGCTTTTGTCTTCTCTGTTTCCGCTGCCAACTGTCTTGCAGCCGCTTCCCTGTGCCCCTGGAGATTTGCCAGCTGTTCCCTGGACTTTGCCGTCTCCGCTTCCAGCTGCCGCCTCTGCTCCTGTACCTCCGTCATGCTCTTTTCCAGGGCTTCCAGACGCTTTCCGGCTTCTTTCGCCTGCTCAAGGCTCTCATTGCTTCTCTCATATGCCCGCTGCAGACAAGCGGATATCCTGTCCTTAGGCCATTCTCTCCAGGGCAGGGCCGGTACAGGGAAAGCCACATTTGACACATTGCTTTCCTGTAGGCTGCCCTCCCCCAGGCCGCTTTCCTGTAAACCGCTCTCCCGCAAGCTGCCCTCCGGTAGCCCCTCCAGGAATTTTTCCCACTGTCCCTGCCTTTCAGAGTATCGGCTTCTGGCCGTATTTAGCTCCAGGAGCGCCTCCTGCCGCTTCTGCTCCAGATCTTTCCGGGTCTGCTCCATGGTTCCAAGTATTTCATCCAGCTCCGCTTTCCGGCGGCATGCTTGCTCCGCTTCCCTCACTTCTTTTTCTGATATGTGTTCCAACACATTTATCTTATCTGCCGCTTTCTCTAGGAAAACGCGGAATTTTGCTCTCGTTTCCCTGGCGGCGAAGTCCGCTTCTTCCCCGCTCTCCTGCATACATGTTTCCATGCTCATCTCCCGGCTCGCTTCCTGGCTCTCCAGGTCAAAAGATTCGCCTCCCAGCCAGGCTTTTAAATCTGTCTGCCCGTCCTCCTGTTCCTTTATCACCTCCATGCGAAGCAGTCCCAGGGCCATGTCCTGTATCTGAGCCATCTGTGTGCGAAGCTGCTTTTTCAGGTATCCGGCCTTTTCGCTGAGCCCTGCTGCCCTGGCCTCAACGGCATGCAGCTGCTCTTTGCATTTGTCCAGTTCCTCTTTCCCAGGTACGGCTCCGGGAATGCGGGCTGGCGCAGGGTGGTGCAGGGAGCCGCACACCGGGCAGGCGGCGCCCTCCTTAAGCCCCCTGGCCAGAAGTCCTGCCTGGGCATCCAAAAATACCTGATCCATTTCCCGGTAAACATCTCCCAGCTGCCGCTTTTCCTCTGCCGCAGCCTGGTATCTTTTCCTGACAGCAGAAGCTTCCTCCTGCAGCTTCCCAAAAGCTTCCACTGCCCCGGACAGTTTTTCCCGGGCCTCTTCTGCTTCCCGCAGCCTCTCCTGGCGCTGTTTTACAAGGAGGCTGCGAGTTCCGGCCTCCCCCAGCGCCTCCCACTCCGCCTGACGGCTGCTCTGCTCTTTCTGATGGTCTTCCCACTGGGCGCAGGCCTTTTTATATGCCTTTTCCACAGCGTCCAGCGCCTTTTCGCATGTCTCCAGGGCATCCCGCTGCTCCTGGCAGTTGCGAAGTCTCTCCCCGGCTTCCTCCCTCTTATGGCGGCATATCAGTATGGCCTCCCTGCTGTCTTTCAGGGAGGCATGTTCTTCTTCTAACGCCTCTTTCTTCCTGTCCAGAATCTGACTGCGGGCGGATGCGGTCTCCAATGCAAGACTGACCTGCTCCTCCTCTCTCGCCGCAGCTTCCTGCTCTTTTTCCTGTCTCTGAAGAAGCTCCCGCTGGCCCAAAAGGTTCTCCCTCATCTGCTCCACTGCGGAAAGTATGGCGTCTCGATTACCGAAAGCTTCTGCTTCGCTCTGGTTCTTGATAATCCCCGCCGCCAGTTCCTGCTGTTTTTTCCTGTTCCCGGAAATGGACTGTTTTATTGTCCTTTGACGTTCCATCTCCTGCGCCAGGCTCTCGCTCTGCCGCTTCAGGTTCTGTCGGCAACCCGTAAGGTCGCTCCTCCTCCGCTCCAGGCGCTCTTTCACTTCCCCTGCTCCTGCAAGCGAACGGTACTTTTCCTGCTCCTGCAACAGGACGGCCTCCAGGGCCTGCCGCTTTTCCTTAAGCCCCTCCCTGCGCTCCTTTTCCCCCGCAATGTCCTGCTCCCCGGCGTCCAAAGCCTGCCGCCAGGCGTCCAGGCTTTGGAATCTCTCCAGCTTCTTCCCTGCGTCCTGAATCTGTCTTTCCAGGATGGCGCATTCCTCACGGTCTAGCCTGGCCTGCTCAAAAAAAGCCTCCTTGTCTGCGAGTTCGGCCTGGAGTTCCTCCTGCTCTTTCTCTTTTTCCTGAAGTTCTCTCCGCCTGTCCTCCCTGTGACGAATGTCTCCCATCTGCTGGTCTATTCTGCGGATTTCCTCGTCCAGTCCCTCCATCTGCCTGTCCAGGGCTTCCAGAGCCGCCTGGTCTTCCCCGCATAGCTTTGCCAGCAGCTCCAGCCCCTCTTCCACCCTGCCGTCAAACTTCGCCTCCCGCAGCTTTAGAAGCCTGCTTGCGGTGCCTCCTGCCAAGCCGTCCTGACAGACGATACCGTCCATATATTGGTTCATGCTGCGCTTCAGTTCCTCATACTGCTCTTTTTGGAGCTTTACATCCGCTTTCAGCTGTTCCTGAATGCACTGGTAAATGCCGGTGCCGAAAATCTGCCGGAAGATGTCGCCCCGCTCCTCTGTCCCTGCAAACAGCAGCCTCTGGAAATCCCCCTGGGCGATCATGGCAATCTGGGTGAACTGTTTTCGGTCCAGTCCGATAAGTTCTGTCACGGCTTTTGTCACGTCCGTTACTTTCGTGACAGGAGCTCTTCCGTCCGGATAGATCAGTTCTGCGTCCGCTCTCTGAACCGTGTAGCCGCTCCCGCGGCTTTTCGGCTTCATGTATTCCGGATTTCGTTTTACTGTATACTCTTTTCCATGATAGGCAAAGGTGTATTCCACAAAGGTAGACGTTTCTTCTTTCGCATACTTGCTGCGGAACATGTCCGACCGGCGCACAGCGCCGCTGGCCTCCCCATACAGGGCAAAAGCTATGGCATCAAAGATGGTGGTCTTGCCCGCCCCGGTATCCCCGGTGATCAGATACAGCCCCTGTCCGCCCAGACTGTCAAAGTCGATTTCCGTCCTGTCCGCATATGGCCCGAAAGCGCTTATGATAAGTTTTACCGGTTTCATTTGTCCTCTCCTGACTTGCCAGTCCTCATTTCAGTCCCTCAATCAGCTTCTCCATATACGCCGCCTGCTCCCCGCTCATGGGCTGATTGTTCTGCAGTTCAAAGAACTCCCCGAACAGTTCCATCTCCGATTTCTGCTCTGCCTGCCCATCCGTCTCCACTGCCCTGTCCTGTCTGGTGCGTCTGTTGTCATAGATCAGGCTCATCAGGTTGGGATAGACCGTGCGCAGCCTCTGCATGCCGTCCAGGATATCCTCCTCATCCGTCAGCGTAATCTGTACATAGTCCTCGGTACTGGTATTCTCATAGAAAGATTTCGACATTACTTCCTCATAGGAGCCCCTGATTTTTCTCATGTCCCGCAGAGGCTTCAGGGGCAGAGCGGATATGTGGATCCGTCCTTTTTCTTTCAGTTCCACGATGGTGACGGATTTCACCTGCTCAGCCTCGGAAAAGGAGTACTTAAGCGGCGTCCCGCAGTACCGGATGCTCTCCCGCCCCATGGACTGGGGACTGTGGATATGGCCCAGAGCGACATAGTCGAAGCCGTCAAACACCGAGGCGTCCACATTGTCCAGGCCCCCCACCGCCACTTCCTCGGAATCGCACCGTCCCGCCCCTGTGACGAACTGGTGTGCTATGAGGATGTTGCGTCTTGCGCCGTCTATTTTCATACGGTCTATGGCTAACTTCACCGCCTCCTGGTAGCTTTCCGGCAAGGCGGTCCCCTCCTCCCCCTCCAGGGCATGGCGGACAACGGCGGGTTTGATAAAGGGGAGCAGGTAAATGCCAAGCTCCCCGTAGCCATCAGACATGATCTGACAGACAGCCTTTCCGTCATACACCGGAGAGACATACACCCCGCGTCCGCTCATCAGCTGCGCCCCAAAGGCGATTCTCTCCGGCGAATCGTGATTGCCGCTGACGGCAAAGACCTTTTTCCCCAGATCCGCAAGTCCGGTCAGAAACCAGTCGAAGACCTGCACCGCCTCCGCCGAGGGCACGGACTTGTCGTAGATGTCCCCGGCGATGAGGACTGCGTCCACCCGCTCAGAAGATACGATGTCCAATATCTGCCTCAGAATATGGGCTTGATCCTCCATCATGGAAAATTCGTTGACGCGTTTTCCGATATGCAGATCAGAAATATGCAGAAATCTCATACAATCCCCCTAATCGTCCCACTCCTCATAGCGCTCTGTCCGCTCTGGCCTTTCTCTCCTGTGTCCACGTCCCATCAGATGCTGAAACAGATGATAGATTCCCCGCAGAGCCGAGAACACTATGAACATGGTGATGAATCCCAGCACGCCAAACATGATGTCGGCAAACTCCATGACTCCGGTGTTCGTCACCCGCTGCCCGATTTCGATGGCGAAAGTGATGACTATGATGAGCGTAAATACATAAATCCAGCTGATGACCATGACATGATTGTTCCTGGCCAGCCATTTGAACGTGGGGTATACCACCAGTATCATAGCCATCCCCAGGGCGCCGATGATCAGGAAATGCAGTTCCTTGTCGTTGAAATTGTACTCATAGGCATCGTTCAACTCCAGCAGGCGGCTGTGTATCCGGGCTATGATTTCCACAATCGCATATAAAAAACTCCTCATTTTCGTCTTTTCTCCTTAGATACAGTTCCCCGGACATGATTCCTAAACCATTATCCCCGGTTCCGGCTGACTGAAAGCAATTCCTCAGTATTCCTTGTGCAGCTCCTCGATTTTGTATTTCTGCTTGAACGCCTCCAGTTCCGAAGCATTCCGGATAAAGCATTCCTCCCTGAACTCCCCTGTGCGGATGTTCTTAAAGCCTGCCACCTGTTCCCCGTTGCAGATGCTGCATTTTAAAACCGGCCTCCAGTTTTCCCTGTCATAGTCCGCCTGCTGTACCCGTTTCTTTCCAAACATTTCTCTCTCCCTGTATGCACCAAGTCTGTTCTATGTGCTGACCTTGCATGTTAAAGTTCTGCAGCTCCTGCCGCGAATATCTTTTTGATTACAAGGTTCGCGAAACGGTGCCTGTAATAAGGTCATTTTTCATAACATCGTGCGTCCCAGCGCACATGGAATCAGATGTTGATATAGTGCCTTTCTGGGTCAACATTTTACCATATCCTGCCGGCAAATACAATTATTATATCAGCCCCTATTTCCTTTCTTTCGTAAAAACAAGAGCAATGCCGCCGTAACCGCAGCCACAAGCAGTACCAGAATTATGGTCAGAGCCACCATTCCATAGTCAGGCTTCGGCACGATGCGGCGGTCTTCCCCGGCCGGTGTCTCCTCCGGCTCCGCCCCGCCCTGCGGCTTTTCCCCATCCTGCTTCCCGATCTGCGGCGCGCCGTCAGGATAGATCTCCCCATAGTCGGCCGTAGGCGCATCAATGCATACCCACACATCCCTCATGCCGAAATAATATCCTATCCGCCCCCAGCTCTTTCCGTTCTCGTCCACATACACACATCGGTATTCCGGAGCATAAGACTCTGCCTTTATGGAATCATATTTCTCAGAGCCCGGATATTTCCAGAAGCGTATCTCCTCATCCAGATATTTCTCGTCCAGACTGCCCATTTCATCTTCTATCTCTTCGCTGTAGTCTTCCTGAAAGGAAATGCTGTCATAGATCAGTTCCATATAGTCCATAGGCATCCACCCCGTAATGCCAACATAATCTTCATAGATGCCCCAGACAACTCCGTCCCTGTCTTCATATGTGAACCGGATATACACTTCACGGCCGTTCTCCCATGTGTCCACCACCTCCGGCAGTTTCGGGCTTTTGTACACGATGACCTTGCCGTCCGGCCCGTTGGTTGTAAAGCTTCGCCCCATATAGGAGCACTCTTCGGAATGCTCCTCATAAAAGGAATCCATGGGCTCGATCAGCACATCGGCCCTCGCCGGCAGCACCCACAACATGCAGCAGATAAATGCTGCCAGTCCATACAACGCTCTTTTCATACGCTCCTCCTGTTCTGCTTTTACTATGTCCCATCAGATTCGCCGCCATCTGCTGTTCCTAATATGCCTGTATCATTCTCCCAAAAAATGTCACCACCAGATCAATCCAACCTCCAAGTGCAACCCCTGCGGTCCAGGAGCACACATTGGTGGCCACCGACAGCAGGAGAGGCCGTCCCGTCCCCCAGCCGGGCTTTTCCATAAAGCTACGGTAGATCCAGGCCTCCACTGCCACCACTGCTGCCTCCACCGCCAGTTCCAACGGAAGCGAAAGGAATGGCGGCAGACACATCCTCCCAAGCCAGCAAAACAGCACTGCAAGCGGATTGGTGAGCACATTCACCAGCACCACCAGAAGCGCCATATGCTTTTTGCTGCCCAAAGACGGCCTGTCCCGGCTTCCATGGTCAAAGGCGTCTTTCACCCCACTCACGCCATGCCTGCCGCCATCCGAAGTCCGTTCCGTCTTCATCCTCCTGTGCATCCGGCCCTTTATCCCCAGCCACACCACAAATGCCACCACTAGCTCAACCACCATAGTCAATCCAAGGGATATACCGAACATTTTTACCAGATATCCTTTCATCTGTCCCTCCTCTTCCGCCAGCCATTGGTCCATCCGTATCCTGCCACCAGCAAAAGTATCGATGCCGCACTGCCTGCACACCCCACCAGATTCCCTCCTGCCCCAGGAAGCAGCCCGAAATATGCCGGCAGAAAGCCCAGAAACAGTGCAAAGGTCAGAAAGCCAAAGGCAAAGCCCGGCATTTTCGGGCTGTTTCGCACCATCCAATACAAAGTGACGGGCATGGTCATATTAAACAAGAACAGCGCGGCCAGTCCCGTCGGCCTAAACCCGGAAAACAGAAAACATACCGCTGACAGCCCCAGCGAGGCCAAAGACGTTTTCAGGAATCCGTACCGGGCCGCCCCAAAGCCGCCCGCGATTTTCCCGCCCACCACCGCAAGAACCGCCAATAAGCCCGCCGGAATCCCTGATTTCCATGGGAATGCCACTGCCAGCCCCACATAGGAGCGCAATATGACCACCAACAGGCAGCAGAGGGCTGCCACGCCAAAGTTTCCCGCCAGCCCCTCCCCTGGCAGACTGTTTTCCTCGTCCATATGCCCGGCGCATGTCCCCTTGGTTCCCGCCATGTTCCCTGCCTTTTTCAATCGCCATGCCAGGCATGCGCAAAGCAGCAGCATAAGTGCGCCAGCGGCAGCCGCCCCTATGTACCACAAACCGTCCTTTCCGGCCAGAGTGCCCAGGTAAAGCCCCAGCGCCCCGGGCGCTACGAACACCCCTAAGCCTCTGCCCTGCCAGTTTTGCAGATTGTCTTCCCAAATGGTTCCCACGCCTCCTCCCACATGGAACAGCGCATTCCCTGTCCCCAGAACCGCCGGGTGGATAAAGACGCCCGCCGTCGTACAGAGCACTCCCGCCGCGGCAAACCAAAAAGCGGACTCCTCCTGTCTGGCCTTTCCTCTCCCGCCCAGCCCGTCCAGTATCACTCCAAGCGGCATCTGCAGGGCGAATGCACAGAAATTATAGATCAGGAAATAGAACGCCCCGTTCCCCCGGGGGAGGAATCTGCCGAACATGGCCAGCGCGCACATTCCGTCCACCAGCAGATGCAAAACCGCATAGATCGCTGTCATATGCCTGCCCCTCCTTTCTATTTTGGATGTTCTGATCTCTGCTCTCAGTACCTCTTCCATGACGCCCCACTCACAAGCAGCAGGAGCAGGTACTGTAAATTCGTGAAAAATTATATCGCTCGTGAGTATAAGACGAAATCCATGGAAAAAAGTTTTCCATTTTCTGATATTTACCATAATTTCGTGCGCCTCAGCGCACATGAAATCAGAAGCAGACATCGTATCTTTCTTTCTGGGTCAACATTTTATCACAAAACCAGGAATCTGTGGTAAAATGTTGCCTTAGAAAAGCATTGTACCACCTTTCGGTTCCATGTGTACCGAATCATATGTTCGATGATGTCCATAAAAAGACATTTTGATAAAACCTGAAAAGGAGAGCATTCCATGGATTTCTATGAGAAAATGGCCGTTATATGCAAGCGCATCCCCAAAGGCCGGGTGGCCACCTACGGACAGATCGCCCTTATGTGCGGGAAGCCCAAAAACGCCCGCCAGGTGGGCTACGGCCTGAAGCGGGGGCTGGCCGGGGAGGATATTCCAGCCCACCGCATTGTCAATGCCAAAGGGCTGCTGGCCGGCGCTGTCTATTTCGACACTCCTGACCTGCAGAAGCTCCTGCTGGAGGCAGAGGGCGTAAAGGTCGTCCGTACGGACGAGGGCTGGAAAGTGGACTTAAAACGCTATGGATGGGACAATGGGTTTGAAGATGCGGTTCTCACTTAAATAAATAAGGCTAAGAAGCAGGTTGCACCGGATTTTGCCCCCTGCCACTCTTAAGCAAAACCGGTAAGTCTGCCGATATAAAAAGAAAGCGATACCCAAATCCCAGTATGATTCCTTTTAGGAGGTGGCAAAATGACCGATATGAATCAGATGCTCTATACCATGGAAAACAGTCTGCGCCTGCAGAACCAGGCCAGGGCCGAAAGAAGAGCCAGAAAAGCGGAACAAGAGAAAAAAGAGTTTCAGGAGAAACTCCTGCAGGCCTCTGCCAGCAAGATAGAACTGGACGGCATGGCTGCAAAAGCCAAAGGCTCCCAGGATGCCGTCCAGAGGGATCAGCTGTTAGGCATGATGGGCTCTATGTGAGTCTTTTGCGCCCTGTGCATGGCTGGCTCTCCTTTCCATGGAATGTCGGGCACTGGCGCCGGATGGTCAAATACAGAATTTCAATAAGGAGGCGCAAGCCATGTTCAGAATACTAGCCATCGGAAACAGTTTTTCAGAGGATTCCACCTACTTTCTACACGATATCCTGGAAAGCGCCGGCATCGACAACCATGTCCTAAATCTATACATAGGCGGATGCCCGCTTGAAAGACATTGGCACAATATTGAGAAAGACGCAGCGGAATACCAGTGCCAGAAAAACGGGCGAAAGACTGACCGCTACGTTTCCATCAGGGAAATCCTTTCGGAAGAAAAGTTTGACGCAGTGGTGACTCAGCAGGCCAGCGGGGACAGCGGCTGGGAGAATACCTACGAGCCTTTTCTCGGCCTTATGCTGGACTTTCTCAAAACGCAGACCCAGGCAGAAGTATTCCTGCATGAAACCTGGGCCTATGAAACCGGCAGCGCCCATGGGCATTTTATGAGGTATGAGCGCAGCCAGGAGATCATGTTTGGCAGACTGAAAAGCGCCTACGAAAGCGAAGCCGCAAAATATCAGCTTCCTTTGATCAGGACAGGGGAAGTCATTCAGCAGCTCCGTGCCCTGCCCTTTTTCAAAGATGGCGCGCGCCTTATCACTAGGGACGGCTTCCATCTGAATTTCCTTTATGGCAGATATGCCGCGGCATTAGCCTGGGCGAAAAAAATCTGCGGGATCAATGTCCTGGCGAATTCCTTTGTTCCGGAAGTGGATTTTATGCCTTTCGAGAAAGCCGACCCTGAAATCATCCGTGCGATTCGGGAAAAAGTGGACGGAACCATCAAAAGAGAGCGCAGATCATAGGCTTTGACGGCTCCCTGCATTTCGGAGACCTGGAGTACTGCTCCTCCACCATTGTCCAGCCCCTTGAGGATCTCGCAGAGACCTGCGTGGACATTGTGCTGCAGAAGCCCTCCTCGAAAGTACCGTCTCTGGTATGTCTGCCTGTCAGCCATGCCTATGGAGGCACTACACGCTTTGCCACTGCCCTGCCCCATCTGTTCAGATGCCGTAAACCTCCCCCATCCGGCGGATTCTCCGCTCCAGTTCTTCCCGCGCCCAGGCCGGTTCCAATACTTTGGCGGAAGGGCCAAAGGAAAGGATCAGTCCGTAAGCCCAGTCATCCACCGGGCAGCGCATCCGGATCTCGAAATCCCCCTGGGGCAGCAAGGTGATCTCATCTTCCGTGAACCTGTCATAGACCCGGTAGGCTTCTTTTTTGTCTATCCAAAAAAGGATTTCCTCCGATTCTGTCTTCCCGGCCATGCATGATTCCGAAAGGCCTGCCTGGCTTTCGGCCTTTCCCGATTTCCCGGTCATTTCCTCTGCGGCTTTCCCCTGCCCTCCGCCCGCCACAGGAGCCTCCTCTTCTTTTTTCTCCTCCTGGTGCCGCTGTCCCGGTTCAAAGTTCTCCTCCAGAACCTCCACCCGCTTCATCCGAAGCACTTTGAAGAGGCGTATGGCTTTCCTGGTTCTGCAGTATGCCCTCACATACCAAGTATATTCCTTGAACAGCAGCTGAACCGGCTCCACCTCCCGCAGTTCCATGTCCCCGTGTCGCCCGTAATAATCAAATTTCATGACATGTCTGCCGAGAATGGCCTCCTTGATCTGTCCGAACAGATCCCCTCGCCTGCCGCTCCAGTCCGAAAAGTCAATGGCCACCCAGTCCAGGGGTTCCGTCCTGAAAAAGGTCTCCAGCTTCTCCAGAATCCGCTCGTCCTTGGATGCCCCCACCTCCCGCAGACTGGCCAGTGCCGCCAGGATCCTGCCCTGCTCCTCCCCGGACAGCAAAAGCTTGTCCAGAACGAAGCGCTCCATCAGCCGGATGCCGCCGCCCTTGCCCCTGCTGGCATATACCGGGATTCCTGCCATGGACAGGCTCTCAATGTCCCGGTAGACGGTACGTGTGGACACCTCGAAACGCTCCGCCAGTTCCTCTGCCGTCACAACGTCCTTTTTCATCAGAATATATATCATTTCCAGCTGTCGGCTTACCATCGCCCATCCCCCCATCGTGCCATCCGGCCGTTTCCTGCCCTGAACACCTTTTTGATTACAGAGTTCGCAAAGCTGCTCCTGCAATAAGAACATTATATCATAGGTCATCCTATGTTTTTCAGAAACATTCAAAAAGTGTAGCTCTCTTAGTTTGAACTGTTTTCCAACAATCTCCTATTGAATTTCAAACACACGTTCCCTATAATGCTGTATCAAGGAGGTGAACGCACGTTTGGAAAATCTCATTTTTCATATTGATGTGAACTCAGCTTTCCTTTCCTGGGAGGCTGTTTATCGTCTGGCGCACAGGGGCGGCAGTTTGCCCGAAGCGGAAAGCCTGGGAGCAGACGTATTGGCCGGGTACCACATGTCGCGCAGGGATGGCTGCATTGATCTGCGGGAGATTCCATCGGCAGTCGGCGGGGATGTCACGAAGCGCCACGGCATCATACTGGCAAAATCCATCCCCGCGAAGAAGTATGGCATCCAGACCGGGGAGACTCTTCTGGAGGCAAAGCACAAATGCCCGAATCTGCTGCTTGTGCCGCCAAACTACGGCCTGTACCGGGAATGCTCCGCCGCTTTTCTGGACATTCTGCGGGAGTATTCAGATACCGTGGAGCCCTACAGCATTGATGAGGCCTTTGTGGATATGACTACAACATGCCATCTCTTTGGCACTCCGGAGGAAACCGCTGTCCAAATCAAAGACAGGATTCGGGAAGAACTGGGCTTTACCGTAAACATCGGGATATCGGACAGCAAGCTCCTGGCAAAGATGGCCTCCGACTTTCGCAAGCCAGACCTTGTCCATACCTTGTACCGGGAGGAAATCCGGGAAAAAATGTGGCCCCTGCCTGTGTCGGATCTGTTCTTTGTAGGCCGCGCCACAGCGAAAAAGCTGGCCTCCATGGGGCTTGCCACCATCGGCGACATAGCCGGCGCCGACCCGGCATGGCTGCGGGCAGTGTTGAAGAAACCGGGGGAGGCCATCTGGGGCTTTGCAAATGGTATAGACCTGTCCCCTGTGCTGGCTGCTCCCGCCCCTAACAAAGGCTATGGAAACAGCACCACCACGCCCTTTGATGTGATGGATGCGGAGACTGCAAACCTGGTGCTGCTGGCCCTCTCGGAGACGCTGGGGAGCCGCCTTAGGGCAGACGGAGCGAAAATCGAGGTAGTCTCCGTGGCCATCCGGTACTCGGATCTGTCCTATTTCTCCCACCAGAAGACGCTAACCTCCCCCACTGACCTGACTCTGGAAATCTACCATGCCGCAAGGGAACTTTTCCCCGGGCTCTGGGACGGCAGACCCATCCGCCATCTGGGGGTGCACACCGGCAGGGCCAGGTATGGGGCCTATGGCAGACAGATAAGCCTTTTTGATGAAATCGATTATGAAAAGCTGGCTGTCATGGACAGAACCTTGGATGCCCTGCGGCAGCGGTTCGGGCGGGATGCCGTAAAGCGGGCCGTATTCCTGAACCAGCCTGTCAGCCATATGTGCGGCGGCGTTCCATGAAAAATGGAATCAGCCAGGCATTCTGGCTGCGGCCCCGTAAAGGAGCCGAGTAAAGTTCCCCGCAGCGGGACCGGGAAAGCCTGGCACCCGGCCATCCGCTCAGAGATGGACAGGTGGTATGGAAAGTAAAGCAGGTGTAAGTTTGGAAGTAAATTTCCATAAACTAGAATCCGAAAACAGGATTCCAGTGTCAAGAATATTGATTGGTATACGCGCCAAAGCGTGCAAGGAGTATAAGAATGGCATTTGGAATAGAGGCAGCTACCAGAACGATGGATACGGGCACCCTCCGCGGGACGCAACAGGAAATCGCCTGCGAATGCTGGTGCACCAGCACCGGAAAAATAACGCCGCTGATGATAAAACTGAAAGATGAGGAGGGGCAGATACAGGTCATCCGGGACATCACGGTGCATACCCAGGAGCAGAAGCGGTATGCCGGGATACCGTCCATCGAATATGACTGCACTATTGTAATCAATCATAGGAGCATCCGGGCCTGGATGATCTTCTACCAGACAGAGGGACGGTGGGTACTAAATTTCCGACAAGGAAATTTCCCGCAGGGAAACTCCCCACAGGGAAACAGGAGTTAGGACATTTCCTCCATATGGTTCATCGGCTCCCTCCCATTTCTATTCCGTTTTTTGCTGTTCTTTTAATTGCCGGATAAGTTCCTCCGCGGCTCTGAGTTTTTCCTCTGCAATTTCAGCCCTCTTGCGCTGTTCCTCGGTCTTCTTACGCTCTTCCTCCGTCTTTCTGCGCTGCTCCTCCGTCTTCCTGCGCTCTTCCTCAGTCTTCCAGCGCTGCTCCTCAGTCTTCTTACGCTCTTCCTCTGTCTTCCTGCGCTGCTCCTCAGTCTTCTTACGCTGCTCCTCCGTCTTCCTGCGCTCTTCCTGAATGCTTATCTTTTCCATATTCTCAAACAGATACCCCATCTTCCGCTTCCTCACTTTCCGGACACACTGCCTCCGTTCCTCCGCAGATGCATCTATTTTGAAGCAAAGGCTTTCCATCACGGATACGAGCACATCCACCACATGCTCCGGACTATCCTTTACAATCCGATCCACCTCATCTGCCGGAATCCGGATGAACCTCTCCAAATCCTCGGTGTCCTGTATTTTGTTGATCAGCATTACAAGAGACATTTCATCTCCACGTTCCAAAAGCTCCTGGTTGCTGTAATCATGGAGACTGATGACCTCATAGCGAAAATCCGGAATCCACTCCGGCCTCCTCAAGCTATTCCCGATCCGATCGCTCAAATGCATGCCGGCTGTCCATTTCGCTTTGCCCTCATAGTATACCACAGGCATGATTACAGGATACCGGAAGCCTTTCCGCCGTGTACAGCCCTCCTTTTGCGCCTCTTTCTCCCGTCGGTATTCCGTCCATATGCACACCATGTACCGAAGAAGCTGCATGGACACATCATAGTCTACCAGGCTCTTATGCTCAATCAATGAGACAAAGAAAGGCGGATTCTCCCCCTTTCCAATGTCCAGAATGCGAATCTTCTTCACGGAATCGGACTCAAATTCCGTCCCCAGATAGGGAACATATCTCTCGGAAATATCGTCAATATCCTCCGGCTGCACTTCTTTTAAAGCCGGCAATTCAAAATTGTCTCTGAGGAATTGGGCACACAAAACCGGATCATCGAAGATATTCTTGCTATTAATATCCCGATTGTGCACATTTTCCTTTCCTGTTTTGTCTGTACCTCCATCCTTTGCTTTCGAATCCACGTCTGCAATGGGCGCTTCTGCAAACCGCAGTTCCTCTCCCTTGTTGTCCATCCTGTCTCCTCCTGTTCCGACATCAGACAGGAGAAACGTTCTTTTCGCCTGTCAGTGTCCTGTTTTTGTTTTGCTTGATTCAATGGCGAAAAGCCGGTACAATAATGAACTTAGATGCCTCAGCCGATACCTGGAACCCCAGTTCCCTCTGAGTGCTGTACACTTTTTGAAATCTGTTTTTACCATAGCACAAATCCCCATTTTATGCAAGTCATTTTTTGAACCACATGAATCGCTTATCCCGGATATCATGCCTTTTCCACGTCTGCCGGCTGGTTCCTGAAAAAAATCCAGATATGCAGCCTGCCGTCCGCATACTCCGCCGAGATGCTCCCGCCCATCTGCTCCACCAGGCTCCTTGCGATGGCCAGCCCCAGCCCGGTGGACTTTCTGGCGGACTCCACGGTAAAAAAGCGGTCGAACAGCCTGCCCACCTGTACTTGATCCAGCCCGGGAGCCCTGTTGGCGAAGATGATCTCCCCTGTCTCGTGCAGGGTGATCTCCAGATCTCCATCGCTGTACTTTACGGCATTCTGCAGCAGATTGGAGAATACCCGGGACAGGGCGGCACCATCCAGCATCCGGACCACGGACTCTTCCGGCATCCGTATCCTGGGTGTGATGTCCCGCTCCTTGAAAGCGGTGTAGAATGCCGCTATGCTCTCCTCCAGCACACGGTTCAGGACTATGGGCTCCGCGGATGCGCCGCTTTCCCCGGAAAGGATGACGGAATACCGGAAAAGCTCCTCCGTCAGCAGAATCATCAGTTCGGAACGGTTCCTGATGATATCGATATAACGCTCTACAGTTTCTGATTTTTCCTCTTTTTCCAGCAGATCAAGATACCCGCAGATGGCGGTCAAAGGCGTCCTCAAATCGTGGGAGATATTGGTGACAGCGCCTTTCAGTTCCGTATCTCCCTGGCGGAACCTGTGGCGCTCTTCCCGGAGCCTGCGAAGCTGTACATTGACGGCATCCGCCAGACGGCGCATATGCCTGTCCCTGCCGGAAATGTCGATCAGCGTGTTGGTATCGGTGGCAAGCCTGTCGGCAAAGGCCTCCCCGATTTCCTCCGCAGCCCTTTGCAGCATATGGATTTTGACAAGCAGCCCAAGGATAACCAGAGCCAGAACACCGATGGAGGCCCATAACCATACAATCATGAATGACTATCTCCTTATTTCAAATCTCTTTTTTGAAACAAAACTGCTCCCGCGCCTGTGGCCAGCACGATGATTCCAAGGGAGTAAAGGGGAAGGCGCAGCGGATTTACAGCCGTCATACTGGCGCACTGGATGGCCTGCCCGCCGGGATTGATATCGTAAAGGCTCTGGATGATCTCCCGCTTTGTCCCTTTCAGGTATTTGGGGTTTGGCTCCTCGAAGGAGATCATTTCGCCATTCCCGTCCAGGGAATAGTACGTATGCGTCTCGGGCGCTTCCAGCATCTGATTCAGTATCATTCCCGACATCAGAGAGCCAAAGGCCAGCAGGATGCAGATGACAGCGGTAGCGGCTTTGTTCTGGCAGACCATGGCGATGCAGGTAAAGACAGAGGAAAACACCGCCGAGAGAAGCAGTACTGTAAGCGTCGTCAGAAAAATTTCTTCCCCGGGGACGCTAAAGGTTCCCATCAGCGGCATCCCTACACAAAGGTAGGGCAGCAGATATGCCGCGCACATGGCAAGCCCCGCCGCGCAGGAGACCGCCGCGCCCGCCAGATAGATTGCCGAACGTTTCCCGCCCACGATAATCTTGTTCCGCATGGTTCCGTCATTGTATTCCGTACCGATGAACAGGCTGCAAAATACTGATATGAAAATACCCATGAACATGGCGCAGCCAAAGAATCCGTCCTCTACCCTGTCCGCATAGTTCATCTGTGCAGCATCCATATGGAGCTTGACCGGCACGAATATCCCCCATGCCGCCATTAGAATCAGTCCGCCCCAAAAGACCTTATTTTTCTTCAAACGCAGGAAATTTGCTGATAAAAGTTTACTCATTTTCTTTTCTCCTATTCCAATCTCTCTAGTCACATCGCATTGTCCGAATCGCTGCTGCAGCCGGATGTTATCAAATTGACATAATAGCTCTCCAGGCTTTCGTCCCGCTCCTGCATGGAGATCACCTCACAGTTTTCCTGCGCCAGGGCCAGGGTCAGTTTGGATACATTGACCTTTGCGTACACGTCCGCTTCCCTTTGGGAAAGGATGTTGTACTCCACATGCATCGCATCCAGCACACGGGCCAGCGTCCCTGTATTAGTCACCTCCAGGCGGATACACTTTTTACAGGCGCTCTCCAGTTCTTTCGCGCTGATCTCTTTCACTATCTGCCCCCTGTCGATGAAGCCGTAGTGAGTGGCCAGCCTGGACAGTTCGTCCAGAATGTGGCTGGAAATCAGGAAAGTGATCTGCTGCTCCCGGTTCAGTTTCAGGATCAATTCCCGGATCTCGATGATCCCCTGGGGATCCAGCCCGTTTACCGGCTCATCCAGCACCAGGAAATCTGGGGAGCCCACCAGGGCGATGGCAATGCCCAGCCGCTGGCGCATCCCTAATGAAAAGTGTCTTGCTATCTTCTTCCCGGTATCAGCAAGCCCTACCAGCTTCAGGATGTCCTCCATCCCGTCATAGGTAGGAAGCCCCAGGATGCGGTATTGCTGCTTCAGATTGTCCCGGGCCGTCATGTCAAGGTAGATGGAGGGCGTCTCCACCACGGCTCCCATTCTCCTGCGGGATTTTGAGATCTCCCTGTCCGTATTCTTCCTGCCGTACAGGGTATAGCCCCCCGAGGTGGGGGACTGCAGCCCGCAGATCAGCCTGATCAGCGTGGTTTTGCCCGCGCCGTTCTTGCCTACAAAGCCATAGATCGCTCCTTTGGGAACATTCATTGTCAGCTGATTCAGCGCTTTGAAATACTTGTACTTCTTAGTCAGAGAATTCGTTTGCAGAACATACTCCATAAACACAACCTCCTGATTCCAGTACCGCAACTGCCCGTCCACTATCGTTTATGGCAGACAGTTGTTGTCTCCAGTATTGCTATTTTTATGTGACATTGATATCTTATCCTGAGACAGTAAAGAAACCGGTAAAGAAAACAGTAAAGAAATGGTAAAGATTCATCACCCACGCATTTTGAAGCCAATCCCCCAGACTGCCTCGATGTAGTCTTTTCCCGAGACCTCACGCAGCTTTCTGCGCAGGTTGCTGACATGCATCTTCAGGGAGCCGTCCGTGCAGTCCGGCGTGTCCTGGCTGATGCGCTCCAGCAGCAGGGATTTCGTCACCACCTGAGAGGGGTTGCCCATGAGAAACTTCAAAATGGCGTATTCCGTCCTGGTAAGCCTTATCTCCCTGCCGCCGATGTCCACCATATGAGTATCCGTATTCAGCGCGATATCATCAAACACCAAAACAGGGGCTGCAGGCGCGCTGTCAGCCCTGCGGAGCTGTACGGAAATCCTGGCCAGAAGTTCTTTCATGGCAAAGGGCTTGGTCACATAATCCACCGCGCCGCCCAGCAAAAGATCCACTTTTCCATCGATATCCCCCTTGGCGCTTACCACGATGACAGGGATTCCCTTGGAATGCCCTTCTTCCATGGAATGCCTTTCTTCCATGGAATGCCTTTCTTCCGTGGAATGCCTTTCTTCCATTATCTGCGGCAGCACCTCCTCGCCGCTTCGTCCTGGCAGCATCAAATCCAGCAGGACAAGATCCGGCCTTTTTTCGGACAGCACAAACAGCGCTTCCGTACCGGAATAGGCGCGGGAAACGCTGTAGCCCTCTTTTGTCAATGCCTCCTCAAGCATGTTTCCGATATGGATGTCATCATCGATAATCAAAATGCTTTTCATGCCCGCTTAGCCCTGTTTTGCCCTCTGGCCGGCAACCCATATCTCGCATTCCGCCTCCGCCTCATCCATGATCAACTCTCCCAATTCCGGCACCTGGATCCGGCCGGACTTCGGGTTCTTGATGCTGTCCACCTGAGTGGTGACGGTTGCCTCCACCTGAGATTTCTCAAAGGCCAGATCGGTATCTACCATCTCGCAGTCAATGAGCTTCAGATTCCTGCAGTAGCACAGCGGCTGTGTTCCCACAATCTTACAGTTGATCAGCGTCAGCCCGTCCGAATACCATGCCAGATACTCCCCCTTTATCACGCTGTTCCAAACCGTTACGTTTTCGCCATGCCAGAAAGCGTCTTTTGTGTCAAAGACACAGTTTTCAAAGACCGCATTTTTTATGTACTGAAAGGAATATTTCCCTTTCAGCTCTACCCCTTTGAATGACAGATTCTCCGACCGCATCATAAAATACTCGCCGGCCACGGTGGTATCCTCCATACAGATTCCCTGCACGAACCAGCCGAATTCCGGGGAGATGACATCGCAGTGTCTGACGGTGATGTCGCTGCACTCTCTGAGCGCTTTGATCCCGTGCATCCTGGTATCCCGAATCTCTACATGATCGGAATACCACAGGGCAGCTCTGCAAAGCTCCGTCATATCCGAATTTTCAATGACGAGTCCGTGGTCATGCCAAAAAGGATACCGCAGATTAAAGAAACAATGCTGTACCTCAATATTCTTTCCCTCTTTAAAAGCGCTCTCCCCATCTGCCGGCCCGTCAAAGGAACAATCCTTTACCAATACGCCGTCACATCCATAAAGGGCGCGTTCCATATCAAAAGTCTGGTTTTCAATCACTTTCATTTTCTGACCTCCTGAAAATCTCCGGAAATGATACAAACATATCTTATCATAACACAAAACCGAACAATTTTCACTACTTTTTTATGTCCAAGTCACTCTTCCAAGTCACTCTGGCAGGATCAGTTCCAAGTTTTTTCAGATTGGATTCGGTATTTCTCCTTGTAATACCGACCCGCTCTGCCATATGCGCAGCGCCAGGCCGGGCGTCTCCTGGCAAAAGCACAAGGATTTTCTGTTGGATGTCGTTCCATTTTTTCCCAATCAAATACCCCGCTGCAAGCAACGGGGTATTTGACCCTCGCGGCATTCGTCAAATGTGCATGCAAGCATGCCCACTTGACTCATTGCTCGCGGGAATAAAGTCACAAATTACGTCACCTTTCCTTAAAAAACTTGCCACAGGCAAACTGCCGTGATATGATAACTAGAAAGAAAAGCCGGGGAAAAGCCGGGACTTTGAGAAATATTTGAAGAATCAAGGAGGAAAGCAACATGGCAGGAATTTTCATGCGTTTCCCGAAAGGGAAATCAAAAGCCCTCACCCTCAGCTATGATGACGGTGTAGAGCAGGACATCAGGCTGATGGAAATTATGGATCAATACGGCCTAAAAGGTACTTTCAATCTAAACAGCGGGCTGTTCGCGCCGGAGGGCACCGTTTATCCGAAGGGCACCATTCACCGCAGATTAACCGACAAGCAGGTATCAGCGGTATACACCGACTGCGGCCATGAGGTTGCCGTGCATGGACTGACACATCCTTTTCTGGAGAAGCTCCAGGAACATACGGCCATGTGGGAGCTGCTCAAAGACAGGGAAAACCTGGAAAACAAATTCCATACGCTTGTCAGGGGGATGGCGTATCCTTTCGGTACATACAATGATACCACTGTGGAATGCCTGAAAAAGGCCGGCCTGGTATACGGCAGGACGGTCGTTTCTACCCGCTCTTTTGACATGCCAACGGATTGGCTGCGGCTGGAGGCCACCTGCCACCACAACGATCCGGAACTGATGAACCTGGCAAAGAAGTTTGTGGAAGAAACGCCCCAACAAGGTCCCTGGATGTTTTATCTGTGGGGACACAGCTATGAGTTCGAGGAAAAGGACAACTGGAATGTCATAGAGGAATTCGCCGCTTTTGCGGGTAGGCATGATGATATCTGGTATGCCACAAACATTCAGATTTACGATTATGTACAGGCTTTCAACAGACTGGAGTTCTCCGCGGACGGCAACCGGATCTATAACCCTACGGCCACGGAACTGTATTTCCGGAAGCCCGGAAGCAGTGCCCAGGCGGAATGCATTTTACCGGGCACATATTTTGAGTTCTGAGAAAAACATGGTTCCTATAAAACCGGCAATATCGCTGCCGGACTTGTGCTGAATCATGCGGGACAGCATGCTCCATGAGCGGTATCAGGAACAGTGGCCTTTAATGTTTCTTACAGGAAGCAGTTTCTGCCATTGGAGAACCACTCATGGAACAGCTCGTCGTTCACCCAAGTTCTTTTCGCCATAGCACTGGCCGAGTAGGGTCTGGCATCCCTCACCCTGCAGGGTGTCCTTTTCGATTTTGTGGCTCTGTGACAGATAGTCCTAAACGCTTCGCGAACCATGTAATCATTAGTTCTATGATAGAAAGATTTTCAGTCAAACAAAATCTCCTCCACCGTCACAAAGGTATATCCCTCCTCCAGCAGCTCGTCAATGGCTTTCAGCGCTGCCGTCACTGATGTGTCATAGTAGTCATGCATCAGAATAATGTCATTCTCTCCGGTCTTGCTGACAATCTTCTCCGTAATACGTCCCACGTTCCGGGAGCTCCAGTCCAGAGGATCCACCGTCCAGAGCACTGGGAACATATTCAGTTCTTTCTCGAAGCTTTTGTCCCAGGACCCATAGGGAGGCCGCACATACTGTACTTCCTCCCCGGTGATCTCCTTTAATATTTCGTTGGTCTTGATCAGCTCATTCTTAAATTTTTCCCGGTTATTCTTCGTCAGCTGGATATGGCTGTATGTATGGTTGCCGATCAGATGTCCCTCTTCAAACATCCTTTCGATAATATCAGGATGTAATTCCGCATGCTCCCCCGTTACGAAAAAGGTGGCATGGATGCCGCGTTCTTTCAGCCCGTCCAAAAGCTGGGCCGTATAGCTGGGATGCGGGCCATCGTCAAAGGTTATGGCAATCTTCTTTACATCTGCCTCCTGAAGCCTCTTCTCCTCTGCCACCCGAACGATACCGCTGTCCGTCACTACCGCCCTGCTGCGCATCCCGTAAAAACCCAGAAAAAGCATCCCTGCCACCAAATCGAACAACAGGATTGCTTTCGTTATCTTCCTCATATGAGACCTCTGCCATTGTCATCCGCTTACTGTAGTATATGCTTTTAAAAATACTTCCATTCGCCAAAGACAGTCAACTGTTTTCCGCAGGCTATCATTCGAGTAGGCAAACTCATTTCTCCACTACTCGCCACGCGGCCCGCATGCCGCCTCTATGGCAGATTTCCATATGCGGGCCTGCGCATAAAAAAGTCCTGACGCACTATACTGACGCGGCAGGACTTTCTCAGGCTTTTTCAATGTATTAGCTCAACAGCGATTTATACATTACAGCAATGTCTTCTGCATTAAGCTCCTTTCGGGTGTTGGCCGGGGAGCCGGAGGCTAAGGCGTCCTGGGTCATCTTGGGAATCTTCTCCAGAAATTCCTCCCTGTCTATCCCGAATTCCTCAGGCGTAGGAATATGGCAGAAACTGCACAGTTCCCTGCAGGCCCGGATAAACTTTTCCGCTGCCTCCAGGTCCGTATCCTCCGCGCCGGCCGCTCCCACAGCCTTTCCCAGTTCCGCGAAACGGTCCGCTGCCTCTCTGTATACATATGCAAAACAGGTCGGCAGCAGCATGGCATTGCTGACACCATGGGGCACATGGAACAGAGCTCCAATGGGACGGCTCATGCCGTGGATCACCGTGACGGAAGCGTTGTTGAACGCAATGCCCGCTTCCAGCGCCGCCAGACTCATCTGCATCCTGGCTTCTGCAACGGATATCCCGTCCTCCCGACTATCCGGTTCTTTCCCCTGGGCAGCAGCGGTATAACAGACTGGCAGATATTTGAAAATCCGCTTCACCGCGCTGACCGCCAGGGTATCCGTCATGGGCTGGGCCTTTCTGGAGGTATAGCTTTCCGCCGCATGGCAGAGAGCGTCCAGCCCCGTGGCGGCCGTGATGGCAGCGGGCGCCGTCATGGTAAATCTGGGATCAACCACTGCGATATCCGGCATCAGATTCCTGCCCTTTAGCAGCATCTTGATGTCCGCCTCTGTATTGGTGATAATGGTGAACTGGGTGGCCTCTGAACCGGTTCCGCTGGTAGTAGGAACGGCCGTCATAGGCGGCAGAGCGCCTGTGATTTCCTTTCCGTACCAGTCATTGATGGACCCGCCCTTTACAGCCACCACGCCGATGGCTTTCATGGTGTCGATGGGGGAGCCGCCTCCTACGGCAATGAGAAAATCACATTTCTCCTGCTCCCACACTGCCATTCCGGCCTCCACCATTTTGTCCGTAGGTTCCCCGGTGACGCCCTCAAAAACAGCGTAAGCTACGCCGGCTTTTGCAAGCATTTCCTGGACAGCCTCCACGTTCCCAAGCTTTACCATCACCGGATCCGTAACGATCAGCGCCTTGCTGCCGCAGCCCGCAATGACAGGGGCGGCCTGTTCCAGCGCGCCCTCCCCATAGAATATCTGCTTTGGCATGATAAACTGATAAGACATATCTCTCTTCCTCCATTCTTCCGCGCATATGCACCGACTTTACCGTTTCCCAGACCGGAAAGCAGTCAATCTTCCAAGATTTCTCCATGAATGCCCACTCTGCACTCATCCGGACATTTTGCATCAGACATTTGCGCGGGTATTGCCATAGTCCAAATCGGCTTCGCTTTGCAGCGCATAGACAAAGGGCTTAGTCCATCTCCGACATTCTCACCGGCCTGTGCTCTTCCACGGATTTCTTCGCCGCCAGGCCGATTTTCACGGACTGCATTCCGGCGTGGATTCCCACCGGCACTTCAGTGCCGTTCTCACAGGCGTCCACGAACTGTCTCATCTCCTCCGCAAAGGATTCCATGTATCTCTCCAGGAAGAAGAACAGAGGCTTCTCTCCGGTGACGCCCTCGCTGTTGGAAATGACTACGGAAGAAAGGGTATCGTTTGCGGTGGCAGCCATTCCCTTTGAGCCGAAGAGCTCTGCCCTCTGGTCATAGCCGTAGGCAGCACGCCTGGAATTATCAATGACAGCCAGGGCGCCGTTTGCCATTTTCATGGTAATGATGGCCGTGTCCACATCTCCCTGTTCCCCGATGGCCGGATCCACCAGCACCGCAGACTGCACGTAAACCTCCTCCACATCGCTGTTGGTCAGGAAGCAGGCCATGTCAAAGTCATGGATGGTCATATCTAAAAACATGCCACCGGAAACCTTGATATATGCGGGATTGGGGGGCTCGGGATCCCTGGATGTAATCTTGAGTATATGGGCTTCCCCGATCCTGCCCTCATCATAAGCCTTTCTCACGGCCGCGAAATTGTGGTCGAAGCGGCGGTTGAAGCCCACCTGGAACTTGCAGCCTGGATGGGCGGCCAAAGCGTCCGCCACCGCCTGGATTTTGGCCAGGGAATGGTCCACGGGCTTCTCGCAGAACACATGCTTTCCGGCCTCAATGGCCTCGATGGAAATGGACGCGTGGGTGTCCGTAGAGGAACATACCAAAACCGCGTCGATCTCGGAATCCTCCAGAATCTCCTTATAATCCTTGCAGACTTTCTGCACCCCTAAATCCCGGATAAATTTTTCCGTCTCCTCATTCATGAAAGGATCCGCCACCGCTTTCACACAGGCATTTTTCACATGGTATGTGATGGACTGCAAATGTACCTTTCCGATACGTCCTGCACCGATAATTCCAATCTTGATCATTTCATCCTCCATTCCGCCCGCCTACGCGGCCGGTTATTTTATTTTTTTACTGCATTTTGCATTCGCTTTACAACTCAGCAAACCGGAATTTACTTGCTTTTCTTCTCCTTACTGCGTCTTGCCAGGGCGATGATTAGTTCCGCAATTCCCGCGCACAGCCATATGATACCCATGGCAATATTTTCTGCAAAGAACCATAAGGGCGATGTGCATGAGCATTCCCTGTCAGTCACCCCGGCATCGCAGCCACCGCCTTACAGCCCCGCCTTTTCCGCGATATACTTTCTGGCTTTCATAGCATATTCCAGCGGATTCGCCACCGCCGGATCCTGCTCTGCCTCCACCAGCACATAGCCCTCATAGCCCGTATCCGAAAGGACGTCAAAGATGGGAGCGAAATCCAGGCTGCCGTCCCCGGGCACTGTAAACGTTCCCAGTCTCACGCCCGCAAGGAAGCTTAAATTCTCCGCTTTCACTTTGGCCACCACTTCCGGGCGGATGTCTTTGAGATGTACATGCCTGGTTCTGGCCGCATACTTTTTCAGCACCGCCAGATAATCCTCGCCGCAGTATGCCAGATGGCCGCTGTCAAATAACAGGCCCACCAGCTCCGGATCCGTGTTTTCCATCATCCGGTCAATCTCCGCAGCCGTCTGCACCACGGTTCCCATGTGGTGATGGAATGTCAGCGCTATTCCTACGTCCTTAGCCACTTTCCCCAGTTTATTCAGGCCTGTGCACAGAAGCTCCCACTCCTCATCGTTCATCACATATTTATCCCGGAAAATGGATTTGTCCGTTCCCTGGATGGAATGTCCCTGCTCGGACACACCCACCACCTTTGCACCCATCTCTTTCAGGAAAGTGATGTGTTGGATAAAGCCTTTCTCGGTCTCTTCGTAGGGCGCCGTGGTGAGAAAGGTGGAGTACCAGGCATTGCATATCGCAATCCCCCTAAGCTCCAAAGCCTTTTTCAGCACTGCCGTGTCTTTGGGGTATTTATTGCCCACCTCACAGCCCGTAAAGCCTGCCAGGGCCATCTCGGACACGCACTGTTCAAACGTGTTCTCGGCTCCCAGGTCCGGCATGTCGTCGTTGGTCCATGCGATGGGCGCTATGCCCAGACGCACCTTTTGTCTGTCTAACATCAGTATTTCCTCGCTTTCTCCAGATTTTTCTGCTTATTCTCGAATGCTTCCCGCACCTTTTCGTTGTCGGAATGTCCCGCGATACCCACATGCCACCAGGCCCCGTATCCGTCGGTCATGGTCTTGGGCAGCACCTTGATGTCGATGAGGGTGGATACCTCCTGCTTCAGGGCATCCTCCAGGGCCGCGTCCAGCTCCTCCATACTCGTCACGTGATAGGTCTTTGCGCCGTATCCCGCGGCACAGGCCGCAAAGTCAATGGGCATCAGGTCTCCCAGGAGTTTCCCGTCTTTGTCGCGGAAGCGGAACTCCGTGGCCAGATTGCCTATGCCGTTTGACATCTGCAGATTGTTGATGCAGCCGAAACCGCTGTTGTCAAAGAGCAGCACATTGATTTTCTGATGTTCCTGGATAGAGGTCACCAGTTCCGAGTGGAGCATCAGGTAGCTGCCGTCCCCGCACATGGCGTACACTTCCCGCCGGGGCTGCGCCAGCTTGGAGCCGAAAGCGCCTGCGATCTCATAGCCCATACAGGAATAGCCGTATTCCATATTGTAGGAATAGCGCTCGTCCGAGGTCCACATGCGCTGCAGATCTCCGGGCAGGGAGCCCGCAGCCCCCACGCAGATGGCATCTGCCGGAATCTTCTCCCTCACTCTGGCCACCACCGCCGTCTGGGTCAGGGCGCTGCCAGTCATCTCAATGAATTCCGGAATGGTCTGCGGATTTCCGGCAGCGATCAGGGGCTTGAATCCGTCGCCGTAAGCATAGGCGGAGAGACGCTCCATCTCCCTGTCCCATCCCTCTTTCGCCGCTTTTACCTCGTCTGTGTAGCCGCTGTGGTATCCCTTTGCCCGCAGCAGTTTCCCCAGCTCCAGAATGCCAAGCTTCGCATCCCCCACCACTTTCACCGCGCCCAGCTTGTAAGCGTCAAAGCGCGAGGTATTTAGGGTGACCACCTGCGCATCCTCCCGGAACAGGGATTTGGAGCCGGTGGTAAAATCGGAAAACCGGGTGCCGATGCCCAGGATCACATCCGCCTCTTTGGCAATGTCATTGCCGGCGCTGTTTCCCGTGACGCCCAGTCCTCCCAGATTGCAGGCATGGGAGGAGAGGCAGGCCGTCTTGCCGCTCTGGGTCTCCGCAAAGGGAATCCCGAACTCCTCGCAGAATTGCTCCAGCGCCTCTCCGGCTTCCGAATAGCGCACGCCTCCGCCGCAGATCACCAGAGGCTTCTTAGCCGCTGCCAGCGCCTCTGCCGCCTCTTCCAGCTCCTCCGCGGCAGGCACGCATCTCACTATGCGGTGCACTCTCTTGCGGAAGAATTCCTCCGGGAAATCGTAGCACTCCCCCTCCACGTTTTGGGGCAGGCAAATGCACACCGCTCCGGCCTGTGCCGTGTCCGTCAGCGCGCGCATGGCGTTGATCATGGCCGACATCAGCTGCTCCGGCCTGGCGATCCTGTCCCAGTACCGACACACCGCGCGGTAGGCGTCATTGGTGGTAATGGCCAGGGAATCCGTCTGCTCAAACTGCTGCAGCACCGGGTCCGGCTGCCTGGTGGAGAAAGCGTCCGCCGGAAAGAGCAGCAGGGGCACATGGTTTACCGTGGCCGTAGCCGCTGCCGTGATCATGTTCGCCGCCCCCGGTCCTATGGAGGAAGCGCAGGCTATGATCTTTCTCCTGTTATTCTGTTTGGCAAAGGCCGTGGCCGCATGGGCCATGCCCTGCTCGTTCTTTCCCTGATAGACCTTAAGTCCCCCGGGGCAGGAATCCAGCGCCTCCCCCAGTCCGCACACGATTCCGTGTCCGAATATGGTAAAAATACCCTCCACAAATTTGGTTTCCCGCCCGTCAAAGGACACATACTGGTTATCCAGGAAACGGACCAGCGCCTGAGCGGTTGTCATAACTGCCATATTTTATCCCATCCTTTCTTTATAGCATTTTTACTTCATGAAATTTCTCTCTTTTCGGAATTGAACCGCTTCTTTTTAAGCGGCGATACCGGCAAAAAGCAAAGCGATTCCGAACCATTTGCACCGGCAAGTCAAAATTTACGTCACTTAATATCGATCCAAATGCCAACATCCCTCATCACAGAATCGGAAACACTCTTATAAAAGCGCTGGGCCTCCTCATTGGCAGCAGTCAAAGCAATCAGCGTGTCGATATGTCTGTCCTTTAAGATCTGCCTCAAAGATTCCAGCAGCCGCTGCGCCACCCCGCGATGTCTGCTGCTTTTTATCACGCATATCCAATCAAGATACGCTTTTTTTGAGCCGTCAAAATGGCTTGCAATCAGGGATGCATCGATCCTGCCAATCACCGCGCCGTCCTCATATGCCAAGAGAGAAACGGAGTCGTCAAAGCTCCTGTCTTCAAAGCTTCTTTCCACAGCACTGACATAGGCTTCATCGATTTCCCACCCCCAGAACTTCTCTTCCAGGCGCAATCTTCTTTCAAAGTCCAAAACGTCGGATATTCTTTCCTTTGTATAAGTCTGTATTTCCAACTCCATATTACATCCCTCGTCCCGGTTCATGTGTTTCCTATTCAAATCTTTATCTGCAAACAGGTGTCCCCCCTCGGATCAGGTCTGATAGTCCGAATGGTCCAGCCACTCATGGGCCGGGTCCACAATCCGGGTCTTCCGCCAGGGATCCCCCTCCAGATGCCGTATCAGCCATGCGTAGTACATCCGGTATCCCGGAGCCGCCACCTGCTGATGGGCATGCATGGGCGTAATGGCAAGGCAGCTCTGGTTCTCCACCCGGAAGCACTCTTCGCCCACAAAGCCCACCCCAAAGCCCTGAGGCTTGTCGAACTCATAATAGTACAGCTCCGGCTGGGGATGGAAGTGGGGCGGGTAGCTGGACCAGCAGCCCGGCTTGTGGAACACCTCTCCCATGACCATATTGGAATAGGGGGCGTTCTCATAGTCAAACACGGTCAGCACCTGCCTGTGGGCAGTGCCCTCCCACTGCTCCTTTCCGAACTCCTGCAGGGTGCACATTTCCGGCGTATAGAACACGGTGTCAAAGACGGACGGATTGCCGGTCTGCTGAATCAGCAGTCTGCTGTCCTCCAGGGCCGTGACGATCATCTCTCTTCTGCAGCAGCAGTGCAGGCAGTAGGGTTTATCCAGAAAGACGCTACGCCGCGTTCCGGTCTCTTTCTTTCCCTCAAAGGCAAAAACCACTTTCCCCGCAAGCAGCAGAATAGCAGTCTCCTTTTCCTGCTCCAAAATTCTGACTTTTTCTCCCTCTTTCAGCCTCTGCACACGCACATCCATCAGCATCTGGCTGTTTTTCCCCGTCTCCTGGCAGAGGATTTTCTCCCCTTTTTCATTAAATTCCGGATTCTCGTACATGTCCGCTCCTTTCTTTCCATTCCAAAGCATTCCAAAGTCTTGTAGCCCGCTATGCTCCGCCTCATGCCGCTTCATCGGCACATACAAGCGAAATCCCGGTGCCACCCCGGAAGAATTGCCCGCGCAAAGCAAATAGGAATCGCTTGGGCATTCTTCTGCGTGAGTGTATTTCTCACACTACCATCTCGCCGTATTTCGCCTTTTCTTCCCGAATGAATTCTTCCACCTCTGAAAGCGTAGGCATGGCGGAGGAGCAGCTATGTGCAGAAATCAGCATGGAGGCGGAAGCAGAGCCGTACTCCAAAGCCTGGGGCACGCTGCAGCCGTCTATAAGCGCTCTGATAAAGGAAGATGCGTACCCATCCCCACCGCCAAAGCCTTTCATGGCGTTGGTGGGGAACGGCTTTACCGTGTAATGGCTGCCATCGCAGGTATAGGCCGTGGAGCCCTCCTTGCCGTGCTTGATCACCACTATCTTACACCCGTACCCCTGCCAGCGCTTCGCACTCTCGCCGTCATCCCCGCAGACCCCCAGAACCCGCTCCGTCAGGTCAAATTCCTCCCGGGAGCCCAGAATCACATCGCTCTGCGCAGCCACAAGGGAATAGTACACGGATATTTCATCCTCACTCTTCCAGGTATAAGCTCTGTAGTCAATGTCAAATATCACAGGTATGTCGTTCTTCTTCGCCAGCATCATGGCTTTCAGCGCAGCCTCCCTGGAGGGGCTGGCCGCAAGCGCGGTGCCGGAAATCAAAAGAGCTTTGGTCTTCTTGATATACTCTTCGTCCACATCCTCCGGCTCCAGCATCAGATCCGCCACTCCGTCCCGATACATCAGTATCCGGCTCTCTGAGGGGCTGATGATCTCTGTAAAGGTAAGCCCTAAATTCTCCCCATTTCTGCACCTTGAGATATGGCTGGTATCAATGCCCTCTTTCTGAAAATAATGGGTCACATAATCTCCGAACTGGTCATCGGACACCCTGGCGATAAAACCCACCTTTTTGCCCAAACGGGCCATCCCCACCGCGATATTGGCCGGGGACCCTCCCAGATACTTATTAAAATTTGTGCTCTCCTCCAGAGGACGGTTTAAATCCACCGGATTAAAATCAATGGCCACCCTGCCCAGCAAAATCAGATCATACTCTTTTGTCTGGTCAAATGTAATGTACTGCATGCTCAAACCACTTCCTTTCCCTCCGCTTTAAGCGGGCGTATCCTCTTCTATTTTCCTGCTCCATTCCTCCAGGCGCCGCAGCATCAGCCCGTCCAGCTCTTTCCAGGGCATGAGAAGCTCCTCCGTACTGCGCCCATCAGGACTTTTGTCCGTAAAATCCCAGGATGGCCTAAAAGCATAGTTCCTGCGAATATAGTTCTCCACTTTCCGGTCTCTCTCCACATCCGTAAAGAGCCTGCCCTCGAACATGGGGCCGATGAGAAATCCTGCCTCCCCCGCATCCCTGTGGCAGGCCGTGTCCCTGTCAATCACAAGCTGAAAATATGACGGGGCGGGAAAAAACGCGTGCTTTCCCGGCTGCACATACAGCACCGGATGGCTGCCCTCATACTGGGTGACGCCCTCTATCCTGCTGTTCAGGAATTTCCCGTGGAAGCTGCTCTCCACACCTACGATCTGCCCCTCTCTGTCCAGATACACAAAGGCGTGCTCCAGGTCGTAGAGATGCTGGATGTCAAAATCGTAGTAAAAGGCATACTCAATTGCCATCCCCTCTGGAGGCGCCTGTATGATACGCCTACAGGAAGGACTTTTTGCGGACATTCCTCTCTCTCCATTCTGCCATATTTTTATGCCGGAATCAAGCAATTCTTTATTCATTTTTTCTCCATACAGGGTATAGCCGATTCCCTGCAGCGCAAAAGGCTCCGCCCGGTCATACCGCAGATGGGGCACATATGTTTTCACCAGTTCTTTCTCGTTTCGCTCCAAAGTCCCCTGCTCCTCCCTGGCTGCCGACCTAAATCCAGCTCTCCGCATCCCATATGGGATTCTCGAATTCCACAGGCCGATTCCGCCTGGCCATCCATTACCGATCCCGAAAGCGCCTCCTCACCGGTAGCAGCTCACCTTGTCCCGGATCTGTATCTCCCTGTCAAAGGGCGTATATGCCGTCAGATACAATGTAGCGGCTCCGGGCGTCTTCGCCTCGCTGTCCTCCTTGCCCTCGGTAAAATGATGTTCCCTGAAGCAGGGGCCTGTGACCAAAGCGTCTTTCCCGTTTCCCACCTGGGTAAAGCCCTGCTTCACCACAATCACCTCGCTGCCCGTCAGCGGCAGGTCCACGTAATCGTTGGTGAGAAAATCCACACCGGAGAACGCAAGCTCGATTCGCCAGGGAGCCCCCTCCACACCGGAGGTCTTCACCCGCACATCCAGTCCGTTCTCCACTTCCTTTACCCACACATCAATGTGCATATCAGGCCCCGGCTTTTTGTCCCGGGAGCCATTGTCCATCTTCCACCAGTCGCTGGTAGGGGGCTTCTCTGCAAAGGGCAGATAGTACCAGCCTCTCATTACCTGGCTTAAGCGATACTCCCCGGCAGACACCCGTTCCATCTGTTCGCTGCGAAAAGCCCTGTGCTCGCAGAAGCTTCCCGCCACTTTCATCTCCAGCTTCACGGTGCCGTTGTGGAGATAGAGGAAATTGGACTTTCCGTTCATCACCGTATAGGTAAACCGGCCCTGCTGGCCCCTGGCAATGCCGGATTCCGCATAAAAGCGCTCAAAGTCAGGCCGGTGATAACTTCCCTCAAATTCCAGCTTCCGGTATTCCGGATGCAGCATGAACCAGATCAGGAAATCCGGTGAAGTGATTTGCCGCCTGTCCACAATTTCAAATATAGTATTACACATCTGGAGGAATTCCGGAATGTCATATTTCACTCCCATCTTCAGATATTCCATATAGTAGTCTTTTGGATATACCAGCCTGTCCTTGTCAAAACGGGTGGAATTGGCCGTAAAGACACTGTCGTCAGGTTCCCAGTAGGTAAGCATCATGTGGAGATTCCGGAGGGCATTTTGCTCGTAGGAAGCATCCCCCGTAGCCTCCGACAGCAGAATCATGGCATCGTTATTGATCCGGTTATAATTCCCTGCCGACTTCTCCGCAAACTCCCCGTCCTCATTGCAGTCAATCCCCTCATTCAGATAGGTGAAAGCCGCATGCTCCATCTCCTCACAGGCAAAGAGCCTGCTGCAGCTCATCAGCACGGAGGCAATGGCCCAGCGGTGGTTGGGCGTATGGAAGCCCCCCTGCAAAAGGCCATAGGCCCCCCTGCGCACAATGCCCTCCACCTTTTCCAGGATACCGTTTTCCTCTGTTGTCAGCTCCCCGCCAAGCGCTCCCTCTTTCCTGGCTTTCAGATACTGATACACCGGCAACAGCTTCTTGACGCAGAAAGCCGTGTCGGGCGCGGAAAAGAAATTACAGGTAATGTAGTCAAACAGGCCGTTCTCGTGCTGGACCCGAGTCACATAGTCCAGCCCTGTCATAATCCCGGAAAGCACCCTTTCATCCTGATAAAAGCAGGTATCCTCATTGCAGTATGCCGCCACCATGCTGGCGATGCGGTAAATTGCAAACTTCGCCTGGACAATCCCCGTGGGGTCCGCAAAGCCTCCGTACCGCGGACTTTCCGGATCCAGAATCTGAATCTGCAGAGACTTCACCACCCTGTCCTGGGTATCCAAAATCATTTTCTGATAATGCTTTTCCATATGTACCTCCTTAGTGACTGTTTATAATTCCCATCGGTGCAAGTCAAAGCGCAAAAGTCGCGTTATCCTTCGCAGAGCCGCAGCTTGGCGGCGCCGATGATCCCCGCGTCATTATCCAGCCTTGCCGCCCTCAGTTCCGTATTCACAGCGGAATCCCTGGAATAAATCTTCCCGCTGACCCTCTCCCGAAGCATCGGCAGCAAAATGTCTCCCGACCTGCTGATACCGCCTCCGATGCACAGCACCTGGGGCTGAAGGATATTAATCATATTGGCAAGCCCCTCGCTTAAGAGCTCCGCGTATTTTTCCAATACCTTTACTGCCGTCTTATCCCCCTGCCTGTAAGCGTCAAACACAAGCTTCGCATTCATGTTTTCCTGGTTTTCACCGCACAGCTCCCAGAGAAGGCTATTCCTTTTTTTGTCCATGGCTCTCCGGGCTCTGGCTATCAGCGCCTCGGCGGAAGCATAGGCTTCCAGGCACCCCCGCCTGCCGCAGTTGCAGGGAATCCCGTTATAGCGGATGGTCATATGCCCCAGTTCCCCGGCGGCATAGTTAACGCCCCGCAGAATCTTCCCGTCCTGAATGATGCCTCCCCCTACCCCGGTGCCCAAGGTCACCATGAGAAAGGAATCCGGCTTTTTGTCAAGAACCAGGTACTCTCCCCAGGCCGCCGCATTGGCGTCGTTTTCAAAGTAAATTTTTTTGGAGGTCTGTCTCTGCAAAAGATCCCTTAAATTCCCCTGACAGAAAGGCAGGTTGTTGGCATACTCGATCCGGCCGGTCTCAGCGTTTGCCGTCCCCGGTACTCCCACGCCAATAGTCCGGACACCGGAGGCATTTACGCCGTTCTCCGCCATCAGATCTCTTACCAGACCCATCAGCACTCCCGCCATTGCCCCGGCCGTAAGTTCCCTGTCCGTGGCAATGGTTTTTCCTGCCGTCAGTCTGCATTCGTCGTCCACAAGCCCGGCGGTAATGCCGGTACCTCCCACATCAATTCCGATATCATACATAGCGTCACTCCCCCATGCCTCTCCAGGCATCTATCATCTCTGCGGAAATTTACTGTATTGTACTCATATTCTTTCCCCGGCCAGCCGTTCCAAGCGGACTTTTATAATACCAGCAGCAGCGTCCGAATCTCAAAGGCCCCAAACCGCATCCGCACTTTTCCCCGGACAAACGCCAGCTCCTCCCCCGGCTCCTCCAGCATATTGCAGGCAAAGACTCTCCTTACACAGCGGGGCAGGGAAAGCCTGGTCTCACCGGCGCAGCCCTTGGTCTCATAGAGCCGCAGCACCACGGCGTCCCGCCTGTCAAAGGCAGGCTTACAGGTCTCCAGCATCACATGACCGCCCTCCAGCCGAAAGAATGACACAGCCCCTTTCACGGAAGCCACCTTGCAGCTCTCCTCCGAAGTCCCCCCTCCAAAGCCCCGGGCAGTGACCTCCACATTGCACTCATAGGCCTCCTCCGTCACCCTGCTGTGCACAAAAGGCCCGGTAAAGGGCAGAATGGAATAAGTAAATCTCTGTAACCCTCTGTCCGCCCTCATGTCCGGCATCACAGGCGCCCGCAGCAGGGTCAGGGAAAGCCGGCTGTCTTTTGCAGACAGACCGTACTTACAGTCGTTCAACAGCGCGAAGCCGTTCTCCCCGTCTGTAAGCACCGCATATTTGTGATGGCAGGTCTCATAGAGGTCCTGCTCATACTGCCTGGACTTGTGGGTGGGCCGCCTTATATAGCCGAACTGAATCTCCTGGAGCACTTCCTTTGTATACACGGTGGTAGGAAAATCCGCTTTCAAAATCCTGTGGTGCTCCTGCCAGTCAATCTCCGTGTCAAAGTCAATCCGGGGGCTGTCCGCCCGGAAACGGATTCTCTGTTTTGCGGTGAAATATGCCTCCCGCC